>NZ_BIMD01000023.1 GCF_004000905.1 Paenibacillus humicus NBRC 102415
GAGGCGAGGCTTGGCCGCGAAGCGGAGCGGCTTGCCTCCGAGCTGGAGCAGGAGCGCATCCAGCGCCGCGCGCAGGCCGACGTGATGAGCGCGCTGGAGCTTGATGCGGAGCGTCTGCCTCAGATGCAGGAGCGGCGCGCTTTCATGCAGGAGAAATACAAGCTGCTGAAGCTGATGGCCGATACCGAGCGGCTCGCGGCGGAGCTGGAACGCGAGCAGGCGGATCATGAATCAGCCGCGAAGCGGCTGCGGCTCGATGCGGAAGAGCTGGAGCTGCGCTGGATCGAAGGGCAGGCGGGCAGGCTTGCGGCGCATCTGCATGACGGTCGGCCATGCCCGGTATGCGGCAGCGCGGAGCATCCCGCTCCCGCTTCCGCCGCGGACGGCGGCGTAAGCCGCGAGCAGCTGCAGGAAGCCAAGGAGAGGCTGCTCCATGTCGAAAGAGAGCTCAGCGCCGCAGCCGCGCAAGCGGCTGCGGCCCGAGGCCGCGGCCAGGAAGCTTGGCAACAGGCGGATGCGCTCGGAATCGGCCATGACCGGCTCGACCTGCAGCTGCAGGAGGCTTTGGCCGAGGGGCTCGGCCTCAAGGCGGAATGCGAGAGGCTGGCAGCGCTGCAGACGCAGCGGCAGGAGCTCCGTGAGGCGCTCGCTGCCCGCGACCGCCGTCTGGAAGAGCTGCAGGCGTCCAAGGAGAGGCTGCTGCAGAAGCTGCAGCCGCTGGCGCTGGACATAGCCGCCCGGAGCTCCCGCCTGGATGCGGAGCTCGAAGCTGTGCCGGAGCCGCTGCGCGACGCGGCGGCGCTCGAGAAGATGGCGGCCGAGCTGGAGGCGCGCTGCGCCAGGATGGACAGCTTGCTGAAGGCGGCGCGGGAGCGGCTGGCTGGAGGCTCGTCCCGGCTTGCCGAGGCGCGCGCCCGCCTGGATCAGCTGGCCGTGCAGGCCGAAGAAGCGGCCGCAGCCGGCAAAGACGCCGCGGAGCGTCTCCGCCTCGAGCTGGAGGCGGCGGGCTTCGCTTCCGGCGCCGAGTACCTGGAGGCAAGGCTGGACGAGGAGCTGCGCAAGCAGGGGGCGCGCGTCCTCGAAGCGTACCGGACGGAGCTTGCCGCGCAGCGGCGGCTTGTCGCCGAGCTGCGCAAGGAGCTGGAGGGATGCGTGCGCGGCGATGCGGCGGAGCTGGCCGCCGAAGCGGATCGCCTCAAGGCGGTCCGCGAGGAGGCGGACAACCGCTGGCGCCGCTGCAGGCAGCTCGCGGAGACCGCCTCCTCTCTCAAGGCGGCGGTCGGCGAGGCATCGCTCCGGTTCGAGGATTCGGAGCGGGCGCTGGAGGAAGTGGCCGATCTGCACGAGATGCTCAAGGGCGACAATGTGCTGAAGATGTCCTTCGAGCGGTATATCCTCATCGAGTTTCTGGAGCAGATCCTGTACGCCGCCAACGAACGGCTGCGGGTGCTGTCGAGCGGACAGTTCATGCTGGAGCGCAGCGGCCGGCTCGAGGCGAGAGGGCGTCAAAGCGGCCTCGGCCTCGACGTCTACGACAGCTACACAGGCCAGAACCGGGACGTGAAATCCCTCTCGGGCGGCGAGAAGTTCAACGCCTCCCTGGCGCTCGCTCTCGGCATGACGGATGTCATCCAGGCCCATCGGGGAGGGGTCTCCATCGAGATGATGTTCATCGACGAAGGCTTCGGCTCGCTGGACGAGGAATCGCTCGGAAGGGCGATCGCAGCTCTGGCGGACCTGCAGCGGGCGGGCAGGATGATCGGCGTCATCTCCCACGTCCAGGAGCTCAAGGACGCGTTCCCGGCCGTGCTGGAAGTGAGCAAGACGAAGGAAGGGCACAGCCGGACGAGGCTGGTGCTCAAGTAGCTCGGCAGCGGCAGCTATGGCTGCTCACATATCGCTCGGCCGCGGCAGCTATGGCTGCAGGCGCGAATACAGCCGTACAAGGAGGTTCGGCCCATGGGGCTTCGCATCATAACAGGAAGAGCGGGTACCGGCAAGACTTCGGCCTGCCTGGACGAAATCCGGGCGCTGCTGGCCGCTGATCCCGGAGGACCGCCGCTGATCCTGCTGACTCCGGAGCAAGCGACGTTCCAGACGGAATACGCTCTGCTCGGCAGCGGCTCGATCCGCTCGAGCCTGCGCGCCCAGGTGCTCAGCTTCCGCAGGCTGGCGCTGCGCGTCATGCAGGAGACGGGCGGGGCGGCGATCATCCCGGTCGGCGAGAACGGCAAGAACATGCTTCTCCACAAAATTGTCCATCGGCTGTCCTCCGACCTGTTGCTGTTCCGGGGAGGCACGGACCAGCAAGGCTTCATCGGCAAGCTCGGCGAGCTGCTGACGGAGTGGAAGCGGTACGGAATCCGTCCCGCCGACATCGAGGCGAGGCTGGGAGACGGGCCGAAGAGCGGCCCTGCCTCGCTGCTCTCGCGCAAGCTGCATGATTTGTCCCTGATTTACGGCGCCTTGGACGGAGAGCTTGCCGGGCTGTATATGGACGACGAGGATCATCTGCTCCATCTCGCGGAAGGCTTCGGAGACTGCGGCTCCCTGCGCGGAGCGCGGATCTGGGTGGACGGCTTCAACGGCTTCACGCCGAACGAGCTGTCTGCCCTCGGATCCATGCTGCGGCATGCGGAGCAGGTGACGGTAACCCTTTGCCTGGACAGGCCTTATGACGACGGCGTCCGTCCGCATGAGCTCGATCTCTTTCATCCGGCGGCGGATACGTATATCCGGCTTCGCGCTTTGAGCGAGGAGCTGTCGGTTCCGATCGATCCGTCAGCCGCATTGCCTGCCGATGCGCCGCCGCGATATGAGCGGGCCGGCATGCTGGCCCATCTGGAGAAGAACTTCGGCTGGTGGAGCCCGATGCCGAATCTCGAATCGGCCGGGGCTGCCGATGCCGTCGTCCTGACGGCAGCCGCGAACCGCAGGGCGGAAGTCGAGGCGGCCGCGAGGCAGATGCTCCGGCTGACGCGGGAGAAGGGCGCGCGCTGGCGGGAAATGGCGGTCATCGTGCGGCAAAGCGCGGAATACAACGATGCCATCCATAACGTATTTACGGACTACGGCATTCCCTTCTTCATGGATCAGAGCAAGGACGTCCTCCATCATCCATTGTCCGAATTCATTCGCTCCGCTCTGGAGACGGTCCTGTACGGCTGGAAGCATGAAGCGGTTTTCCGCTGCGTCAAGACGGAGATGCTGTTTCCCGAGGACGGCAGGATGGACCGCGAGCGCTACGACCGGCTGGAAAACTACGTTCTTGCCGCCGGCATCGAGGGACGGCAGTGGAAAAGCCCCAAGGGCTGGAAGCCTCTCCTGCGCGGCGGAGTGGAGGACGAGCCGGCGGAGGCTGATGCCCGCAGGCTGGCGGAATTCGAGGATCTGCTGAAGGCGCGCAAGGAGCTTGTCTCGCCTCTGGCGAGGCTCGAGCGGGCGATTGCCAAGGCGGGGACGATACGGGGCATGTGCGAGGCTCTGTTCGATTTCCTGGACCGGTCTGGAGCCGCATCCAGGCTGGAGCGGCGCAGCGAGAGCGATCTGGCCGAAGGAAGGCCGGGCTCCGCCCGCATCCACCGGCAGCTGTGGGACGGCGTCATGAGCTTGCTGGATCAGCTGGTGGAGATGGCGGGAGAAGAGGAGGTGCCGGCGGACTTGTTCGCCGGCATGGTCGAGACGGGACTGGAGAGCCTCAAGCTGTCCGCCGTGCCGCCTTCCCTGGATCAGGTCGTCGTGGGAACGATGGATCGGACGCGGACGGGAGATGTCCGGTTCAGCTTTGTGCTCGGCGCGAGCGACGGCGTCCTGCCGATGCGCATGCAGGAAGACGGCGTGCTGACCGAGAGGGAGCGGGAATCGCTCGGCGACCTGGGGCTTGAGATGGCTCCCGGCATGAGAAGGAAGCTGCTCGATGAACGTTATTTGATCTACAGGGCGTTCCTGTCTCCTTCGGAAGGGCTCTGGGTCAGCTGGCCGCTAGCCGACGAGGAAGGCAAGGGCCTCTATCCTTCCGAATATGTCCGGCATTTGAGAAAGCTGTATCCTTGGCTGGAATCCCGTCCTGCGGCGGCCTTTCCGGAGAAGGACGAGGGAGAGCGGGAGCTGCTCGAGTACATGGAGCTGCCGCAGCGCGCGCTCTCCTACCTGATGCCGAGAATCCGTTCCTGGATGGAAGGGGGAGAGCTTTCCGGCTTGTGGCGGGATGCGTACAATTGGTTCGCTGTCCGGCCGCAGTGGCAATCCAGGCTGCAGGCGATGCTGGATTCCTTGAGCTACGCCAACCAGGAGGCGGCGCTGACCAGGCGGACTGCGGACCGGCTGTACGGAAGCCGGCTGACGGCGAGCGTCACCCGGATGGAGAGGTTCGTCTCCTGCCCGTTCCAGCATTTTGCGATTCACGGCCTCGGGCTCAAGGAGCGCAAGCTGTACAAGCTTCAGGCGCCCGATATGGGCCAGCTGTTCCATGCGGCGCTCAGCCGAGTCGCCACGGAGCTGGGCGAAGGCTGGGGCAGGGCGGGCAGCGAGGAGATCAAGGCGATATCCGGGCGGGTCGTCGAGGAGCTGTCGCCCCGCCTGCAATCGGAAATTCTGCTCAGCAGCGGGCGCTACCGGTATATCGCCGGCAAGCTGAAGGACATCGTCAGCCGCGCCGCCGTCGTGCTGGGAGAGCATGCGCGCAGGGCGGAGTTCCAGCCGGTCGGGCTGGAAGTGGACTTCGGGCCGGACGGCACGCTGCCGCCGCTGGATATCGAGCTGCCCGACGGAGGCAGCATCCGCATCATCGGAAGGATCGACCGCGTCGACGCGGCCAGATCGGACAAGGGCCTGCTGCTGCGGGTGCTGGACTACAAGTCCAGCGCGACCCAGCTTCGCCTCGAGGAAGTCTCGCACGGCCTTTCGCTGCAGATGCTCACCTACCTGGACGTCCTGCTCACGCATGCCGAGAAATGGCTGGGCTCCGCTGCGCAGCCGGCAGGCGTCCTGTATTTCCACGTTCATAATCCCGTGCTCAGCGTTCCGTCGGGGCTTGAGCCGGACGAAGCGGCGGCGATGCTGCTCAAGCGCTTCAAGATGCGCGGACTGCTGCTCGACGACGCGGACACGGTGCGCATGATGGACGGCGCGATGGAAGGACGTTCCGACCTGCTTCCGGCGGGCTTCAAGAAAGACGGGACCTTCCTCAGCGATTCGGCTCTGGCGTCGGGAAGACAGTGGGAGCTGCTGCGCTCTTCGGTGCGGCGCACGATCGCGACGATCGGACAGTCGGTCAAGGACGGAGAGATCGCCATCCGTCCTTATCGCCTCGGTTCCAAGACGCCCTGCCAGTTCTGCTCGTACCGTCCGGTATGCCAGTTCGACCCGCTCAACGAGGCCAACGAGTACCTGAAGCTCGGGACTCCGGGCAAGGAAGAGGTGTGGCGGTCGCTCGAGGAGCTGGCGGAAGCCCAGGCGGAGCCGGCTTGCGCCGCGGATATGAATTCCGAACCCCTGCATATGGATCCTGCACCCGGGGATATGCAATCCGCACCCCGGGATATGGATCCCGCATCTCGGGACAGGGTATCCGGGGATATGAGCCCGTTGAAAGGAACGGCGGATCGGGATGAAAATGGAGATGGAAGGAGGAGTTGAAGATGGCGATGGAAGGCTGCATTCCCAAACCGGAAGGATCGACCTGGACCGACGATCAGTGGCGGGCCATTACGGCTCGCGGCGAGGATGTGCTCGTCGCGGCCGCGGCCGGCTCCGGCAAGACGGCCGTTCTCGTCGAGCGGATCATCCGCATCATATCGGAGGATACCGACGTGGACCGGCTGCTCGTCGCCACCTTCACCAAGGCGGCCGCGGCGGAGATGAAGGAGCGGATCCGTACGGCTCTGGAGGCCGCTCTGGAACGCGATCCGTCCTCGGAGCATCTGCGGCGTCAGCTGGCGCTGCTCGGCAGGGCATCCATCACGACTCTGCATTCCTTCTGCCTGGATGTGATCCGCCGTTACTATCCGCTGATCGGCCTTGATCCCGGATTCCGGGTCGCCAACGAGACGGAGGCCGAGCTGCTGCGGCTGGAAGTGCTGGACGAGCTGTTCGAGGAGCGTTATGCCGGAGATGCCGGCGGCGACGGGGATTTCCTCCGCCTGGCGGACCGCTACGGCGGCGAGAAGGGCGACGAGCCCTTGTACCGGCTTGTCCAGCAGCTCTACGACTTCTCGCGGTCGCAGCCTTGGCCGGATGATTGGCTCCGTGCGATGGCGGCCGCTTTTTCCGCCGGCGGACCGGAAGAGCTGCAGGGCAGCCCTTGGGTCGCGGCGCTGGAGGCGGATATCGCGCTCGCGCTGGGCGGCGCCAGGCTTGCGCTTCAGGAAGCGCTTCGGATGGCGCTCTTGCCGGAAGGGCCTTCCGTTTATGCCGACACGCTGCGGGAGGATCTGAGTCTGGTCGCCGGACTGACGGAAGCGGTCGCAACCCGTCCTTGGGACGAGTGGCGGGACGCCTGGCAGCTGGCGGGGGGCTTCGGCAGGCTCAAGTCCGTTCGAGGCGGCGACGCCGACAAAAGCCTTCAGGAGCGGGTCAAGGATCTTCGGGACGAAGCGCGCTCGCTCGTGGATGAGCTCGGCAAGGAGCTGTTCAGCCGCTCGGCCAAGCAGTATGCGGCCGAGCTGGAGCAGCTGGCGCCGCTCATGCGCGCCCTGGCGGAGCTCGTCATCGAGTTCGACGGGCGCTATCAGCTGGCCAAGCGGAAGAAGGGGCTTCTCGACTTCGGGGATCTTGAGCATTACTGCCTGCAGATTCTGCGGGCGGACGACTCCAGGCCGGGCAGCAATCTGCCTTCCGCCGCAGCGCTCGATTACCGCAAGCAATTCCGCGAGGTGCTGCTGGACGAATACCAGGATACGAACCGGGTCCAGGAATCCATCGTCGAGCTGCTGACCGGAGTCGCCGGAGAAGGAGAAGGCGGCACCCGCTTCATGGTCGGGGACGTCAAGCAGAGCATTTACCGGTTCCGCCTGGCCGAGCCGGATCTGTTCCTGGAGAAATACCGTCTGTTCCGGCCTGCCCGGCGAACGGAGGCACTCGGCGAGGCAGAGGCGGCAGGCACGGATGCGGGGGCTCCCGGGCGCCGGATCGATCTGGCCCGGAATTTCCGCAGCCGGCTGCAGGTCGTGGACGGAGTGAATGCGGTTTTCAAGGCATTGATGAGGGAATCCGTGGCGGAGATGGAATACGATGAAGCCGCCGAGCTGGTGCTGGGGGCAACGTATCCCGACCCGGATCCTCCGCGCGCCAACCGGATCGAATTCGCGCTGATCGACCGGGAAGGCACCGGCGGGCGCAGCGTCCGCGAAGCTCCGGCCGAGCAGGCGGAAGGATCGCCGGAAGCGGAGCAGCGGGAAGAAGCGGCCGACCTGCAGACCGCCCAGCTGGAAGCCCGCTATATCGCCGGACGCATCCGGCAGCTGCGGGAAGAAGGCTTCGCCGTTCATGACCGCAAGGGCAAGCGGGGACTTGCCTGGAGGGACATCGTCATTTTGCTGAGGGCGACGAAAGCCTGGGCTCCCATCTTGATGGAGGAGCTGCAGGCTGCCGGTATTCCCGCTTACGCCGAGCTTGGCAGCGGATACTTCGACGCCGTCGAGGTGGAGGTCATGCTTTCGGCGCTGCGGGTCGTGGACAATCCTTATCAGGATATTCCGCTCGCCGGGCTTCTCCGCTCGCCGATGTTCGGGCTGAACGCCGAGGAGCTTGCCGGAATCCGGATCGGGGGAGGCAAAGGCTACTTCTACGAAGCGGTTGTCAAGGCAGCCGACGACCTGCTTACGGAAGGAGGACTGCGCCGCAAGCTGTCGCTGTTCCTTGGCAAGCTGGACGAGTGGCGGGACGCTGCCCGCCAGGGCAGCCTGGCCGACCTCATCTGGCGCATCTACGGCGAGACCGGTTATTATGATTGGGCGGGCGGTCTTGCCGGGGGCATGCAGCGTCAAGCGAATTTGAGGTCGCTGCACGACCGGGCGCGCCAGTTCGAGGCGGGCACCGCGAGGGGACTGTTCCGCTTCCTCCGCTTCATGGACCGGATGCGGGAGAACGGCGGGGATCTCGGCACGGCCGGCGCTCTCGGTGAGGGCGAGGACGTCGTGCGGATCATGTCCATCCATAAAAGCAAGGGACTGGAGTTTCCGGTCGTCTTCGTCGCTGGACTGGGCAAGAAATTCAACCAGCAGGATATGAGCGCGCCGTTCCTCATGCATAAGGAGCTCGGCTTTGGTCCGAAGTTCATCGATCCGGACCTGAGGCTCTCCTACCCGACTCTACCGTGCCTGGCGATCCGCCGCCGGATGAGAATGGAGATGCAGGCGGAGGAGCTGCGGGTCCTGTACGTGGCGCTCACCCGCCCCAAGGAGAAGATGATTCTCGTCGGCACGACGGACGATGCCGCGAAGACAACCGAACGGTGGGCATCGGCGCTGGACGAATCCGGCCGGCTGTCGGATTATCGGATCGCCTCCGCGCGCCGTTTTCTGGACTGGCTCGGACCTCTGGCCGGAGCGGGCATGATGGATATCGCCGCCATGCCGCTTGCCGAGGCGGAGAGGACAGCGCCGGAGGAAACGGAGCGGGAGCTTCGAGACCGCCCGGACGGCGAATCCCCGCCAGCTTCTGAAGGAGCGGCGTGCGGATCGACCGCCCGCGAGCCGCATGCCGGCGGCTTGGAGCCGGCTGCGGAATCTGCGGCTGCAGACCAACCGGCCGCCAGCTCCGATGGAGCCGCCGAGGCCGCCGCTCCTGCCGGCAAGCCGCTTCAAGGCCGGAACGGCTTCGAGGAATGGGAAGCTGGTGTCGTGCCGTATTACACGCTAGGCTCCGAGGCGGCCGCAGCCGCCGACTCCGGCTCGGCCGGACCGGACCCGGACGAGCTGCAGGCGGTGCTCGGCATGATTCCGATCGCGGCCGGCGGCTGGGAGGCCGAAGTGGAGCGGCGGCTTTCATGGGAATACCCGTATGGAGAGGCATCGCGCATAGCGGCCAAAACCTCCGTGACGGAAATGAAGCGCATGAGGGGAGAAGCCTACCGGACGGAAGACTCCGCTGCTTACGAGGAAGGTCCTTTCGTCGACAAGAACGGACTTCCGGCTGTGCCGGAGGCTCTCGGCTCCCATGGCGTCAGCCGCAGCGCGCAGCCGCGGACAGAGGGCTCCTCCTTCCGACTCCGCAGGCCTCAGTTCATGGAACGCAAAAAACTGACGGCAGCCGAAAAGGGGACCGTCCTCCATACGGTCATGCAGCACTTGCCGCTGGCCGGCAGCATCAATCAAGCGGCGGTGGAGGATACCGTAGCCGAGCTTGTCCGGAAGCGGATCCTGACCGAGGAACAGGCTTCTGCCGCCGATACGGCTTCGGTCGTCGCTTTCTTCGAGGGAAGCCTCGGCCAGAGGCTGCTGCGCTCGTCCAAAGTCCGGCGCGAAGTGCCGTTCAGCAGCACGCTTCCCGCAGCGCGCGTATATCCCGGCACGAGCGCATCGGAGGCCGGCGAGCCCGTGCTGATCCAAGGCGTCGTCGACTGTCTGTTCGAGGAAGGGGAGAGGCTCATCCTCGTCGATTACAAAACCGACCGTCTGGTCGGCGGCGCATCGGAAGCGGCCGAGAAGCACCGTTTCCAGCTGGAGCTGTACGCCTCCGCAATCGAAGCGGCGCTCGGCAGGCCCGTCGATGAGCTTCACATCTATTTCCTGGACAGCCGCGAGGCCGTTCAGCTGACTCCTGACGAAAAGGAATGATTTTGTTGGAAGCATCATCGCCACCGGAAACGACCAAGCGCTCCTATGCGCTCGCCGTGACGCTCGTGCTGCTCACGGCCAGCCTCATCGGCAACGTGTTCTTATTCTCCCTGCATCTTCAAGACAAGCAGCGGGACCGCGTGGACAAAGGAAAGACGATCCTGCAAAGCATGGGCGGGACGAGCCAGGCTTTGTCGAATCTCGCGGCTCTGCTCCCTTCGATGGAAGAGAAAAGCGGAGCGGACAAAGACCGGGCCATCTATGATGCGGGCGCCTTTTTCCTGGGACAGTCCGGTTCGCTCCTGACTTTGATGGACAGAGGCGAGGAATACAGCGCGGACGCCTCCAAGTGGCCGGCGGATTACAAGCAGTCGGCCGCTGCGTTCGTGGAAAAGGCCGGCAAGGTTATCGTCTCCGGCACCAAGGAGGACAAAGCCCGTCTTGCGCAGACGGCTAAGGAGCTGGCCCGGCTGCTCGGGGGCGTCGACTTTTCGATCGACAGCAAGGAACGCGCTCTGACGATTCAAGCCGAGAAAGGCTGGCCCGACATCTGCCTGCAAATGCTGAACGTCATGGAAGCATACTTGAAAAGCTGATCGCCATGCTCGGCTTCTTCGCGGAAAGGCGGCCCTCAGGCTGCTTTTCTTTTTTTTGCCTCTCGCGCCAGGCGGACTGCATGTCGACGGCCGCAGCTGCCGCACTTTTTTTCCGGCGCTTCTCTTCATTTATCTAATTTATCGGGACAAACAACCATCCGCCCATGGGCTGCATAGGATAAGGCAGAACCTATGAGGAGTTGGTCTTCTTTGGAACCTGTCAATCCTGTTGCGACGACGCTGCCCGCCGCGCATCATAAAACTTCCACGGCACCGGTCGCCAAGCCTTCCACGGCGCCGGCCGCAAAGCCGTCTACGATGCCCGTCATGCCGGAGCCGTCGATTCCAGCGCCGATGCCGGCGGCTCCGCCGGTCATGAATACGACGATCAACGTGCTGGTCATGGAAAAGCCGGAGATGAAGCATTTCTGCGACAACCACAAATACCGGTACGTTCTTGCCCACACGAAAGACGGCTGGTGCTGCGACGGCTTCATCGAGCATTATGACGACGAGTATGTCTGCCTTGCCATCCCATGCGACATGGGCGAAGTCCATCCGCGCGCATTCGGACCGGGCTTCGGGCCGGGCTTCGGACCTTATCCGCCGCTGTATCCATATCCATACTACCCGCGCCGCCGCTTCGCGCGCGCCGTATTCCCGCTGGCTGCCCTTGCCGGCATTACGCTGCTGCCCTTCCTGTAGTCTCCGGCATTCCGTTCGCAACGGCCGCGAAGCCGCCCCAAGCCGGCTTCGCGCTTCTTCTCCGGCATGGAAGGACGAGCCTTGGGAGGCCCGATGGGGCCGGCATGGATTGCGGAGGAGAAAGGCCGCATGCCGTTCCCGAAAAAGCTTCTCAACTTCATTAGACGGCAAGCCTCTTTTGCGCTACAATAGGGGGATCAAGGTCTGGAGACGAAGGAGCTGTCGGGAGCTGTGAGCGATTGTATATTTTGCAAGATCGTTGAAGGAACCATTCCCTCCACCAAAGTCTATGAAAGCGCCAATGTTCTTGCTTTCCGCGATATCATGCCTGCGGCGCCCGTACATATTCTGGTCATCCCCAAACGCCATATACCGACGATGAACGACGTGCTCCCCGAGGACGGAGGGCTCATCGCCGAATTGGTCCAGACGGCCGCGTCGCTTGCCAAGGAAGAGGGCATCGACGAGTCGGGCTACCGTCTGATCAACAACTGCAACGCCGACGGAGGGCAGACGGCTTACCATCTGCATTTCCATCTGCTTGGCGGCCGCAAATTAGGCGCTTTGGTGGAAGGACACTCGAGTTGACACCGGCTTTCTCTTTGAATTATAATGAAGATTGATAAGCCGTGTTCATGCTCTGGACCGTCTGTTTCGGAGGGAGGGATAACAAGTGTCTGAAACGAAAGTTCGCAAAAATGAGACCATCGATGCTGCACTCCGCCGCTTCAAGCGTTCCATTGCTAAGGACGGTGTCCTTGCAGAGGTCAAGAAGCGCAAGCATTACGAGAAGCCGAGCGTTAAGCGCAAGAAAAAATCCGAGGCTGCGCGTAAGAGAAAGTTTTAGGAGGATCCTTCCGATATGAACCTGAGCGAACGATTGAACGACGATATGAAGCAAGCCATGAAGAATCAGGACAAGTTCAGACTCACTACGATTCGAATGGTGCGCGCCGCAGTGAAGAACCTGGAGATCGACCTCAAGCGTCCGCTTGAAGACGAAGAGGTTCTTGACATTGTGAGTCGTGAGATCAAACAGCGTAAAGATTCCCTCCAAGAATTTCAAAAAGCGGGCCGCGAAGATCTTGCAAAAGATGTCGCAGCAGAAATTGATATTATTAGTGTTTACCTTCCCACGCAGCTGACCGAAGAAGAAATCAAAGCAATAGTAGAGCAGACCATCCAGGAAACCGGTGCTTCTTCCAAGGCCGAGATGGGTAAAGTCATGAGCGCCCTTATGCCTAAGGTCAAGGGACGCGCTGACGGTAAGCTAGTAAACCAAACGGTACTGCAATTTCTGCCCTAACTCGGACCACTCAGACACTCCCCTCCGGGGAGTGTTTTTTGGTTTCAACGGGGAAATGCTTGTCATGCGGGACTCATGCACGCCATACAGCTACTTATAGCGGTATTTGCGCCGAATTTAAGCGAAACCAACCGCATTCGGCCAACGTATGTAAAAGGTATACGAATAAAAGGTTACCAATTGAAACAAGGGGGTGTTTCAGTGGGAATAGGAAAAAAAGCAGGGCAGGCGATCGAATCAAGATTTCGAGACGAAAAGGCAAAGGAGTCCGGCCATTCTCATTTCTCCGGGTTCAAGAAAATGATGGCTCTAACTGCGGCAGGGCTGCTCTTGCTGCCGTCCCAAGGCTTTGCGTCGGAATCCGGCATGCTCCTTGGTGCCCAGGCGGAGCCGGCAGGCAGCTGGCTGTCGAGTCCAGCGGTGGCGGCGATCCTGCTCTTCATCGGATTTGCCGGGACGATGCTGGCGCTGCTGCTGTCGGGCTTCGCTGCTCCGGGCCTGATCGGCATCGCGGCATTCGGACTCTTTTTCCTTGGTGCCCATCAGGCGGGATACAGCGACGGTTATGACGTCTTCTTCTTTATTCTAGGCGTTTTGCTGCTGGCGCTCGAGCTGTTCGTGCCGAGCTTCGGCATTTTGGGCATACTGGGAGCATTGGCTTTGTTCCGAGCGGTTCTGATGAGCTTCGAGGACAGCTTCACCGCGGTCGTCTGCATGCTTACCGCGCTTGCCCTCGCGGTCATTGTTGTAACCGCTGTAGCGCGGCGTTTCAGGGACCGGGGCATATGGAACCGGTTTGTTCTGCGGGACAGACTTACATCCGAGGAAGGGTTTCTGCCCGCCGCCTCCAAGGAGCAGCTGCTGGGACAGCGCGGCATTACCATTACTCCGCTTCGTCCTGCAGGAATCGTAGAGATTGGCGGGGAAAGAATCGACGTCGTGACTTCCGGCGAGTTCATCGCCCAGCACGCCGCGGTTCGGGTATCGCGCGTCGAAGGCACCCGCGTCATCGTCAAGGAATCAACGAATAACGACCAATAAAGGAGTCGATGGAATGGACTATAGTTCCGTAGGGTATGTAATTGCCGCAATTGTGGTTATCGTCGTCATCGCATTGTTTCTGAGTTTCTTTCCCGTCATGCTGTGGATCTCGGCGCTCGCTTCGGGCGTGCGGATCTCGATCCTCACGCTGTTCGCGATGCGCTTGCGCCGCGTAACGCCGAGCCGGATCGTCAATCCGATGATCAAGGCGACGAAGGCCGGTCTCGGCCTGTCGATCAATCAGCTCGAGAGCCATTACTTGGCCGGGGGCAACGTCGACCGTGTCGTCAATGCCCTCATTGCCGCGCAGCGCGCCAATATCGAGCTCGAATTCGCCCGCGCCGCCGCCATCGATCTGGCCGGCCGCGATGTGCTTCTCGCCGTGCAGATGAGCGTCAACCCGAAAGTCATTGAAACGCCTACCGTCGCTGCTGTCGCCAAGGACGGCATCGAAGTGAAAGTCAAAGCCCGCGTAACGGTGCGCGCCAACATCGAGCGCCTCGTCGGCGGCGCTGGCGAAGAGACGATCATCGCCCGTGTCGGCGAGGGCATCGTTACGACCGTAGGCTCCTCGAATTCCCATAAGGACGTTCTGGAGAATCCGGATCTAATTTCCCGCACCGTGCTCGGCAAAGGCCTTGACGCCGGAACGGCTTTCGAAATTCTGTCGATCGATATCGCGGACGTCGACGTAGGCAAGAACATCGGGGCGAACCTGCAGACCGAGCAAGCGGAAGCCGACAAGCGCATCGCCCAGGCGAAGGCGGAGGAACGACGCGCGATGGCGGTTGCCCAGGAGCAGGAAATGAGGGCGAAGGTCGTCGAGATGAGAGCCCGCGTCGTGGAATCCGAATCGCAGGTTCCGCTCGCCATGGCCGATGCCCTCAAGTCAGGCAAAATCGGCGTGATGGATTACATGAACCTCAAAAATATCGAAGCGGATACCCAAATGAGAGGCAGCATCGCAAAACCGGAAGGCGGAGCGGGCGACGGCAAGCAGGACCGCTGATCCCATGCCTGCTTTTCTTCCAGAGGAGGTGGGTACCTGCCCGTGGACAACAATCCAATCGAAGCTTTGATCCGCTTTATCGTAGAGCACATTTATCTCGTCTTTATTGTCGGCGGCGTCATCTGGTCGATTTTCAGCAAAATGGCGAAGCCAGGCGCCGGGCCTGGTCCCGGACCGCAGCGGAGGCCGTCGGGAATGCCTGATTTCGGAGGGGGCGGCATGCCGCAGCGCACATCGGGTCCCCTGCAGCGCACCGAGGTCCCGGCACAGCGTCCGGAACCCCCCGTTCCGGGGCCGGCCCGTCCGCCTTCAGTTTCCGCTCGTCCATCGTCCGCCGGCCCGCTCGGACGTGCCGCAGATCGCCGTACGGGCTCCATGGAGCCTTCCGAGGAAGGCCTGAGCGGCGGTGAAGGCCTGAGCGGCGGCGAAGGGAGATCGTCCGAATGGGCGGAGCCCTGGACAGATGCTCCCGCTTTTCCCGAAGCATTGCCTTCCGTACGCAGAGGCGAGCTCGACGACCGGAGCATGGACAGCTCCAGGCGTCAGCCGCTGCGCCAGCAGCAGGCTTCGCCTCCCGAAGCTGAGGCCGCGCGCGCTTCCGGCCTGACAGGGGAAGAGATAAGACAGGCGGTGCTGTGGGCCGAAATCATCGGACCGCCGCGCTCCCGCAAGCCTTACCGCCGCTAAGCCGTTCAGCTTGATGTCCTGTCTAAGGCCGCAGCATGGAGAACATCCATGCTGCGGCCTTTTTGCCATGGACAAGGGATGAACGTCATCGCACCGTTGCGGAGCAAAGCTCGCGAGATGCGCCGCCCCGGCCTTCGAACTGATCCGGCAACATGTCTCCAAGCCGCTCTCGTCCGTTCATAATCGGGCCGCTCCCTGCATACTTTTTAAGAAGAAAAGACAGCGGATGGATGCAGGCATTCTGTTCTACTCTTCGCAAAGCAGCGGCCTTCCGCCCTTATTGCCGGCGGCGAAGCCGATGTCCTTGCAGAGAAAAGCTGTACGGAGGGAGAATGGACACCTCAATGGGCAAGCTGAGCCGAAGAATGCGCAAATGGACGGCCGATATCCTCGATCTGCCCCAGGATGTGGCCTATGATCTTCCCCGGATGATCATGATCGGGGACCGTCAGCTTTATATTGAAAACCACCGCGGCGTGATTCATTTCTCGTCGGAGCAGCTTAGGCTCAAGCTCAGCAAGGGAGAGCTCGAAGTCAACGGGATGGACCTCATCATCCGTACGATCTGGACGGAAGAGGTGTTCATCGAGGGCAGAATCACTTCCGTAAACCTGAAGGACGGGGAGGGAAAACGATGAATGAGGGATGGTTGCCGCGGCTGCGGGGAATCGTCACGGTGCGGCTGCGCGGTGGCGCCCAGGAAGAGCTCGTCAACGACTGCTTGAAGGACGGGCTGGCGCTGTGGTCGATCCGGCGGACAAGCCCGGAGGAAATGGAGTTTGCCGTGCAGGTGCCGGACTTCTTCCGGCTGAAGCCGTATTTGAAGCGGACGGGCTGCCGGATTCATGTGACGCGGCGGCGGGGGCTGCCGTTCTGGCTTCGCAAAGCGGCGAAGCGCAAGTTTTTTGCGGCCGGCATCGTCCTCTTTTTCGCGACGATGTTCCTGCTCTCTTCTCTGGTATGGACGATCGAGGTGCGGGGGACGGAGCGGATCAAGCAAGAGGATCTGCTTGCCGCGGCGAAGGCGGAAGGGGTGTATCCGTTCCAATGGTCCTGGAAGCTTCCCGAGCCCAGCCTGCTGGCGGCCAAGCTGTCGGCGCGCTTGCCGGATGCGGCATGGATCGGCGTGGAGAAAAAAGGGACAAGAATCATTTTCCAGGTGGTGGAGTCCAAGCGTCCCGATGCCGCCAAGCTGAACAGCCCGCGCCATATCATCGCATCCTCGGATGCGGTCGTGACCCGCATCATCGCCGATAAGGGAAGGCCGGTCGTCCGAGTCAATACCAAGGTGAAGAAGGGCCAGACCTTGATTTCCGGTACGATCGGAGAACCGCCCAATACGGCTACCGTCGTTGCCGATGGAGAGGTGCGCGGCCTTGTCTGGCATGAATATGCGATCGTTTCTCCGCTAAGCATCCAGACCCATGTTTATACCGGGGAGAGCAAGACAAAATGGTCGGTCGTCCTGTTCGGCAGGGCGCTGCAGGTGAGCGGGTTCGGAGCCAACCCCTTTGCCCAGTCGCAGACGCAGGAGAAGCTGGAGAATCTGGGCTGGCGGGGACTGAGGCTGCCGGCAGGACGGCTCAAGGAGACGGTCATGGAAACCCGGGTGGAAGAGAAGACGCTTACCCGGGAGGAGGCCGTGCAGGCGGGCATAGAGAGAGCAAAAGCGGATCTGATGTCGAAGGCGGGGGCGGATGCTGTCGTGAAGGAGCAAAAAATTTTGCATGAGAAGACGGACAATGGTAAAGTTTATATGAAAGTTCTGTTGGAAGTGGACCAATCGATCGTGAAGGAAATGCCACTAGTTCAGATGCAAGGAGAATGAGGAACGCTTGCCAACTGAGACGAAAACCGCCAAGATCGTGTTAGACAACGCTGCGGAAGGGCTTGCTTTGTTCGGTCCCCGCGATCACTATTTGAGAATGATTGAAGCTCTGACGTCCTCGCAGATCCGGTCCCGCGATGCCGAAGTCGTCATCAGCGGGCCGGCCGAAGAGGTCGATTCCCTGGAGCAGCTCTATTCCGTCCTGCTTCAGCTCTTTCGAGGGGGCTACACCCCGAGCGAGAGAGATATCATGTACGCTTTCGAATTGTCCCGCACGCTTGAAGCCGACCAGCTGCTTGACTTGTTCAAGACGGAGCTGACGACGACTTTCCGCGGCAAGCCGATTCGGGTCAAGACTTTGGGCCAGCGCCATTACGTCAAGATGATCAAGGCCAGGGACGTCGTGTTCGGCATCGGACCGGCCGGCACGGGCAAAACCTACCTGGCTGTCGTCATGGCTGTCGCTGCGCTGAAGGAAGGCGCGGTCAAAAGAATTCTGCTTACCCGTCCTGCCGTCGAGGCGGGCGAGAATCTCGGCTTCCTTCCCGGCGACCTGCAGGAGAAGGTGGACCCGTATTTGCGCCCGCTCTACGACGCTCTGCATGACGTCATGGGGCCGGAGGCGACCGCCAAGGCGTTCGAGCGGGGAATCATCGAGATCGCGCCGCTCGCGTACATGCGCGGACGGACTTTGGACGACTCCTACATCATTCTGGACGAGGCCCAGAATACGACTCCCGAGCAGATGAAAATGTTTCTGACGCGGCTTGGCTTCGGATCCAAGATGATCGTAACGGGCGACGTCACCCAGATCGACCTTCCGAGAGGCAAGAAATCCGGTCTCAAGGAAGCGCAGCGCATCCTTACGGACATTCCGGAGATCGGCTTCATCCAATTCGTGGAGCAGGATGTCGTCCGGCATTCCCTTGTGCAGAAAATCATCATGGCCTACAATGAGGATGCTGAAATCCAAGCATAGAGAGGACTGTTGGCGGCATGGACCGGAAAAGGGAAGACAGCCGGAATCCGGCTGAGCAGCCTTCATGGATCTATAAATGGAAGCAGAGCCCAGTAATTCGAACGGGGCTCTGCATTTTGTTCGTGCTGCTGTTCTACTTCAACTTGTCCCCGCATCTTGTTCCGGAGACGTACAACATCACCCTGGATCAAGCAAGCGACCGCGACATCGTCGCTTCCAAAACCGTGGAGGACAAGATCGCCACGAAGCGGGCGCAGGAGCAGGCCGCCGAGTCGGTGGAGCCGATCTCCAGCTCTCTGCCGCTCAAGCCGGATTCCATTCTCAACCGGGTGTTCAACCGGATCGAGCTGCTGAATCAGGATGAGGGCGTCACCGAAAGCAACAAGATCGACATCTACCGGAGCGAAATCCCGAGCTACTACAGCGAATACTTGGACGAGTTCAGCCGCCTGAACCAAGGCAAGCCGGGAATCAGCGATACGCTGCTGGAGGAGATGGCCAAAGCCGCCAAGGCGCAAGCCTACGCCGTCCCTGCAGAAGTGTTCTACAAGCTTCCGAGCCTGACCTCGGCCCAGATCGCGGAGATGAGGCAGGTCGGAGTGACCGTCGTCCGCAAGCTGTCGGCCGATCCGATCCGGGAAGCCGAGACGGCGCGCGCCAAGGTGGCCGAGCTCGTGAACGCCAGCTCGCTCACGCAGCGCACGACCCGCGAGATCGTGCAGGAGCTCGCCCGCATGTCGCTCATGCCGAACAAGTTCCCGGACAACGCGGCGACCGAGGAAGCCAGGAATCTCGCGAGAGAGAACACGACCCCCGTCATGATCAAGGAAGGCGGCATCATCGTCAAGAAAGGCGAGGTCGTCGGCAAGGAGAAATACGACATGCTGGCGGGAGCGGGCATGCTCGGCGGGCAGCGCACCTACTGGCCGCAGCTTGGGCTTTTGCTGGCGAGCGTCCTGTTCGTGCTCATGATCATGGTCTACTTGCAGCAGTCCGGCAGCATCAGCGGCGTGAAGCCCCGCTACAACAACATGCATCTATTCATGCTGTGGCTGATCAATCTGCTCAATCTAGCCTTGATGCAGGCAGCGGGGCTTACGCAGTCGGCTTCAATGCCTTACGCGGCCTACATCGCTCCGGCAGCCGTCGGCACGATGCTCATCACGCTGCTGCTCGACAAGCAGCTGGCGATCGTCAGCTCATTCCTGTTCGCCATCATGGGCAGCGTCATCTTCAACGCCGACCAGAACACGCTGTTCGACTTCCGGTACGGCTTCGTCATCAGCGTCGTCTCGTTCAGCGCGATCTTCAGCGTTCACCGCGCGAGCCAGCGCTCGACGATTCTGAAGGCGGGCATCATGGCGAGCCTGTTCGGGACGGTGTCGGTACTGGCGATCCTCCTGCTGGGCGATCTGCCGGAGCGCAAGGACATCCTGTACTCGCTCGGCTTTGCCTTCGGCAGCGGACTCGTCACCGCCGTGCTCGTCATCGGGCTGATGCCGTTCTTCGAGCTTACGTTCGGCATCCTGTCCGCGCTGAAGCTCGTGGAGCTCTCGAATCCGAACCATCCTCTGCTCCGCAAGCTGCTGACGGAGACTCCGGGTACGTACCATCACAGCGTAATGGTCGGCAACCTGTCGGAGGCGGCGGCGGAGGCGATCGGGGCAGACGGGCTGTTATGCCGGGTAGGGTCGTTCTATCACGACATCGGCAAGACCAAGCGGCCCAACTACTTCATCGAAAATCAGACGAACATCGACAATCCGCATGATTCCATCGATCCAAAGCTGAGCAAGTCGATCATTACGGCGCATGCCAGAGACGGAGTGGAAATGCTGAAGGCTCACAACATGCCGAAGCCGATCCGCGATATCGCGGAGCAGCATCACGGCACGACGTCGCTGAAGTTCTTTTATTTCAAGGCGGTCAAGGAAGCGGAGGCGGAAGGAAAGGAAATCGCCTTCACGGAGGATGATTTCCGGTATCCGGGGCCGAAGGCGCAGTCCAAGGAGGCCGCGATCGTCGGCATCGCCGACTGCGTGGAAGCCGCCGTACGGAGCCTGCGCAACCCGACGATGGAGAACATCGAGTCGATGATACACAAAATCATCAAGAGCCGGCTGGACGACAATCAATTCAATGAATGCGACCTGACGCTCAAGGAGCTGGACCGGATCGCCCAGACGCTCAAGGAAGCTGTCATCGGCATCTTCCACTCGCGGATAGAATACCCGGAAGACGTGAAACCAAAGGAGAAGCTGGCATGAGTCTGAAATTGGAATGGAGCAGCGAGCAGGAAGCGTTCGATATCCCCGCGGAGTGGGGACAGAGGCTGGAGCAGCTGCTGCAGCTTGCAGGAGAAGCCGAGGGAATGACGGAGGGCGAGGTTGTCGTCACGTTCGTGGACAACGCCCGCATTCATGAGCTCAACAAGGAATACCGCGGCATCGACCGTCCGACGGACGTTCTCAGCTTCGCCATGCAGGAGGATGGGGAGGACGAGCCGGAAATCGTATTCGAGGTCGAGGACGAGAGCGAGCCGCTGCCTTACCCGGACTCGCTTGGCGATATCGTGATATCCGTCGAGACGGCTCGGAGCCAGGCGGAGGAATACGGACATTCCCTGGAGAGGGAGATCGGCTTTCTGTTCGTGCATGGCTTCCTTCACCTGATCGGATACGACCATCAGGACGAGGAAGCGGAGACGGTCATGACGGCCAAGCAGGAAGCCGTCCTGCAGAAGGCCGGCCTCCCCCGGACGTAGAAGGACATGAGACGCTTTCTTGCCAGCCTGGGGCTCGCGGGATCGGGCATCGGCCATGCGGTTCGCACCGAACGTCACATGAGAGCGCATCTCTTCATGTTCGTGCTGGCGATGGCCTTGGCTTCCTGCCTTGGACTCAAGCGGACGGAGTGGGCGCTGCTGCTGCTGGTATCCGCCCTCGTGCTGGCAGCGGAGCTGATCAATACCGCCATCGAGAGGGCGGTCGACCTGGCTTGCGGCGGCGAGCTTCATCCGCTGGCCAAGCTGGCGAAGGATACGGCATCCGGCGCGGTGCTGGTCTGCGCGGCAGCGGCAGCGGCGGTCGGCATCATCATCATGGGGCCGCCGCTGTGGCGGCTGCTCGTGACATAAGAAGAACCGGGGTTATATTCCCCCATAAGGAGATTAGGAAGCTAGATGAAGGCAGATCCGGTAATTGAGCAACTGAGTGAGCAGCTGTATGAATCGGCGCGCGAAGCGATGAGCAGGGCATACGTACCTTATTCCCATTTTCAGGTCGGAGCCGCGTTGCTCGATGAGCATGGCCATATTCATCTTGGCTGCAACATTGAAAATGGCGCCTACAGCCCCGGCAACTGCGCGGAGCGCACCGCGTTGTTCCGCGCCGTCGCCGACGGCTGCGCGCCGAAAAGCTTCAAGGCGATTCTTGTCATCGGCGATACGCCGGGGCCGATCTCGCCATGCGGCGTATGCCGCCAAGTGCTGTCGGAGCTGTGCGCTCCGGACATGCCGGTCATCATGACCAATCTGTCCGGCTCCAGAAGCGTCATGACGGTTGCCGAGCTTCTGCCCGGCGCTTTCTCTCTGGAAGAGAGCCGGAACAAGAAGGAGGACAACTAAGATGGCAGGTGGAGCAGCAGGCAAAGGTCCCGATAGCACCGGCAAGGGAAATAAAGGATTCCGCTCGGGATTCGTCGCGATCGTAGGCCGTCCGAATGTCGGCAAATCGACTCTCATGAACCATATGATCGGACAAAAAATCGCGATCATGTCCGACAAGCCTCAGACGACGCGCAACAAGATCCATGGCGTGCTGACTCGCGAAGGCTCGCAGATCGTATTCCTGGACACTCCAGGCATCCATAAGCCTCAATCCAAGCTGGGCGACTATATGATCAAGGCAGCCGAAGGAGCGCTGTCCGAGGTCGAGGCGGTCCTGTTCCTGATCGACGTCTCCGAAGGAATCGGCGGCGGCGACCGTTTCATCATCGAACGGCTGAAATCGGTCAAAACGCCGGTATTTCTGATCTTGAACAAAATCGACAAGGTCGAGCCGGAGAAGCTGCTCGAGACGATCGTCCAGTACAAGGACCTGTACGATTTTGCCGAGATCGTTCCGATCTCCGCGCTTCAAGGCAGCAACGTCGACCGGCTTCTGGAGCAGCTGGAGCGCTACTTGCCGGAGGGACCGCAATATTATCCCGCCGATCAGGTCACCGACCACCCGGAACAGTTCGTCTGCGCCGAAATGGTGCGCGAGAAGATTCTCCAGATGACGCGCGAAGAAGTGCCGCATTCCATCGCCGTCACGATCGAGGACATGAAAGTCCAGGAAAACGGCGTCGTTCAGATCGGAGCCGTCATCTTCGTCGAGCGGGATTCGCAGAAAGGCATCATTATCGGCAAGCAAGGCGCGATGCTCAAGGAAGTCGGCAAGCGCGCGCGCCGGGATATCGAAGCGCTGCTGGGCTCCAAGGTATTCCTGGAGCTGTGGGTCAAGGTCAAGAAGGACTGGCGCAACCAGGACCGCGTGCTCAAGGACCTCGGCTATCGCAGCGAATGAATTCCTGCATGGAATTGTCAGCATAGCCGACGCTCCTTTATCGCATTCTAAAGAGGACGACGCCTGCGGGGGCGTTTTCCACTTCGAGAGGCGAAAGGGTGTTGCTTCATGCGGGATTTTTCGTGGACCTATTTTGCGCGGACCGGTGATGTAGAGTCATTTCTGCTTTACAAGGAAGTGGATCAGCTTCGCGAGGCATCCGGCACAGCCGGAATGGCCGCCGCGGCGGAAGCTGCCGAAGAAACGGGAGAGGCGGAGCAGGCTGCCATCTTCTGACTTCCGGCAGCATGAGCAGGTCCGGAGCGAGCGCTCCGGACCTTTTGCATGCGGAGAGTCCGAGGATTCCCTCCGATGGGCGAAAGGGGATGGTGTCCATGCTGTACCGAGTCGAAGGGATTGTGATCCGCAGCACGGATTACGGGGAAGGCAACAAGATCGTGACGCTGCTGACGGATACGGTCGGCAAGGTCGGGGTCATGGCGCGGGGAGCGAAGAAGGTCAGAAGCCGGCATACATCGCTCGTCCAGCCGTTTACATATGGGGAATTCGTTTTTTTTCGCAATGCGGGATTGGGAACGTTGAATGCCGGGGAGATCATGGAATCAAACCATCGGCTGCGGGAGGATCTGGATTTGTCGGCTTATGCCGCGTATGCGGCCGAGCTGTGCGACAGAGCCTTCCAGGACGAAGAGGCCGGAGCCTATCTGTTCCATCAGCTCAAGGCCTGCTACGACGGGCTTCGGGAAGGGAAGGATCCGGCGGTCGTCATTCATCTGTTTGAAATGAAAATTCTCGAAGCAGCCGGATACGGCCCGCAGCTGTTTCAGTGCATCAATTGCGGATCGGACCAGGGACCGTTCCGGCTCAGTGCGGATGGGGGCGGAATTCTCTGCCGCCGCTGCCATGGCAGGGACCCGCGGGCGATTCCGCTCGAGGAGGGGACGCTGCGGCTGCTTCGGCTCTTGTCGGCTATCGACATGCGCAGGCTCGGCAATATCCAGGTTCGTCCCGAAACGAGCAAGCAGCTGAAGACGGCGCTGCGCGTTCTGATGGACACGCATCTCGATCTTCGGCTGAAATCGCGTTCCTTCCTGGATTCGCTGGAGCGGTTCGCTCCGGATCCGGCGGCGCCGGCCGTTCCGCGCCGGCGGATGCCAGCGCCCGAGTCTGCCGAGGACAGTCCGTCTGAAGCTTCGCCGTCCGGCGGCGAGGAAGCGGTGGATCCGGAGGACGCTTAATGGCATAATGGTGCACGGCTTGCTTGAACCTTTTCTTGATAGGGTAAGCATCTTTACCCGAGGCCGTTGATGGCCGGATACGGGACAATCAACGTTCAAAAGGAGAGTGGCCGGCATGGCGAACCAAATCAATGCAGGAAATCCCGATGAACGGGACAAGCAAAACCCGGAGAACAATTCTCCGGAGCAGACCCGCAAAATCGAGCAGGGGCAGAACATAGATCCTCAAGCGGAAGGCAGCAGCAAGCCTGTTTCGGCTGACAAGCAGTCCTGAGTCCTGAACGTGTCTAGAACATGAATTCCTTCATGAGGCTGAACCCGGGAGTTGACAAACCCGTTCCTGAAGAATAAAATAAATCAATATGTATAACGGACTATGATGGAGAAGGTATCTGCGGCAGATCCGATCAGCGAGCCGGGGGCAGTGCAAGCCCGGCCGGACGACGCAGATGACAGGCGCTCCGGAGTGCGTGTTGTTCAGGAAAGAGGGCATTCGGACGGCGGCCTGCCGGAAGAAGCCAAGTAGGGTGGAACCGCGGGAGCAGACTCTCGTCCCTACGTCTGTGCGTCAGACGTAGGCGGCGAGGGTTTTTTGCGTGCATACAGCCCCTCTCCCTTCCATCTGACGGCATCCCCGGATTCATGGATCCGGGATTCCATCCCACTTGAAGGAGAGTGCATATGATGAATTTTCAAGGCATGATTCTGACGCTGCAGCAATTCTGGGCGGAACAGAACTGCATTCTGGTCCAGCCATACGACGTGGAAAAGGGCGCCGGAACGATGAATCCGATGACATTCCTGCGCTCCATCGGCCCAGAGCCGTGGAACGTAGCCTATGTGGAGCCATCCCGGCGTCCTGCTGACGGCCGTTACGGCGAAAATCCGAACCGGCTGTATCAGCATCACCAGTTCCAGGTCATTCTCAAGCCTTCCCCGGACAATATTCAGGAGCTTTACCTGGAAAGCCTCAAGCGTCTGGGCATCGATCCGCTGCATCACGATATCCGCTTTGTCGAGGACAACTGGGAGAACCCGTCACTCGGCTGCGCGGGCCTTGGCTGGGAAGTATGGCTGAACGGCATGGAGATTACGCAGTTCACCTATTTCCAGCAGGTCGGCGGCATCGAGACAAGCCCGGTATCCGGCGAGATCACGTACGGGCTGGAGCGTCTGGCTTCCTATATTCAGGAGAAGGAAAATGTTTTCGACCTCGAATGGGTAGAAGGAGTCTCTTATGGCGATGTCTTCCTGCAGCCTGAGTACGAGCATTCCAAATATACGTTCGAAGTCAGCGACTCGGCGATGCTGTTCCAGCTGTTCTCCATGTACGAAGGCGAAGCCCGCCGAGCCATGGAGCAGAACCTCGTATTCCCGGCTTACGATTATGTGCTGAAATGCTCCCATGCGTTCAATCTGCTGGATGCGAGAGGCGCGATCAGCGTTACGGAACGGACGGGCTATATTACGCGTGTCCGCAACCTCGCCCGCACCTGCGCGGCCACTTACCTGGAGGAGCGGGAACGCCTCGGCTTCCCTTTGCTGAAGAAAGGAGCTGAGCAGAATGGCTAAGGATCTGCTGTTCGAGATCGGTCTTGAGGAAGTGCCTGCCCGCTTCGTGCGCGCAGCCGTGAACCAGCTGAAGGACCGGACGGCCAAATGGCTGGACGATTCCCGAATCGGCCATGGAGACATCCACGCTTACGCGACTCCGCGGCGTCTCGCCGTGCTTGTGGAAGGCGTGGAGGAAAAGCAGGCCGACGTGCATGAGGACGTGAAAGGGCCATCCCGTAAAATCGCCCAGGATGCCGAGGGGAACTGGAGCAAGGCGGCGGTCGGCTTCGCCCGCAGCCAGGGCGTGGAGCCCGAGGCTCTGTTCTTCAAGGAGCTTGCGGGAGTGGAATACGTCTATGCCAGCAAAAGCAGCATCGGCACCGACACGGCAACGGTGCTGCCGGAAGGCCTCGCCGGCATTCTGGCCGCGATGACCTTCCCCAAAAACATGCGCTGGGGCAGCTACGATCTCAAATTCGTTCGTCCGATCAAATGGCTGATCGCGCTGCTGGGAAGCGAAGTCGTTCCTCTGGAAATCGCCGGCGTCCGCAGCGGCAACGTGACGCGCGGACATCGCTTCCTTGGAGGCGAGACGGCAGTGGAAGAGCCCGCCCGTTATATCGAAGCTCTCCGCTCCCAGCATGTCATCGCCGATATCGCGGAGCGCGAGAAGCTGATCGTGGAACAGATCGAAGCGCTTGCTGCAGAAAAAGGCTGGACGATCTCCATCAAGGACGATCTGCTGGAGGAAGTGCTGTTCCTCGTCGAAACGCCGACCGTGCTGTTCGGGACGTTCGACTCCGCCTTCCTGGAAATTCCGCAGGAGGTGCTGATCACCTCGATGCGGGAGCATCAGCGCTACTTCCCGGTGCTGGACGGCAGCGGCAAGCTGCTGCCCTACTTCGTGACGGTGCGCAACGGGAATTCCGTCTCGCTCGTGAACGTCGCCAAAGGCAACGAGAAGGTGCTCCGAGCCCGCTTGTCCGACGCGAAGTTCTTCTATGACGAAGACCAGAAGCTTCCGATCGCCCAAGCTCTCGGCAAGCTGGAAAATGTCGTCTATCACGAAGAGCTCGGCACGGTAGCGGACAAGGTCCGCCGGATCGTCAAGCTGTCCCGAAGCATCGCAGAAGCTCTGAAGGCGGATCCGCAGGCCGCTGGCGATGCCGTCCGCGCGGCTGAAATCTGCAAATTCGACCTCGTGACTCAGATGGTGTACGAGTTCCCCGAGCTGCAAGGCATCATGGGCGAAGACTATGCCCGCAAAGCCGGCGAGCGCGAAGAAGTGGCCCGGGCTGTCAATGAGCATTACCAGCCCCGCTTCTCCGGCGACCTGGCTCCGGCTTCCCTGGCGGGAGCCATCGTCAGCCTGGCGGACAAGATCGACACGATCGTCGGCTGCTTCTCGATCGGAATCATTCCGACAGGCTCGCAGGATCCTTACGCCCTGCGCCGTCAGGCAGCCGGCATCGTCCAGATCGTCCTAAGCCATCGGATGGCGGTCGGCCTTGGAGAGCTGTTCGGCTTCGCCCTTGATATTCATGCCGAGCGGGGCTTGAAACGAAGCGGGGATGAAATCCGTAAGGAGCTTTACGATTTCTTTGCCTTGCGCCTCAAGAACGTGCTTACGGAACAAGGCAACCGCTACGATGTGATCGATGCGGCGCTGGCGGCCGGATTCGACGATCTCAATATGGCCGTCAGCCGCGCCGGAGCGCTCATCGCGCTGGCGACCGGACCGGACAAGGACGACTTCAAGAGCGTCGTGGACGCCTTGACGCGCACCGCCAATCTTGCCGCCAAAGCGGAGGAGGGCGCAGCCGTCGACGCTTCCTTGCTGGAGGCGGAAGCCGAGCGCAGCCTGTTCGAGCATGCCAATGGCGTTCACGTCCGGTTCGCGGCTTCCATGGAAGCCGGCGACGCCCATGGCGCGCTGGCCCGTCTGTCGGAACTGCGCGGCCCGATTACGGCGTTCTTCGACAGCGTCATGGTCATGGCCGATGATGCAGCGGTACGCCGCAACCGCCTGGCGCTCCTGTCGCAGATCGCCCGCGATGCGGCGGCCTACGCAGATTTCTCCAAGCTGGTCTGGTCCTGATATTCTCTCGGCCCGCCTTAAGGCGCACCCCTTAAGGCGGATTATATTTGGATAGGGGGTATGACCGGCATGAATCAGCCGGCTCAGATTCGCGATGTGATCGTATATGTCGTATCCGATTCCGCCGGGGATACGGGCGAGCTCGTCGTCCGTGCCGCAGCGGCCCAGTTCCATCCCATCGTGCCCCAGATCCGGCGGGCTCCGTTCGTGGCGGACGAGCAGTCGCTGGCCAAGGTGGTCGAGCTTGCCAGGGGCAACGGAGCGATCATTCTGTATACGCTCGTCCTTCCCCATTTGCGGGAAGCGATGACCACTCTGGGAGCTGCAAGCGGAGTCGAGACGATCGATCTGCTCGGCCCGCTGGTCGCCAGCCTCGAGAAGAAGACTGGAATGCCGTCCAGGCAGGAGCCCGGCCTCAACCATGTGCTTGACGAGGATTACTTCCGCAAGGTCGAAGCGGTAGAATTCGCAGTCAAATATGATGACGCTAGGGATACAACCGGCGTCAAAAAAGCCGATATTGTTCTTGTAGGCGTATCACGGACGTCGAAAACCCCGTTGTCCATGTATCTCGCCCACAAGAAATACAAAGTCGCCAACGTCCCGCTCGTGCCGGAACTGAAGCCGCCGGACGAGCTGTTCTCGGTTCCAAGGGAGCGGATTGTCGGCCTTACGATCGACGTCCATTATCTCAACGTCATCCGCAAGGAGCGGCTCAAGGCGCTCGGCCTGCCTGACAGCGCCTCCTATGCGACGGCGCAGCGCATCGAGAGGGAGCTCCTCTACGCCAAGGAGATCATGGACCGGATCGGCTGTTTTGTCATCGACGTGTCCCACAGGGCGGTCGAAGAAACGGCAAGCCTTATCATGGAGCATGTCCGGGGCAGCTGAAGCTCCGTCATGGAACACATCCGGAGCATTTGCAGCCTCGTGATGAAGCATGACCGGAGCGGCGGCTGCGCCCGAGGCAGGACGGGTTGACGGGAGGATCCTATTGAGAGAGCCGTTTGTGATCGTTGTTGACGCCGACGCTTGTCCGGTCAAGCGGGAAATCATCGATACTGCAGCCGCCGCATCCGTGCCGGTGGTGCTGGTCTCGTCCTATGACCATCGCTTGGAGAGAGAGCCCGGCACGGAAGTGGTCCATGTGGACCGAAGCAGCCAGTCGGCCGATCTTTATATCCTGAACCGCATCCGCCGCGGAGATATCGTCATTACCGGAGACTTTGGACTTGCCGCCATCGCGCTGGCCAAGGGAGCCGAAGTGATCGGGTTTCGCGGCCAGAGCTACACGGACGGGAACATCGACTTCCTGATGGCCCGCCGGCATGAGCAAAGCGTCATCCGACGCAGCGGCGGAAGGACCAAAGGACCTAAGGCCATGACGTCGGAAGACCGGGTCTGCTTTCAACAAAAGCTGACAAAAGTTTTGAAGCACAGGCAGGAAAACGATAGGGTCTAGCGAATAGTATTACGTGTTATTAAGACGAAGGTGATGAACGAGTGGCATATGGCAAGATACCGGACAGCGTCATCGATGAAGTGCGCCGGCATCATGAAATTGTGGACACGGTAGGGAAGTACGTTCATCTAACCAAGAACGGCAAATACATGAAGGGGCTGTGCCCGTTCCATTCCGAACGGACTCCCTCCTTCACGGTCACGCCGGAGCTGCAGATTTTTCATTGCTACGGCTGCGGCAAAGGCGGCAACGTCATCCGGTTCATTGAAGAGATCGAGGGCTACACTTTCCCTGAAGCCGTCCGCCATTTGGCGAAAGAGGCGGGGATGCCCATTACATGGGACGCGTCCGACGATAGCTCTTCGCCTCGTGACCCCGAGCTCGAGCGCCATTATGAGGCGCATGAGCTTGCCGCCAAGTTCTACCATTATCTGCTCAACAATTCCGCCCAGGGCCAGGAAGCTCGCGCTTATCTGCTCTCCAGGGGGCTGAACAGCAAGCTGATCGACGAGTTCTCCATCGGTTTTGCGCCTGAAAGTTGGGACACGCTCTCCAGATTTCTGACCTCCAGGGGCTACGAGCCCGAGCTGCTGGAACGAGCGGGACTGCTTTCGGCCAAATCCGACGGCAGCGGCCACGTCGACCGTTTCCGAGGACGGGTCATGTTTCCGATCCGCGATCGGGACGGCAAAGTATGCGGCTTCGGCGGACGCATCATGGACAACTCCCAGCCCAAATACTTGAACTCCCCGGAGACGAGGCTGTTCGGCAAAAGCAAGCTGCTGTACAATCTGCACGCTGCGCGGCCGGTCATGCGCAAAAAGCGTTCCGGGGTGCTGTTCGAGGGGTATATGGATGTCATCAAGGCATGGAGCGCCGGAGTCAAAAACGGCGTGGCCACGATGGGAACCGCTTTGACCGAAGAGCAGGCGAAGCGGCTTTCAAGGGATTTGGAGGAAATCATCCTCTGTTACGACGGAGACGACGCCGGCCAAGCCGCCGTCATGAAGAACATCCCGATCCTGGAGAAGGCCGGGCTTCGCGTGCTCGTCGCCATGCTGCCCAAGGGCATGGATCCGGACGAATGCATTACCCGTTTCGGCGCGGAGACCTTCATGCGGGAGACGATGGACAATCCCGTGTCGGTCACGAAATTTAAACTACTATATTCACGCAGGAGTCATACACTCATAGGAGAAGAGGGCCGCAAAAATTATGTCATGGAAGCCGTTGGCATTGTAGCGGAACTGGATTCCCGAACGGAACAGGAAGTGTATCTGAAGGAATTGTCGCGAGAATTCGAAATTTCCCTGGAATCGCTGAAGCAGGATTGCCACAGGCTGTACAGCGAACGCCAGAAATCCAGGCCGGACAGGGATAAGAACGACAATTCGTGGAATAATGGTAGGAATGAAACGAGGCGTGCGCCTGCCGCGCCTGCACTGCTGCCCGCTTACCAGCGCGCGGAACGCAGGCTGCTCGGCGTGATGATACGGGATGCCGAAGTCGCACGGAGCATTTACGACCGGCTCGGAGATGCATTCAACGTGGAGGATCACGCGGCGCTTGCTGCTTATTTATACGCCTATTACGCGCAAGGGCATGAGCCGGATGCTAGCCGGTTCATCGCTTCGCTGCAGGATGACCGCCTGGAGAGGGCGGCGGCTTCCATTCTGATGCATGAGGATTCGTCTCCTTTTGACGAGCATCTGCTTTCGGCCTACATTCATGAGATTCTGAAGGTGCCGCAGCTGAGGGAAATCGAGCTCAGGAGAGAAGAAGCCCTGCGGGCGGAGCGGAGCGGCGACGTGCTGAAGGCGGCCAAGATCCAAAGTGAGATTATCGCCCTAGAAAGACAGCTAATGAAACGGCAGGACGAACATTTCTAGGGAGGAGGGAGTCGGGAATATGGCGAATGACCAACATACTGAGCTGGACAACGAACAAAAAATGGAGCTGGTGAAAGACCAGCTCATTGAACAGGGCAAAAAGCGTTCTTCCCTGTCCTATAAAGAAATCATCGACAAGCTTGCTCCGTTCGACCAGGAGCCGGAGCAGATCGACGAATTTTTTGAGCAGCTGGACGATCTCGGCATCGAAGTGACCAACGAGACCGAGGACGGCCCGACCCCTATGGGCAGCGAAGACCAGGAACGCGAAAGCGACGATTTCAACTTCGACGACGATCTTTCGCTGCCGCCGGGCATCAAGATCAACGATCCTGTCCGCATGTATCTCAAGGAGATCGGACGCGTCCCGCTTCTGCTGGCCGATGACGAGATCGAGCTGGCCAAGCGTATCGAGAAAGGCGATGAAGAAGCGAAGCGCCGTCTTGCGGAAGCCAACCTTCGTCTCGTCGTCAGCATCGCGAAGCGTTATGTCGGACGCGGCATGCTGTTCCTGGATCTGATCCAGGAGGGCAACATGGGTCTCATCAAGGCTGTCGAGAAATTCGATCACCAAAAAGGCTTCAAGTTCAGCACGTACGCGACCTGGTGGATTCGTCAGGCGATTACCCGCGCCATCGCCGACCAAGCCCGGACCATCCGTATTCCTGTCCACATGGTGGAGACGATCAACAAGCTGATCCGCGTCTCGCGCCAGCTGCTGCAGGAGCTCGGACGCGAACCTACGCCGGAGGAAATTGCCGCCGAGATGGATCTCAGCACGGACAAGGTCCGCGAGATCATGAAGATTGCCCAGGAGCCTGTATCGCTGGAAACGCCGATTGGGGAAGAGGATGACTCGCATCTGGGGGATTTCATCGAGGATCAGGAAGCTCTCGCGCCGGCCGATGCCGCCGCTTACGAACTGCTGAAGGAGCAGCTTGAGGATGTGCTGGATACGCTGACGGAGCGGGAGGAGAACGTTCTCCGCCTGCGCTTCGGCCTCGATGACGGCCGGACAAGGACGCTCGAGGAAGTAGGCAAGGTATTCGGCGTCACGCGCGAGAGGATCCGCCAGATTGAAGCCAAGGCGCTTCGCAAGCTTCGCCATCCGAGCCGCAGCAAGCGGCTCAAGGATTTTCTGGAATAGACCTTCAAGGAATGACCTTCTGCCGCCGGCAGAGGGTCTTTTTTTAGTCATGGACAGGCGGGCAAATTGCTGTGGGACCATGGTCATCGGGGACCGAAGTCCCTTCAACATCCGAGCCTTGTTGTCGATGACTACGGTATACCGTTCCGGCTGAGGCATATCTGCCTTGCCGGCCTGAACCTTTGCGTGAAAAGGAGCCGAATATGGAAGCTGACCGTCGCCGCATCATCGTGCAGGAAATCCAGCAGTGGAGAAAAGGGAAGCTGCTTCCCGATCATTACTGCGACTTCCTGCTCAACCTGTATGTCACCGAGAAGGAAGCGCAACCCGATGTTTCGAAGGAACCGGCCGCGGGCGGTTCCGGAAGATTTTCGGCCTGGAAATGGATATCTATTTTTGTTATCTTTTCCTTTTTCTGTTTGATTGTTCTTCATTTTAGCTCTTTTCATCCGGCATTGCAAATAGCTCTCTGCCTGTTGGCAACGGGGGGCATGCTTACGGCGGGGACGATCCTGAGGCCTCGCAACGAAACGGTCGGGCTGAGCTGGATCGGACTCGCTATGCTGTCATTGGCCGGCTTGTCGCTCTATCTTCTTCACCTGCACGGCTTGGATGCGTGGGGCTGGAAAGCTCTCGTTCTCGGACTTTGCGCTGCATTCTGGATTGCGTACGGCATTGCCGCGCGCATCCCGCTGCTTCATTTCAGCGGCTGGGCTTGCCTTGCCATCGTCTACTCCTTACTGCTCCGAAACCATTCGTACCCTTATTCGCTGTTTCAAGCCCAGCTGTACTGGCTGCCGCTTGCCGGCCTGTTCTCCTGGTCGGGATGGTTCGCACAGCGGTGGAGCAAGCGCGATTGCGCGGTGCTGCTCGGCTTCTCGGCGCTGCTTGTCCTGATGCCGGAAATCGCTCTCTTTGCAAATTCGGGCTCGGGAGTTTGGCTCCAGGCGCTGTTTGTTGGTAAACTGGTCATAGGCGGAGGGGCTCTTTTCCTTCTGCGAAAAAATTGGATAGCGTGGGTTGCCTGATATGTTGATTTCCAAACGACTTTCCGCCATAGCGGGGTTTGTGTCCAAAGGATCGCGAATCGCGGATATCGGATCGGATCATGCGCTGCTGCCCGTCTATCTCGTGCAGAGCGGCATCAGTCCGTCCGGCATTGCCGGAGAGCTTAACGAAGGACCGCTGGAAGCGGCTCGCCGAGGCATCGCAGCCGCCGGCTTGACGTCATTGATTCAGGCCCGCCGGGGCAACGGCCTGGAGGTGCTCCAGACAGGAGAAGCCGATGCCGTCACTATAGCCGGCATGGGCGGAGGCTTGATCCGGACGATTCTGGACGAGGGGGCTGCGGCCGGCAAGCTGGAGGGCGTCACCGAGCTCGTGCTGCAGCCGAATATAGGCGAGGAGCTTGTTCGGCAATGGCTGCGGGAGCAGGGCTGGTACTTGCAGGACGAGACGATTTTGGAGGAAGACGGCAAGTTCTATGAAGTTCTCCATGCGGTTCGGAACCCCGAGCATGCGACGCTGAATGACCGGCTCTATGGCTCGGGCACGACGATTGAGGGGCTGTCGATTCAAGAGGAGTCGGATTTGCGGCTGAAAATGGGCCCTTGGCTTCTTCGCGGCCGAAACGAAACCGAAGCCTTCGCCCTCAAATGGCGCTCCGAGCTGAAGAAATTGGAGCGGATCGTCGGAGAACTGCAAAAATCCGGAACGGAAGAAGCGGCAGCCCGTGCCGAAGGTTTCAGGCGCGAGTGCCGGCTGATCGAGGAGGTGCTGTCATGTTCGCAAGCGGACAATTCGTCACAGGATTGATGGAGCAGCTGGCTCCCAAAAAATACGCGGTGGAAAACGACCGGATCGGTCTGCAGCTCGGCACGCTGCAGAAGGAGATCAGAAAAGTGCTTGTCGCGCTGGACGTCACGGAAGCCGTGGTGGAGGAAGCGATCGCCATGGGGGCCGATCTGATCATCGCCCATCATGCGATCATTTTCAGGCCGCTGGCCAAGATCGATACGTCGTCGCCGGCAGGCTCGCTCTATGAGCGTCTGATCAAGCATGATATCGCCGTATTCATTTCCCATACGAACCTCGACACGGCTGACGGCGGCATGAACGACTGGATGGCGGATGCGGTCGGCATCAAGCCGGAAGGAAGGGTCAGCCTGGAGAAGGTGCATGAGGACAAGCTGTTCAAGCTGTCGGTGTACGTCCCGGGTTCCCATCACGAGGCTGTCCGCGAAGCGTTGTGGGCAGCGGGCGCAGGCTCGATCGGCGCTTACGACCAGTGCAGCTTCAGCGTGGAGGGAAGGGGGACGTTCCGTCCCGGGCCGGGTACGGATCCCTATATCGGCTCTACAGGACGCCTTGAGACGGTCGACGAGATCAGGCTGGAGACCATCGTGCCGGAAAGCCTGCTGAAGCGTTCTGTCCAAGCGATGCAGAGCGCCCATCCATACGAAGAAGTCGCCTTCGACATCACGCTGCTCCAGCAGGAGGGCGTTGTCCGCGGGCTTGGCCGTTCCGGCAAGCTGGAAGAGCCCATCACGCTCGCAGGCATGGCCGAAAGGGTCAAAGCCGCCTTCGACGTTCCGTTCGTGCGGGTCACCGGCGATTTCTCCGCGACGATCCGCAAGGCAGCCGTGCTGGGCGGCTCCGGGGCCAAATACTGGCGGGCCGCGCAGTTCGCCGGGGCGCAGGTGCTCATTACCGGAGACATCGACTACCACTCGGCCCATGATGCGCTGGCGGCGGGCATGACGCTGATCGATCCCGGCCATAATGCGGAGAAGATCATGAAGGCCAAAACAGCCGACTGGCTGCGCGAGCGTCTGGCCGGATCCAAGTACAGCACGGAAGTGGCCGCCTCAACCATAAATACCGAGCCTTTCCGGCTTGCTTGATGAGGCTGCAGCAGGTATACTAGCTAAGGGTTTGGAAAGTCTGACAGACAATCGCTGGCGGCTAGTGCCGCGAGAGGAAAGTCCGGGCTCCGCAGGGCAGGATGCTGGATAACGTCCAGTCGGCGCGAGCCGAAGGATAGTGCCACAGAAATGGACCGCCGATGGCCCGCCGCTTGCGGCGCGGATCAGGCAAGGGTGGAACCGTGGTGTAAGAGACCACGAGCGGCGTTGGCGACAACGCGGCTGGTAAACCCCATCCGGAGCAAGACCTAAGAGAACGCGGCAGCTTCGCGCTGCAACCCTTGCCCGGGGAGCGTTCGGGTTGGTCGCTTGAGCCTGCCAGCAATGGCAGGCCTAGATAGATGATTGTCGCTTGCAGTGGGAGGGTCGTTCCCGTCTGGACCACGAAGAGCACAGAACCCGGCTTACGGCAGGCTTTCCGCAACGAATTCCCATCCCAATCACGACTAAACCAGCATAAACGGCCTCTTGCCGGCATACGGCCGGCGCATGAAGGCAAGCACAAAGAAGGAGCTCCCTGCCGGGGGCTCCTTCTTGCGTTTCTATCTGGCGCTGTTTTTGAATTTGTCCGTAATTCGCTGCAGCCGCCCTTTCACCTGTTCGGGAAATGCCTGGAGCGGCTGAGCCGTCTTGCCCGCTTCCCGCAGCGCCTTGTCGATGTCGATCTGCCCGTAGCCGAAATAAGAATCCTTACCTTTGGCGCCGAGATCGATCGCCGTACGGCGCATGATATCCATCACCTGGACGTTGGTCAGGTCGGGATTGCGCGAGCGGATCAGGGCCGCCAGAGCGGCCACATGGGGGCTCGCCATCGATGTTCCCGACAATGCCGCGTACTGGCTGCCGGGGTAAGTGCTTGCGATGCTGTCGCCTGGAGCGGCGACGTCGATGTAATCTCCAAAGTTGGAGAACGACGATTTCTGGCCCTTGGAGTCGGTCGAGGCGACCGCGAATACTTCCGGGTAGGCGGCGGGATAGCCCGGCCGGTCCGTATTGTCGTTGCCGCTGGCCGCAATGAGGACGACGTCCCTGTCGTAGGCATATTTGATCGCGTCATGCAGGAACTCGGCGGATGCATAGTTGCCCAGGCTCATATTGATGACCTTGGCGCCATGGTCCGTCGCCCAGATGAGCCCTTGGGCAACGGAATACGTGGAGCCGGCTCCGCTGCTGTCCAGCACCTTGACCGGCATGATCTTGTTGTACCACGTCAGCCCGGCTACGCCTTCCCCGTTGTTGACGGTGGCGGCGATGATGCCGGTGACATGGGTGCCATGACCGACATCGTCGTCGGGCTTCGATCCGCTCGTCACGATGTTGGTTCCCGGCTCCAGCTTGCCGGTCAAGTCGGGATGGTCGGCCTGGACGCCGGTATCCAGCACGGCGACCTTCACGGCATCGCTGCCCTTGGACAGGTTCCAGCCGAGCTCGGCTTCGATGGACGGCAGATTCCATTGATAGTCGGAATACAGCCTGTCGTTCGGAATGATCGGCTGGGCCGCCGTCTCGTCCACCAAGCCCCTCGCGCCGCTGCCGGCTTTATTTTCGAGGGGACGGTCGTTGGTTATATACAGGTAATGGGGCTCGACATAGACGGGATTCCATTTCTTGCGGAAATAGCCCATCATCTTCATGGCGTCCATGCTGCGGGATCGGAAGATGAACGTGCTGTTCATCTTGTTTTCGGACACGGCGCCGATGTCCCGCCGGATGCGCGCCAGCTCTCCCGGTCCGGGATGGCTGCGGAACCGGACAACAACTTCCTGCACATGATAATGGCTGGACGCGCCATTGTCCTCGCCCGTGCGGACGGTCATTTCACGGCCGGTTCCCGCATGGACCGATTCGACTCTGTAATGGCCTTCGGCTGGATACGGCACGAGCCGCAGATTGCGCATTTGATGCCTCTGCACCTGGCCGACGATATCCTGCCGGATGATTCCGAGCACCCCTTCTCGGCCGCCGTAAGCCGGAATGCCAAGCACCATGTAGCGCTGGCCATCCGCTTCGACGATAGGGGACTGGTACCGGCTGCCGGCTTCGACTCCTTTTTTCGCCGCCTGAATCGAAGCCTTCAGCCTGGCTTCGGCGGACTTGGGCATGCTGCCCGCGGAGATGGACGCCTTGTCTTTCTGCATCCACTCGAGCCGCAGCATCTGCGGATGCATGGCGATCAGCTTTTTCATGCCGCGCTCCTTGTCGGCGGACGGACGATCCGCAAGCGAGAACAGCTTGCCGATGTCCTTGGAGCATTGGGAGGCGCACAACTGCGAGGTGGCGTCCATATCGTGCTTGACGTCTGCTTCCTTGAGAAGATGTTCTTCCCGGGCCGAAAGGACTCGTGTTTTGGCCTGCTGCTGCTCATGATGCTTGGCGCCGGGAGATACGAACAACGGGCTGATCGGAATCAGAATGGCAAGGAAAGCGAGCGCCGCGAAGGCGCCGATCCATTTTTTTCGCATAGCTTCAGAAAACCTCCCGAAAGCATAAGTAACTGGACGAGCGTGCTCCTTTAGAGTTGGGAAGGAAGCCCGGAATTATGCGCTTCGGCTTCGGCTGCGGGTGCAGGACGATGCAGGAACATGTCCCAAATACCTACAAATCGCCGCTGTTCTGTGATAGGATAAACGTGACCATCAAAGTCTTGCTGGATCGATGAAAGGGGAACATCACAATGCCATCTGCCAACGTCAAAGCGTTAAGCGAATCCACGCGCGGCAAGCTCAAAGAAGCCGTATCCTTGCTGGAGCCATTCCTGAACCAGCATGCACTCCCGCAGCTGGAGGCGCCGGATGCAGGCGGCGAGGAGCAGACCTTCTACAAAGGGCTGCTGTCGGATCTGCGCCATCTTCTGGTCTATTCCGAAGTGGCTTACGAGAAGCTTGGCGTCACGCTGCGCCGCCCGACCTTTGACAATGACTATGCGGAGAGATTGCTGTATGAGGTTTACCATCATAGCGTGAACGCGTTCTTCTATCCGAAGAACGAGGGGTATTCCGAGGATGGAAGATATGCCTATACGGGCCAGGATGCGATCCGCTTCCGCCACAAGCCCGTGCGCGCGGCGCGCGACATCGTGCTCGGCGTATCCAAGATTTACGAAGAGCTGCGCGACGACCTTGCCTATTATGAAAATGACTACATGACCCAGCGCAGGATGCAAGGTCAGAAATAGGAAAGCATACGTCGGGCCCGCCGCGGGAATTCTTTGTAGCGGAGGTGATCGACTATGCCAAAAGGCGTAGCTTGCAGCGTATCGAACTGTGCGTTTTGGGGACAAGGCAACCAATGTGGCGCCGATGCCATCAACATCGAGATCGACCAGCATGCCCATGCGGATTTGACGGCCGAATTCGCCGATGAGGATCTTGGCGTCAACCACCAGGATTCAGCCAAGGAATCCTCCGCCACCTGCTGCCATACGTTCAAGCCGAAGGAAGGCTGAGGGCTTATGTCCGATCCATCGAGGCGCCGTCACGGAATTCGGAAGAAGCGGCATGAGGATTGGATCGCCCGCTCGCGCGAGCAATTCGGCGATGTGGAAACGGCTGCCGAAATCGCGCCGGCCCCGCATTCCGAATCCAGCGGCAGCCAAAGGCGCATCGAATCGCTGAAGCGCGAAGTCGTCTCGGCCGGCCGCTCGCTCGGCTGGACCGCACTCGTATTCGCCGTGCTATCCTGGCTGATCTGGCCGGCATTTATGGGAATTACGGCGGCCGTATTCGGTTATTTCGCCTTTTTCCAAGGCAGCCGGATGCTCGGCGGCATCGCGATGGCGATGGGCGGGCTGGCCGCCGCCGTTTATTTGATCTTACTGCCCTTATATTTGATGCTCGGCTGATTGCAGCCCGTCCTTTTTCCGAGGACGGGTTTTTTCGATCCGGCAGCGACCGAGACGCGACCGGTTGCGGCTAGCAGCTTAATCTTTGACCAGGCATTCATTTTGACTGGCGATAAACCGATATACATTTCATGACAATGGCTAGAGAGGAATGACATGATGTCCATCGACCCCCGCATCCTCACGACTTTGCTTAAACTGCAGCTGTCGCCGAGCCTGAGCCAGCTCACCGGCTCTTCCGCCTCCGGCACTTCGGCTGTCGGACAAACCTCGTTCGACCAGCTGCTGTCCCAGCTTTCGGCATCGGACCAGAGCGCATGGGCTGGCGAGGAAAACGACGATTCCTACGGCTATGGCATTCCGGCCTCGCTGCAGCTGCTGCAGACGGGCTTGCCCGGAGGCTTGGACTCGATGAGCCCGGCTGTCTCGGGATCAGCGGCGGACGGCTCCGCAGCGCCTTACGAAAGCATGATCCAATCTGCCGCAGCCCGCTACGGAGTATCCGAGTCGTTGATCAAGGCGGTGATCGGAGCGGAATCCTCCTTCAACCCGAGCGCCGAATCGTCCGCCGGGGCCAAAGGGCTCATGCAGCTGATGGACGGGACGGCAAGCGGGCTTGGCGTGACCGATCCGTTCGATCCGGCTCAAAATATCGACGGCGGCTCGAAATACTTGTCGTATCTGCTGCGCAAGTACGACGGCAGCGCGGCAACCGCGCTCGCAGCCTACAATGCAGGACCCGGAAAGCTTGACCGCCTCGGCATTTCCGATGAATCGTCCTTGAGCGCCCTTTTCTCCACCTTGCCGGCCGAAACCCAGCGTTATGTGGCCAAAGTGCTGGAGAAGGAAAGCTCGCTCCGCTTGTAACGCTACCTGTTTTGCGATACGATAGTGGGTGCCTGTTCAACATTCGGACATGTACCATGACCGCTGCTCCGAAGCTGTCCCGATCCGATCGGGGACAGCCGGCCAGGCGGTTTTTTTATTTTTTTGCCAAAAGGAGTCTTGGACTAAATGAACCCGGAAAAGGCTTGGCTTTACTTTGACCATTGCGCTTCGACGCCTCCTCATCCGGATGTCGTGCGGACGCTGGCAGAGGTCATGCAGCGGCATTACGGCAATCCGTCCTCTCTGCATCGCGCAGGCTTGGATGCGGACCGTCTCATCCGCCAGGCGAGAGAGCTGCTCGGCAAGCTGTTCGAGGTGGAAGCGGACGAGTGGATCTTCACTTCCGGAGGCACGGAGAGCAACCAGCTGGCCATCAAGGGCGCGGCGAGAGCGAATCGTTCCAAAGGCAGCCATTTGATCACCTCCGTCACGGAGCACGCCTCGGTGCTGGAGGCGTTCCTCCAGCTGGAGAGGGAAGGCTTCGAGGTCACCTATCTGCCCGTGGATTCCATAGGCCGGATCAGCGTGGAGCAGCTCCGCGATGCCATGAAGCCGGGCACGATTCTGGTCAGCCTGATGCAGGTCAACAACGAGACGGGAGCCGTGCAGCCGATTGCGGAAGCGGGGAGCCTGCTGCGGGGCTGTCCCGACACCCTCTTCCATGTCGACGGCGTCCAGAGCATCGGCAAGCTGCCCGTACGGCTGAGGGAGTGGGGGATCGATCTGTTCAGCGGTTCGGCCCATAAGCTTCGCGGTCCGAAGGGCAGCGGATTCCTGTACGTCCGTGGAGGCGTAAGGCTGGAGCCGCTGCTTGGAGGGGGCGAGCAGGAGAGCGGCTTCCGGCCCGGTACGCAGAACGTGCCGGGCATCGTTGCTTCCGCCAAGGCGGTCCGCCTGTCCATGGAATCCAGGGAAGAGCGCGCGCGCAAGCTGGGCGGACTGAGAAGCCGCCTATTGGACCGCATTGCCCTGCTGCCGGAGCTTGAAGTGAACGGGGATTCCGCACCGGATTCGCCTTATCAGGCGCCGCATGTGCTCAACTTCTCCTATGCCGGCATGAAGCCTGAAGTGCTCGTCCATGCACTGGAGGAGGCGGGCATGCTCGTCTCGACCAAATCTGCCTGCTCCTCCAAGGACGACAAGCCGAGCGGCGTGCTGCTGGCGATGGGCTATCCAAGGCACAGGGCGGCAGCGGGAATCCGTGTGAGCTTCGGGGACGAGCACGGGCCGGAGGATATCGACCGGCTGGCGGACGCCCTGGCCGAAGCGGTCCGCCGGCTGAAGCCCCTTGAAAGGAATGGGAGATAAATGATTTATGACTTCATAACCGTCCGGTTCGGCGAGATTACGCTGAAGGGCCGCAATCGGGGAAGGTTCGAGCAGCAGCTGCTGCGGCATGTTCAAGATGCGCTCGGGCATATGCCCGAACTTGAGTTCAACAAAACGTACGGACGAATCTATATCAAGCTGAACGGGGCTTCGTACAAAGAAGCTGCCGCCGGACTGGGCAAGGTGTTCGGCATCCATTCCTTCAGCCCGGTGAAGAGGACCGAGTCGGATGCCGACTCGATCCGGGAGACGGCGCTGGAAGTATGGAAATCGCTGCCGAAGGAGCCTGCGACCTTCAAGGTGTCCACCAAAAGAGGATGGAAAGGCTTTCCGCATCCGTCCTATGACATGAACCATATCGTCGGCTCAGCCATACTGCGGGCTTACCCCGGCCTCGCCGTGGACGTGCATCGTCCCGAGACGGAGCTGCGGGTCGACATTCAGCCGGAAGGAACGTACCTTTATTGCGCGAGCGAGCCTGGCGCAGGAGGATTTCCGTACGGAACGAACGGGAAAGCGATGCTGCTGCTGTCGGGCGGAATCGACAGTCCCGTCGCCGCTTGGTCCGCCATGCGCAAAGGGCTGGAGCTGGAGGCGGTGCACTTCCACAGCTATCCGTTCACGAGCGAGCAGTCGACGGACAAGGTCATCGAGCTTGCGCGCTGGCTGTCGGTGTATGCCGGCAAGCCGCTGAAGCTCCATCTCGTTTCGTTCACGGATATCCAGACCCGCTTTACGCAGACGGGCCAGGAGCACTTGACCATTACGCTCATGAGACGCTCGATGCTCGCCATCGCGGAGCTGCTGGCGGAGAAGCATGGAGCGGGAGCCGTCGTGACAGGCGACAGCCTCGGACAAGTGGCGAGCCAGACGCTCGGAAGCATGAACGTCATCGGCCGCACGCTGTCGCTGCCGCTGCTGAGGCCGCTCGTCATGATGGACAAGCAGGAAATCATCGACAAGGCCGTACAGATCGGCACGTACGAGACTTCCATTCTTCCGTTCGAGGACTGCTGCACGCTGTTCGTGCCGAAATCCCCGAGCACGAATCCCAATCTGCGCGTGGTGGAGCGCACCGAGCAGTCGATCGAGGGGCTGGGGGACATGGTGAGGCTCGCTGCGGAGAATACGGAGACGATCGTCCTGAGCCGAGGCGAAATCATCAAGCGCAAATCTGCGGTCTTGCAGGAATCCGAGGACCGGGATTGGTTCTAGGACCGGCCTCAACTAAAAAAAGCCCGCCGGCATATTTCCGGCAGGCTCCGGGAGACTCTAATGGGTCTCCCTTTCTTTTTGCTGCGAATTCATTTTGTTCTTCCGCATCCAGTTGGTCAGCAAGCCTGCTCCAAGGATGAGGGCGATGACGATGAGGATGAACACCCATTCCGGCATCGGACGGCCGTCGAACAGGTGGGCGACCTTCGGCTCTCCGGCAATCATATGTCCGGCCGTATAGCCAAGAACGGCTGCGCCGACGTACAGAATCCAAGGGAGCTTCTCGATCAGCTTGATGAACACCGTGCTGCCCCATACGACGATCGGGATGCTGATAAGAAGGCCGACGATGACGAGCCAGATGTTGCCATGCGAAGCGCCTGCAACGGCGAGCACGTTGTCGATGCCCATGGCTGCGTCCGCGACGACGATTGTTCCGATCGCGGCGCCGAGCGTGCCCCCCGCCTTGATATTGTCATGGCTGCTGTCCTCTTGCACCAGCAGCTTATAAGCAATCCAGATCAGCAGGAGACCGCCGGCAAGATGGAGCCACGGAACATCAAGGAGATAAACGACGAGCACCGTCGCGACCATGCGGATGGCGATCGCGCCGAACGTTCCCCAGATGACCGCTTTTTTCTGCTGTTCCTTGGGCAGGTTGCGGGCCGCGAGGGCGATGACGATCGCGTTGTCTCCGGCAAGCATAAGATCGATGAAAATGATGGTCAGCAGAGGCCCTAACCAGTCCATACAAGCTCCTCCTTCAAGTTCTCTTCGTTAAACCTCATAAGTACCTACCCTTATACGGGGGCGTTCGGACAATGGATTCATTTTTTTTAGCAGTCAGAATTTATTTCGTGCCGATGGAATTCCGCATCTTCGCTTGCACCCCGGAATTCCGGCACCGCCGTTAGGAGCCAAAGAAGCAGGAATCGGAGCGGCGGGCGCGCGCAGCGGGAAGAAGGAAGGCCGCCTGCATATTTCCGCAAGCTTGGACATACCTCTGAAATAGAAAGGGGATGTACGGGTGGACAATCTCTGGATTTTTTTGCAAATCATCATGATCAACATTCTGCTCAGCGGGGACAATGCCGTCGTCATTGCGATGGCCAGCCGCCAGCTGCCCTCGCAGCAGCGCGAGCGCGCCGTATGGTGGGGATCCTTCGCCGCTGTCGGGCTGAGATGCCTGCTGACGCTCGCCGCCATCTCTCTGCTGCAGCTCCCTTACCTGCAGGCCGCAGGCTCCGTGCTGCTGGTATGGATCGCCGTCAAGCTGCTGCATGACGCCGAAGCGGGAAGGCGTCCCGGCACTTCCGGAGCGAGGCCGGCTGTCGCCGCAACCTTGGCCGGCGCCGTATGGACGATCGTCACGGCGGATTTCATCATGAGCCTCGACAATGTGCTTGCCGTTGCCGCCGTGGCGGACGGCGAACCCGTACTTATGATGCTCGGAATCGTCCTCAGCATACCGATGATCATCTGGGGCAGCCATGTGCTGGGCAAGCTTCTGGCCCGCTACCCGTCGCTCGTCTACGCAGGCTCCGGCCTGCTCGGATACGCAGCCGGCGAAATGCTCGTCTCCGATCCCGGCCTGCATGCCGTCTTCGCACGGATTCCGCTCGCCCATGCCGCTATCCCGGTGCTGTTCATTCCGCTCGTCATCGTGCTCGGCATCGCGACGATGAAGAAAAACCGGCCATGACTTTCCGCCGCTTGCGGCGACCCGAAGCCCGCTTCGGGTTTATTTCATTTCCCTGCTTGTTCCTGCTGGTATTTTTATTGCACTTCCTATAGAATAAGAAAGATATGAGCTGTCGTCTTCTGCCGTTGCTTCGGCAGGCGTTATGGGAAACGGGGGGATAGAAATTGATTCGCAATCAATATTCCGCCGGAATTGTTATCCTGCTGGCAGGGATTTTCATTCTTCTGGGCAGATTGGGAGTTTTCAGCTTTATCGGTTCGGTTTTTTGGCCGCTCTTCGTGCTGATTCCGGGCGTTCTGCTGCATGTGCTCTACTTTGGCCGGCTGATTCCTGCGGCAGCGCTGGTTCCGGGCGGTATGTTGTCCGTATATGCACTGGTGTTCCTGTTTAGCAACTGGTTCGGATGGGGGTACATGAAATTTCTGTGGCCTTTCTTCATTCTTGGACTGGCCGTCGGGCTGTATGAATACTACATGTTCGACTCTTCCCACCCAAAAAGCGCCTATTCGATCGCCTTGATCCTGGGCATCGTATGGGCGGCCTGCATGGCTTTCGTACTGCTTTGGAGCTGGGGTATTTACCTCATCGCCATCGTGCTTGTCGCTGTCGGCGGCTGGATGATGATGAGCAAGCGTGTCCGCTGGTAAGCTGGATGTCGGTCTATTTTTGAACACAAAGAGATGGAGTGGATTAGAAGTTATGCAAGCAAGAGAGAACATTCGCAATATCGCCATTATCGCGCACGTCGACCACGGCAAAACGACGCTTGTCGACAAGCTGCTGCAACAGTCCGGAACGTTCCGCGACCACGAAGTCGTCCATGAAAGGGCGATGGACTCCAACGATCTGGAGCGGGAGCGCGGCATTACGATTCTGGCGAAAAACACCGCGATCAACTATAAGAACTACCTCATCAACATCGTCGATACTCCCGGGCACGCCGACTTCGGCGGCGAAGTGGAGCGCATCATGAAGATGGTCGACGGCGTTCTGCTCGTCGTGGACGCTTTCGAAGGCTGCATGCCGCAGACGAAGTTCGTTCTGCGCAAAGCTCTCGAGCACAACCTGACCCCGATCGTCGTCCTGAACAAGATCGACCGTCCGAACGCGACTCCCGAGGCTGTCGTGGACGAGGTTCTCGACCTCTTCATCGAGCTTGGCGCCAATGACCAGCAGCTTGAATTTCCGGTCGTGTACGCTTCCGCTCTCATGGGCACATCCAGCATGACCCTGGATAAGCAGGACGAGAACATGGAAGCCATGTACGAAACGATCGTCCAGCATATCCCGCATCCGACCGAGAGCGTCACGGATCCGCTGCAATTCCTCGTCACGCTGCTTGACTATAACGAATACATGGGCCGCATCGCGATCGGCCGCGTCAACCGCGGCGTCATCCGCCAAGGCCAGACGGTCGCCGTCATGACCCGCGAAGGCGGAATCAAGCAAGCCCGGATCGAGAAGCTGTTCGGCTTCCAGGGACTGAAGCGCGTCGAGGTCGAGGAAGCGGCCGGCGGCGACATCGTCGCCATCGCCGGCATCAAGGACATCAACATCGGCGAGACGATCGCGGATCCCGCGAAGCCTGAAGCCCTGCCGGTGCTGGAGATCGACGAGCCGACGCTGCAGATGACGTTCCTCGTCAACAACAGCCCGTTCGCCGGACGCGAAGGCAAGTGGGTCACTTCCCGCAAGCTTCGCGAGCGCCTCTACAAAGAGCTCGAGACCGACGTCGCGCTGCGCGTCGAAGATACGGACAGCCCGGACGTCTTCATCGTATCGGGCCGGGGCGAGCTTCACCTCGGCATCCTGATCGAGAACATGCGCCGCGAAGGATACGAGCTGCAGGTTTCCAAGCCTGAGGTCATCGTCAAGGAAATCGACGGCGTGAAATCCGAGCCGTACGAGCGCCTGCTCATCGACGTTCCGGAAGAAAGCATGGGAGCCGTCATGGAGAGCCTTGGAACGCGCAAAGCGGAAATGGTCAACATGGTCAACAACGGCAACGGCCAGGTCCGCCTGGAATTCATCATTCCGGCACGCGGCCTGATCGGCTACCGGACCCATTTCCTGACGCTGACGCGCGGCTACGGCATCATGAACCATGCCTTCGACAGCTACGGTCCGATCGCCGGCTCCGGAGTCGGCGGACGCCACCAAGGCGTTCTGGTCGCAACCGAGAACGGCGTATCGACCTTCTACGGCATGATGGGCGTAGAAGACCGCGGCATTCTGTTCCTGGAGCCGGGCACGGAGATTTACGAAGGCATGATCGTCGGCGAGCATAACCGCGACCAGGACATCGTCGTCAACATCTGCAAGGAAAAGCAGCTGACGAACATCCGCTCCGCGACGAAGGACGATACGGTCCGGCTCAAAACGCCGCGCACGTACAGCCTCGAAGCTGCGCTGGAGTACCTCAACGACGACGAATACTGCGAAATCACGCCTAAATCCATCCGGATGCGCAAGAAGCTCCTGAACAAGAGCGAACGCGAGCGTGCCGAGAAGCAGCGCAAAACTTCGGCAAACGTATAATCGGTTCAAGCGGCTTGCCTGAATCATGAACGTAACAGCGGCGATTGGGGCCGGCCAGCCGGCCGGCATCCAAATTCGCCGCTTGTTCGTCTTTATGATATCGGGCCTGCCGGCATTGATATCCACTCAAGGAGGAGAACTGGGATGCAGCATTGGCTCAGCGAGCATGCGCTCGTATCGTATATCCTGATTCTGGCAGGGGTTATCTATATCTTCAACAAGGTATTCCGTCCGCAGCAGCGCTTGCCGATTCTCAAGGAAATTCTGGTCTACGTCATCATGGCTATCGGTTCGGCCATTCTGGTCGTCTTCCAGATCGACAAGCTTCCGATCATTCAATGCATGGCGGTTGCCGTCCTGCTGATGTTCATGCTGAGGATCCGGCAGTTCAACGACCGCCGGCAAGCCAAACGCCAAAATGCGCCTGGAGCCGGAGAAAGCTAGGCAGGCCCGAAATACGATGGAAGCAAGTGGCCTCCGCCCTTGACGGCGGGGGACATAGCGCTGTGAAGAAAGGAAATCCGAGGCAGGATGACGGTTCCTTTCGGACAGATGAAGGAGAATTTATGACTACTGGCAACGGATCTCCCCCGCGCCGGCCGGGCAGCAGCCCGCCGGCAGGACGAGGCGCCCGCAATGGCGCCGTCAAGAAACGCAAGCCCCGGTTTTGGATGCGAAGGTTCATGCTGTTCGCCGCTCTGCTTGTTTTCATTGCGGTCGGTTACGGCGTCTATCTGTTCATGGACGCGAACAAGGCCATCAAGGAGATGAGCTACGGCACGAGCTCCGAAGTCGGCTCGATCGGCAGCAGCCCGTTCGGCATGCTGGTCATGGGAGTCGATACGCGGGGAGAAGGGGGCTTGCTGAATACCGATGTCCTTATGGCGGCTGCGTTCAATCCCAAGACCAAAAGCGCGGTCGTCGTCTCCATTCCGCGCGATTCCCGAATAGAGGTCAAAGGCTACAAAACCCGCAAGGTCAACAGCTATTATTCCGCTTTTCTGCGCAATGCCAAGAGTGAAGGGAAGGGCATCTCCCAAGAGAGCGCGGAGCATGCCGCAGCCAAGGGGATGAAGGAGGCCATTGGCCGTTTTCTCGGCATTCCGATCGCCTATTCGGCGAACGTCAACTTCCAGGGCTTCGCCGACGTGGTGGATGCGCTCGGAGGCGTGAACGTCAACGTGGACATGGATATGGACTACGACGACCATGCCGGCCAGCCCGGCGGCACAAGCATCCATCTGCGCAAGGGCGAGCAGAAGCTCGGCGGCGAGGATGCGCTTGGATTTGTGCGCTACCGCAAATCCAACGACGGCAAGAACATGTCGAGCGACTTCGAGCGCAACGAGCGCCAGGAGCAGGTCGTCGGGGCGATTACGGACCGGATGATGTCGGTGCCGGGCCTGCTGCGCCTGGGCAATGTATTTGGAGCCGTCGGAGGCAATGTGAAGACGGATATGCCCGCATCGGATATTCGGGAAATGATGAGGGTATACTTCGGCATCTCCAAGGAGGATATTACGTTCATTCCTTTGACCGGAGAGTGGAGAAGCCCCTATGTGTATCTGGACGAGGCCGTCGTTGCGAAGGCGAGCAAGGCGCTCCAGTCCAAACTGGATGAATGACCGTCGTGGACGGCGCATACGTATGTTATACTACAACTACGAAGCCGACATCAGGATCCGATTCTAATTCCGGGAGGCAGGGCGAATGGCGGAGCTCCTTGCGCATGGCGGCATCATGATTTCCGTAGGCCGTGCATCGGCATCCGGCACGCGCCTTCATGGCAGAGGCCCGTCCTCTGCGGCTTGGCCATGGGAACTCGCCGTTCCTCCAAAACCAAAAAAGCCTAGTGACCTGTCACTAGGCTTTTTGCGCTTTGGCGCCGCTCAGCGATGTGCAGCCGGCGCGGCGGCTTTGTGCATGCCGTCCATTGGAGCTGGCGATGCGGCATTCCGGTTTTCCGGAGCCGTATTGCGAGGCAGCTGCGGCACGATGCGGCCGACGATGTCGGCCATTTCCTCCGCGAAGCCTTGAATCGGGCGTCCGCGGCGGATGTCGGCGCCCAGCTCCGACAGCCGCTGGTTGACGTCCATGTCCGCCGTCACGATGGCTCGGACGCCGACCGGGTCATTGCGAAGCGCTTGGGCGACGGCATACTTGATCGTTCCGACACGGGAGCGGTCGACGCTGCCGTCGACATCGATGCCGACGACGGCTGTGTTGCCGGCCACGACCGCATGGGCTTTGCGCACGCCCTCCACCCGGGAGGCGAGTTCCTCCAGGTGCTTGGCCGCCTGGGCCGAGCCGACCGTTTTTTCCGGCTCTGGATCGGTTTGCTTCGTACGAATACGCTGGTCTTCAGCAGGGGAAGGAGAATCGCCCTTATGGGCGACCGTGCCGCAGCCGGTCGCCGTCAGGCATAGAATCAAAGCTGCCGACAGCCATTTTTTCATGTTAGGGACACCTGACCTTTCCGTCGATGCTTGATCGTAGAACCGAACCTAGTTTGTCCCTGTTCCGGTAGGGCTATGTAACCATCGCATGTGGACCGGAATTATAAGGCGCCAGGAGGGGTTGCTTCGTGACCAAAATCTTCGTACTGGATACAAATGTGCTGCTTCATGATCCGCAGGCTCTCTACGCTTTCGACGACAACGAAGTCATCATTCCGGCTGTCGTGCTGGAGGAGATCGATTCCAAAAAACGGCTGGCCGACGAGCTGGGGCGCAATGCGCGCCATGTGTCGCGGCTGCTTGACGGAATGAGGGAAGAGGGCAGGCTGCATGAAGGCATTCCGCTCCCGAGGGGCGGACTGCTCAAGGTGGAGCTGAACCACCGCAGCTATGTACGGGTGCAGGAAATGTTCGGGGAGATGTCCAATGACAACCGCATTCTGGCTGTCGCCCTGAATTACCATATGGAGGAAGAAGAGGATGGAGCGGGCCGCGACGTCGTGCTCGTCAGCAAGGATGTGCTGGTGCGGATCAAGGCCGATGTGCTCGGCCTGCAAGCCGAAGATTATTTGTCCGATCGGGCTGTGGAGCCGTCGGATGTGTACACGGGGACGGCGACCTTGTTCGTCCATCCGTCCATCATCGATGAATTTTATTCCTACCGGTTCCTGAGCATCAAGAGCCTGCAGCTGTCCTCCAGGCTCCATCCCAACGAATTCATCATTCTGAGGGATGAGCTCGGCACTTCCAAGAGCGCCCTGCTGAAGGTAAGCCAGGATGGGGCGAGGCTGGAGCCGCTGTACCTGAGCAATGATCCCGTCTGGGGCATCACCGCCCGCAACGCCCAGCAGCGGATGGCGCTGGAGCTGCTCCTGAACGACGATATACCGCTCGTGACGCTGACCGGCAAGGCGGGCACAGGCAAGACGCTGCTTGCTCTCGCGGCCGGTCTGCTCAAGATCGAGGATGAGCATAAATACAAGAAGCTGCTGATCGCGCGTCCCGTCGTCCCGATGGGCAAGGATATCGGCTACCTCCCGGGAGAGAAGGACGAGAAGCTGCGCCCATGGATGCAGCCGATCTACGACAACCTGGAATTCCTCTTCGATACCAAGAAGTCCGGCGATATCGACAAGATTCTGATGGGACTCGGCAGCATTCAGGTCGAGGCGCTGACCTATATCCGCGGTCGCTCCATCCCGGGCCAGTTCATCATCATCGACGAGGCGCAGAATCTCAGCCGGCATGAGGTGAAGACCATTGTCTCCCGCGTCGGCGAGGGGAGCAAGATCGTGCTGATGGGCGATCCCGAGCAGATCGACCATCCGTATCTGGATTCCATGAGCAACGGTCTGACCCATATCGTCGAAAGCTTCAAGCAGGAAGGGCTGAGCGGGCATATCAACCTGGAAAAGGGAGAGCGCTCCAAGCTGGCTCAGCTTGCGGCCGACCTGCTTTAGAGATGAGGGAATACGCCTCCTGCATTGCGGGAGGCCTTTTTTTGTCGTCTGACCGATGCCGGGCATTCGGCCAAAGCGGGAAATGAGGGAGCGGCCATGCCGCTGTCTGTCGTCGGCCTCCGCTTTCTTGCGCGGTGCTCGGCTGCCTGCATGCTGTTCCCGCCTGCACGCTGGTCCTCCTTTCAAGAGGCTTTTGAAGTCCTAGTCTCTCGGCCCCAACCTATGCGGAAGGGAATTGCTGCAAGGAGCATCCGGCCTATTTTTTTGCCCGGCCGGGCAGACAGATACCGGAAACTTTGATAGGATGAAGGAAGACAGGTCCGAAAGGAGGGCGGCGTCGATGGCGCGAAAAAAATACCTGCTGCTGCCGGGAGCCGCTCTCGCCGCCGCTCTGCTGCTCGTTCAGCAGGAGCATCCCGCCGAGGATCCTCCGGGCGGCGCTCAGCCTTCCGCCGTCTGGGACGAGCCTCCTGCCGGCGGCGGTGAAAAAGCCGAGCAGCGCGAACGGCTGACTGTAAGCGTTTCCCTGGATGAACAGGAATACGCCGCTCTGTCGGAACGAAGCCGCCTGTGGTCGCAGAAGCATCCCGGCTGGGATATCCAGCTGGTGAATTCTCCCCCGGCAGAGACGGGAACAGGCGAGTGGAGGCGCCGGGCGCTGCTTGGAGAGGCGGGAGACATCGTGCTCCTGCCGAGCTCGGAGATCATCCCTCTAGCTGCAGCCGGCGTCCTTCTGCCGCTGGACAAGCTGATGGGGGGCAGCGCCGGCTTCGGAGGAAGCGGGGCATTCTGGGAGCCGCTTTACTGGAACGGCTACTTATGGGGAGTGCCCCGGGATGCGGACCCGGATGTGCTGGTATGGAAGGACAGCAAGCTGATGGAGGCAGCTCTGACGCGGCCTCCGTCGGCATGGGAAGAGTTGCAGCTGGCTGCCGGCGGCCATCCCGGCGTCGCCACCGTCCTGATCGGAAGAGACGATGCGGGAGCAGCCGCAGCATGGGTTGCCGGATGGAAGCCGGAAGCCGGGGCCGAGCAGCTGCCGGAGCGCCTCAAGCAGGCGCTGTCGGGCAGAGGGGATGGCGGCAGGATGCAGGCTTACTCCTCCTATGAGGAAGCGGAGGCGGCTCTGGCAGCGGGAAAAGCATTTTCCGCCATCCTTCCGTGGTCCGAATACAGGCGATGGAATCCTGGAGAAGGTTTTACGCCCGATTACCGCCTGGCACTCGATACCGCCTCGCTGCGAATGCGGAGTTATGGAATCATGGCCACGAGCGCAAATCCCGACGCCGCTGCGGCCTGGATCGCGGGAGTGACGGAGACGGCTGCCGGGAAGGAGTCTGCAGATGAGGCGTACAGGCTACTGCCGAAGCAGAGCCTGTACGCCGGAGACTCATCCGGAGATGGCGGCTTTCCGGCAGACTGGCAGCCGCAGCTGTTCCAGGGCAAGGAGGGGCGGCTTCGGCTACACGGGGCCGACTTGCTGGCACCGCTCTGGAAATCTTATTGGAACGCCGGGGGCGGAATGTCGCCGGAGCAGCTGGCGTCTTCCTGGCTTCAAGCCATCGAAAAGCGGCCCTCCGTAAAATGAGGGCCGCCATTCGGCGATGCTTTATATTCACAATGAGAAGCCGAACCGGATGACAAGCTCATGCTCCTCGACCTGGACGGAGGTCACTTTGAGGAAGGAAATGAACTTGCCGGGATAAAAGCCGACGTCGAAAGTCCGCAATAACTCATCCATCGTCTCCCGGGGCAGCTTGTAGCCGTTGAAGACGAGCTCATCCATCCGGAACTTGATGCCGTTTTTGGGTGTATCCACGACTTCATAAATGCCGGAAGCCTCCACGCTCATGGACCCGTCGCTTCCTCCCGCCTGGACCTTGCCGTCCCCGAACCGGAACTGGAAGCCCTTGAGGCTGTCATCCTGCTCGGCGAGGAAGGAATTCAGCGCATCATCCGGCAGCCGGAGCGTGTAGCCGCCGCTTTCCAGCTTGACATAATCGGGATGGTTCTCGAGCCAGGCGGGCAGCTTGTTCATCGCCTTGGACATCAAGCGGAAGTAGGCCTGGACTTCGGCCCGTCCGCTGTTCTGCCATATTTCGCCCAGCTGGGCGATCTGCCGTTTCGCGGCTTCCGGATCGCTGCTGCCTCCGATGCCTTCCTGGAGCTGGCGATCCAGCTCCTCGGCGCGGGCTTTTTGCTGCAGCAGATTCTGCTCGGCTGCGTCAAGCTCTGCTTTTTGCCGCTGAAGCTCCGCTTGGCTTGACCTCAGCTCCTCGGATTCGGCCCGGTATTCCGCGATCGCCTTCCTGTCCCCGTCCATCAGCAAATCCATCATGTCCACGATACGGAACAAATCCCCGAGATTGCGGACTTGAAACAAAGCGTTCCATAGCATGTCCTTGCGGCCGGTGTAATAGCGGCTCAGCGCTTCTCCCGCTCTTTGCTTGCGTTCGCGAAGCTGCTCCTCCTGCTGCTTCAGCTGGAGGGTGGAAGCGTCGAGCCGCTTTTGCAGCGCGTCCTTGCGGCTGGCGATCCGCTCCAAATCCCGGTCCAGCTCCAGGACGGCGAGGCTTTTCTCCATCAGCTGGCGGTCATCGTCCGAGGAAGGGACGGGTACGGCTTGCGCATAGGCCTGGTCCGCGCCGATCGGTCCGGAGAAGGGGAACGCCCCAGGCAGCGGGCTGAGAAGGAGGACTGCCAGCAGGGAGAGAAGGATCCGGCCAGGGAGTCTTGTTTTCATGGCGTCTTCGGAAGATCCCCTCCTTCTTGTCCGAGGCCATTGAAAAAGTTGTCGCTGCGTTCGCGGATCATTCTTCCGATCGCTGTTGTCCCCGTATTTCTCTGATTCCTGCCGTTTTTGCGGTCGAAATCCGGTGACAAACGTTTCTCCAGAACGATTCCGCGACTTTCGCTTGTTTTTCATCGGCCTTCTTGTCCATCGGGTTCCTTCTTACCTTATGCCGTCTTGAGCCCTCAGATGCAAAGAACCGCCCGGACAGAAGTCCGGGCGGTTCTTGTGCGTGAAGGCCTTGGGGCTGAATCAGAACGGCAATCCCATCTTGAAGACGGTCCAATAGCTGAAGCCCAGGAAGGTGAGAATCATATAGGCCCAGAACATCAGTATGTAGGTGCGCTCCGTAAAGTTCAGGTAGCCCAAGAAGAAGAAGGCGATGGCTTGGAAGAAGAACAGAAGCGAAAACTCCGTCATATCTCCAGCGAAGGCCATGAGGGCGATCACAAGACACCAAAAGCCAAGTACGCGAAACATGCGCGCCATGAGGTAATCCCCCTCTCCATCTCGTGTTGCATGCTAAAGAACATTATAGCGTTTCAGGCAATCACTGTAAACCGCTTTCGCAGGTTCCTCGAAGCCTTTTTTGCTTGTCCGCCGCCTGCCGCTTCTAGGATTGCCCCCATAAAGGACGAATATGTATGAGCCTCTGCAAAATTGGAAATACAATTTAGTAACGATAGATTCTATGAACTCTACCAAGGGCATAGGGATAAAGAAAGTGCGTTTACGTTAGGAGGTTGTAGCGAGCATGACAGCAGTCAGGCAAGATGCATGGAGCCCGGACGACGATCTGATTCTCGCCGAGGTGACACTAAGACATATCCGCGATGGCGGTACCCAGCTCGGAGCATTCGAAGAGGTGGGGGAGAAGATTGCCAGAACGCCCGCGGCCTGCGGGTTCAGATGGAACAGCTGCGTACGCAAGCGGTATGAGGAAGCGATTCAGCTCGCCAAGCAGCAGCGGCAGAAACGGAATTATTTGAAGAAACAGGCGCCGGCTGCCTCCCATGTTTCCGCCTTGGCGGAACCGGCTGCCGAGCCTGCAGCCTTGCTCGATTCGGCATACGGCGACGATGCGATCGCGGTCGAAGCCGTCATCCGGTATTTGAAGCAATGGAAAACAACCTTCTCCGACCTGCAGCGGCATGTCAAGCGCCTGGAGAGAGAGCTGTCCAGCCGCAACGAGGAGCTGAGCAGCCTCAGGGAGATCAACGACCGTCTGTCCCGGGAAGCGAACCATGTCCAGCTGGACTATCAGTCCGTCAACGACGACTACAAGACTTTGCTTCAGATCATGGACCGCGCGAGGCGCCTCACGGTGCTGAACGAGGACGACGAGCTGAAGCCGCGATTCAAGATGGATGCCAACGGCAACCTGGAGCGCATTGAGTGATGCCATGCGAACGGTTCTTCCGATCAACCGGAAGGGCCGTTTTTTTGCTGCCGCGGATGCTTGCGCCATCCGGGTCTGGTACAATCGCCGAAGGAGGAATGAAGCCATGAAAATAACGGTCATAGGAGCAGGCTCGATCGGACTTCTCTACGCGGCGCGCTTGTCGCTGGCGGGAGAGGATGTGGGCGCGCTCGTCCGCACGAGGCGGCATGCCGAGGCGCTGCGGGAGGACGGAATCATGCTCAAGACGCATGAAGGGGAATTCGCCGTCCCCATCGAAGCGGCAGCGCTGGAGGATGCCGGCAACGGCAGCGGCCGCGGAAATGCTATGGAGCCCCGCTGGTTCATCCTCAGCGTCAAGCAGACGGCGCTTGACGCGCCGCTGCTTGGCCGGCTGGCCCTGCTGGCCGGCCCGCAGGACGCCATGCTGTGCCTTCAGAACGGAATCGGACATATGGAGCGCCTGAATCAGTCTCTTCCCGATGTCGCTCTCTATGCGGGCGTGACGAGCGAAGGAGCGATGAGGGAAGACGCCCGGACGGTGATCCATACCGGTCTCGGGGAGCTTCATTACGGCGCGGCGAACGAAGCGGCGTCCGCCAGCCGCGCGGCGAAGCTGCGAGGGATGTGGCAGAAGGCCGCGGACAAGGCAGGAATCGCCGCTTTTTTGTCGAACGATATGGAAAACCGCATTTACCGCAAGCTGCTGCTCAATGCCGTGATCAATCCGCTTACCGCGCTGTACGGAATCCGCAACGGAGAGCTTCCGTCCCATCCGCAGGCCGGCAAGCTGATGGAAGCGCTGCATGAGGAGACGGCGGCCATTCTCGCCCGTGCCGGATTGGCGCTCGACGGCAGCGAGCGGGCACGCCTGCTGGAAGTATGCCGGCTGACCGCCGGCAACGTCTCTTCCATGCTGGCGGATATAAGGGCAGGCCGCAGAAGCGAGGTCGACAGCATCAACGGGGCGGTTGCTTCTCTGGCCGGAACGCTCGGTGTGGACGCTCCGCTCAACCAAGCCGCCGCAGCGATGGTAAAGGCGCTGGAACCGTAGGAAAGGGCGATGTCCGTGTTCGTTTGGGAAAGCTTGAAAACAGCTTACGCACTGCTCGCGATGATACCTTTTATACCCTTTGCGCTCATTTTTTTCACTGCCCGGGCTGTTACCGGGGACCGCAAGCGATCGCTGCGGCTGGCGATGGATATTACGACCGCTCTGCTGATCGGATGCGTCGCGGTGCTGTTCAACCGGATTTTCTCCAATTCGTTCGGCCTGTACGGCATTCTGCTCGTCATGCTCATCGGCGGCGGCCTGCTCGGCAACCTTCAATTCCGCAAGCGCGGGCAGGTCGATGTCCGCAAAATATTCCGCGCGATTTGGCGGCTCGGTTTTTTCGCCATGGGAATCATGTACATCGTTCTCATGGCGGCCGGCATCGCCCAGCATATGTTCCGGGTGTAGCAGAATCTGTACTAATTTCGGTTACGGTTTTGACGGGTACCCGCTCAAGGTGTACAATCGTAGCGAAAGCTTCGCATTTACAGCTGGGGGGTTGCAGGTTACCCGATGAATATGGAGACGATTTGCCTGCCTTTTGGCCAGCCGCTTGCCGATGATTACATCGGCCGCAAGCGCGAGGCGCTTGAGCCGCTGCTCGGCTATCATGCCGCAGATGAGGAACATTGGAAGACGCGGCTGCGCCGGCTCAGAAATCATGAAGGCTTGCGTGCCGACAGCCGAAGCGTGGCTGCCGCAGTGAAGAAGTACCAAGAGCCGTTCGGACTATCCGAACAGGTCCGCTCCAATCTGGAATTGCTGGAGCAAGGGTCGCCCGTCGTCGTCGGCGGCCAGCAGGCCGTACTGTGGACCGGTCCCTTGATGATCATACATAAGGCGGTGACGATCCTGCAGACCGCCGAATGGGCATCACGCCTGCTTGGCGAGACCGTCGTGCCGGTGTTTTGGATCGCCGGCGAGGATCACGACTGGGACGAGGCCAGCCAGACTTTCGTGCCCGATGCCGGAGGGACGGGTACCCGCAAGCTGTCCACGCCAAGACCGGGCAGCGGCCGCTCTTCCGTCAGCCGGACGCAGCTCGATCCCGGGATGCTTGGGGAGGCGCTCGCCCAGCTCGAAGCGGCTCTGCCCGACAGCCCGCATAAGCTTGCGCTGTGCGCCGAGCTGCGGCATGGCTCGGAGAGCTGCAGGACGCTGACGGAACTGTTCGCCTTGATGCTGAACGCCTTGTTCGGAGAGAAGGGACTGCTCCTCGTCGATGCCGACGATCCGGGACTGCGCAGCCTGGAGGGGCCGATGTTCTCCGAGCTCGTATCGCGCAACGCCCAGCTCGAGCAGGCATTCCTTGCGGGCACCGCCAGTGTGGAAGAGCTTGGATACAAGCCGCAGGCCGACCTTGCGGAAGGAGGCGCCAACCTGTTCCTCTTCCACCAAGATGGGGAAGCCGGCGCCGAAGAGAGGGTGCTTCTCCACCGCAGAGGCGACCGTTTCGAGGATCGCAAGGGACTCGTCTCGCTCAGTTCCCGAGAACTGGCGTCCATCGCCGAGCGGCAGCCTGAGCGGCTGAGCAACAATGTGTTCACGAGACCTCTCATGCAGGAGTTTCTGTTCCCTGTCCTCTCGACGGTGCTTGGTCCCGGAGAGATCGCCTATTGGGCTCAGACCGGGGCCGCATTCCGCGAACTGGGGATGGAGATGCCGATCCTGACGCCGCGGCTCTCCTTCACGCTGCTGGAACCGGCAGCGGCCAAAACGATGGAGGCGTACGGAATCTCCTTTGAAGACGCTCTCGGCGGAATCGAAGCCAAGAAGAAGCAGTGGCTCGCCGGCAGCGGACATTACGGCATCAGCGAGCGCTTCCAGGAAGCGCTGCTGCGCATGCGGGACGCCTACAGCCCTGCGCTGGCGATGGCCGCATCCGTGGAGAAGGGGTTGGCGGATCTTGGCGAGAACAACTGGAGCCGCATTGCCCGTGAAATCCAGTACATGGAAGACAAGACCAAAAAAGCGCTGGAGAGCAGGGAGCAGACCGCACTGGACCGGATGGATGCGCTCGGAACGGCAGTATGTCCGGAAGGCCGTCCGCAGGAGCGGGTTCTGGCATCCGTGTACTATTTGAACGTATATGGCCGCAGATGGCTGGACGTTTTGCTCGCGGCTCCTTTCGAGCCTTGCGCGGGACATAGGCTGGTACGCTTGTAAGCAGCGGCGGCCCGGCGCCGTCCGACATCAGAATGGAATCATGGAAGGTGTGAAAGCAGCTATGACAATCGACGCAAAGGAAGTCAGCATCGTGGCCGACAGGTCGCTGGCGGCGGAGGGCCGTCTCAAGATCGACTGGGTTCAGGCCCATATGCCCGTATTGAACGAGATCCGCGCCCAGTTCGAGAAGGAGCAGCCGTTCAAAGGGCTGAAGGTATCGATCTGCCTCCATCTGGAAGCCAAGACCGCCTATCTGGCGGAAGTGGTCCAGGCCGGCGGAGCCGAGGTGACCATAACGGGCAGCAATCCGCTGTCCACCCAGGATGATGTCTGCGCGGCGCTCGTAGAAGCGGGCATCACCGTGTTCGCCAAATACAATCCGGATCCTCGTGAGTTCAAGGACCTGATGGTCCGGGCGCTTGAGAGCAAGCCCGACCTCATCATCGACGACGGCGGCGACTTCGCTACGATTCTCCACTCCGAGCGTCCCGATCTGATGGTGAACATCCGCGGCGGGGCGGAAGAGACGACGACGGGCATCATCAAGCTGAAGGCGCTCCAGAAGGAAGGCGCGCTGAAGTTCCCGATGGTCGCGGTCAACGACGCCTACTGCAAGCATCTGTTCGACAACCGCTACGGAACGGGCCAATCCGCCTGGGACGGCCTGATCCGCACGACCAATCTGGTCGTGTCGGGCAAGACGGTCGTCGTCGTCGGCTACGGCTGGTGCGGCAAGGGCGTGGCGATGCGGGCCAAGGGACTAGGCGCCAATGTCATCGTGACGGAAGTCGACGCGATCAAGGCAGTCGAGGCCTACATGGACGGCTTCCAGGTCATGCCGATGATCGAGGCCGCCAAGCTGGGCGACATGTTCATCACCGTTACCGGCAACAAGGCCGTCATCAACGGCGAGCATTATCCCGTCATGAAAAACGGCGCCATTCTTGCGAACGCGGGCCACTTCGACGTCGAGTTCAGCAAGCCGGATCTGGCTGCGCTGGCTTCGGAGATCCGCACCGTACGCAAAAACATCGAGGAGTACAAGCTGGAGGACGGACGCAGCATTTATGTCCTTGCCGAAGGCCGCCTCGTCAATCTTGCCGCGGGCGACGGCCATCCGGCCGAAATCATGGATATGACCTTCGCGCTGCAGGCGGTCTCTCTCAAATACGTCAACGATTCCTACAAGGAGCTTGGGGCCAAGGTCATCAACGTTCCTTACGAGCTGGATGAAAGAGTCGCGAGAACGAAGCTGAGCGCGCTCGGCATCGGAATCGACTCGCTCTCCGAAGAGCAGATCAACTATTTGGACAGCTGGTCTTCCTGACCGCTGCCAAAGCCGTCCCCGCGAGGGGCGGCTTTTTTTAATGGGCGGTTTTCGATCTGTACTTTTACCTGCAAACAGGATGCTGATAGTCGCGTAACGAGAACGAGATACACGAGCATTATAGGCGAAAAGTTTCAAAGATGAGAAAATTTTTAGGTGAAAAAGTTTGGCCAAATCTTCGTTTTGAAGGAGGAAATAGAGTTCAGGCGGCGAATACCAATTTCCTAGTGGGGAGAAGTGGGGCAAAGTGGTGGAATAGGGGGAGGGAGTGGGGCGCCGATGTTTCTGGGAGAACACCAGCACAGCTTGGACGACAAAGGCCGGCTCACGATTCCATCCAAATTCCGCGAAGCTCTCGGCTCTACGTTTATCGCCACCCGTGGCCTGGACAACTGCCTCTTCGTGTATCCCCAGGCCGAATGGAGCGAGCTCGAGCAGAAGATTCGCCGCTTGCCGCTGATGAAGGCGGATGCGCGGGCGTTCAGCCGGTTCTTCTTTTCCGGGGCCGTCGAATTGGAGCTCGACAAACAGGGAAGGGTAAATTTGCCCAGCCATCTGACGGAGTATGCCAAGCTGCAGAAGGATTGCATGGTGCTCGGCGTATCCAGCCGGGTGGAAATATGGAGCAAGCCGGTGTGGGAAGGCTACTATCAGCAATCCGAGGATACGTTCAACGAAATTGCGGAAAAATTGACCGATTTCGACATTAATTTCTGATTCACGACATTAGTTTTGGATTAAGTATCGTTGTGCATCCTAGTCAGTCATCAAGAACCATCAGGAGGACACCCCTTTGTTTCATCACATTACCGTACTCAAGGAAGAGGCCGTAGAGGGCCTGAATATCCGTCCTGACGGCATATATGTCGACTGTACGCTCGGCGGCGCGGGGCATAGCGAGCTGATCGCTTCCCGGCTCTCCGGCAAAGGCCGGCTGATCGCCTTCGACCAGGACGACTGGGCTCACGACAACGCCAAGGTCAGGCTGGCTCCTTACATGGACCGGGTGACGCTTGTCCGGAGCAATTTCCGTTACTTGCAGGAACAGCTGACCATGCTTGCGGATATCCCGAAGAACGAGAATGGCGTGCCGCAAGTCGACGGGATCCTGTTCGATCTTGGCGTATCCAGCCCGCAGCTCGACGAGGCCGAACGAGGCTTCAGCTACAATCATGACGCTCCTCTGGACATGAGAATGGACCGCGAGGCGGAGCTCACGGCGCATGAAATTCTGAACCACTGGGAAGAAAGCGAGCTGGCGCGGATTTTTTACCGCTATGGGGAAGAGAAGTTCTCCAGGCAGATCGCGCGCGCAATCGTCAAGCAGCGGCAGTCCGAGGAGATCAAGACGACGGGGGAGCTGGTGGAGCTCATCAAGGCGGGCATACCGGCAGCGGCCCGGCGCACGGGAGGCCATCCGGCCAAACGTACGTTCCAGGCGCTTCGGATCGCCGTCAACGACGAGCTCGGAGCGGAGGAGGAAGCGCTCGAGCAGGCCGTGGCCTGCCTCGCTCCGAAGGGGCGGGTATCCGTCATTACGTTCCACTCGCTCGAGGACCGGATCTGCAAGCAGCTGTTCGCCGGATATCTGGAGAAATGCACTTGTCCGCCGGATTTTCCGAAATGTGTATGCGGCGGCACCGGCACGCTGAAGCTCGTCACCCGCAAGCCGGTTCTGCCCGGCGAGGAAGAGCTTGAGGCGAACCCGCGATCCCGGTCGGCGAAGCTCAGAGTCGCCGAGAAGCTGTAATCCGGATGGCGGCAAGGCGCTTCCGGATCTGTGTCATTTCGCACATAAACTTCCAGGTGGTCTCTTATTCACCATGACGCAATGAAATTGAATCAACATGCAGGAGGGGAATCAGCTTTGGCTTACACGAGCGGCAACCTGGCGCTGCAGCCCAAACGAAAGCCGGAACAGCAGCCGGTAAAAGAGACAAAAACAGTCGTGAAGGTCAGGAGGATGATTCCTCCGGCTGAAATGCTTCGCTACCTGTTCTCGGTAGCTGTTATCGTCGGCCTTGTCGTCCTTATCATTTTCCGTTATGCGCAGGACTACCGCATGCAGCTTCAAATCAAAACGATGGACGCCACTTATGCCGAGTCGGTCGTAGATATGAAAGTGCTGCAAGCGGAGCTTGCCAAGCTGAACGATCCGGACCGGATCCGCGCCATGGCGATCGCGCAGGGCATGATCGAGCCGGAGCAGACCGGCACTGAGGAAGCAGCCTCCGCCACGACGGGAAGGTAGCAGCCATGGATACCGTCAAGCGAATCAAACTGCGCACGCTGTTCGTCGGAGGGCTCATCACCCTCCTTTTTCTTGTTTTATTTACCCGCATCTTCTGGGTTCAGGTCGTCAAGGCCGACTTCTGGCTCGGCGAAGCGAAGAAGATCTGGGCGGCATCCGATACGATACCGGCGGAACGCGGGTCGATCACGGACCGCAACGGCAACCTGCTGGCGATGAACATTCCCGCTTATACCGTCGTCGTCAATCCCAAGGTCATCCAGGAGCTGGGCATCGAGGATCAGGTGGCGGACGGGCTCTCGAAAATACTGGGCAAGCCCAAAGCCGACATTGTCAAGCAAGTGAGCTTCCGCAATGCCAAGGGGGAATATTCCCAGTACCGCGAGCTGAGGCCGGAAGGGCTCAACATCGAGAAGAAGAAATCCGACGAGGTGGCCAAGCTCAGCGCGCAGATCAAGAAGGATCTGGAGGAAAAGCGCGGCAAGAAGATCAGCGGCAGCGACATGGGCATTACGCTGATCAAAGGCTCCAAGCGGTTCTACCCGAACAATACGCTTGCGGCGCATCTGCTCGGCTTCGTCAACAAGCAGGGCGATCCGGTCATCGGCCTCGAGGCGGACTTCAACGACGTCCTCAAGGGAACCGACGGCAAGATCGTATACGAGAAGGACGGCAACCGGGTTCAGGTGGACAACGGGACGGCCAAGCTCGTACCTGCCGTGAACGGCAAAAACATCAAGCTGACGATCGACAACGAGATCCAGCATTATGTCCAGGACGCGATCCAGGAAGCCTACGACCTGTACAAGCCGCAGAGCATTACGGCGATCGTGGCCGATCCGAATTCGATGGAGGTTCTGGGGATGGCGAATCTGCCGACCTTCAATCCCAATTCGTATTCGTCGTCGAACCCGATCAACTTCAACAATCTCGCCGTCGGCGGAACCTACGAGCCGGGCTCGACGTTCAAGATCGTGACGCTGGCCGGCGCCGTACAGGAGAAGATGTTCAATCCCAACGAGGAGTACATGTCCGGACGGATATCGGTGCCGGGTCAGGATGTCTACGACATCAAGCGCTCGGGATGGGGGCCGATCACCTATCTGGAAGGGCTGAAGCGCTCGAGCAACGTCGCGTTTGTCCATCTCGGAATGGAACGGCTCGGCAAGGAGAAGCTGACGGATTATATCCGCAACTTCGGCTTCGGCACCAAGACCGGCATTGAGATCAAGCAGGAGGTGCGCGGCAGCCTCAACATCCAGGGCAAGTCCGACGTCGCCCGCGCTTCCTTCGGACAAGGTCCGGTGTCGGTGACGCCGATCCAGCAGGTGGCGGCCGTCGCCGCCGTCGCCAACGGCGGCAAGCTGCTGAAGCCGCATATCGTGAAGGAAATCGACGATCCGGCCACGGACAAGAAGACGGAAACGCGGACGGAGCAGGTCCGCCAGGTCGTCACGGCGGAAACCTCGAAGCTTACGAGCGGCTTCCTGGAGCAGGTCGTGTCCGACAGCAAGATCGGCACCGGCCGCAACGCCGCCATTCCCGGCTACAGGGTAGCCGGCAAGACAGGCACCGCCCAGAAAATCGTCAACGGCACCTACTCCAAGGACAAATACGTCGTTTCATTCATCGGATATGCTCCGGTGAGCAATCCGCGCTTCGTCGTATACGTCATCGTGGATTCGCCCAGCGTCCCGGATCCCGGCGGCGGCAAGATCGCGGCTCCGGTATTCAAGAAGATCGTAACCCAGAGCCTGCGTTATATGGGCGTCAAGCCTGATGCGAGCGTCCCGCCGTCCCAGGACAAGAAGCAGCCGCTGACGGTGCCGGATTTGACCGGACTGACGCTTGCAAAAGCGCAGCAGGAGCTGAAGGCGAGAGGGCTGGCTTCAAAGGCCGTCGGCAAAGGCGCCAGCGTGCTGAAGCAGATGCCCGCCGCCGGGACGATCGTCTCGGACAGCCAGAGCGTCTATCTGGTGACGGAGGAGGAGAACAAGCTGCAGCTTCCTTCCCTTGCAGGCTCGTCGCTGCGCGAAGCGCTGCAGCTGTGCAGCTCCGTCGGCCGCAAATGCGTGACGGAAGGCGAAGGCTACGTCATCTCCCAGATGGAGGCCAAGCTGAATGGAGAGCCGGTCGTCAAGCTGATCCTGAAGCCTCCGGCGGGCGAAGAGGCTTCCGACGCCTCCGCTGCGGATGCAGCCGCGGCTGGCGGAAGCGCCTCCGGCTCGAAGCAGGACGGCGGAACGGATGCAGCGGGCGGCCAGCCGGATGACTCCAGCGGCGGCGGGGGAAGCGCTCCGCCGGCCGGCGGCGGTTGAGCCGACTGGCGGTGCGGCATTTCTGACGCTGGATGCGGCGCCGGCCGGCGTTTTGGCTGCCGAGCCGGCCGAAGCCGGCCGCCCATGGCTTGGCATACGCCGCTGGTTTCCCGAATACGTTAACTTGTACGGACAGACTGTACCTGTCCCATGTTAACGGACGAGAGGGGAACGTGCGGATGAAAGTTTCCAATGTCACCTTGAGGCGCCGCCTCTTTCTAGCGCTTGTCGTCGTTCTGGTCGGTTTTGTCGCGCTTATCGGACGGCTGGGCTATGTCCAGCTGGTCCGCGGCGGAGAGCTGTCGGCCAAGGCGGAGGACAACTGGAGGCGCGAAGTCGCATTCGCCCCCAACCGCGGGGATATTACGGACCGCAACGGCACGAAGCTGGCCTACAACGTCAGCTCGCCGACGATTGTTGCGATTCCGGTGCAGATCAAGGACAAGGAAGGCACGGCCAAAACGCTCGCCCCTGTCCTCGGCATCTCGGAGACGAAGCTGCTCGGCTTGCTCAAGAAGAAGGCCATGAGCGTCATCATCAAGCCCGAAGGTCTCAAGATTTCCCTGGACAAGGCGCTGGAGATCAAGAAGCTCGGCTTGCCGGGCATCGTTGTCGCCGAGGACAACAAGCGCTATTATCCGTTCGGCGAGCTTGCGGCGAGCGTGCTCGGCATTACGGGCGTGGACGGCGGGCTTACCGGCATCGAGAAGAAATACGACGACAAGCTCAAGGGAGTCAAGGGCAGCATCTCTTATCTGTCCGACGCCAAAGGAGAGATGATGCCGGGCTCGACGGACCGCTATCAGGCGCCGACGGACGGGCTCAATCTGGAGCTGACGATCGACAAGCAGATCCAGACGATCATGGAGCGGGAGCTCGACCAGGCCATGACCAAGTACAAGGCCAACGACGCCATCGCCATCGCGATGGATCCCAATACCGGCGAAGTGCTCGGAATGGCGAGCCGCCCGACCTTCGAGCCGGGCAATTACAACGCGTATCCGGCCGAAGTATACAATCGGATCCTGCCGATATGGATGACCTACGAGCCGGGATCGACATTCAAGATCATCACCCTGTCCGCCGCTCTGGAGGAAGGCAAGGTCAACCTCAAGAACGAGCATTTCTTCGATCCGGGAGCGGTGGAGATCGGCGGCGCAAGGCTGCGGTGCTGGAAAAAAGGGGGACATGGAAGCCAGACTTTCCTTGAAGTGGTGCAGAATTCATGCAACCCGGGCTTCGTGGCGCTCGGCAATCGGCTTGGCAAAGATACGCTGTTCAAGTATATTAAGGACTTCGGCTTCGGCAAGAAGACGGGCATCGATCTTGGAGGCGAGGAGAACGGCATCCTGTTCAAGCTGAGCCAGGTCGGGCCTGTAGAGCTTGCGACGACCGCATTCGGCCAAGGCGTATCGGTGACGCCGATCCAGCAGATCGCTGCGGTGTCCGCCGCCGTGAACGGCGGCACGCTGTATGAGCCCCATCTGGCCAAGGCATGGACCAATCCGGAGACCGGCAAGGTCGTGCAGGAAATCCAGCCGGAGCCGGTGCGCAAAGTGATCTCCGAGAAGACGAGCGCGCAGGTCCGCGAGGCGCTCGAGAGCGTCGTGGCGCTCGGCACGGGCGGCAACGCCTTCATCGACGGCTATCGCGTCGGAGGCAAGACGGGCACGGCCCAGAAGGTCATCAACGGCCGCTATTCGCCCAATGAGCATATCGTCTCGTTCATCGGCGTCGCTCCGGCCGACAATCCGAAGATCGTCGTGTACGTCGCGGTCGACAATCCGCAGGGCATCCAGTTCGGCGGCGTCGTAGCCGCGCCGATCGTGAGGAACATTCTGGAAGATTCCCTTCAATATATGGGTGTTCCCAAAAGCTCTGCCCAGATCGGCAAAAAGTACAAATACGGCGAGACTCCGATCGTGACCGTCCCGAACCTCGTTGGCAAAACCGTCTCCGACATCTACGAGGACATGAACATGAACTTCAACCTGAGCTCGGCCGGCAGCGGCAATACGGTCATCCGGCAAGCTCCGGCGGCCGGCGCCCGCGTCGACAAGGGCTCCACGATCCGGATCTATCTCGGCAGCGACGCCGACCTTCCCGGCGACGCGGATGCTCACGCCGATCATTGAGCCCCGCCGCACGACAGGAAGGGACGTGCGGAAGCGCGGGCGCTCGTCTTCGAAGCCCGGATTCCACGCATTGCAGGGCGCGAGGGAATCCGGGGTTCGGGAGAGGCGGCCGCTCTGAAGGTTCAAAATGGCAACTGTTATGGAGCAAATAGAGAGGAGAAAGACTATGCGTTTGGAACAACTGGCATCGCAACTCATCACATCGCGACTTATCGGGGACGGCGGCGTCCCGATCTCGGGAATCGAGCATGATTCCAGGGAGGTCAAGCCGGGCTGCCTGTTCCTCTGTCTGCCCGGACATACCCAGGACGGACACGACTTCGCCGCTCAGGCGGTAGAGAAGGGAGCGGCCGCGCTTGTCGTGGAGAGGCGGCTCGATCTCGCCGTGCCTCAGCTGCTCGTGAACGACAGCCGGCTCGCCATGGCCGTTCTTGCGGATTATTTCTACGGACATGCCAGCCGCAAGCTGAAGGTTATCGGCGTCACGGGAACCAACGGCAAAACGACGACCACGTACCTGATCGAAAGCATTCTCGCCGACCGCGGCCTCCGTCCCGGCGTCATCGGCACGATCGAGATGCGTTACGGAGGCAGATCCTACCCGATGAGCCGGACGACGCCGGAGGCGCTCAACCTGCATCGCGACCTGGCCGCCATGCTGGAGGCCGACTCGACGCATGCGGTGATGGAGGTTTCCTCCCACGCGCTGGAGCAGGGCAGGGTGAAGGGAGTCCGCTACCGCACCGCCATATTCACCAACCTGACGCAGGACCATCTGGACTATCACGGCACGATGGACGTGTACCGTGAAGCCAAGGGCCTGCTGTTCTCGCGTCTGGGCAATGAATACGGCTCCGGCGAGCAGAGCTACGCCGTGCTCAATGCCGACGATCCGGCTGCGGAGCGCTACCGCGCGCTCACTTCCGCAGAAGTCGTCACCTACGGAGTCGAGTCGAAAGCCGATGTGCGGGCTTCGGACATCTCCATTGCGGCGGGAGGCACCTCCTTCCATGTCGATACTTTCGCGGGCAGCGCCGACATCACGCTGCAGATGGTCGGCAAGTTCAACGTCTACAACGCGCTGGCCGCCCTTGCGGCCGGCCTGATCGAGGGCATCCCCCTGGAGGAGATCAAGGCCAGCCTGGAGCGCGTATCCGGCGTTCCGGGCCGGGTGGAATCGGTCAACGAAGGCCAGGACTTTGCCGTCGTCGTCGATTACGCCCATACGCCGGACGGGCTGGAGAACGTGCTGAAGGCCGTCAAGGAATTCGCCGCTCGCAAAGTCATCTGCGTATTCGGCTGCGGGGGAGACCGCGACCGGACGAAACGTCCGATCATGGGAGAGATCGCTTCCCGCTATGCGGACTACACCATCGTCACTTCCGACAATCCCCGGACTGAAAACCCGGATACGATCCTGCTCGACATCGAGGTCGGGCTGCAGAAGGCCAACGTGCCGCCAGACCGCTACGAGCTCCAGCCGGACCGCCGGACCGCTATTGAAAAAGCGGTTGAAATGGCAAGCCCGGGAGATGTAGTATTGATTGCGGGCAAAGGCCATGAAACCTATCAGATCGTCGGCGCCGTCTCGCATGACTTCGACGATCGCCTGGTCGCCCGAGATGCGTTAAGGGGACTACGAAAATGATTACACGGATGCTCAGCGAAATCGCAGCCATGAGCTCGGGCAGGCTCGGGCCCGGATACATAGCTGCCGGCAATACGGCCGCCGCGCCGGGGGAATGGAGCGACCTGTCCGTACAGGGCGTCTACAAGGATTCCCGCGAGGCGGGAGACGGCAGGCTGTTCATTCCTTTGTCCGGGGATAATTTCGACGGACATCTCTATGCCGAAGCTGCGCTGGCTAACGGAGCCTCGGCTTCGTTCTGGCAAGAAGATCGTGAAATTCCTGCAGGTCTGGCCGGCAAGCCGCTCGTGCTCGTCGACGATACGCTGGCCGCGCTGCAGCGACTTGCCTCGGCCTATCGCAGCCAGCTCAAGACAACCATCGTCGGCATTACCGGAAGCAACGGCAAAACGACGACCAAGGATATGGTGGCCGCCGCCCTCGGCTCAACGCTGCGGGTGCACAAGACGGCCGGCAATCTGAACAATCACATCGGACTGCCTCTTACCGTGCTGTCGCTCGCTGAAGACAATGAGGCGGCCGTGCTGGAAATGGGCATGAGCGGACTGCGCGAGATCGCCCTGCTGACGGAAATTGCGCGGCCGGACATCGCGATCATTACGAATATCGGCGACGCCCACCTGCTGCAGCTCGGCTCCAGAGAGGCGATCGCCCAAGCCAAGCTTGAGATCGCCGAGGGCTTGAAGCCGGGCGGACTGCTGATCGTCAGCGCGGATGAGCCTCTGATCCGGGAGCAGCTGAAGAAGACGGCCTTGCCGGAACATGCGGCCGTGCGGACGTTCGGCGCCTCTTCCAATGCGGATTGGAGAGCGGCCGACATCCAGGTCGGCGCCGTATCGACTTCGTTCTCGGTGCAGAGCGGAGCCGCGGCGGCGTACTCGCCGGCCGGCAAGGATGCCCCGCCGTCGTATCATTCGCTGCGCATCGAGATTCCGGTGCCCGGCGTGCACAACGTGCATAACGCGCTGGCGGCCATCGCCGCGGCGGCGGCATGCGGCATCCCGCCTGAAGCGGCTGCCGCCGGCCTTGCGTCGATGCAACTGACGGGCATGCGCATCCAGCCGATGAAGGCGTCCAACGGGGCGCTCATTCTCAATGACGCCTACAATGCCAACCCGACCGCCGTCAGGGCGGCCGTCGATCTCGTAGCGGGACTGTCCGGCTACCGCCGCAAATGGATCGTGCTGTCGGACATGCGCGAGCTCGGCGCAGCCGAAGAAGCCCTGCATCGCGAGACGGGCGCATACATCACGCCGGACAAGGCGGACGCGGTTCTTACCTGCGGAGCCCTGTCCATTCACACTTCCGAAGGAGCGGCAGCTTCCTTCGGCTCGTCTGCCGCGGCTGCGGTGCGGCATTTCGACAACCAGGATTCCCTCATCGGCGCCCTTGCGGCGGAGCTTGATCCCCGCGATCTCGTGCTGGTGAAGGGATCCCGGACGATGCATATGGAAAGGGTCGTAGAAGCGCTTCAGCGCTGACCTTGAGGGGGTGAAAGCATGGACATGCTGGTCATACTGATGACACTTGGCGTATCGTTTCTTCTAGCAGTTATACTCGGACCTCTGTTCATCCCCCTGCTGAGGCGGCTTAAGTTCGGACAGCAGGTGCGCACGGAAGGGCCACAGAGCCATCTCAAAAAATCGGGAACGCCGACGATGGGCGGCATCATCATCATGCTTGCCATTCTCGTCGCTTTCCTGAAGTTCTCGGAGAAAACGACGGAATTCTGGGTGCTGCTCGTCGGCGCTCTCGGCTTCGGCCTGGTCGGCTTCATGGACGATTACATCAAGATCGTGCTCAAGCGCTCGCTTGGCTTGACGGCCAAGCAGAAGCTCGCCGGGCAGCTGCTCTTCAGCATCATCGTCTGCGTGCTGCTGCACCGGATGGGACAGAGCACGGAGATTGCCGTTCCCGGAACGGATTTCAGCTGGGATCTCGGATGGCTTTATTATCCTTTTGTCGTCATCATCTTTTTCGCTACGACCAATGCGGTCAACTTCACGGACGGAGTGGACGGCCTGCTGGCCGGGACGAGCGCGATCGCGGCAGGGGCGTTCACCATCATCGCGATGCAGGCGACGGAGCATGAGAGCGCCGTATTTTCCGCCGCGCTCGTCGGAGCCGCGCTTGGATTTCTTATTTTCAACGCGCATCCGGCCAAGGTGTTCATGGGCGACACCGGCTCGCTCGGAATCGGCGGCGGCCTCGCGGCCGTCGCGATCCTGACCAAGACGGAGATTCTGCTCATTCTGATCGGCGGCGTATTCGTCCTCGAGATGATCTCGGTCATTCTCCAGGTCGGCTCGTTCAAGCTCCGGGGCGGCAAGCGGATTTTCCGCATGAGCCCGATCCACCATCATTTCGAGCTGTCGGGATGGTCGGAATGGAAGGTCGTTACCGTATTCTGGACGGCCGGACTCGTGCTGGCCGCTGCCGGTCTCGTACTCTACCGGGTCACCGGAGGCTGACGAGCCGCGGCTGCCGCCCTCAAGGGGGAAGCGAATGCCGGACGCAGCATAGCTACAAGTGCCGCCGGGCGTTCGGAACCTTCCCTCTCCATGAGGACGAGGCCGTTCGCTTTGGCGGTTTCTTTTCCTTCAGAGGAGATGCGGAGCTGCCGGCGCATGCATCGGATCGGCATCCGCTCCGCATGAGCCCGCTCCGACACCTTTGAAGCTTAGCGTATTCTAGCCATCCATGCGAAATGACTCCGTCCGGCAACGGACGGCATAGCCGTTTGGCTACATAAAAGGAGAGATTGGCATGAATCATCCGTCCACATACCGGAATCGCCGCGTCGTCGTGCTCGGCTTGGCGCGCAGCGGAGCCGCGGTCGCCAGGCTGTTCCACCGCCTGGGAGCGAATGTAACGGTCAACGACCGCAAGCCTGCGGAAGAGAGTCCGGAAGCCGCCGAGCTGGCCGCGCTCGGAATCGAAGTCATCTGCGGGCATCATCCCGACGATCTGGTCGATGCCCAGACGGCCCTGCTCGTCAAGAATCCCGGCATTCCGTACAACGCTCCGCCTGTTGCCGCGGCGCTGGATCTTGGCGTCGAGGTCGTGACCGAGGTCGAGGTGGCGGGCCTGCTGTCGCCGGCGCCGATCATCGGCATTACCGGCAGCAACGGCAAAACGACGACGACGACCTGGATCGGCCGCATGCTGGAAGCGGCTGGCCGGCGTCCGATCGTCGCGGGCAACATCGGCCGGCCTCTGTGCGAAGCGGCGGAAGAAGCGGATGCAGGCAGCGTGCTCGTCGCCGAGCTCAGCAGCTTCCAGCTGAAAGGCACGAGCAGCTTCCGGCCGCAGGTCGGCCTGCTGCTCAATATCGCGGAGACGCATCTCGATTATCACGGCTCGATGGACGACTACGTCGCCTCAAAAGCGAAGTTGTTCGCGAACCAGACGGAGCAGGATACAGCCGTGCTGAATGCGGACGACCCGGCTTGCGCGGCGATCGAAGCCGGCTTGAAGTCGCGCCTGATTCCGTTCTCGCTCTATCGCAGGCTCGAGAGCGGCGTCTGCATCGAGCCTCCTTACGAAGCCGCCGGGGCGCCGGACAACGCCGGCGAGCCGGAGCGGACGATCGTATACCGCAGCGGGGACGGGACGGAGCAGGCCATCGTCGCCGTCCGGGAGCTCGGCGTTCCGGGAAGGCATAACGCGGGGAACGCGCTGGCCGCCGTCGCCGCGTGCATCGCGATCGGGGTCGAGCCGGCCTTGCTTGCGGCTCCTCTCCGGGATTTCGGAGGCGTGGAGCATCGTCTCGAGTTCGTGCTCGAAGCAGCGGGAGTCCGCTACTACAACGACTCCAAAGCGACGAACCCGGTCGCAACGCTCATGTCGACCGGTTCGTTCGAGCAGCCTTTGATCCTGATCGCGGGCGGACTCGACCGCGGCTCCGATTACATGGAGCTGCTGCCGCTGTTCGGATCCCCCAAGATCAAGGGGCTCGTCCTGCTCGGCGAGACCCGCGGCAAGCTCGCGCGGGTGGCGGAGCTGGCGGGTATGGCGAATGTGGCGGTGGTCGATGCTGAAGGTGACGCCGAATCCGTCATCCGCCAAGCGACGAAAGCCGCAGCCCGGCTCGCTTCGCCGGGGGATGCCGTCCTGCTCTCGCCGGCTTGCGCGAGCTGGGATATGTTCCCTTCGTTCGAAGACCGCGGGCGCATGTTTAAGGAATCGGCGCATACCTTGTAAGTAGGGGGCTTGTCCCTACTTTCCCATGCCTGAGGTGGTGCGTCATGCCCAAAGTCCGGTCGGCTCCGGACGTATGGCTAGTCGGAGCGATAGCATTGATTCTTTCCGTTGGACTCGTCATGGTCTACAGCGCCAGCGCGGTCCGCGCGTTCCAGGAATTCGGCGATCCCTACTATTTCGTCAAGCGCCAGGCGATCTTTGCCGTTCTCGGCATCGGAGCCATGATCTTCACGATGAACGCCGACTACCATGTCTGGAAAAAATACGCAAAGCCCGTCCTGCTCGTCTGCTTCGGGCTGCTGGTCCTCGTGCTTATTCCCGGCGTCGGCGTCGTTCGCGGCGGCGCCCGCAGCTGGCTCGGCATCAGCTCCTTCGGCATCCAGCCGTCGGAGTTCATGAAGCTCGGCATGATTCTGTTCCTCGCCAAGATGCTGTCCGACAACCAGCAGCGGATCACGCTGTTCGCCAAAGGACTGCTGCCGCCGCTCGCTCTCATGGGAACGGCCTTCGGCATGATCATGCTGCAGCCGGATCTCGGGACGGGCAGCGTCATGATGGGCGCCTCGCTGCTCGTGCTGTTCGTGGCGGGAGCTCGGCTGAAGCATCTCGGCGGACTCGCGATGATCGGGGCGGCGGGATTCGTCGGCCTCATCCTGGCGGCGCCTTACCGGCTCAAGCGGATCACGTCGTTCCTGGACCCTTGGCAGGATCCGCTCGGCGCCGGCTACCAGATCATCCAATCGCTGTATGCGATCGCCCCGGGCGGGCTGGTCGGTCTCGGCCTCGGCATGAGCCGGCAGAAGTACAGCTACCTGCCCGAGCCGCAGACCGACTTCATCTTCTCCATCCTGGCGGAGGAGCTCGGCTTCATCGGGGGAGGCGCCCTGATCTTCCTGTTCCTGATCCTGGTCTGGAGAGGGATGCGGGCGGCCATCTATGCCCCGGATACGTTCGGCAGCCTGCTGGCGGCAGGCATTACCGGCATCGTCGCCGTGCAGGTGCTGATCAATATCGGCGTCGTCATCGGCCTCATGCCGGTCACAGGCATCACGCTGCCGCTCGTCAGCTACGGCGGATCTTCTTTGACCCTGCTTTTGACCGCACTAGGAATTTTGCTCAATATATCCCGTTACTCGAGGTGAACATCATGCGAATCGTACTGACCGGAGGAGGAACCGGGGGGCATATCTATCCCGCCTTGGCCATCGGCAAGCAGATGCAGCAGGAAGAGCCTCAGACGGAGCTGCTCTATATCGGCACGAGCCGCGGGCTTGAGAGCCGGATCGTACCGGAGGCGGGCGTGCGCTTCGAGGCGGTGGAAATCACCGGCTTCAGGCGCAAGCTGTCGGTCGAGAACGTCAGGACCGTCATCCGCTTCATGAAGGGAGTCAGCCGGTCCAAGGAGCTGCTGAAGGCTTTCAAGCCCGACGCGGTCGTAGGGACCGGCGGTTATGTATGCGGGCCCGTCATGTATGCAGCCGCGAGGCTCGGCATCCCGACGCTCGTCCATGAGCAGAATGCCGTTCCCGGGCTTACCAACAAGTTTTTGTCCCGTTACGCCGATTGCGTGGCGGTGAGCTTCGAAGCTTCGGCCGCTTCATTCGGCAAGGCGAAGCGCACCGTCTATGCCGGCAACCCATGCGCTTCCCATGTCGTCAAGGCAAGCCGCAGCAAAGGCTACGCTTCGCTCGGCATCGCCGAGGGGAGCCGCATCGTGCTCGTCGTAGGCGGCAGCAGGGGGGCGCAGGCCATCAATGACGCGATGGTCGCCATGGCGCCGGCCGCGGCCCGCTCCAGAGCCGTCCATTATGTTTTTGTGACCGGAGAAAGCTATTACGAACGCACCTCCGCGGCCATCAAGGAGGCGGCGCCGGGCATCACCAATCATCTTCATGTCCTGCCTTATCTTCATAACATGCCCGAGGTGCTGGCCGCCTCCACGCTGGTCGTCGGGCGGGCCGGCGCTTCGTCGCTGGCCGAGCTGACGGCTCTCGGATTGCCGTCCATCTTGATTCCGTCGCCCAATGTGACGAATAACCATCAGGAAGCCAATGCCCGCAATCTCGCAGACGCGGGGGCGGCCGAGCTGATGCTTGAGCGTGAACTCAGCGGTGACGGCCTATGGAGCCGCATCGAAGCGATATTGCAGGACAGCGCCGGACTGCAGCGCATGAAGGAAGCGTCGCGGAAGCTCGGCATGCCGGGATCCGCTTCGATCCTGACTGCGGAGCTGCGCAGGCTGGCGAAGAAATAAAAGGCGAGAAGCGGGGTGCGGGCGGGCTCCTGTCACCATAGAGCCCGGGGAGGCATAGGATATCAGCATAATCGTGTCCGTCACCTAAGGGCGGCCGGTTACCGCATTCCTACAGGGAGTGCGGGCATTCACCGAAGCCCGCGAGGGCTTCGGGCTGCAGCCTGACAGCCTTGCCCCGCCTTGAGCACCGCGAATGAAGGAGGAACACCATGAAAGCTTGGATGCAAGAGCTGGAAGAAGCCCGTGTGGGCGACATCAGCCAGCAGGTCCCGCTCTCGTCGCTTACGACGTGGAGAATCGGCGGACCGGCCGATGCCGTGGTTGTCCCGAGCGGCAAGGAAGAGCTGGCAAGAACGATTCGCATTCTGCGCAGGCACGAAGTGCCCTGGATGACGCTTGGAAAGGGTTCCAACATGCTCGTCTCGGACAAAGGAATCCGCGGCGTCGTCATCAGGCCGGGGTCTGCGCTGGATTTCGCGGAATTCGACGGCCCGCTCGTGCGTGCCGGAGCCGCGTATCCGTTCGTCACGCTTGCAGTTAAAGCCGGCAGGAAAGGGCTGACGGGACTGGAATTCGCCGGGGGAATTCCAGGCACGGTAGGCGGTGCCGTCTATATGAATGCGGGAGCCCATGGATCCGATGTGTCGCGTATATTCAAATCAGCCGACATTGTGCTGGAGACAGGGGAATTGGTGACGTGGGGACCGGAGGAGATGAAGTTCTCTTACCGCCATTCGAGACTGCAGGAGGAGGCTAGCCGCGGCATCGTCGTGGAAGCTCTCTTCGAGCTCGAGAGAGGAGAGGCCGGAGAGATCACGTCTGCGATGGCTGCTCACAAAGATCGGCGCAGAGCCACGCAGCCGCTGCATCAGCCGAGCTGCGGAAGCGTCTTCCGCAATCCTCCCGGCACCTATGCCGCGAAGCTGATCGAAGAAGCCGGGCTCAAAGGCTATTCGGTAGGCGGAGCCCAGGTGTCGACCTTGCACGCCAATTTCATTGTCAACACCGGCCAGGCGGCGGCTGAAGACGTCCTCACCCTGATCGCCCATATTCGCGGCACGGTCAAGGACCGTACCGGCATTGACTTGAAGCCGGAAGTATTGGTGGTGGGTGAGCGGTAACTTGGAGGTGTAGGTTTGGACAAATTGGTGATTGAAGGCGGGCAACCTCTCTCAGGAACCATTGCTATCCAAGGGGCGAAAAACGCAGCTCTGCCGATACTGGCAGGCAGCATGCTCGCCAGCGGCACGGTCGTCATCGATTCGGTGCCGCAGCTGCTCGATATAGAAGTCATGCTGCACATCTTGCAGGAGCTCGGTTGCCGCGCGGAACATGTCGGCGACACCGTCACGATCAATACGGCGACGGCATACCAGGCCCATATCCCCGAAAAGCTGATGGGTCAGATGCGTTCCTCCATTTTTCTGATGGGACCTCTGCTCGCCCGGTTCGGGGAAGTCCATCTCTACCAGCCCGGCGGCTGCGCGATCGGAGAGCGGAAGATCGACCTTCATCTCGAAGGGCTGCGTTCGCTGGGCGCCGAGATCGAGGAATATGGGGATCGGATTTCCTGCCGGGCGGAGAAGCTGCGCGGTGCCGATATTCATCTCGGCTTTCCCAGCGTAGGCGCGACGGAGAACATCATGATGGCCGCTGCGCTCGCAGAGGGCAGAACGACGATAACGGGAGCTGCCAGGGAGCCGGAAATCCAGGATCTTCAGCATTTCCTCAACGCTATGGGCGCGCGCATTATCGGAGCGGGGACGGATACGATTACGATCGAAGGGGTCGAATCGCTCACTCCATGCCGCTATCGGGTCATTCCGGACCGGATCGTGGCCGGCACCGTCATGGTAGCTGCCGCTGCGACCAAAGGAAAGGTTACGCTGACGAACACGAGGCCGGCGCATCTGTCTTCCCTGATCCATGTGCTCCGGCGCGCCGGAGTCGGCATCGGCATCGAGGGAGACGCCATCACCGTCGGAACGTCGGCAAGGCCGAAGGCGGTCGAGCGGATCGTCACTTCTCCCTATCCGGCCTTCCCGACGGATCTTCAATCGCAGGTTATGGTGCTGCTTGCTCTGGCCGACGGCACGAGCATCATGAAGGAAACGATTTTCGAGGGCCGCTTCAAGCATGTCGACGAGCTCAGCCGCATGGGAGCGGATATCCGCGTCGATCTCAACGCGGCCGTCATCCGGGGCGTATCCAGGCTGTACGGGGCAACGGTCGAAGCGACGGACCTGCGGGCCGGCGCCGCTCTCGTCATCGCCGGACTTGCGGCCAATGGGCGCACAGTCGTCGAGCAGGTGCATCATATCGACCGCGGCTACGACAGCATCGAATCCATGCTTGCGCGGCTTGGCGCACGGATTGTCCGCAGCGCGCCGGTTCCGGACAACGGAGCCGTACCGGGCTGATCTTCAAGGGATATCCCGTGCCGGAGCTTCTGCCCGCGGACGCCGATGCAATAGAACCGAAATGTGCTGCCGCAAAACGGCTCTCCGCGCGGGCGGAGACCGTTTCGCGGCTGAAGGAGGGACAAGCTTGGCTGAATTGATCCCGATCTTGAAGGATCCGCCGCCGAAGCGGAGGGGCAACCGGAAACTCGTCTTCATCCTGGTGCTTCTATTCCTTATTTTATTATCGATCCTTTTCTTTAATTCCTCGATCAGCAAGGTCAGCGTCGTCACGGTCGAGGGCGAGCAGTTCACGACGGAAGCGCGGATCCGCGAGGCGGCAAGCGTTCGTGCCGGAGACGCCTTTTTCGGCACTCTTTCCTCCAGCGTGGAGCACCGGATCCGGAAGCTCGGCTCGGTCAAGGAAGTCAAGGTGGCCAAAACCTTTCCCGGACAGATCAAAATCACGGTCGAGGAATATCCGCCGGTAGCGTTTGAGCTCGCTGCGAACGGCCAGCTGAGCGCCATATTGGCGAGCGGCTCCATCATCCAGGCCGACCAGGCCAAAGCGGTCGTGGACAAGCCGGTCCTGTCGGGATGGAAGAAGGACGATTCCGTGAAGGGCGAGCTGTGCAGGCAGCTTGCCCTGATCGATCCTGCCGCTCTCGGCAATTTATCGGAAATCATGCCTTCTCCGACCGAATCCTACCCGGACCGGATCCGCATCTATACCCGCAACGGCTTCGAAGTCATTACGGCCGCCTCCTTGCTCAAGGATAAGATCGACACGCTGAATTCGGTCGTCGAGGAGCGGGATCCCGGCCGGGTCACGCTGCTGCTTGCGGATACCTATTCGCCGTTCGTGCAAGCCGCGGGCAGCTCGGAGGAAGCCGGACCATGAAGCAAAGCCGCTTGGCTCCCGCTCTTTTATTTCGCCCTAAAGAATGGTAGAATTTAAGATATGGCATTTTTCCTAGATGATCATGCCTTTAGTCCCTCGGCGAGCCATCTCCGCAGCGGCTTCGGACTCGCTTCCGGCGAGCGGCGAGAGTGCCGAGACGGCCGCCCCTCCTTCATTTTTTTTCTTTGCTGGGTTGAATTGGCAGGCGAAAAAAATGTAGAAAAAAGAGGGAAAATATTAACTGTGTTGAATATGTAGGATCAGATTAAAAAGGAATACCGATAAATGCGACCCGAAACGGAGGTGCCGCGGAATTGGGCAATAACGACATCATTGTCAGTTTGGACATCGGTACATCCAAGGTTCGAGTTATTATTGGCGAAGTGACAGGCGGAGCCATTAATATAATTGGGGTTGGATCGTCCGACTCGGAAGGCATCCGCAAGGGAGCCATCGTAGACATCGACCAGACCGTCAAGTCGATCCGCAACGCGGTCGAGCATGCGGAGAGAATGGTCGACATTCAGATTTCGGAAGTGTACGTAGGCATTCAGGGGAATCATATCGCGCTCCAGAGCAACCACGGCGTCGTGGCTGTTTCCAACGAGGATCGCGAGATCGGCGAGGAAGACATCGAGCGCGTGCTGCAGGCGGCCAAGGTCGTGGCGCTGCCACCGGAACGCGAAATCATCAATCTCGTGCCCAAGCAGTATCTGGTCGACGGGCTTGAAGGCATTTCGGATCCGCGCGGCATGATCGGCGTCCGTCTCGAAGTGGAATCCACCATCGTGACCGGAGCGAAGACGGCCATACATAATCTGATCCGCTGCGTGGAGAAGGCAGGGCTGCACATCTCCGGCATCATCCTGATGTCGCTGGCGTCCGGCATGATGTCCCTCAGCAAGGATGAGAAGTCGATGGGAACGGCCATCGTCGACATCGGCGCGGGATCCACGACTCTGTCGATCTTCGATCAGGGCGGCCTGGCCGCCACGTCGACGCTGCCGGTCGGCGGGGAATTCGTCACCAATGATATCTCCTACGGCCTTCGCACGCAGACGGAGCAAGCGGAGAAGATCAAGCTCAAGTACGGCTGCGCATCCGTGTACGACGCCGCGGAGGACCAGCGCTTCAAGGTGACGCGGCTCGGCTCCAACGTCGAGAAGGAATTCTCCCAGGTCGATCTGGCGAACATCATCGAGCCGCGCATGGCCGAGATCTTCTACATGATCCGGCAGGAAGTCCGCCGTTTGGGCTATGCCCAAAAAATCCAGGGCTACGTGCTCACCGGAGGCACAGTGAACTTGCCGGGCACGCTGACCGTGGCGCAGCAGGAGCTGGAATCTTCCGTCCGCATCGCCGTCCCGGACTTCATCGGCGTACGCGACCCGGCCTTCGGCAGCGGAGTCGGAATGATCCAATATGTGAGCAAGCATATGACGATTCGCAATTCGGGAGCGGTCAAGAAGCAGGCAAGCCGCAAGACGGGAACCGCAGCCCCCGCTAAACCCGGCATGATTGAACGAATCAAGAACATGTTCAGCGAATTCATCTGATCGGGGGAAATAGAATGTTGGAGTTCGATATTGACTTGGAACAGCTGGCACAAATTAAAGTCATCGGTGTCGGGGGCGGCGGCAGCAATGCGGTGAACCGGATGATCGACAACGGAGTGAAGGGCGTGGAGTTCATTACGGTGAACACCGACGCCCAGGCGCTCCACCTTGCCAAGGCGGAGCATAAGCTCCAGATCGGCGACAAGCTTACGCGCGGCCTCGGAGCGGGCGCGAATCCGGAGGTCGGCAAAAAAGCGGCCGAGGAATCCCGCGATCTCGTCGCCGCTACGCTCAAAGGCGCGGACATGGTATTCGTGACGGCCGGCATGGGCGGCGGCACCGGTACCGGCGCTGCTCCCGTCATCGCCGAAATCGCCCGCGAATGCGGAGCGCTGACGGTCGGCGTCGTCACCCGACCGTTCACCTTCGAGGGCCGCAAGCGCTCGAACCAGGCCGAGAACGGCATCGAGGCGCTGAAGGAAAAGGTCGACACGCTGATCATCATCCCGAACGACCGCCTGCTTGAGATCGTCGACAAAAAGACGCCGATGCTCGAGGCGTTCCGCGAAGCCGACAACGTGCTTCGCCAGGCCGTCCAAGGCATCTCCGACCTCATTGCCGTACCGGGCCTGATCAACCTCGACTTCGCCGACGTGAAGACGATCATGACCGAGCGCGGCTCCGCCCTCATGGGCATCGGCATCGCGACCGGCGAGAACCGCGCGGCCGAGGCTGCCCGCAAGGCGATCCAGAGCCCGCTGCTCGAAACGTCGATCGACGGAGCCCGCGGAGTCATCATGAACATCACCGGCGGCATGAACCTGTCGCTGTACGAGGTGAACGAAGCGGCCGAGATCGTCATCGAGGCTTCCGATCCGGAGGTCAACATGATCTTCGGCGCGATCATCGACGAGGACTTCAAGGACGAGATCAAGGTCACCGTCATCGCGACAGGCTTCGAGCACAAGGCGGCGCCTGTTCAGCCGGCCCGCCGCCCGCAGACGCAAACTCATGGAGCCGCTCCTGAGCCTCAGGAGCAGCGCGCCCCTCAGCCGAGCGCCAAGCCGTTCACCAATACGCCGAGCGACCAGCTGGAGATTCCCGCTTTCCTGCGCAACAACCGCCCGCGCGGCGACCGCTGATCCGCAGTCCCTACCCAGACCGCATCTTCCGACGGAAGATGCGGTCTTTTTCTATGCCTAAAAAACGACAAGGCCCCGGTTAAAGCCTTGTTCATCTTCATTTTATCGTGGTCGAAAAGAGGAGAATCAGCTCCGCCGCGCCTCTAAGCTTCCGACAAAATTAGTTGCGGCGCCGCGCCAGGTTTAGACAGACATTGTGCTTGGCGCTGCACTATACTTGTTTCTATCGTTCCCCGGCCTGCTCTGCCGACAGAGCCGGACGGTGCCGAAGGGTGGACAGGAGGGTGGCTTCAGCTGGCCGTATACGTCGATGTGCTGTTTCTCAAGGAGCTGATGGTGGACGGCTCCATGCTGCTGCTCACTGCCTGGGTGCGCGGAATCAAGGCCAAGCCGTGGCGGGTATTGACCGCTGCCGCCATCGGCGGGATCTATGTGACCTTGATGCTTTTTCCGCCGCTCTCCATGCTGTTTACCGTCATCGTCAAGGCGGCTATATCGCTGATTATAATCGCGGTCGCCTTCGGTTATGCCGATACCCGAAGCTTTGCCCGTCTTGTGGGAACGTTTTATGCGGTCAATTTCGTAGCGGCCGGCGCCGTTCTCGGCATCTACTATTTTCTTATGCAGGGCTCCGGAAAAGTATGGAGGACGATGACGCTGCTCCGGCATGGAGTCGCATTCGAAGTGCAGATGGGCGGCGTATACGCGTTCAGCTTCCTATGCATCGGCTTGTATGTCTTCCGCAGCGTCGTCAGCGCACGAAGGCAGAAGGAGCTGGTGCTGACTCATCTGGCTGAAGTTTCCGTCATCATCGGCGGCAAGGAGCATCGCTGCACCGGTCTCGTCGATACGGGCAACCAGCTCTACGATCCGCTCTCCCGGACACCGGTCATGGTGATGGAAGCCTCGCTGTGGGAGGACGAGATCCCTCCCGGCTGGATGCAGGGAATCCGGGATTCCCAGGTGGACCGGCTGATCGCCGGGCTTGGACAAGAGGAATTTCCCTGGCAGGACCGCCTGCGGCTCGTCCCCTACCGCGGAATCAACAAAGGGACGCAGTTCATGCTCGCCGTCAAGCCGGATACGGTCGTCATCGTGAGAGAAGGACAACGGAGCGAATCGAGCAAAGTGCTCATCGGACTGGATGGAGGCAAGCTGGCAGCTGACGGCTCTTACCGCGCTATCATCCACCCTTCGCTGGTGGAGCATCGGGCCGGCTGACCAACAAAAGAGGAGATGGGGACTACAATGGTTAAATTCCGGCTGAATATGCAGTTGTTCTATTACCGCCTGCTGTTTTTGCTCGGGCTGAAAAGCCAGGAAATATATTATATCGGCGGCAGTGAAGCGCTCCCCCCCCCGCTTACGCGCGAAGAAGAGGAATACTTGCTGGAGAGGCTTCCGTCCGGGGACAGCGCGATCCGCGCCATGCTCATCGAGCGCAACCTGCGGCTTGTCGTCTACATCGCCCGCAAGTTCGAGAATACCGGCATCCACATCGAGGATCTGGTATCGATCGGAGCCATCGGCCTGATCAAGGCTGTCAATACGTTCGATCCCGAAAAGAAGATCAAGCTGGCTACGTACGCTTCGCGCTGCATCGAGAACGAGATTCTGATGTTCCTGCGCCGCAACAGCAAGACGAGGACGGAGGTATCGTTCGACGAGCCGCTGAACATCGACTGGGACGGCAACGAGCTGCTGCTCTCGGACGTGCTCGGCACCGAGAACGACACGATCTATCGGAACATCGAGGAGCAGGTCGACCGCAAGCTGCTGCACAAGGCGCTCGACAAGCTGACAGAGCGGGAGCGCATCATCATGGAGCTGCGTTTCGGGCTTGCCGACGGGGAAGAGAAGACGCAGAAGGATGTCGCCGATCAGCTCGGCATCTCGCAATCCTATATTTCCCGCCTCGAGAAGCGGATCATCAAGCGCCTGCGCAAGGAATTCAACAAGATGGTCTGATGTGCAGGCAGCGGCCTGGAGCAGACCAAAAGCAGCGGATTGAAGATCGGGCAGGCAGAGCCCGGACATGCAAAAGCTCCGAGCATGCAAAAAGCTCCGAGCAT
>NZ_BIMD01000024.1 GCF_004000905.1 Paenibacillus humicus NBRC 102415
GCCGCCCGCTGCGGCGGAGCCGCCGCCTGCCGCTGCCTGCGAACCTTGCGGCAGCGGCAGGCCCATGACCGGATCGGGCACGACGTCGATCCGGTCCTGCGGAACGCCCATCCGCGACAGCAGCGCCGCGGATTCGTCATCGCGCACGGACACGTACGCGCTGCGGGTCATCACATGCCGGATGAGGCCGTCCATCCGGCGGTTCAGCACGGGGCCGATGCCCTGCGCGTAGATGAACACCGGCTTGCGAAGCAGCTGGGCCAGCTTGATGATTCCCGTATAGTAGGGAATCGTCTTGCCGCCCGTCACGTCCTGCAGCAGGCTGCCGCCGCCGCTGATGAGGCCGTCGCAGCCGGCGATGGCTTTCATCAGCTCCAGCGGCTTCATCCGATGCACGGCCTTGACGCCATACATTTGCGTTGTCCAAGCCGGATCTCCGGACAGCACGACAGGATCGATCTCGACGCCCTGGGCTTCCCCCTCGGCGCGAAGAGCGAGCAGGATCGACTTCAGAACCGCTTCGTCGCCGCTGTTGCGGAAGCCGTAGTAGCCGGAGATGACGATTTTCCTGCGCATCGGGGAGACAGCTCCTCCGGACTTAGCCATTCGCAGCCCTCTCCCGCGGCCAGAATCTTCTTACGAGCGTTTCCCCGATCTGCCATGCGGCGATCAGGATCAGGCCGATGACGACTCCGATGCCGAGGCCGAGCAGGATGCGGATCAAGGAGATGTGGATCGGCGTGTGGATATGCGCGAACGTGTCGACCATGGACAGCTGGCCCATGGAGCCTACAATTAGCAATACCCAGGCGGCGCGGTAGCGAAGCGACAGGAACAAGCCGAGCACCATGAGCGGATGCGCCAGCAGGAATTCCTTGAAGCGGGGCCGCACTCCGAAAGTTCCTTCCAGCGTGTTGCGGAACACCAGCTCCAAGGAAGTAGCCGTTCCGGAATTGCCCGTGCGCGACAGATAGTACAGCCCGGCAGCGCCGATGACGGCGACCGCGACGCACCAGAGAATCGTGATCTGCAGCCCGAGCACCCGCCGCAGGCTGAGCCAGACCGATTGGCCTGTGAACAGGAACAGGTAGACGGCGGTCAAGCCGATCGGCGCCAGGTGGAGCAGGCTTACGCCGCGGAACTGCTCCAGCACGAGGCTGTACGTCATGCTGTTGAGCAGCCCGATTACGATCGGGATGGCCAGCATGCTGATCAGCGAGGTCACGGCCAGAATGCTCAGCGCCATCGTCAGGCGCCGTCCGGCCGAGAGGCCGCGGAACACCCAGCGTGTGCCGGCTTGTCCGAGTCCACCCAGCATGCCGCTCCAAGGCGACACCTGGAACGAGCGGTCCGTGCCTTCGCCGGCCGCGGAATTCCATTCGCCTCCTACCGGCCGCCGCTGTCCTTCCGTATGGGAGCGGATCCGGTTGATCGCCCAGATCATCGCCAGCGTCGGAGCGCTGATCGCGGCCCCGAGCGCCAAGCCCTGCTCCATGAGCGAGCTGTTCAGGACGTAAAGCCCGGCGCTGCCGGCGAGGCCGAGCAGGAAGACGATCAAGGCCAGGCCGTTGAAGAAGGCTCCGGCAAGCAGCGCGATCAGGCTGATTGCCCCCAGGGCGACGACCGCTTTGAGAGCCTTCATCCAGCTTGGATAGGAGCGCTCGAACGCGTGGGCTTCCCCTGAAGGAAATCCGAACGAATCCAGCTTGGCGATCGCTCCGTCCGGCCCGTCAAGCGACTTGTAGAGATTGTCCATCGGATCCGTGACGGTCCCTTTGTCCAGGTTGGCGGAGGGAGCCGCGTTCAGATAGAACATGCGGATGTTGCGGTCTTTGGCCGCAAGCAGGAAGCGGTCGGCGATGACGTCCGGCTTCAGGGCGGCAGCGTCTTTGTCCGAGAGGGAATAAAGCCGCGTAACGTTATAGTGCGTCAGATAGGCCAGCGTATTCAGGCCCGACTGGGGTTTTTTGAGATTTTCGATGGCGGTGATTCCGATTCCGTACTCATTCAGCTTCTGGGCAAAATGAGTCAACGTCTTGTCGGCCGCCTGATCGGCGAAGCCGGTGACCGCTCCGCCGTCGAACAGGATGCGGGTGACGCCGAGATTTTTGAATCCGGCCAGCAGCGCATCCATGCGCTCCGTGTCGTAAGGGATCCGGTCCGAAAGTCTCGGCAGCAGGCGGAAGCCGGCGTCATGAAGCTCCGTCAGCGCCAGCGGATCGGGAGCCATCGATTTCAGCACCGCTCCGGCCATCGGCGTCTCCAGCACGAGGCCGCGCTTGCCATCCAGGTCCCACGGACGCACGGCGATGCCGTCGCTTTCGAAGCGTTCGCGGATCATCGGCTCCAGAGCAGCCTGCTCCCTGGCTCCTTCAAACAGCAGGTACGTATAGTTCTGTCCTGCAGGCGAAGGCTTGCCCTGCAGCAGCGCCGCTTCCGCCTCGCTGTACAAGCCCAGCCTCCCTGCGTTCTCGAGCTCGTCCAGCCGGCTCTCGAACACCGAAAGCGTGCCGACGCCGTGAGACTTCAGCTTTTGAAGCTCGCTTTTGATATAGTCGACCGGACGGCTTTGATAGGACGCCACCAGCACGAGATCCGAATAATCGAACACGTACTCGACCTGCTTGGAGGTCTTCTCCATCTGCCACCGGTTAGCTCCGATGGGAATTGCCGCGATGACGCCGATCAGCGCCAGCACCCACATGATTCTGCGGGCCGCGCGGTTCCACTGCTGCCACTTCAACACGTTCCAGTTCGCCCCTTATCCACTCATACTTGAAAAGCCGGGCAGGGCGGGTAGACATCACCCGCCCTGCGGCTCTTTATTGAACTTCAGAGCCGGCTCCATGACGGGCCCGGCTGCTGCACTGCTATTGCCTGCGGGGACGGCATCAAGCCTGCCGGCTCCCCGGCCCGGATCTGCCCGTCTATAGGGTACAGAGCAGGTCAGGCCATCGCGTCCACGCGCTGCATGACGGAGCTTCGCAGCGCGTTCAGCGCATTCTCCGCAGACGGCAGGGAGTCCCCGCGGACCGCGAAGTAGACTTTGATCTTGGGCTCCGTGCCGGACGGCCGCAGCGTGAACCAGGAGCCGTCCTCAAGAATGTACTTCAGCACGTTCTCCTGCGGCAGGCCGTCCAGGCCGAGGCTGTAGTCGAGCACCTGCGACACCTTGATTCCGCCGGCTTCAGTCGGAGCTTCCGAACGGAAGCTGTCCATGATGGCCCCGATCTTCTGGACGCCGTCCAGTCCCTTGAGCGTGCGGGACTCCAGGCCTTCCAGATAGTAGCCGTACTCTCCGTACAGCTCCAGCAGCACGTCATACAGCGTCTTGCCCTGCTGCTTGTAGAAGGCGGCCGCTTCGGCGATCAGCATCGCCGCTACGACGGCATCCTTGTCCCTGGCGTAGGTGCCTGTCAGGTACCCGTAGCTTTCCTCGTAGCCGAACAGGAACGTATGCGAGCCCGTCCGTTCGAATTCGGTCATTTTCTCGCCGATATATTTGAAGCCGGTCAGCGTGTTGATGACCTCTGCGCCGTTGGCCTTGGCGATGTCCGCGCCCATCTCGCTCGTTACGATCGTCTTGATGACGGCGCCGTTTGCAGGCAGCTCGCCTCTTTCGCGCAGCTGGCTGAGCACGTAGTGGACCATGATCGCGCCGGACTGGTTGCCGGAGAGAACAACGTACTCGCCTTCGTTGTTCTTCACGACGGCGCCCATCCGGTCGGCGTCAGGGTCGGTGCCGATGATGATGTCCGCGCCTTGCTCCTGCGCCTGCTTGATCGCCAGCGCGAACGCCTCGCGCTCCTCCGGATTCGGACTCTTCACTGTGCTGAAGTAGCCGTCCGGCTGCTCCTGCGACGGCACGACGGCGACCGACTCGATGCCGATCTCCTTGAGCGCGCCGCGGACCGGATGGTTGCCGCTTCCGTGCAGAGGCGTGTAGATGACCTTGATGTCGCGTCCCGCGCCGCGCTTGAGCAGGTCGCGATTGAGGCTCTGCGCCGCCACGGCTTCGATGAAGTCCCGGTCCGCGTCCTCGCCGAGCCACACGAGCAGCCCTTGCCGCTCCGCGTCTTCGCGGGCCATGCGCTTGATCTCGCCGAAGCTCGCCACCTTCTGGATCGCCGCGATCGCCTGCTCGGCCTCATGCGGCACGAGCTGGCAGCCTTCCGGACCGTACGCCTTGTAGCCGTTGTACTCCGGAGGATTGTGGCTGGCCGTGATGACGACGCCGCCGCTCGCACCGAGCGCGCGCACCGCGAAGCTCAGCTGCGGGGTCGGACGCAGCGAAGGGAACAAGTACGTCTTGATGCCGTTGCCGGCCAGCACGAGCGCGGCTTCCAGCGTGAACTCCGGAGAGTTGTTGCGGGAATCGTGTGCGATCACGACCGAAGGCTTGTCCGTCTGCCCGAGCAGCCAGTTCGCCAGACCCTGCGTCGCCTTGCCTACCGTATAGGCGTTGAGGCGGTTCGTACCGGCTCCCATGACGCCGCGGAGGCCGCCGGTGCCGAATTCGAGATCGCGGTAGAACCGGTCGGTAATCTCCTTTTCGTCCCCCGCGATTCCCCTCAGCTCTTCTTTGGTCGCCTCGTCGATCGTCGGATCCTCGAGCCAGGACTGATAGCGTTGTTGCGCAAGTTCTGTTACGGACATGGACTCATCTCTCCCTTGATCTCTGCATGGTCTCACTTAATAAAGCAGGCCCGGTCCGAATATCCTCGTTTTGTTGACGAATTCGGGCTGCCTTTTGTTTTGGCCTTTTGCTTTTCAGCGATAGAAGCCTACTTCGGATCCGTAAGCGCGAACATGATCTCGCCTTCGGCCACGACCTTGTCCCCGACCTTCGCCGTCGCCTGGCCTTTGCCGATAATGCCTTTCAGCCGGGTGATGGTCACCTCAAGCGTCAGCGTATCTCCCGGCACGACCTGGCCGCGGAAGCGGAAGCCGTCGATGCCGGCGAACATCGCGATTTTGCCGCGGTTCGCTTCCACCTTGAGGATAGCGACCGCGCCTACCTGCGCCAGCGCCTCGACGATCAGGACGCCCGGCATGACAGGGAATCCCGGGAAATGCCCGGCGAAGAAAGGCTCGTTCATCGTGACGTTCTTGAGTCCGACGGCCCGTACGCCTTCCTCGACCTCAAGAATGCGGTCGATCAGCAGAAACGGCTGGCGGTGAGGAATAATCTCCATGATTTCATTGATATCCAGCAAAAAAATACCCCTTCCGCGGGCGAAAGCGCCCTTGTTCGTCAATCGCCGGCCGGGCTGCATGGAACCGGGGCCGGCGGGCTACACTATTCATGTCCTGAGCGAGCCTGCAGGTCGCAAAGGTTGAGATAGGAGGGCAGGAAGCGGACTGAAGCGCCGCCGACTGTCCTTTTTATTGCGCAAAAAAAGGGTCGGAATTCCTCTTTCTGCCGCTGAATGCCTATGTATATCTTCGTTATTATACCTCCGCAGTTCCAAAAAAAAAACCGCCGCCCTTCCTATTTTCCACCATTTGCCTACATAATTCGCATCGATATGCCGTTAAAGGAACTATCATGGTTTGCAAAGGAGTGTCTTTCGTTGTCCTACCGCGTTACCAATCGTCCGCTGCTGTCCCTGCTGCTCGCGGCCGTCCTGGCGCTTGCGCTGCTCGCGCCTGCCGCGCATGCCGAAAATACGGTCACCTCGGTCAAGCTGACCGAAGGCTCCAAGCTTTCCCTCACGTTCGGGGACGACCCTTACGCGCTCGCGCTGTGGGCGTCCTACTCGGGCTCTTCCGCGACCAAGGATGTCAGCGCCTCGGCCGTATGGTCGACCTCCAGCTCATCCGTCCTCAAGGTCACGGGAGGCGTGCTGACGCCCGTAGCGGCCGGAACCGCGACGATTACCGGCAAGTACAGCGGCTATTCCGCATCGATTTCCGTTACGGTCACCTATCCTTATGCCAAGCTCCAGCTTCTGACGGAGGACGGCAGCGCCGCTCCATCCACCCTGAAAGCACAGCTCGGGGACGACCTGACCTTCGGCGTTGTCGGCAAAAACGGGAATGAATCCAAGGATCTCGCCGACGAAGCCGTCTGGAGCAGCTCCAACACGGCGGCCGCTACGGTCGAGGACGGCAAGGTCACTCTCGTCGCGGCAGGCACATCCGTCATCAAGGCTTCCTACCGAGGCGTGTCCGCCTCCATTACGTTAACCGTGTCTTCCCCCTATCAATCGCTCGCGCTGTCGCCAAATTCTCTCCTTGATCTTACGGCGGGCGACGAGGCCAGATCCTTGACCGCGACAGCTGCGCCGGCAGGCGGCGGCACGCCGGTCGATGTGACCGACGATGCTTCCTGGACGACCTCGGCGGCAGCCGTAGCCAAAGTGGACAAAGGCGTCGTAACGCCCGTCGGTCCCGGAACCGCGACGATCACCGCTTCTCTATACGGTTCCTCGACCACCGTCAGCGTCGTCGTGCGCGCAGCCCACGAAGCGCTGAAGCTGAGCGCCTCGGCGGAGCTGAATCTGCTGCTCTCCGACAGCCCGCTTCAAGTAACCGCGTCGGCTCTCGATCCGAACAAGGAGCCGGCCGATGTGACAAAGGCCGCCGAATGGAGCTCCAGCGACGTCTTCACCGCTACCGTGTCCGACGGACTCGTCACGCCGAAGGCAGCCGGCTCCTCCGTCATCAAGGTGGAGTACAAGGGTCTCTCCAGAACGTTGAACGTCACCGTCTACCCGACCCTCCTTTCGATTGAGGCCGGCTCCGAACCCCTGACAAGCATTACGGGCGACAGCGGCAAGCTGCCGGCGGTCACCGGCAAGACGCTGGACGACTCCACGATCGCTGTCGACAAGCTCGTCAGCTGGACATCCGGCGACTCCGACGTCATTGAGATCAAGGATGGCAAATGGTCCGCCAAAAAAGCCGGCAAAGCCGTTCTGAAAGCCGCGGTCGGCGGCCTCTCGGCCGAAGTGGAAATGGCCGTGGGCCTGAAGCCGCTGGCGCTTCTCCCGGAGCAGCAGACAATCAGCCTAATCATCGGCAAGGACACTCCGATCCCGCCTCTGAACGTAACGTATACGGATGGAACGGAAGAAGACGTCACGGCCAAGGCCGAATGGAAAACGACCGGCAGCTCCTTGCTTGTCAAAGGAACGACGCTGCGCGGACTGACCGCTGCGCGGACGTCGCTGACCGCCTCCTACCAGGGCAAGACCGTCTCTCTTCCTGTCGTGATCGAAGAAGAGCTGAGCAAGCTGGCGGTGGAGGAATCCTCGCTCGTGCTGAATCCCGGCAAGAGCAAGACCGTCAAAGTCACCGGCACGTTCAAAAGCGGCTCGACGAGCTCGCTCGCCTCGAAAATGACCTGGACCGTCGACAATGACGATATCGCGAGCATCAAGGGCAGTTCCGTCAAGGGCCTCAAGCTCGGAACGGCCAAGCTCACCGGAACGTACCAGGGCAAGAGCATCACCGTGACGATCGCCGTCAAGCCGAAGCTGAAGAGCCTCGTCCTGTCGGACAAAACCTTGCAGCTTGCACCCGGAGCTTCCGCGCCGCTGAAGCTCAAGGCGTTCTACGACAACGGCACGCAGGCGGAAGTCACCGCGGCGGCTGTCTGGACTTCCAGCAAGGAAGCCGCGGCGACCGTTACCGCAGGCGGAGCCGTCACCGCCGCCGCCAAAGGCACGGCTACGATCAAGGCCGCTTTTGAAGGCAAGACCGTAAGCGTAAGGGTCACCGTAAAATAAAGCCGCATATACAAAAGCCGGAGCGAAAGGCGCAATGCCTTTGCTCCGGCTTTTTTTTGCCGTGGCCTTGAATCGGCGGCCGCAAAAAAATCCGGCCCCGAAAGGAGGCCGGATACATCTAGGAATCCGCGAAGATAAGGTCGTAAATATGCTTGTAGACGCCAAAGTCGAATGCATCGTCCATGCTTCCCTTGCCCAGGACGACGAAGCCCAGATAAAGGCCGCCTGTCAGCGCGCCGACGAACAGCGCCAGCACGATGACCTTGCGGGCGAACCACCACGCGGTGAACCGGCTGCGCCGCTTCGGCTTTGCCTTGGATTTGGTCTTGGCTGCTGCCGGAGCGTCCGGCGAAGATGGTTCTGCCTCCCGGTCCAGGGGAGCTTGGCTGTCGCTCGGCCGGAAATTGTCGGCCGGACGGGACGCCGCCCCTCCTCCCGACATGCGGGTGTGGGATTCATTCTGCACCATGGTCATCATCCTATTCCTCCGGAAGAGAATCCTTCCGTAATCTATTGCGCGGCAGATTCCCACCGCGCCGCAGCATGGAGGAACAGGAATCTAGCCGCGCATGTTGTTGGCCATGCCCAGCATCGAATCGGCGGAGGTCAGCGCCCTGGCGCTCAGCTGATAAGCCCTCTGCACGTTCAAAAGCTCGGTCATCTCATCCACGACGTTGACGTTGGATTGCTCGACATACCCTTGGCGGACAGCGATTCCGCTGTCGGGACCGGCTGCGGCGTCGGTAAGCACGTCTCCCGCCGCAATTCCGTCCGGGACGACAAACAGGTTGTCCTCCACCGGAGTGAGCAGCTCGGGTCGAGCTGGAGATACAAGGCTCAGCTGCCCGAGATTCTCGCGGGTTCCATCCCCATGCACGCCTTCCACGACGCCTTCGCCGCTGATCTGCAGCGTGACGCCGGCCGGAACGACGATCGGTCCAGGCTGGCCCGCGCCTCCCCGAGTGCCGAGAACAGGATACCCCGCTTCTGTCGCCAGTATCGTATCACCGTTGCCTCTCACCGTCAACTGGAAGGCGCCGCTGCGGGTATAGGCCGTTTTGCCGTCCGCCTCCACCTGGAAGAGCGCATTTCCTTCGATCGCCAGATCCGTAGCGGTGCCGGTTTCCTTGAGCGAGCCTTGGGTCATGTCAGGTCCCAGCTGCAGGAAACGGGCGCCCCAGCCCTGGTTGTAGCCCATCGGTCCGATGCGGCCGTCCTTGCGGAACGCCTCGGGCTGCTGCTTGGCGTTCGTGAGCAGATCCTCGAACGTGCCTTGCTTGCGTTTATAGCCTGCCGTATTCACGTTGGCGATATTCTCGGCCAGCAGGTCAAGCCGCTGCTGCAGGGCGTTCATCGTCACCGACGCATTGATTATCGATCCGTTCATCTACCGTTCCTCCTCACACCTTGCCGACTTCGTTGACGGCCTTCTCCAGGCTCTTGTCGTAATACTGGACGACCTTCTGATTCGCCTCGTAGGCTCTCAGTGCGCCCATCATATCCACCATCGCCTGGGTGGCGTCGACGTTGGAGCGCTCCGTATACCCCTGACGGACTTCCACACCGTCCGCCGCCGTCGCCGGAGCCGCCCCGCCCTGCCCGTCAAGACGGAACTTGCCGTCTCCCTCGCGGATCAGGTCCTGAACGCGGTCGACTCGCGTGATCAGCAGCGATCTGCCCGTAGCAACGCCGTCCGCATCCGTGAAATCATAGGCGCCGTTCAGCTTCAGCGAATCCATGGAGGTCCCGGCCGGGAACGTCACCGGGCGGTTGTTCTTGCCGAGCACGGCCGAGCCGTCCGCCGTAAGCAGGGAACCGTCGGCCGCCAAGTGGAATTGTCCGCCTCTCGTGTATCGGGTCTGTCCGTCCGCATCCTGCACGGTGAAGTAGGCCTGCGGCCTGTACGTCACCGTTCCGTCTTCGGCGACGGATTTGCCGGAAGCGTCGAACACGGTGCCCGCCACCTCGATATTGGAGGCGATGGCGAAGTCGGATGCCCGATCCGTCTTGTCGAGATCGCCCTGCACCTGCAGCGCGATGCTTTCCTCCGCCAGCACACCGGTGCTGAGGCGTCCGATCCGGCGCGACGGCTCATTGTTCTTGCCGGTCATGGACAGCAGCATGTCCGGAAAGGAACGGTTCAGCGCATTGCTCTGCTTATATCCCGTCGTATTGAGATTGGCGATATTCGTCGTTACCGTGTCATGCACGCGCTGCTGGGCTACCATGCCTGCCGCTGCCGTGTACAATCCTCTGAGCATCCGGTTCTCCCCTTGCCTGTATGATGAAAGATGAAAGGATGAAAGTCTTATTGTTATATCGGCAGCGGCTGCCCATCCATGAAGAGCGGCCCGCCCTTCGCGCTCCGCAGCTCCGGAAGGAGCGGCTCGCGAGGGGCGGGCCTTCGGTCGCCGGACTCTAGAAGCGCGCCTTCTTGCGCGACATCCGGTCCAGATGGTCCAGCATGAATCCGGTGCCTTTCACGACGCAGTGCATCGGGTCTTCGGCGACGAGCACCGGCACCTTGAGCTCGTCCGCCATGAGCAGATCCAGCCCGTCCAGCAGGGCGCCTCCGCCGGTCAGAATGACGCCGCGGTCGATGATGTCCGCAGACAATTCGGGAGGCGTGCGCTCCAGCACGGACTTGGCGGCAGCTACGATGGAGGCGACGGAATCGTGCAGCGCTTCCCGGACCTCCTCCGAGTGGATGGAGATGGTCTGCGGAAGCCCCGTCACCATATCGCGGCCCCGGATATCAATGGCCTCGCTGCGTCCGCCAGCGTATACCGATCCGATGCGCATTTTGATGCTCTCGCTTGTCCTTTCTCCGACCAGAAGCTTGTACTTCGCCTTGATGTAGCGGGCAATATCGGAATCGAACGTATCGCCGGCTACCTTGATCGAGGAAGAAGTCACGATGTCGCCCATGGACAGGACGGCCACATCCGTCGTGCCCCCGCCGATATCGACGACCATATTGCCGCTAGGCTGATAAATGTCCATGCCGGCACCGATCGCGGCCGCCTTGGGTTCTTCTTCCATATAAACTTCTTTGGCTCCGCAGCGTTCGGCTGCCTCCCGGATCGCTTTCTGCTCCACCGATGTAATGTTGGTAGGAGCGCAAATGAGAATACGCGGACGGCTGTACCAGCTCCGTCCGCCGATGCGGTCGATGAAAGCCTTGAGCATCATTTCCGTAATTTCGAAGTCTGCGATGACTCCATCCCGAAGCGGGCGGATGGCGACGATATTTCCCGGTGTCCGGCCGACCATCCGGTACGCCTCGTCTCCGACGGCCAGCACCCGCTTGGTGCCGGTTTCAACGGCGACTACGGACGGCTCGTCGAGCACGACGCCCCTGCCTTTTACATGAATGGACACGTTGGCGGTGCCCAGATCGATTCCGATATCCTTGCTCAGCATACGTCCGAAGTCCCCTAACGAATAATGTGGAAGTTCATACCCCCATTATTCGCTAATAACCTCGTTTTTCCTCTGATTTTGTCAAAAAATTTTACCAAAAGGCCTCCCGTGAAAGGGGAGGCCGGAATGCGGCCGTTTTTACCTTTTTCCTGCAGCCAGCACCTCGCGGCGCTTGGTGCTTTTCTTGTACTTGATCTTGGTCGCCTCGCCGCCCCTGAGATGGCGGATGGACTTGTGGTACTCCAGGATGTGCTTCACTTGATCGGCCAGATCGGGATTGATTTCCGGCAGCCGCTCGGTGAGATCCTTGTGTACCGTGCTCTTCGATACCCCGAACTCCTTGGCGATCGTGCGCACCGTATGCTTGGTCTCCACGATGCACCGGCCAATCTTGATGGTCCGCTCTTTGATGTAATCGTGCACGTTCCCGCCTCCCTAACTCGTTTTAAGATTGGTACATTATATGAGAGGGGCGGGTAGATATTCTTTGTGGCCAAGCACTAGGTACTAAATCCGTCCAATTTGTTCGCAAATGGCCTTCCGGCGGACAGTCCGAGCCATGAAAAAACAATCCGGCTCCCTTGCAGAAAAAGAGCAGGCTGGCAGCCCGAAAGCGGCATGAAGCCGGTCAGGCGCCAAGGCTTGCCGCCGTCGGCTGGCTGAGCAAAGCCGCACGCCGGACGAAGCAGCGGTCTTTTTCATCGGCATAAAAAAATCCCTGAAGCCGAGGCTTCAGGGATGAGGAACCGCTTATTCGGAATCGTCGCCCGATGCGGCGCTGCTGTCCTGGCTTGCTGCCGGAGCGAGCGCGGGCAGGACCGAATTCGGATTGACATGCTCGTTGTTTTTGAGAAGCGCGAAGTGCAGGTGTACGCCCAGATCTTTCTGCAGCTCGTTTTTGCCTGCCTTGCCGATTACCGTGCTTTGCTTGACGTCGTCGCCTTGCTTGACCGTCACATCGGTCAAGCTTTGGTAGACGGAGACGTATCCGCCCGAATGGGTGATCTCCACGACCGTGCCGTTGGTCGGCTGATCCTGCACCAGCGTCACTTTGCCGCTCAGCACGGCCTGCACGTCGAACGGCTGGTCGTCGCTGCGGGCCAGGTCGATGCCGGTGTTGGCGGAGAACGTGTTGCCCTGCTCGACCATCGCGGCATCCTGCTCGGCAGGAGTCGCGGCGGCATCGAAGTAGCCGCGCTTCACCGTGACGTCAGCCGTGCTGGCTACCGGCCATTTTGCCGTCTCGCCAGGCACCGGCTTCACGGTCACCGGCTCCGGCTGCTGCTCTCCGCCTTGCGCCACTGCAGTCGTATCGGGGATCTCGGTTGTCGAAGTCTTCTTGTCGTCTCCCTGATAGAGCCACATGACGGTTACGATGATTGCTGCCGCGGCGACGAACAGTGCCGGAGAGATCCACTTGCGCGACAGGGTCTTCTTGTAAGCTGAAGATGGAGCGGAGTTTCTTCCTCCCAGATTTGGTTTAGGAGGCTCTTGCTTTTGGTTTTTTTGATCTTGTTCATTCATTTTCTATCACCTCACTAGCCATTGTTGCCGGATCAGCTAGGTTTATACGTAGGGCGATAGAGAATTTGCGAGGAGGGAGGAAGATTCGCCTCCTAGCTGCTCATGCGGGGGAGATCGTTCTCCCTCACGACCGCGGTTCCGGTATAGTAGTGGGACAGAATCTGATAGGCGTTGCTGCCCTTCTTCGCCATGCCGTCGGCGCCCCACTGGCTCATCCCGACACCGTGCCCATAGCCATAGGTCGTAATCTCGATATTTTTGCCGCTGATCTTCCAGGTGAATTGGGAGGAGGCGAGTCCCAGCTTCTCCCGGGCTTCGCGGCCCGTGAACGTGGCGTCTCCCGCCGCCAGCTCGCGGATCCTTCTGCCGTCCGTCGTATCGAGCACCCGCAGGCTGCGGACCGGCGTGCTGCCGCTGAGGCCGAGCTTCCGGTAAAAGGACGCCAGCGGCATCGTCGTCGTCTCCTTGTACTCCGGAGACAGGGACTTGTCCCACGGGCTGGCCACGCTGCGGAGATAGGGAAGGCTGGCGTCCCAGTAATCCTCTGAATTTTCGGTATAACCGTTGCTGGTGGAAAAGAACAGAGCCTGAATCGGGCTTCCCTGATAGGTGACGATTTCTCCCCTCGTCCCTTGGACGGCTTCGTTCAGCTTCGTCAGATTCGCCTCCCGCTCCTTGCCGCTCCAGCGGGCCAGCAGCTGCTTCATCGGGATGTACACCTGATGGGCGGTCGTATCCGTGACATCCGCTCCCTTCACCGGCACGCCGCTGACGTCGCCGGAAGCGAGCCGCCGGACGATATACGTGCGGGCGGCGATCGCCTGCGCCTTGAGCGCTTCCGGCTCGAAGGAGATCGGCATCTCGCCGGCGATGACGCCGCGGATATAAGTCTCCATCGGCACCTTCTCGATGCGCTTCTCCTTCGTCACATAGACGCGCACCTGGGTCAGATCCAGCGCCGTCAGCTTCTTCGGCCCGGTAGAAGGCGCTGGCGCCGATTCCTCCGTTCCGGCCGGAGAACCGCCGCCAGCGCCTGCGCCGATTCCGGATCCTTCCCCCCCATCTGCCGGTCCTGCAGTCCCGCCGGCCGATTCTGCGCCGCTTCCGGATGCTTGTCCCCCATCTGCCGGCCCCGCAGCCCCGCCGGCCGCTTCGTCGGCGGCTGCCTGGCCGGTCTGCCGGGCGGCAGCGCTGCCGCCCGGCAGCTCCTGGCCGGATAGTTCCGGCACCGGAATCAAGGCTTGCTCCTGCCGGGCATTCGTCCGGCCATCCTGCGACTTGGCGACGATAAATCCCGGAATCAGAATCGCCGCCGCCGTAAGGACGCTTACGGAAGCCAGCGCCATTCCCGACATCCCCTGTCCTTCCGCTGCTCTGCCGAAAGGCTTTCCTCGCAGACTCGTCTTCCTCGTTCCTGTCGCGCGCTTCTTCATCTTCGATGAATTCCCTCCTCTATTACCCTGCCAAGGCAAATGCTCACGACCCGTCTCTAAAGACTATGAGCCGAGAAACATAGAATAGAACCGCGATAGGCCGCTTGAGAGAGAAGTCCCGCGAGAAACGAAAAAGCGATGCCGGATGGCATCGCTGCTGAAAGCCCTGCTGTCGGGCCGAGCCTGACGGCCTTTGAACATGCTGCCATGCAGCCGTAAGATCAGGGCTTCCAGGTAAAGAGATTAAGAAATGCCGTGCATTCCAGCCGGCTCCAGGCTTCAATCCTGTTGCTCGTCGGCAGCCGCTTCAGCTCCCGCTCCGCCAGCCGCACGCTGGAGGCAGAAGGAGAAGGAGCTGCCCCGGCCCTGTTCGCTGCGGACCGCGATGCGGGATCCGTGCGCATCCAGGATATGCTTGACGATCGACAGTCCGATGCCTGTGCCGCCGCGCCCGGAGCGGGCTTCATCCGTCTTGTAGAACCGCTCCCAGATGCGCTCCGTCTCCTCCGGCGACATGCCGATTCCTTCATCCCTTACCGTCAGGCAGGCTTGCTCCTCCTGCGCGTCGAGCGTCACATAGACGGTCGACCCTTGCGGCGAGAACGCCATGGCGTTCTGGATCAGATTGACCATCACCTGCTCCAGGCGGTGGGCGTCGCCTACGACCATCACCTTGCCGCTGCCGACGGCAAGGCCGTCGCCGGCTCCCTCGTTTCCCGTCCCGCTCCATGCCCCCTGAGCCTGGCCAGGACCGTCGCCGGCTCCCTCGTCTCCCGTCCCGCTCCATGCCCCCGGAGCCGGGCCAGGCTCGGAATCGACCCGCCCCTTGATCTCGTACCGGACTCCGTGATGCCGGAAGGTGGATTCCATCCGCGCCAGCAGCAGCCTCACCGTCTCGGCCAGATCGAACTCCGCGGGCTGCACGTCGAATTGGCCGGACTCGATCTTGGACATGTCGAGCAGATCGTTCACAAGCTTCATCAGCCGAACGGTCTGCTCCTGGGTAATCCGCAAATAGCGGTCCGCCTTCTCCCCCGGAATCGTCCCGTCCAGAATCGCCTCCACATAACCGTGGATGGAAGTCAGCGGAGAGCGGAGATCATGCGAGACGTTGGCGAGGAAGTCGCGCCGGGTCTGCTCCAGCGCGCCGAGGTCTACGGCCATGCGGTTTAGCGAGCCGGCCAGCCGGCCGAGCTCATCGGGGGAAGCATCGCGGATCGGCGTATCGAAGTCGCCCTTGGCGAAGCGCTCCGCTCCGAGGCTCATGCGGCGGATCCGCGTCGTCATGTAGCGGGAGAACAGCCAGGAGAATACGGCCGATACAGCCAGCGCGACGGAGATGGCCAGCCAGCTCAGATTCTGCCAGCGGCGGAAGTCCCGCTGAAAGCCGGTCGAGAGCGAGACGACATAGCGGTCGATGGAAGGCACGTACTGGGAGCTCACGATCCATTTGCCGGACTCGTTCTCGATCATCTGGGAGCGGAACTGGCCGCTGGAGCCGATATTGGCCTCGCTGATGATGGACTTGATCTCGCTGGCGGGCAGCGGCACGTCTCCGACCTGCATATAGCGGCCGGTGCTGTCGATGACGAGAATGCTCTTCATCTGCGGCGGCACGACGACTTTGAGCGCCGTGCTGACCATGCTCTCGGTCCATCTTTCGGATGCGGCCGTTTCCAGCAGCTTGACCGTCCGCCGCAGCTCCGCCCCTTCCATGCCCTGCTGCCGGTCGAACATGTCGCGCCGGACCAGCTGCGTCGAAACCAGGTTGAAGACGAGGAACGTAACGCCGAGAATCGAGAGAGAAATGATCAGCACTTTGGCGAAGATTGTATTCAGCCCGAGCCTTGCGGCCAGACGGCTCATGACTGGACCTCGAACTTGTAGCCGACGCCGCACACGGTGGCGATGCGCCAGGACGGATGCTCGCCGATCTTGTCCCGGATGCGCTTGATATGCACGTCGACCGTATTGGAATCGCCGAAGTAATCCATGCCCCAGATCTGCTGCAGCAGCTCCTCGCGGGTGAATACTTTGCCCGGCCGGGAAGCCATGCAATAGAGCAGCTCGACCTCCTTGGGAGCGCTCCCGACATCCTGCCCGCGCACCGTCACGCGGTATTCGTTCACGTCGACGACGAGATCCGGGAACACCGCCTGTTCCTTGTACAAGGTCGGATGCGTCCGCTTCAGGACGGCCCGGATCCGGGCAAGCAGCTCCTTCGGGTCGAACGGCTTGACGAGGTAATCGTCCGCTCCCATGGAAAAGCCCTTCAGCTTGTCGTAGCCGTCCCCTTTGCCGGTCAGGAAAATGATCGGCACCGTACTGGTCTGCCGGATTTCCTCGCAGACGCTCCAGCCGTCGCGGCCAGGCATCATGATATCCAGGACGACGAGATCGGGGATCTGCTCGTAGAACTTCCTGAGCCCGGCAGCGCCGTCGCCCGCCGTCGCGTACTGAAAGCCGTATCGCTGCAAGTACAGCTCCAGCAGATCGCTGATCAGGGAATCGTCTTCTATGATCAGGATATAAGGCATTTTCATCTGGCTACCTCCGAGAGCGGAATGTGACTGTCTATCCGTTGGTATGGGAATCAATCATGCCGGAGCGCGTCCACCGGCCGCAGCGACGCGGCTTTGTTGGCCGGGAACAGCCCGAACAGAACTCCGACCGCAGCGGAGAACAGAAACGCATAGAGGACGACCTGAAGCTCGATCTGCGTCGCGGTGGCGAAGTAGGCCGTCATGATCAGGCAGGCGCCATAAGCACAGGCGATGCCGAGAAGCCCTCCGAGGCTGCTGATGGTCACCGCTTCGACGAGAAACTGGAACAGCACGTCGCGCCGCTTGGCGCCGAGAGACTTGCGGATGCCGATCTCCCTCGTCCGCTCGGTGACGGATACGAGCATGATGTTCATGATGCCGATGCCGCCGACGACGAGTGAGATGCAGGCGACTCCCGCCATCATCGTGGACATCGTCTTCGACACGGAGGTGACCGTCTCCTTCAAATCCTCCTGGTTCGTCACGCGGTAGGCGTTCGTATTGCCGCGGAAGATCTCGGTCAGCTTCGTCTCCAGCTGCGCGGTCACGGCGCTCATCTGATCCACCGTGGCGACCTTGAGGGAGACGGTGCGGACGCCGGCGGACTGGAACATGCGCTGCGCCGTCGTAATCGGAATGATGATCTTCTCGTCGTTGGAGCCCGTCAGGGAAGTGCCCTTGGGCTCGAGCAAGCCTACGACCTTGTATTTCACGCCGTTGAGCAGGATCGTCTCGCCGACCGGGCTGACTCCCGCTCCGAACAGCTCCTCCGAGGTGTCGACCCCGAGCACGGCGACCTTGTTGTACGCCGTCAGATCGATAGGGGCAATGAAGCGCCCGCTTTGGGGATGGAAGCTCTGCACATCTTCATAATCGGGAGTGACGCCCTCGACGGTCACCGCGGACTCGGTCTGCTTGCTTCCGTAGCGGGCCGTCACGCTGCCGCTGACGGTCGGAGACAAGCCTTCGATGCCGCCGACGCCGTCGCCGAGCGTCTCGGCTTGCGGCAAGGAGAGGGTCGTGTCGCTTCCCCTTCCGGTAATGTTGACCGACAGCATGTTGGTGCCGAGCCCCTTGAGCTGGCTGCTCACCTCGTTCGCCGAGCCCTGGCCCATCGCCACGAGCGCGATGACCGTCGCGACGCCGATCAAAATGCCGAGCATGGAGAGCACGGTGCGCAGCTTGTTAGCCAGTATGCTCTTCCAGGCCATGCGAATTCCTTGCGAAAGCTTCACGTCCGCCCCCCCCTTTCCTCGCTCAGCAGTCCGTCCTTCATGAATACGGTCCGCTTCGCCCTGGCAGCCACATCGAGATCATGCGTGATGAGGACGATCGTATGGCCCTGGGAGTTGAGCTGCTCCATGAGGCCGAGCACATCCGCTCCCGTCTTCGTATCCAGCGCTCCCGTAGGCTCGTCGGCAAGCAGGATCGGCGGCTCGCCAGCGAGTGCGCGGGCGATCGCGACCCGCTGCATCTGGCCTCCGGACAGCTGGTTCGGCCGGTGATGCATCCGGTCCTGCAGGCCGACCTTGGCCAGCGCCGTCTCCGCAGCCGCCTTTCTCTCCTTCGCGGCGAGCCCGCGATAGACGAGCGGCAGCTCGACGTTCTCGAACGCGCTGAGGCGCGGGAGGAGATGGAAGCTTTGGAAGATGAAGCCGATCTTGCGGTTGCGCACCTCCGCCAGCCGGTTGTCCGACAAACCCTTCACCTCGATGCCGTCCAGCCTGTAGCTGCCGGAGGTCGGCGTGTCGAGGCATCCGATCATGTTCATGAGCGTGGACTTGCCGGAGCCGGACGGGCCGATGATGGCGACGAAGTCTCCGCGGGGAATATGCAGATTCACTCCATTCAGGATCTGCACTTCCTCTCCGGCCATCCGGTAGGATTTCCGGACGTCGCGGATGGACAGGAGCGCCTCTTCATGCCGTTCGGCCGAAGCGGCATCGGCTCTGGTGCCATCGCCTATCCGCTCCTCCAAGGCTCCGTCTCCGGCCTTCCGTTTGTCCCTCTTCATCGGGTTCCCCCTCCTCCGGTACGGGTCGAGCCGGCTCCGCCCATATTGCCGCCGAAGCCGCCCGTACCCATTCCGCCTCCGAAGCCGCCCGCTCCCATTCCGCCAAACTCGCGGGCTCGGGTCGTGCCGCTCTGGCCGGTGGATCCTCCGACGGTGCCGGTCGGCAGCGCGATCAGCACCGTATCGCCTGCGGACAGTCCCGACTTGATCTGCACGTACGTGTCATTGGCAAGCCCGGTCGTCACTTCCTTGAGCTGGCCGCCCAGCGTCATCCGGCTCATCCGGGATTCGGAGCCGGCTCCCGCTCCTGCAGCCCCTGCTCCCGCGCCGGCTCCTGCAGCAGCTCCAGCTCCTGCTCCGGCTTTGGCGCCTGTTCCCGACCGGCTGCCCTGCCCGGAGGCGCCTTCCGTTGCCCATTGGCCGCCGGAGCCGTTCCTTCCGCCTGTCCAGGACTGGCCGGCTCCGCCTTGACGGTTGTCGCCGGACTGGCCGCCCGGAACGTTCCCGGCTCCTTGGCCGCCTTCGGTGCCGGTTCCGATCGCCAATGCCCCTTCCGTTCCTTGAGGCACCCGCACATAGGATTTTCCTCCGAAGGTCACCACCGCATCGACCGGAACCAGGACGGCATTTTCAGCCGATTCCGTCACGATCTCGGCCGAGCCGGACATTCCGGCCAGCACGCCGGCCGCCTCCGCCATGGACAGCGTGACCGGATACGTAGCGACTCCGTTGCTGCTCACGCCTTCTTTGGCAATGGAAGTGATTTTACCCGTAAAGGTTTTATCGGTCAGGGCATTAAGCGTAATTTCGGCCGTCTGCCCGATCTTCAGCTTAGGAACGTCAAGCTCGTCCGCGTTCACCGCAAAAGTCAGCTGCGAGTAGTCCGTAATGACAGCCGCATCTGCGCCGGCATTCGTGTTGTCCCCGACCGTAAGCGATACGGTCGTGACGGTTCCGCCGATCGGCGCCTTGATATCATGGTTCTCGGCGTCCGCTTTCTGCAGATCGGCAATCTCGTTCTCCGTCTGCTGCAGGCTCAGCCTGGCCGAGTCGAGATCGAGCTTCGTCTGCGCCTGCTTCGATACGTCGCTTTCGCTCCAGTACTGCTCCTTCAGGTTCTGGATCTGCAGCTCCTGCTTCTGCTTGTCCAGCTGCTTCTGCCGGATCTGCAGCGAATTGTCGACCGTCTCGAACTGAGCCAGCACCTGTCCTTTCTTCACGACGTCGCCGGCGGAGACCAGCACTTTGCTGACTGTCCCCTGATAGCCGGCTTTCACGGTCGCCGTAGCGGCCGCGGCTACCGTTCCCGTCCCCGACACCTTCACTTCCAGATTTCCCTGCGAAGCCTGCACGCTCCGGGCTTCCGCAGCGGATGCCGTGCCTTCGATTCCCTTCGACTGCAGGAAATAGTATACCGCTCCGCCGCCGGCAATGACCATGAATCCCAATATGAGCAGCCACTTTCTCATTGTTTCCCTCGCCTCTCCTCCGGATCATTTTCCATCCGAATCGTAGCATTCCAGAATGAACCCAGAATGAACGTCTTCCCTGAGCAGGCAAGGGATCGATCCCCCAAGGATCGCCGCAAATAAAAAAAGAGCCCCGATAGCCGGCGCTCCACTCCCTTTCTCTATGCGGGACGGCTGCTGAAGCAAGCCCTCCCGATGCTGCCGATTGAATCTCAGGCCATGGACGCCTCGACGTCCTCGACCTTCACCTGCCGCTTGCTGCTGTAGCTGTCCTCGTCCTCGGACGCGGCGGCAGCCGCCACCTGGACCTCTTCGACTTCGCGCTCCGCGGTCTTGCGGATGGAAGCGAGCACGACCGGCTCCAGCACTTCCTCGGCGGCTTCTTCCTCCGACGTCCGGTAGATGTCGGCGCCCAAAGCGGCTAGCTTGCCCGCGATGTCTACATAACCGCGGTCGACATGATGCAATCCGCCCACTTCGGTCTCTCCGTCGGCTACGAGGCCGGCACAGATCAGCGCAGCTCCGGCTCGAAGGTCCGTCGCCGTCACTTTGGCGCCCGACAGCGGCACTCCGCCCGTGATGATGGCCGTACGGCCGTCCACCTTGATGCTGGCGTTCATCTTGCGGAATTCCTCCACGTGCATGAAACGGTTCTCGAACACCGTCTCGGTCACGACGGAAGTTCCTTCCGTGACAAGCAGCAGAGCCATCATCTGGGACTGCACATCGGTCGGGAAGCCCGGGTGAGGCAGCGTCTTGATGTCGGCGCCCTTCAGCGGACGATCCGCAATGACGCGAATGCCGTTGTCCTCTTCGATGATTTGGACGCCCATCTCCTGCAGCTTGGCGATTACGGGTCCGAGATGGTCGCCGATGGCGCCTTCTACGAATACGTTGCCTCCGGTGATCGCGCCGGCGATGAGGAATGTGCCCGCTTCGATCCGATCGGGAATGACCGTATGCCGGGCGCCGGTCAGCTTCTCGACGCCTTCGATCCGGATGACTCCCGTACCGGCTCCGCGGATGCGGGCTCCCATGGCGTTGAGATAGTTCGCGAGATCGACGATCTCGGGCTCTTTGGCCGCGTTCTCAAGTGTAGTCGTTCCTTCGGCGAGCGCTGCGGCCGCGATGATGTTCTCCGTCGCGCCTACGCTGGCGACGTCCAGGTAGATCTTCGCGCCCTTGAGCCTGCCCGGGGCAACGGCTTCGATAAAGCCTTGGCCCATCGTGATCTCGGCGCCCATCGCCTCGAATCCCTTGAGGTGCTGCTCGATCGGGCGGGTGCCGATGGCGCAGCCCCCTGGAAGGGAGATGCGTACACGGCCCAGACGGGCAAGCAGCGGCCCCATGACTTGGATCGATGCCCGCATTTTGCTGACCCATTCGTAAGGAGCCTCGTAGGAGGTCAGGTTCTCCGCCGAGATCGTCATGGTTTCGCCGGAGAGGTCAAGCTTGGCTCCGAGCGTCTCCAGCAGCTGGCGAATGATCAGGACGTCATCAAGGAGGGGAACGTCGTTAATGACGCTTTCTCCTTCCGTTGCGAGTAGCGAAGCGGCCAGAATGGGAAGAACGGCGTTTTTCGCCCCGTGCACACGCACGGTTCCTTCCAGTCTGCGGCCTCCGCGAACGACAATTTTACTCATAATTCCGTTCCCTCCGGACGCTGCAATTTCTTTTGCGCATATCATGTATTTGGTAAGGATCATATCTGACGGCAACGAGTGTCTGGCATTGGATGGCTTGAAAGGGTTGAAAGGTCAAAAAAGGTGAAAAAGGCAGGAATAAGCCAGATTACCACAGACCATATTAACACTCGTCTACAGAAATCGACAAGCGTTATTTTTATCCCGAATATTCGTCAAAATAAGGGGACTTTAGCCCGGGTCTCTTTCCTCGTGCATGATCGCTCAAAGGATATCATTCGCAGCATGTCTCCGGATTGGTTCCGTCTTATGCGTTATTGTCTGCAAATGTCCGATTCGTTATTCGACGGATAGCTTAGAGCAGCTTCAGCATGGATGTCCAAGACCAGTAATCCAGGATGAAGCGGGCGAACGAGTGCCCGATCACAACGGCAAGAACCGCAATGAAAACGCGGGCTCTCGGGCTTCTCGGCTGCTTGAACCAAGTGTCCAGCTTGAGCTCTTGCAGCAGGTACCAGGCAAGCAAGATGCTTCCGATCGTCACGGCGATGGAGAACAGTCCGTTCCATCCAAGCGACGACCATACTTGATTACTGTTCATTAATAACCCCGTTCCTTTGCCCGTAAACGGCAATAAATTCCTCGGCTCAATTCTATCGGCATAGCAATGTGACTTTCGCCATTTTTCGCCTTTATGCGACGGAAGCAGCCCTAATCGATCGTTCGGGAAAGGAAATCGGCGCAATGCATCTCCTATATCCATCGGAACTTGAGCGCTCCATTAAAAGTCCCATGCTCTTCCGTGTATGTATTCACGGCTTTCCTCTTTTGCCGCCGGAAGCGGCATGCTCAGCCGCCGCGCGTCACCTTGAGCGTATAGTAGCCTGTTGCCGGCGCCGCAGCGTCTTCCCCCGCATCCCATACCTTGATTTCGTAGGTGCCTGGGGTGACCGGTATAAGCGGACTTGTTTCCGCTACGCCTTCCCCGTTGCTGTCCACAGCCAGAGCTTCTCCTCCGGCCCTGCGGTAGGAGAAGGCCGGATCCATCCGCATCGTGCCTGCCTCCACCTGCAGCCGCATCGTGCCTTTCTTGGCGACCCGGATCGAATACCAGTCCACATCCGCCGCTTGATGGAAGGTTCCTTGAAATTCGAGGGAACAGTCGGCCAAAGGATAGGCTTTGCCAGCCGTATCATTGCTCTCCCCCTTGTCGGGCAGCATGCGCAGGCGCGTCGAAAGCAGATAAGGCACCTGCTTCGCACCGCTTCCGGGCTCGAGCCGCAGCATCAGCCGGTTCGTTCCTTTTCTGACGTGCCATTCAAGCTTATGGTTGCGGAGCTTCAGCGGCATTTTCTTGACACTCCCCGCTTCCTCCAGCTCGATCCGGACGGCGGACGCGCCGGCGCCGGGAGAAGTGAGCTGGGTATAGTCCAGGCTGACGATGCCGTCATACGGGCATTCCAGTCGGTACCAATCCCGATCCCCGGTTCCGGAAAGCTGTCCCGACAGCTGCTTGCCCAGAGGGAGCGCCGCGGCTGTCTTGGCCGAGTCGTCCGGTTCATGCGGATCAGCCTTGTAGCGGTCTGCAAGAGCGGAATCGATTCTCAGAAGGCCGTAGCCGGCTCCATAGTCGAATCCCTTTGCTCCCTCGTCTTTGGCCGTCTGCCGCAGCATGGAGCGGATCTGATAAGGCTTGAGAGACGGGTATTTCGCCCATAACAGCGCTGCTGCGGCCGCAGCCTGGGGAGCAGCCATGGAGGTGCCCTCCACGTAATGGTATCCGCCGCCCGCAGCGGTCGTATACACCTTCCACGGAGCAGCGATGTCCAGCTCCGGCCCCTGGTTGGAGCGCGAGTCCGGAAGTCCGTCGGGGCCGACTCCTCCTACGGCCAGCACAGTCGGATAAGCAGCCGGATACTTCACGGCGGCGCGGCTGCCGAAGCGGCGGCCGTCATTGCCTGCGGCGGCAACAAGAAGCACGCCCTTCTGTTCGGCCAGGGCGGCGATATCCCTCATGTATGGCGAGGAATGGTAGAGACCTACGGACAAGACAACGATGCGCGCTCCTTCCGAAATGGCCTTGCGGATGCCTTCGCCAAGCTGGCGTTCGTCGCCATAGCCGTTGCGGTCGAGAGCCTTGATCGGTAGAATGCGGGCTTTCCAGATGACTCCCGCCACTCCCTTGCCGTTGTTGCCCGCTGCCGCAACGACGCCCGCGACGCTCGTTCCGTGGCCGTTGTCGTCCCGCGGAGGCTCATCCGGCTTCAGCAGATTGATGCCCGGAAGCAGATTGGGCTGAAGATCGGGATGATCCAGATCAACGCCTGTGTCTACGACCGCGATTGTAATGGAGGTCTGCTCCGTGACCAGCTTCCAGGCTTTGTTGGCTCCGATCTGATGGAGGAAAGCTTGCTTCGCCAAGCCGGGATCGTTCGCCTTGGGGGCAGCCGGACCTTCTTGCTGGATCCGGGCCTCGTCGTCCGGCTTCGCCGCCATGCCGCTTGCGCTGCCGGGCGGCATGGACGGGGCTGCCGCCAGGGTGACGGCCGCAAGAAGAGCCGCGGCATGGCCGCATCTAAGCGCGCGGCTATGGGCGGCGTGAGCTTGAATCCTTGCTTTCATAAGCCTCAAATCCTTTGCTCGTATCTATCCTATGACGCCCGCGCGCATCTATCCCTGCTTTTCCGCCGTTGATCGAGGAAGCAGCGCGAAGCGCATGATGTGATGAAGGAATTCACTCGCTTAACCATTCTATCAATAATTCGGGCCGCAAGGCGCTATTCCTGTAGCGTTCACAAAATGGATACAACAACAGGCCCTCCGGAAATCCGAAGGGCCTATTTGCACTTGCTATTATCCCGGAAGGCGCTTGCGGCTACGCCAAAAACTTCTCCAGCATCCAGCGGTGCTGGTCCAGCTGCTCCACCATGCCGGTCAGAATATCGCTCGTCGCCGCATCGTCTTCTTCTTCGGCCGTCTCGGCAGCTACCTTCATGTCCTCGGCAAGGGTATTGAAGTCGTCGATCAGATTCCGCACCATCGTTTCGGCATCTTCTTTTTCCGTCGCCTCCTTGATGGAAGACAGATCCAGCATGCCCTTCATGGTGGATACCGGCTTGCCGCCGATTCCGATCAGGCGCTCCGCCGCTTCGTCGAACATAAGGGTAACGGCATTATAGAACTCCTCGAACTTGACGTGGAGAGTATAGAAATTAGGACCGGTCACATTCCAGTGGAAGGAATGGAGCTTCATGTACAGCACGCCCATCGAAGCTACTTGACGGTTCAGCGCATCCTGCGTCTTCGTATTCTTTGCCGCTTTGCCGCGGCTGGCGGTTTGAGTTGCCATTTTTTACATTCCCCTTCCGAATATTCATTTCCCTGCAATCAGGCTTCATGTCTTCTCATTACCCCATCCGGGCCGGGACAAACAGGCACGCCTGAAATCAGCTTGCGCAGCATTTCTGTTCCTTATCCGGCCGGACGCTTTTTTGAGCCAGGGGCATGTCATCCGCACACGTCCGTCCAAGCCTGGAGGCATAAGGTAGGGGGAGAGGTGATCAAGCAGGATGCCAACAATAAAAAAATACATCAAAACCTATAATTCCCGCACCCTTTGGGGAAAACTTCGAGTGAGCCGGATGCTGCGCAGGGATCCGGCTACGGCGCACTTTGTTCCACGGACGGCCGATTTTTCCCGCAAGCAGCTGAAGAAAATGGCTTCGCGCTTTGAAATTCTGTATATCAAGCCGAATATCGGCTCTCTCGGCATCGGAATCCATAAGCTTCGCCGCCGCAATGGGGGCGGATATCAGCTCACCTCCGTGATTTCCCGCAAACAGATTTCCCGCGCGTTCGGAAATCTCGATCAGGTGTACGAACATATCCGGAAAACCCGGAAATTCGGAAAGCTGATTATCCAGCGCGGCATTCCGCTCGACCGAATCGAAGGGAAGCCATACGATATCCGCGCCATGGTGCAGCGCAAGCCCAATGGACCCTGGACCTGCACGGCTTTGATAGCTAAAGTGGCGCTGCCCAATCGCATCGTGACAAACGCCCATCAGGGCGCCAAGCTTTACCAGCTGTCCAGGCTGTGGAAAATGCAAGGAATGCGAGCCGCCCCTGCCCTCGCCAACAACGAGTTCATCGAAGAGTCGGCGCTGAAGATATCCAAGTCGCTGTCCCGCCGTTACGGCGGCATGCGCGAGATGGGAATCGACTTCGCGATCGACCGGAGCAAAAGGCTGTGGGTGCTGGAGGTCAATACGAACCATCCCCAGTACGGGGCGTTCAAAAAAATCGACCGGGCCGCCTACAACCGGGTCAAAAGCTTTGCCCGCAGCTATGGACGCAAGGACGATTGAATCCACCGCTGGCCGTCTCGGTCGGCGCCTTCCCGACGGTCGTTCCGCATGCTTCATTTTACGGCGTTTGCTGTAAATAAAGATCAGAAGAACCTCCAGGAATCAACTGCAATCAGGCGGCTGTTGTCAGACTCGGCGATCTGCGGCGCGTCCTGCAGCCGGTCGCAAATGTCCCCCGGCCGTACATTTCAATTCGTACCAGGAAAGGTGGAGATGGTCCATGTCGGATGCCATGAATGTCAGCCGGCTGCTGGAGCTGCTGGAAGCCCGCAAGGGCGAGGATGTCGATATCGTCAAGCAGGAAGACGGAGATTGGGATAAGGTCCGCATGACGTTCAGCGGAGCGGAGCTGCTGCATAATCCTTCTCCGGATGATTATGTGTCGGGAACGATCCTGCTGCTGCACGGTTCGGCCAGCATCGTCACCGACAAGGGCCGTGAGCCCGTGCCTGGCGACTCCTATGAAATTCCGCTCCAAGCGGATGACTCCCTCATCGAACAGGACGGAGAGATCCGGGTGCAGACGAAGCGGGCGACCTATTCCATCCAGCCGTCCGTTTCAGCCGGCTGAACCAAAAAAAGCTTTGGGCCTGCTCGCGGCCCAAAGCTTTTTTGGTTCAAATTGGCTTCGCCCGCTGTGCCTTCCAATCCCGCAGCCCGCCCCAGCGGGTCTCGTAAGCGCGGCATGCTCAGGAGAGCGGCAGTAACGGCAAGTACGCCCGCGGTAGAAGCACCTCCGTCATAATCGACCCGCTTGGGCCAAACCAGTCTGCTGTTACAACCAAAGGTTCGTTACATGCAAAAGGTGACGGTCCATTTAGCGGCCCCGCCGGCCGAACAAGCTTCTCAGCAAGCCTTGCGGCCTTCCTCCCGAAGCCGCTGCCGCCGGCCGCTGCTCCGCCCCAAGCAGGTCGTCTCCCGCGAGGAGGCTGACCGCATTTTGCATGAAATAAGCTTTGTAGTCTTCCCCGAGCCGTTCGGCGATGGCGGCATAGGCGGCCGCCAAGCGGAATCCGCGGCGCTCCGCATGATGCGCATCGGAGGAGACAAGATGGACGAGACCGGAACGCATCATCGACCAGGAAGCTTTCTCGATCGATCTTCCGTACAGACCCAGCAGCGAATGCGTCGTCACTTGTCCCCAAGCCCCGAGCGAGATGAGCTCTTCCAGAAGAGCGGGCTCGCGCATGGCCTGCTCGTTGCGTTCAGGATGGGCTATGACAGGCCGCACCCCTTGAAGCGTCAGCTCATAGACCAGCTCGGCCATTCCGGAAGGTATCTCCGCGGTCGGCATTTCAAGCAGCATATAAGGGGTATCCGCAAGCGTCAGCAGCTCCCTCTTCTCCCAATTGTCGAGCAGCTCCGCATGGACCCGGATTTCTTGGCCCGGATGCAAAGCAATCGGAATGCCGTGCTGCTGCAGCAGCTCTCCGGTCCGCCGCGTCAGCTCCCGCACGTCGGCTGCCGCATTCCAGTAAGCTCCGTTGGCGTGATGAGGGGTAGCGACGATATCGGTGATGCCTTCAAGCTGCGCAGCTCTCGCCAAGGCGAGCATTTGCTCCTCGTTCCTGGCTCCGTCGTCGATGCCGGGAAGGATGTGGGTATGGATATCAATCATTCCTTGAGCACTCTCCCCGTTGTCATGGATGTAAGGATGTAGGGATTCGTATTGACTTGCTAGGACGTATTGACTGCGATGGCTTTATAGACGGCAACGACTTATTGACTGCGATGGCTTTATAGTCTGCAACGACTTATTGCCAGCATTCAATATCTGCAATGGCAGTCCGATAGCGGCGAATTTAACGTTCTAGCCATACGAGCCTAGGGATCGCTGTAACCGTATAGGTATCTTCATTTTCGAGAATTGCCGTTGATTCTAGGGCTCAAAGGCTATTGGTGAACTCCGTATTGCATGAGATGAAGCTGCTCCTCATGCATTATCATACTTGATTACAGAGACGATCGTCATCCACCCTTGGCTTCATTGTCATCGGACTTTCGGTCAAACATCCCCTGCCGCAGTCCTTAACTCTCTTTATCTCCATTGGCGTCATGCTTAAGAAAGCTGAATATCCCGGTCCACATGCCGGCCAGGATGAACAATCTGCCCAAGAAAGAAGTGGATTCGGATTCCGAAAAGCCCGTCCCCATCAGAACCCCGCCGCCCGCGACAAGCAGGAAGCAAAAGAGCAGATTGTCCCTTATGGACCTCTTTGAATCGAGGCCGTGAATCCGTGCCGTCAATAAAGCTGCCGCCAACATGCTCATAATAAAAAGTGTCCCTACCCTCATTTCCCCTGTCCTCCCCAGGCGATTTCGCCGGTATAGCCGGAATCGATTCAGATCCCAGTAGATTCCATTATAAGAGAATAAAAAAGCCCCTCCTCCGTTATCGTGAGATAACAGGGGAGGGGCTTTGATGACGGAATCAACCTCTGGTGTTCAGACGGTTGAGCGCACGTTGAAGCGCAAGCTCCGCACGATGATGATCGACGGTTTCCTTGTTGCGGTTGCGAATGCGCTCTTCAGCGCGCTTCTTGGCCAGCTCTGCGCGGTCCACATCGATTTCGCCCGGAAGCTCGGCGCTTTCGGCCAGAATGACGACTTTCTCGTGACGAACCTCGGCAAAGCCTCCGCTCACCGCGATGTTTTCATAATTGCTGCCGATTTTCGCCGTTACGGCGGATATCTTCAGAGGCGTAACCGTAGGAACGTGATTAGGCAGAATGCCCATCTCGCCCTCTACTCCGCGGATGATGACCATGTTCACATCCTTGGAATATACGGTACGCTCCGGCGTAACGATTTCAAGCAGTAAGGTGCTCATACGATAACCTCCATCCGCCGAGGATTAAACCTCTTGAGCGAGCTTCTTCGCTTTGGCAACGGCGTCTTCAATCGTTCCGACGTTATGGAACGCTGGTTCCGGAAGATCATCATGCTTGCCTTCAAGAATTTCCTTGAAGCCCCGGACCGTATCCTTGATTCGTACGGACAGGCCAGGCATGCCGTTGAACGCTGCTGCAACGTGAAGAGGCTGCGACAGGAACAGCTGGACGCGGCGTGCGCGAAGCACGACAAGCTTGTCTTCCTCGGACAGTTCGTCCATGCCGAGAATCGCGATGATATCAAGCAGCTCTTTGTAGCGCTGAAGAAGCTTCTTCACGCTTTGAGCCACTTGATAGTGCTCTTCGCCGACGATTTCCGGAGTCAGGACGCGCGAGGACGAAGCCAGCGGGTCGACAGCCGGGAAGATACCCATAGCGGCGATGTTACGCTCCAGGTTGGTCGTGGAATCCAAGTGGGCAAACGCCGTGGCAGGGGCCGGGTCGGTGTAGTCATCGGCTGGAACGTAGATCGCCTGGATCGACGTAACCGAGCCGTTCTTGGTGGAAGTGATGCGCTCCTGGAGCTGGCCCATCTCGGTTGCCAGCGTCGGCTGGTAACCTACCGCGGACGGCATGCGGCCGAGCAGCGCGGATACTTCGGAGCCCGCTTGGGTGAAGCGGAAGATGTTGTCGACGAACAGGAGCACGTCGCGGTTTTCTTGATCGCGGAAGTATTCCGCCATCGTCAGACCGGTCAGGGCTACGCGAAGACGCGCGCCTGGAGGCTCGTTCATCTGGCCGAATACCATGGCCGTTTTCTCGATAACGCCGGATTCGCTCATCTCGTGATAAAGGTCGTTGCCTTCACGAGTACGCTCGCCTACGCCGGCAAATACGGAAATACCGCCGTGCTCGGAAGCGATGTTGTGGATAAGCTCCTGCATCGTTACCGTTTTGCCTACGCCGGCGCCGCCGAACAAGCCGACTTTGCCGCCCTTGGCGTACGGAGCCATCAGGTCGATGACCTTGATGCCGGTTTCCAGAATTTCCTGCTGCGTGGACAGATCCTCGAATACCGGAGCTTGACGGTGGATCGGCAGCGTGATGCTGCGGTCTACGTCCCCGTTGTTGTCGATCGGATCGCCGACAACGCTGAATACGCGGCCGAGCGTGGCCGGTCCGACCGGCACGGTGATTGGCGCGCCGGTATCAACAGCGGCCGTACCGCGCACGAGGCCGTCCGTGGAGGACATCGCGACGCAGCGAACTGTGTTGTTTCCGAGGTGGGTAGCCACTTCGAGAGTCAGCTTCACGTCTTTTTCGGAAGAGTTCTGGGCCTTTTGTTCAATCTTAATTGCGTTCAGGATTTCTGGGAGATGGCCGTTGTCGAATTCAACGTCGACAACCGGTCCCAGTACCTGGACAACGCGACCGTTGCTCATGGGGGTCCCTCCTGTAGTAAAGATAGTTGCACGTGCATCTATGAAGCAGGCCGCAGCCTGCTCTTCTGCGTGTGATTATTGCTGGGCGCTTGCTCCGCCGACGATTTCCGCGATTTCTTGGGTGATCGCAGCCTGACGCGCGCGGTTGTAAGAGAGCGTAAGCTCGCCGATGAGCTTCGTCGCATTCTTCGTCGCATTGCCCATTGCCGTCATCCGGGCGCCGAATTCGCTCGCCTTGCCTTCGAGAATCGCGCTGTACACGACCGTCTCGGCATACTTGGGCAGCAGAACGCTGAGCACGGATTCCGCATCCGGCTCGTACTCGTACTGCGCCGCGGAACCGGTGAACTCATCGGAGCTCAGCGGCAGCAGCTTCTTCATCGTCGGAATCTGGGAAATGGCATTGATGAAGCGGTTGTAGACGATATAGACCTCGTCATAACGGCCTTCCTCAAAGCCTTGAACGGCTTTGTAGGCGACCGGCTTGATATCGCCGTATTTCGGGGAATCGGAGATGCCCGTCACTTCCTCGGCGATGTTCATGCTGCGGCGCGTCAAGTAGGCGCTGCCCTTGCGGCCGACAACGAGAATTTCGTACTCGTCCTTGGACCGGTGTTTCTCGGCGATCGTATTGGACAGCTTGCGCAGTACGTTGATGTTGTAACCGCCAGCGAGTCCGCGGTCCGACGTCACGATCAGGTAAGCTGTGCGCTTCACCTCGCGAGACTGCAGCATAGGGTGACGAATGCTGCCTGCGCCGGCGGCGATGCTGGAGACGACTTCGCGGATCTTGTCCGTGTAAGGACGGGCCGACAATGCCGCCTCCTGCGCGCGGCGAAGCTTCGCCGCAGCGACCATTTCCATCGCTTTGGTGATCTGCTTCATATTCTGCTTGCTCTTGAGCGAGCGCTTGATCTCCCGCATGCCTTTTGCCATTAGTACTCACCACCTTACTTATCGGCCCCATGCCCATAATCAGGCACGGGGACCGGCATCATCATTCCTTGCTATTAAACCGAACGGGAGAAGCCTTTCTTGAAGTCCTGGATGGCAGCTACAAGAGCTTTCTCGTTGTCGGAGGAGAGGTCTTTGGTATCGCGGATGGAAGTCAGAATCTCCGGCTTGTTGGCATCCACGAAGCTCAGCAGCTCGTCCTCGAAACGGCGGACGTCCTGAACCGGGATATCATCCACATGGCCGCGCGTGACTGCGAACAGGGAGACAACCTGGCGCTCCAGAGGCATAGGCTGGTTGATGCCCTGCTTCAGGATTTCCAGCGTGCGCTCGCCGCGGTCGAGGCGGGACTTGGTTACTTTGTCCAGATCGGAGCCGAATTGGGCGAATGCCGCCAGCTCGCGGTACTGGGCAAGGTCAAGCTTGAGCGTGCCGGCTACCTTTTTCATCGCCTTCGTTTGAGCGGAGGAGCCTACGCGGGATACGGAGTTGCCGACGTTGACAGCCGGACGCTGGCCGGAGTAGAACAGGTCGGATTCCAAGAAGATCTGTCCGTCCGTGATGGAGATGACGTTCGTCGGGATGTAAGCGGAGATATCCCCGGCTTGCGTCTCAATGAACGGAAGCGCCGTAAGGGAACCGCCGCCGAGCTCGTCGTTCAGCTTGGCCGCGCGCTCCAGCAGACGGGAGTGCAGGTAGAAGACGTCGCCCGGATAGGCTTCCCGGCCCGGTGGGCGGCGAAGCAGCAGGGACAGCTCGCGGTAAGCGGCGGCTTGCTTGGACAGGTCATCGTAGATGACGAGAACATGCTTGCCGTTGTACATGAAGTACTCGCCCATGGAGCAGCCCGTATAAGGAGCGATGTAAAGCAGCGGGGACGGCTCGGAAGCGCTCGCCGTTACGACGATCGTGTAATCCAGCGCGCCTTGGCGGCGGAGGGATTCGACAACCGTACGAACCGTGGATTGCTTTTGACCGATAGCGACGTAGATGCAAACCACGCCGTTGCCCTTTTGATTGACGATCGTATCGATCGCGATTTGCGTTTTGCCCGTCTGGCGGTCGCCGATGATGAGCTCGCGCTGGCCGCGGCCGATCGGAATCATGGCGTCGATCGCCTTGATGCCCGTCTGCATCGGCTCGAATACGGATTTACGGGCCATGACGCCCGGTGCCGGCGATTCGATCGGACGGCTAGCCGTCGTCGCGATCGGACCGTTGCCGTCAAGCGGCTGGCCCAGAGCGTTGACAACGCGGCCCAGAAGAGCGTCGCCTACAGGAACTTCCATGATGCGGCCCGTACGCTTCACTTGGTCGCCTTCACGGATGTCCGTGTACGGTCCAAGGATAACGACACCGACATTGCTCTCCTCAAGGTTGAGCGCCATGCCTACAACGCCGTTGGAGAACTCGAGCAGCTCGCCGGCCATAGCGTTCTCAAGGCCGTGCACGCGAGCGATACCGTCGCCGACTTGGATAACCGTTCCGACCTCGTCGACTTGGATCTCGGATTTATATTGTTCAATCTGCTGCTTAATCAGCGTGCTGATTTCATCAGGTCTGATGCTCAATTTCTTCACCCCTGTCTACAGTGCTTGGGAATTGATTTGCTTGCTCAGGCGGTCCAGCTTGGTGGAGAGGGATCCGTCATAGATCTTGTCTCCGATGCGGACCTTGATGCCGCCCAGAAGGGAAGGCTCGACGACCTGCTCGCCGATGATGCGCCGTCCCGAGATGACTCCGAATTGCTGGAGCACCTTCGCGAGCTCGGCTTCGCTGAGCGCGACTGCCGTATAAACGGTCGCGCGGGATTCGCCGGAAGCTTCGTCGGCAATTCGGCCGTAGGCTTCGCTGACGCTGCCGACCGCCGACTGGCGGCCGCGTTCGATCAGGAGCGTGACCGTATTCAGAACAATAGAGGACACGCGGTCCCCGATTGCTTTTTTGATGATGTCAAGCTTGACGGACGGCTCGATGCCAGGCGTCGACAGGAAACGGGATACGTCTCCGTCGGATGCCAAGGCTCCGGCGATCAGCTCAAGCTGCTGGCGCACTTCCGCCACCAGGTTTTGCGTGCTCGCAACATCGTACAGCGCCTGCGCGTAACGTTTTGCGATTACTGTGTCGCGGCTCATTTGCTTCCTACCTCTTTGAGGTAGTTGTCAACGATCTGCTCCTGCGATTTCTCGTCGATTTGCTTCTCGACGATCTTGGATGCAATCGCGACGGACATGCTGCCGACTTCGCTGCGCAGGGAAGCGATGGCTTTGTTCTTCTCGCTCTCGATGTCGCGGACGGCATCTTCTTTGAGGCGGGATGCTTCGGAACGGGCCGTATCGATGATGCTGTCGGCCTGCTTCGAGCTCGTGATCCGAGCCTTTTCGATGATATCGTTCGCTTCTTGGCGGGCTTGCGCCAGAGCTTGCTTCTGAGCTTCCATTTCGGCGGAAGCTTCCTTGCGGCTGTTCTCGGCCGCATTCATCTGCTCAAGTACCATTTGGCGGCGCTGTTCCATGATTCCGAACAGAGGACCGAACGCATACTTGTTCAGCAGCCAGTACAGAATGAGGAACGCGACGATCGCGTACACAAAAGACTCCCAATGCCAGGCCATGACCGCTCTCCTTTCACTTGCCATTCACATACATGCGAGCGCAGCCCGCTGCCTATCAGGCGGGGCCGCCGCTCGAATTACCGGATGCCGCATGAGCTCGAAGCTTTGGGCAATCTCCGATTTTATGACGATGGCGTGGAGGGCAATGCCTTCCCCGCCATGTCGAGTTCAGCAAGATTCTGCTGCTATTAGCTGAAGAATGCGAGGAAGCCGATAACGACGCCGATGATCGGCACGACTTCGACGATACCTACGCCGATGAACATCGTCGTTTGAAGCTTGCTGGCCGCTTCCGGCTGGCGGGAGATGCCTTCTACCGTTTTGCTGACGATAAGACCGTTACCTACGCCCGCGCCTACTGCGCCGAGACCAACTGCGATTGCTGCTGCCAATACTTCCATTGTTTAAAATCCTCCTCTAAATTGGGTGAGTGTGGGTTATTTCAACACCGACCGAAGCCGTGCGGTGACGTCCTCGAAATCAGTTCGGACTGCTGTGGATCAGTGCGCGCCGTCTTCGTCGTGAATGGCGGCTTGCGAGATGTACACCATGGTGAGGATCGTGAACAGGAACGCCTGGATGGCGCCTACGAAAATACTGAAGCCTTGCCAGATGATCATGAACGGCGTACCGATGGCGCCAAGCATGAGGATGGTGGCGATCAGCACCTCGCCCGCGAAGATGTTCGCGAACAAACGGAGAGCCAGCGTGACCGGCTTCGCGATCGTCTCGATGATGTTCAACGGGAAGAAAATCGGGTAAGGCTTGAAGTAATGCTGGAAATAATGCTTGGCGTTCATCTTCACGCCGAGGAAATGGACAAGCAGGAAAACGATGAGCGCGAGGCCCGAAGTCACGGAGAGATCCGCTGTAGGCGATTTCCACCATGCCAGCTCCGCGTGTCCGCCGTGGTGGGCGAGCGTGTCCGCCGTCACTCCCCACATCGGTTCGTGGATTTCAGTCACGATGCCGAAGGGAAGACCGAGCAGGTTGGAAACGAAGATGAAGAGAATCAGCGTCAAGCCTAGGCCAAGAAACGGACGAACCCGGTTCAGCGGCATCGTGCTTGCAATGGTCGAATGAACGAAGTCCACCGCCCATTCCATGAAGTTCTGCGTCTTGGAAGGATTGGCCACCGACAATTTTCGCGTCAGCAGCTTGACCAGAACGAACGTCATGACGGCCGATACCGTAATCGCGATAAATGCTGAAACGTCGATGTTGAGCCCGTTCCAATGGTAAATCGGAAATTCATGCATACCTTATATTTCACCCCTTTCCACGGCGTCGCCGGAGATTGACAAAGAAAGCGCATACCAGTATAACAAAAGGCACCGCAAAACATGAAGCCAAGGCGGAGGGAAGATTGAAATAGTCCGGCTTGCGGTACGCGATCATGACGACGAGCAGCACCATCGCGATTCTGCCGGCCATTCCGGTGCCTGTCTTCCTGGGAGCCTCCCCGGAAGCCATGACCCCGATCCACTCCACCCGCCTGCGAAGAAGAAAGGCATTGAACGATCCTGCCGCTATGCCAAGCAGGCAGCCAGCGGCAACCGTGCGCCAGTCCGGAATCAGAACCCAGATCAGCAGCAGTGCGGCTGCAAGCAGCATGACCGCGGACTTGGTCATCTTGAGCACTTCATTCATTGCTGTCCTCCAGAACCTTTCTGACAATAAAGATGACGGAAACAATTCCTGCCGCCAGTCCGGCGAACACCCCGACGATGATCCAGCCTGGAGTTCCCCCGTAACGTGCTGCGAGCCAATAACCGATGTAGGTGCATATGGCGACATCGATGCCGAGCGCGCCTACAAGCGCAAGCGCCTTCAGCGGGTCTTCTCCCTTGCTCTTTCTGGCCATGGTTTGTCCCCAATCAACCCTCATTATTTTATCCAAGCAATCGAAGGTTTGTCAATTTTGATAATAGCAAACTTTCCGTGAACTTGGGCAAAAAAACCTTGAAATGACGGGATTTTTCGCTTTGGCAAACCATACAGTTGAACTGTATGCTGTGCCGTTGTTGGAGTTGACGCTCTTCTCTCGAAAACTATGAACGTTGTGTGAACGGCTCCGGTCTCTCGCCTCTGCCAAAATGATGCAGGATCGCGGCGACGATTCTCTCCGACGCAGCCCCGTCTCCGTACGGATTGGCCGCCTTGCTCATGCGCTCGTACGTTCCCTGGTCGGTAAGCAGCGCGCGGGTCCGTTCATAGACGCGGGTCTCGTCCGTGCCGACCAGCTCCAGCGTTCCCGCCTCGATGCCTTCCGGCCGCTCGGTCGTATCGCGCAGCACCAGCGTCGGAATGCCGAACGAAGGCGCCTCCTCCTGCATGCCGCCCGAATCGGTGAGCAGCAGATACGTATGCGGGAAGAAATTGTGAATCTCGAACACGTCCAGCGGCTCGATCAGCTTGATCCGCGGGTGGTCGCCGAGGATCTCCTGCGCCGGTTCTCGCACGGCCGGGTTCGGATGCACGGCGTACACGATGGCGATATCGTCGAATTCATCGGCGATGCGCTTGACGGCGCGGAAGATGTTGCGATGCGGCTCCCCTAGCGATTCGCGCCGGTGGGCGGTCATCAGGATGAGGCGCTTGCCGGCAGCCCAGTCCAGCATCGGGTGGGTGAACTCCGGATCCACCGTATACTGGAAGACGTCCGTCGCCGTATTGCCGGTCACATAGATCGCGGATTCCGGCTTGCTTTCCCGGCGCAGATTGCCTGCGGACCAGTCCGTCGGCGCGAAGTGCACGTCCGAGAGAACGCCTGCCAGCTGGCGGTTCATCTCCTCCGGGTACGGGGACATCTTGTTCCAGGTGCGCAGGCCCGCTTCGACATGGCCCACCTGGATCTGCTGCAGGAACGAAGCGTAGCTCGCCAGGAACGTCGTCTGCGTGTCTCCGTGCACGAGCACGATATCCGGACGGGCCTCCTTCAGCACGGGCTCGATCCCCTCAAGCACGCGGACGGTCGTCTCGGTCAGCGTCTGGCGGTCCTTCATGACGTTGAGATCATAATCCGGCTTGATGCGGAAAAGCTCCAGCACCTGGTCCAGAATCTCTCGGTGCTGGGCCGTCACGCAGACGATCGGCTCGATCTGCTCCGAATGCTTCTGCAGCTCCAGCACAAGCGGCGCCATCTTGACTGCCTCCGGCCTCGTGCCGAAGACGGTCATCACTTTCAGCTTCTCCATGCGGTTCCTTCTCCCCCTTACTTCGTTCCGAACATCCGGTCGCCGGCGTCGCCAAGGCCCGGAATGATGTAACCCTTCTCGTTGAGCTTCTCGTCTACGGCCGCGGCGTAAATGTCGATCTCGGGATGCGCTTCCTGAACGGCGCGAATCCCTTCCGGAGAAGCGATCAGCACCATCAGCTTGAGCTGGGTGCAGCCGCGCTTCTTGAGCGCCTCGATGGCGGCGTTGGCCGAGCCGCCGGTCGCCAGCATCGGATCGACGACGATGAGCAGCCGCTCCGTCGCGTCTGTAGGAAGATTGATGTAATATTCCGTCGGCAGCAGCGTGTCATGGTCGCGGGAGAGGCCGATATGCCCTACCTTGGCGGCCGGAATCAGCTTGAGGATGCCGTCGACCATGCCCAGGCCGGCGCGCAGAATAGGCACGATGCCGAGCATCCTGCCGGACAGTACTTTGGATTCGGCCACGGCGACGGGAGTTTCCACCCGGATCGTGTCCAGGGGCATTTCCCTCGTGATCTCATAGGCCATCAGCGTGGCTACTTCGTCGACAAGCTCGCGGAAGTCTTTCGTCTTGGTGTCTTTGTCCCGAATATACGTCAGCTTGTGCTGGATAAGCGGATGGTCGCATATGACCAGATTGCCCATGGGGGTTGCCCTCCTGAATTTCGCTAAAATTTGCTTTTCTCCGACAGCAACGGAGCATAATCCCAACTATTATAGCATTCCCCAAGGGCGAGCGCATCAAGCATTGTAGAAGGCAAAATATCGCTGCCCAAAGCAGACGGCTTCAGGCAGCCCCTGCCCTTGCCTCCTCGGCTGCGCATTTCCTGCGCCGGCCGGCCCGGATCCGGTTGCATGGCAGGCATGCGGAAAATAACGAAGTTCGGCTTCTCAGGGCAAGACGGCTGACCCGCTGTCCATGCAAATAACCCCGTCCAGCGGAAAATCCGCCGAACGGGGCTTTTTTTGCCTATTAATACTTGATATCGGTATAGAGCGGGAAGCGGCCTGTGAGCTCGCGCACGATGCCTCGCGCTTTCTCCAGGACGGCCTCGTCCTTCGGACTGCGGAGGGTCATGTCGATGACGTCTGCAATCGTGCGCATCGCGTCTGCGTCCATGCCGCGCGAAGTCGCGGCCGGCGTTCCGATCCGGATGCCGCTCGTGACGAACGGGCTCGTCGGATCGAACGGAATGGCGTTTTTGTTCACCGTGATGCCGACGGAATCGAGCACATGCTCGGCTTCCTTGCCCGTAATGTTCAGGTTGCGGGTATCGAGCAGCATGAGATGGTTGTCCGTGCCGCCGGAGACGATGTTCAGGCCTTTGCCCGACAGGGAATCGGCCAGCACCTTCGCGTTGTCGATGACGTTTTTGGCGTAGGTTTTGAATTCAGGCTGCAGAGCCTCGCCCAGCGCTACGGCTTTGGCCGCGATAATGTGCATCAGAGGGCCGCCCTGCGATCCCGGGAAGACCGCCTTGTCGATGGCGGCCGCCCAGGCTTTGGTCGTGAGGATCAGGCCGCCGCGCGGTCCGCGCAGCGTCTTGTGCGTCGTCGTCGTCACGAAATGCGCGTGCGGCACCGGGCTCGGATGCAGGCCGGCGGCTACCAGGCCGGCGATATGCGCCATGTCGACGAAGAAGAGCGCGCCGACGTCCTTGGCGATCCGGCCGATCTTCTCGAAGTCGATGATGCGCGGATAAGCGCTCGCCCCGGCTACGATCATGCGCGGGCGATGCTTGAAGGCCGCCTTGCGGAGGTTGTCGTAATCGATCGTGAACGTGTCTTCCTCGACGCCGTATGCGACGAAGTTATAATAAAGGCCGGATGCGTTGACCGGGCTGCCGTGCGTCAGATGGCCGCCATGGGCCAGGTTCATGCCGAGAACCGTATCGCCCGGCTTGAGGGCAGCCAGGTAAACCGCCATGTTGGCCTGAGCGCCGGAATGCGGCTGGACGTTGGCGTGCTCGGCGCCGAACAGCTCCTTCGCGCGGTCGCGCGCGATGTCCTCCACGATGTCGACATGCTCGCAGCCGCCATAGTAGCGCTTGCCCGGATAGCCTTCAGCGTATTTGTTCGTCAGAACGCTGCCCATCGCTTCAAGGACGGCTTCGCTGACGATGTTTTCCGATGCGATCAGCTCGATGTTGTCGCGCTGGCGCTGCAGCTCGAGCCCCATTGCCTTCAATACTTCAGGATCCTGCTTGCGGAGATTTTCCATGTTGGATCAAGTCCTCCCTCATAATGGATGCATCAGTGATCAGAACATCAGTCATTGGAATATCTGTGATTGGAACATCTGCGATTGGAACATCTGTGATTGGAACATCAATGGTTGGAATAACGGACTCGAACATCAGGGATCAGACATCAGGGATCAGACATCAGGGCCTAAGAATACTGTGCTTAAGCCATTCGTTCTTTCAGCGTTTAGAACCTCAGCGCCCAGGACAGGCTCGCCCTTCAGTCGCAGCTGCCGGCGGAGCCGGACAGCTCCTCCCCTGCCGGCAGCTCGTAGACGGCGCGCGAGCCCCCGATCAGCTTCGGCCGGGTGAATGCCATCGTCACGCGCGCTTCGCCGATCTGCTTCAGGGAAGGACGCAGAGGCACGGCGACCCGGCGCAAATGCATGCCGATGAGCGTTTCGCCGATATCGATGCCGGCATGGGCCTCCACCGTCTCCACGAGGCATGCATCCGCCAGGCGACGGTAGGCGTAAGCGGCCATCGAGCCGCCGGCGCCAGGCACCGGCACGGCGGCGACCTGCTCCAGTCCGAGCCTCTCGGCAACGGCACGCTCCAGAACGAGCGCCCGGTTCAAATGCTCGCAGCACTGGAACACCGGCGTGAAGCCGATCTCCTTGCGCGCCGCCTCCACGCCGGCAAAAACCGCCGCTGCCGCATCCGTGCTGCCCGAGGTTCCGATGCTCCTGCCGAGCACCTCGCTCGTGCTCACTCCGAGAACGAGCAGCTGCCCTTCCCGCAGGCGTCCGCCGCCGGCGAGCTCGCGCACAAGCGTTTCGACCCCGGCGGTTATCGCCGCCTCCGGCTTCGATCCATTCGTCATTCCAGCATCCTCCTGTCTCCGCCCCTCTTCCGTCTCCGCTGCAAGCGGCTCCCGGAACGAGGGACAAGTTCGCCGTTTCGGTTCTATTATACCGGACCGAAGGCCTTTTAGACGAGACTACCCAAAATGACAAAGAGAGCAACGCGCGCAAAAAAGTTTGCGTGCTTGCTCTCTGCCCAGGCGACCGGCCGTATGTTCCGATGCTCCATCGTGGTTAATCCCACTTCGTCGCCAGTTACACCGGAAACCGTTGTTTCTTGCCTTCATCATAGCTTACACGAAAAGGGAAAGTCAATGATGGATAAGCCTTCTGCAGGGCCTCTTTTTCCCAATGGATGCAAGTCCGGAAAAAGAAGCGGTTCCGCTGCCCATCCCGCTACCCCTCATTCCTTTCGGATGGCCGGGATTGGAATTCCGGACGCTCCAGCAAGCCCGACAGCGCCTCGCGGATTTCCTCCGCGCAGCGGGCGTAATCCTCGTAGGAGCCTCCGTACGGATCGGCGATGTCCGGATGGGGAAGCTGGCGCTCCAGCTCCCGGATCCGCCGTTCCAAAGCGTCGTCGGGACGGCGGCCAAGCGACCGGGCGATCATTCTTTCGCTGTAGTGCCTGTCCAGCTCTCCGCCCGCTCCGTCCCGTCCCGGCAAGGAGTATTCCTTCAAGGTATGGACTTTGCCGGAAGCCTCCGGCCAATGCCTCAGAAGCGCTTGCTTGTGGGAGGAAGTCATCGTCAGCACGAGATCGGCCCATTCAAGCAGGCCTTCGCTCGCAGGCGTCGATGAGCCCTTATGAGCGATGCCGCTGTTTTCCAGCACCTGAAGCGCATGGCGCGATACAGGCAATCCGTCCACGGTCGATACTCCCGCTGAGCGGACTTCAAGCCGCAGCCCCCTCTCGGCCGAAAGCTCCCTCAGGAATGCCTCCGCCATCGGGGAACGGCATGTGTTTCCGGTACAGACAAACAAGATGCGCATGGACTCCCTCTCCTTTTCCCTTGAGCGGCTTCTCCTGCCGCCGGGATGTCCCTACAGCAGGAAGAGGATGCCGAAAGTAAGTAAAATCGCGCCGCCCGCCGCTTCCCCGTAGCTCCCCAGGCTTTTTCCGATGCGCCGGCCGGCCAGCAGTCCGGCTACCGACATCAGCCCTCCGGCCAGTCCGAACAGCAGGATGGTGAGAATCAGGTCGGCCGCGAACATGCCCAGCGAAATTCCGACGGAGAAGGAATCGACACTGACGCTCAGAGCGAACAGCAGCATGCCTCCCGCGGTCCTGTGGTCCGCGAAGGACGGCGACTCGCCATCGCCTCTCCAAGCGGCGAGAAGCATATGGCCGCCGAGCAGGATGAGCAGGATTCCCGCAGCCGCCGTCGCCACGTGACCAAGCAGAAACCTCATGTAATGGCCCGTGTACAAGCCCAGAAGCGGCATGACGACATGGAAAATGCCGATAATCAGACTCAGCTTCAAGATGTCCCGGATCCGGATGCCCCTCATTCCGATGCCGACGCCCAGCGAAAAGGCATCCATCCCGAGAGCTAGCGCCATGATCAATAAAGTGAGCAGCTGTCCTTCATGCAGTCCCGCTTCCAACATTTGCGCAATCTCTCCTTACCTACGCTGGCTTGTTCTATCCAGCTTATGCGGACAAGGAGAGAGAATATGACCTGTCCCGGAGAGGCGGACGAGGCGGCACGCAGGAACTGCTTGCAGAGCGGGACGAGGCGAGGCGAATGATCCTGTCTCGCTGCGCGGGACGGGGTCAGAAGCATGGTAATGGCTCGCTGCGCGGGACGGAGTCAGATACGCCAAAGACATAGCTCGCTACGCGGGACGAGGTCAGATGCTTGGACCTGGATCGCTGTGCGGGACAGGGTCAGATGCATAGACCTGGATCGCTGCGCGGGACGGGGTCAGATGCTTGGACCTGCTCGCTGGGCGGGACGGGGTCAGACGCATAGACCTGGCTCGCTGCGCGGGACGGGGTCAGGCGCATAGTCAGCCATTCGCAATTGAGCACATAGCGGAGAACGCGCCGTTTTATCGGACATATGTTCCGCTATTTTGCCCCAAAGCCGGATTCCTTGCATTTATCGGACATACGTTCCGCTATTTAGGAAGAAACCCGCTGTTTTCAATGTATTTCCTGGAAATAACGGATCCTATGTCCGTTAAAATTACTTTAACGCACAATTTGCCCGAAATAACGGATTGTATGTCCGATAGCCGATGAATCTTCAGGAAAAATAGATCGCACTATGGTCAGCCCGCATCGACCTGCCTGCCGCCGGCGGCCTTCGCCAGCCGGTTAAGAAGTGCAAGACCGATGCCGTCCGACGGGCAGGCTTCGGCCCAAATCCGCTCGGCTCCAAGCTCGTCGAACTCTCGCAGAACGGCGTAAAGCGATCGGGCCGCGCTTTCCAGCTTCCCCAGTGAGCCGCAGGCCAGGACAGCATCGGCCCGGTACGAAGCCGCCGTCTCCTCGTAGGCGAGAACGCCGGTGCGCAGCCCCAGTGCAGATGCCGCATCGGCCTCGGCTTGGATATAGGCGCGCACCGCTTCCGCCGAGCCCGATACGAGGGTCATCTCCCCGCGCGGCGCATAGTGGGCGTATTTCATGCCGGGCGAGCGGGGCGCCGTCGGCTGGGAGGCAGCGGTCTCGGAGACCGCAGACCCGGACGCCGGCTGCCCAAAGGCCTCGATGCCGGCTCCGGCATCGAACTCGACGGCGTATCCCGCCGCTCGAAGCTGCTCCGGCGTTACGCCGCCGGGCCTCAAGATGCGGACCGACCGCTCTCCGACAGCCTCGACAACCGTCGATTCCAGCCCGACTCCGGTCGCTCCGCCGTCAAGCACGCCGCCGATCCGCCCGGCCAGATCCTCCAGCACATGCGAGGCCGCGGTCGGGCTTGGCCGCCCCGAGCGGTTCGCGCTCGGCGCCGCGACGGGACAGCCCGCTTCGCGGATCAGAGCCAGCGCCAGCGGATGGTCCGGCATGCGGACCGCGACGGTATCCAGCCCCGCCGTCACGCGCGGCGACACCGCATCCGGAAGCACCGGAAGCACGAGCGTCAGCGGCCCGGGCCAGAAGGACTTCATCAAACCGCGCTCCGTCTCCGTCAAGCTTGCAGCGAGGCCTTCCAGCTGCCGCTCATCGGCGATATGGACAATCAGCGGATTGTCGGAGGGCCTCCCTTTCGCTTGGAACACGCTTTCTACCGCCGCCGTGCTGCGGGCATCCGCGCCGAGGCCGTACACCGTTTCCGTCGGAAAGGCCACCGTTCCGCCCGACCGCAGAAGATCGGCCGCTTCCTGCAATTCTTTTGCCGAAACGGCTCCCGCCGCTCCGCTTCTCCAATAAACCGTGCTTGTCGTCGTCATTCGGTTCCATTCCTTCTCATCCGGGATTGCCGCGGAAGCCCCCGGCGATATAGCTACAGTATACCTCTCGCGCCGCCGCGTTACCAACCTTCCGATACTGTCCGTCCATGCGGACCCAAGGAGGAACTGGAGACGAAAATACCCTTGCAAAGACTCCACTCATCCGGTCACCGCCTCGTCACTTCGAATACATCAGGGAACGCTTTCCTATTGATTCAACTAGAGTCGGTCATCCCCTTAGGGGCCTCCACTGTCGTTGAGGCTTCTGCTTCAAAGATTATTGTCTCCGCCGTTCGCAGGCAAGGTTCAAAGCATCCTCGCTTACGTATTCGGAATAGCTGCTTACCATCTCTAAGTGTGACAAATGCGCTTCTAACATTTTTTATAATTCCATTAATCAAGTATTACATTTTGCCTTTTTTTCCGATGTATAAAGATGATGAATAAAATCAAAATATGGAGGTTAGTGTTTTTGAAATTAAAAAAGAAATATTTAGTTTCTGTTGTCCTGCTCCTTGTAGTGATTTTCGCAATACAGAATGTTTATGCAGCTAAGAGCGACGCGTCTACTAAAGTAGTTCAAGGTATGGAGGGAGAATCACTGCCACCTGGAACGACGATAACGAGTAAGAATACTTACAGTAGCTATTGGCCGGGAAATGCTATTGATGGAGATTTATCAACTAGATTTAATGCGGACAGCGGCAACTCAACTTTAGAAATAAAGTTCCCTGGATTACTTGAGATTAATTTCGTTCAGATGGCTATCAACAATAACCCTCCAGTCGATAACCGTTTTACTATATACGGTTTAAATAATGGTAACTGGGTTCAAATTGCAGATGCCGTTAGAAAGGCTACTCAAAGGGACATCATTACAGAGCCCATTAATGTTATTCAAGGAAGCTATGAAGGATTAAAGATCGAAATTAAAGCAAATGGATCATGGGCTGCTCTCAATGAAATTACGCTCGGCAAAAAGGAAATTCCTACACCTGAGCCTACCGTCCTCCCTTTACCATCTTCGGAACCATCACCATCTATAGCACCATCACCATCTACAGAACCATCTCCATCTATAGAACCATCTCCATCTATAGCACCTACCTCGACACCTATACCAATTGGTGAAAGAGCAATTTTAACAGTTACTATGGTGAATGGCCTTGATAAAGAATACGATTTGTCCATCCAGGAACTTAACTCATTCATTGAATGGTTTGATGCTAAAGGAAATGGAAATGGCCCTGCAAAGTATTCTTTCAAAAAAACTTGGAATACTGGTCCTTATAAAGCGAGAACTGAATACGTGATTTTTGATAAAATTATGACATTCAACGTTGATGAGTATTAAAAAACAAAGCCCCACCAGCCTTCTGGTCAAGGCTTCATCTAATGGACAGAAGCAGCAAGCTGACGTCGGTACTCCACCGGGATCAGCTTTTTTAGTTTGTGTCCGTTTTTGGTTGTAAGACTGTATGTATCCCTCAATTCGGCTTTGTGCACATTTCAGATATCTTATGGATAGAGCCCTTCCGATCTGAGATATGTGAAGAAGTTCTCCACAGAGGCATTGTCCTAACTGTTGCCTCGTATGTACAGCTGATTCAGGCGCCAACCTTTGACAGCGTACCGTAGTTAGAGAAAGACGCGTAATGAGAGCCTTGATCGCTGTGAATGATCAACCCATTTTGTCTTTCGTCTGTTCAAAGGCCGCGAAAGTCTGAAGAACCCGTTTGTTGTCGTTACGAAAAGCTCATGTACTACACCACAGTATCATGGTTGGATAGATTTTTGATCGTGGAGAGATAGAACCAGGTATCCGCAGCACAATATTCGGTGATCCCCTTAGTCTGTGCCATGAAATCGCGTCGAAACAGATTATCTGCTTTTCGTGCACCTTTTTGTGATTGTCCCCTACCTCGTGATTTTGCAGGGGAAAGAGTTGAATTTGCCATTAGCCATATTTGCCTTCATACAACAGCCCGCTCCATCAGGCGAAGAGGCCGCGCAGGAAGGAAAAGAACGACTTGATCAGCTCCCAGATGAAAAATTTCGCTTCGGGGGCTTGTCCTGCCTCGGCAGGAGCGTCGGCTGCGACCGCAGATGCTTTGCCGGCATCGGCTTTTGACAGCTGGTCCGGCTTGCTGTCTGCGACGGCAGCAGCAGCCTCTGCCTTCGGAGCCGCGTCGCCGGAAGAGGAGTCCAGGAAGCAGAGCGGAGGGAAGAGCACGCACCACCAGTTCTGGCCTTTTCCTTCGCCGAGGGTGATGAGGAGGGCTTCATAGTCGCCTGCCGGATACACCTGCTCGCCGTAGACTTTAGTCGGGAATGCCACTTGGCCGAGCTCGGCCTTGTAACGGTAAGAGAATCCGCGATCCTGCAGCGTGCGGGCCACGATAGCTTCGATCTCTCCCAAGTGGGAGCGCAGCGCGGCACGGGCTTCTTCGATCGTCTGAGGCCCTGCGGCCCAGCCGTTCATCGCCTGCACGACGGCATCGCGCACGACGCGCTTCGTAGCTTGGTCGACGGCGGAATCCGAGTTGGCGAGAATGCGCAGCCGGATGGCCTCGCTTGGAATGGAGCTTTGCGCCAGAGCGGCGTCGTTGCGGACATTTTCCCAGCTCATCATCAGAAAGGCGACACAGACGATGAGGTACAGGTAGGACAGGCGGAACGGGAATCGGTACGAATGGGCTGCTGCCGAATAAAGACGGGAAGCTGCGGTCGGATAAGGGCGGGACACCGAAGTATAGGAATGAACGGACATTGCACAAGCTCCTCTCGGGCACCCGTCGGCACCGCCGCTTGCGTTCCGGAACGTCTCTATGCTCCATTATGTCCGCTCTATATTCTTCTATACCTTGCCTGCAAATCTAATTTTTCAAAGATTGCGAGATTAAGAGGAGCTGTATCGGGGAAGGCTGGCCTGTAACGAAGGCGAATTCAGCCCGGATTCCGTAGCTAGAAACGTTCCGGATGATATATCGCCCTGAACGCAACATTTCGCTCTTCGTATCTATCGTCCTGTTGCTTTCTTGCGCTCTTGGTACCGAATCTCTATCTTCCTGACCTCTGCCTTGCGCTCTTGGTACGAATCTCTATCTTCCTGAACGCTGCCTTGCGCTCTTGGTACCGGCTCTATCCCCTTAACGCAACTTTACGCTCTTGGTACGCACTTTATCGCCCTCCCTGAGCGCAACATCATGCCCAGCGCATCGAACCCTGGCGCATGATCGGGTGCCGTCACTCCGAGCCTGGCGACCTGACCGCGACGACATGGCGCTCGATGCCGCCGTAATCGGTCACGATCGAGATGTCGTCCCAATGCCCGATTTCCTCAAGCAGCGCAGCGACCTGCCGGGCCTGTCCCATGCCGAGCTCGAAGCCTACGACCGACGGAAGCCGCGTCAAAAGCTTGAGCTGAACCGCCATGGCGCGGTAAGGATTGAGGCCGTCCTCTCCTCCGTCGAGAGCAAGCCTCGGCTCGAACTCCCTCACCTCCCGCTGCAGCCCCGGCAAATCGCCAGCCGGAATGTAGGGAGGGTTGGACACGAGCACGTCGATCTCGAGCCCCTCCATGCTTCCCCCGCCGGAAGCCACAAAAGGCTGCAGCAGGTCGCCCTCTATGAACGCGCTCAGCTCCGCTCCGAGACGGAGAGCGTTCCCCTCGGCCGTGCGCAGCGCCTCCGGAGACAGGTCGGAGGCGTGCACCCGCCATGCCGGGCGCTCCGCGGCCAGCGTGACGGCGATCGCGCCGCTGCCCGTGCCGACGTCGAGGACGACCGGCGCGGCAGCGGCGGCAGGCGCTTCCAGTCCCGCAGACCGCAGAGCGGATGCGGCAGGCTTGGCGCTGCCCGGCAATGCCTCGGCCGATGCCTCCGTTCCAGCCGAACCTGCCGCTTGCGGCCACAGCCTGTCCGCCGCCTGCAGCACCGCCTCCACGAGCAGCTCCGTCTCGGGACGCGGAATCAGCACGGCCGGCGTGACCGCGAACGGCCGGCCGTAAAACCACTGCTCCCCGGCTATATACTGGGCGGGCTCGCCCCGCCCCTTGCGGGTGATGGCTTCTTCCCATGCCGCCAGCCGCTCCGCCGGGAACGCCTCCCGGCCGTCGCGCAGCAGCTCCGCCCGGTTCAACCCCAGCACATGCTGCAGCAGTAGCGAGGCATTGTCCCCTGCTTCCTCCACGCCGCAGCGGTCCAGGTAGGTCTCCGCCAGCTTGCGGGCGGCTTGGATCGATGCTCCTGCTGCTTGACGGAATGACTCCGTTTCCCGGCCTTGATCGTTCTCGCTCATATTCCGAGCCTCCTGAAGAGTAATGATCTGCGCATGATGAAAAAAAAGCCCCATCCCGATTAGCGGGCTTGGGGCGTATGTCGGGCACTGTGCATGCTGCGGTGACATGTGAATGCTGCTACTATGCGATGTCCATCAATGTCTTGCCGCAATGCGCTTGCATGCCGCAGTGCACTGTTCATGCTGTATGACCAAGTGCGTGTTTAGATGCATTGTGCAGCTGTGATGACATGCGAATGCTGCTACTATGTTATGCGACCCATATGCATGCCGCAATGCGCTGCAATCCGAAGCCGCCTCAATCCCGCTTAGGCGAGATTTTCGCGCTCCAGCAGCTCCGCCTGCTCGGCGAGCGACAGGGAATTGACGATGTCGCCCATGTCGCCGTTCATGACGGAATCGAGACGATGCAGCGTGAGGCCGATGCGGTGATCGGTGACGCGGCTCTGCGGGAAGTTGTAGGTGCGGATCCGCTCGCTGCGGTCGCCCGTGCCGACTTTGCTCTTGCGCTCGCCGGCAATCTTGGCTTCTTCTTCCTGACGGTGGATATCATAGATGCGGGCGCGCAGAACCTGGAGCGCCTTGGCCTTGTTGTCGTTCTGCGACTTGCCGTCCTGGCAGGTGGCGACGATGCCGGTCGGCACATGCGTCACGCGCACGGCGGACTTGGTCGTGTTGACCGACTGGCCGCCCGCTCCGCTGGAGCAGAATGTGTCGACGCGGATATCCTTGTCGTGAATCTCGATCTCGACATCCTCGACTTCCGGCATGACGGCCACGGTGGACGTGGACGTATGGATTCGGCCGCCGGATTCCGTCACCGGGATGCGCTGCACGCGGTGCGCGCCGCTCTCGAACTTCAGCTTGCTGAACGCGCCCTTGCCGGTAATCTTGAAGATGACCTCCTTGAAGCCGCCAAGATCGTTTTCGCTCGCATCCATGAGCTCGACGCGCCAGCCCTGGGTCTCCGCGAAGCGGGTGTACATGCGGTACAGATCGGAGGCGAACAGCGCCGCCTCGTCACCGCCCGCCGCGCCGCGGATCTCCACAATGACGTTCTTGTCGTCGTTGGGATCCTTGGGCAGCAAGAGGACGCGAACCCGCTCCTCCAGCCCGGCTAGCCGCTCGCCCAGCTCCTCGAGCTCCATCTTGACCATCTCGCGCATCTCGTCGTCGAGCTTTTCGCCTTGCATCGCTTTGGCGTCCTCGTACTGGGCATGCACTTCTTTATATTCCGTATAAGCGCTGTAAGCGCCTTGAAGATCCGATTGTTCCTTCGACAAATCCCGGAGCCGCTTGGGATCGCTGGCTACATCAGGATCGCACAGCAGCTCGCTCAGTTTTTCGTACCGGTCCGCAAGCGCTTGTAAACGGTCCAACACCTGACTTCACCCCTAGTGATATTCTTTAAAAAAAGTCCTGGCATCCATTATACCATATATGAGACTTATTCATAAATGGTTAAGCCGTGGAAAAACGTCGCGGCCTGTCCAAATTCCCGGCGCACCGCAAAACGCCCTGCGCGCCGATAATCGGCGGCAGGGCTGTCTGCTCCAAGGGACGGCCGGATGAATCGGCAGCCCTCGGTTCTTGAATCCGCGCTAAACGTTGAAGCGGAAATGCATGACGTCGCCGTCCTTGACGACGTACTCTTTGCCTTCGAGGCGCAGCTGGCCGCGCTCGCGGGCGGTATTCATGGAGCCTGCGGAGACGAGATCGTCATAGGATACGACCTCGGCGCGAATGAAGCCGCGCTCGAAGTCCGTGTGGATGACGCCGGCAGCCTGGGGCGCCTTCATGCCCTTGCGGATCGTCCAGGCGCGTACTTCCTGTACGCCTGCCGTGAAGTACGTGTACAGGCCGAGCAGCTTGTAGGCGGACTTGATGAGGCGGTTCAGGCCGGATTCCTCCATGCCGAGCTCCTCCAGGAACATCGCCTTGTCTTCGCCTTCGAGCTCCGCGATCTCGGCTTCGACCTTCGCGCTGATCGGTACGACTTCGGCATTTTCCGCCAAGGCGAATTCGCGCACGATCTTCACATACGGATTGCCTTCGGCGTCGGCGACTTCCTCCTCGCTTACGTTGGCCGCATAGAGCACGGGCTTCATCGTCAGCAGGTGAAGGTCGCGGATCAGCGTCTTCTCTTCGTCGCTCAGCTCGACGCTGCGCGCCGGCTGGTCGTTGTAGAGAGCTTCCTTGATCCGCTCCAGCACTTCGACTTCCTGGGCGTACTGCTTGTTGCCGCCCTTCATGTTCTTGCGGGAGCGGTCGATGCGGCGGTCGACGGAGTCGATGTCCGCGAGGATCAGCTCCAGGTTGATCGTCTGGATGTCGCCCAGCGGATCGACCTTGCCCGATACGTGGGTGATGTTCTCGTCCTGGAAGCAGCGCACGACATGGCAGATGGCGTCCACTTCGCGGATATGGGCGAGGAATTTGTTGCCGAGGCCTTCGCCTTTGCTGGCGCCGGCGACGAGGCCCGCGATGTCCACGAATTCGAATGCGGTCGGCACGGTCTGCTTCGGCACGACCAGCTCGGTCAATTTATCCAGCCGCTCGTCGGGAACTTCCACGACGCCGACGTTAGGGTCGATCGTGCAGAACGGATAGTTGGCGGATTCCGCTCCAGCCTGAGTAATTGCGTTGAAAAGCGTCGATTTGCCCACGTTGGGAAGACCGACGATGCCACATGAGAGCGCCAATGAAAACAACTCCTTCAAAGTCTTGTCCGATAAGAAAGGATATCAAGCGCGCATCCCTTCTTCTCTTCTCTACGCGAACGTAATCCGCCGCATGAGGCGGCGAAACCGTTAGGCTTGATCTCTAGGAGCCATTATACATGACATCGGACAATTTAAAAAGAAAAGCCGCGGCTTGGGCGGCCTCTCGGACTTGCAGAAATGGAAGCGAAAGGAGGCGGGCCATGGACGCCCTGCTCAGACTGCGCGGCGGGCGGGCGGCATCAGAGCCAGAATTCCATCCGTCCGGAACGTGCGCGGCTGCCGCTTGGCCAGATCGAATGCCTTCAAATGCTTGCCGCTAAAGCCTTCCACGCGAACGAGCCGGCGGCTCAAGCTGCCCTTCGCGTCCTCGTAAATCATCTCCACTTCACGTCCGATCCACTTCCGGAATTCCATGCCTTGACCCCCTTGGTATAGGAACATATATTCTTATTTTATTATAAACGAGAATATATGTTCTTATACAGTGAAAATTATTCCCAACACCGGAATGGCTGTCGGCCGCAAGAGAAGCAAAAAAGCTTCCGGGCAGAGACGCCGGAAGCTTGAGGAAAAACAAGGTTGGCCAACTTGGATAGGGTTCATCTTGGATGTTTTCATCATGGATATGCTCGGTGCTCGGCATTCTCATCCGTTCGACCCGGCCGCGAATGCCGGACCGAGACGAAACCTGCCGTTTGATCTAAGGCTGTTCGCCTTCCTCCACGCCGAGCGCATCCAGAAGTCCCTGATCGGCAGGCATGACCTCCGGAGCGGTCAGAGCTTCCTTCGGCACCTGCACGGCCTTCGCCCCGTTCCAGCTGCCGTAATTCAAAGCCAGCTCCTGATGGAGCTTGGAGGGATTGCCTTCATCATATTCAATCGTGACGTCCGCATCGGCCTTCAGCCGCTTCAGCAGTCCCGTCTTCTCATCGAATTCAAGCGAATACTCAAGCGAGGCGACCTGGATGGAATCCCGGATCGCAGCATCCATCTCGTCGGTTCCCATCGTGCTGCGGAGCAGATCGCGCACGAGCGCTTGGGCGGCCTCGTCCTTGCCGTCGCCGCTGTAGGCCAGCGTTGTGACGCCTTCCTTGGAGGAAGCCTTGAAGCTTGCTGCATGCGGCTTGATCTTGTCGAGCTCCTTGGAGGGAGCGATCTGGAAGTCCGACAGCGTCGCCTTGATCTTCGGCACTTCGGAGGCGAGCATCCGGCTCCAGGCCGAATTGGAGTGATCGTACATATAGTAGCCGTCCTTGTTCAGGTACGAGTCGATGGTCGACTGCTCGCCCATAAAATCATTGACCGTGACTTGCTTCAGAACGAGCGGCTCCAGGAAAATAGTGCCTTTATTGCTCATGGACATGGACGTCGTCTCTCCGTCCGTCACCATCTGCTGTCTCAGCTCCATGTCCAGATCGAAATTCCGGATTTCCGCCAGCGCCTTGCTGCCGCGATCCAGCATAGAGGAGGACGACGGACCCGCGTCATCCTGCCCGGCGGGCGATGGAGACGGCGTTCCGGTCGTCTGAGCGGCTGACGGCACCGGCCCCCCTTGGTCCTGCGGTCCCGCGCAGCCTGCGGCGATGAGCAGGGAGCCGAGCATCAGGCCGGCTGTCCAATGCCGCTGCCGTCGCTCCAGGCGGCTGCGGATTGGCTTCGAGATGCGATTCATGCTGTCATGCTCCTTTCCGGATGGGCTGTCCGCGGCCTTTTGCCGTATCGGCAGGCCCGTCCCGAACCATACTAACGGCGGGAGGTGAGCCGCTCATGGAGAACAAGTCCCATCAAGGTAACTATAAAGGAACGTCGCACAGCCATGCAAAGAACCAAAATATGGAATTCGTCAACGACGTGGTGGAGGATGTCAAATCCGTCACTAATTTTACGGGCAAAAAGAAGAAAACCGACTGAAGCCGGCATCGTCTTCCGGCGATCCGCAAACAGCCGCGATTCCGGTTGCCGGACAAGGAAACCCGTCCAAAGCGAAAAGCCGCCGAAAGGCGGCTTTTCGCTGAATCAATAAAGAGATCGAATGCTCATGCGGCGGCAAACCGTCCCCTTATGCGTCTAGAGCAGGATGGCAGGAAAGGACAGGCCTCCTATCGTTGTCATTTGCCAGCGGGTTCGGCTGTCAGCACGACGCCATCAAAGCCGACGGCGATAAAGCGTGTTCCATCCCAGATTACACTCTGAAGATCTTTTGATGTCGGGGATTCCTGCTGCACCCAGCCTCGTCCGCCTTCCGACATGTATACGGCGCCATCATTTCCGACAGCCGCTGCCGTTCCGCCGCCCGTAACGGCCAGCGACTTCAAATACGTGTACCTCTTCTTCAAGACCGTCTTCCAGGCCTTCCCGTCTACGGATTCAACAAGGGCATCTTCCGAAATGGCGATGAATTTGGAGCCGGTCCAGACCGCATCGGTGAACCTAGGAAAATAACCGTTGGAGCCGTCCAGGGTCGCGCTCGTTTTTTTCCATGCCGCTCCATCGATGGATGTATAATAATCGGCCTGCCCTTTAAAGCCGATCCATACTTTCCCGCTGGATGCGGATGGAACCGGGTTTCCCGCTTGTACCGAAACCCATGACAAGCCGTCCCGGCTTCTTTTTTCGATCGTCTTGCCATGCAGGCGAAACTCTCCGCCCACCGCTGTAATATCACGGATATGATCCTGCTCCAAGCTGCCCAGTTCGCTGAGCCTGCCGTTCCGGTAGAGGAGGCCAAACCTGGAAAGCCGGTCGTCTGCGGAGGAAAACCCGCCTGCAATAAAGCTGCCTCCCACGTTCTTCAACTCGTACAGCTTGATTTCGGGCTGGATAAGCTCCGGGTCGATATCGGCCCAGTCTTTTCCATTCGCAGAAGCCTTCAATGTTCCTACGCCCGCTACGACATAGTTCCCCTTGAAATAGGCAATGCCATAGAGATCGTTCATGGTCCCGGCGGCTTCGATAGTCCATGCCTGGTCAGGCGATGGAGCCGAACGAACGGTCCCCATGCTTCCAGCCGCCAAGTATGCATTTCCGCTCTTCAGTAAAGCATTGATATTTCCTTCCAAACCTCCGTATTTCACATAGCCGAGCGGACTCTGGAACATGCCTTCCGTCTTCGAGATCTTGTCCCAGTCTACTCCATTCATCGATCGATAGATGGTGCCGTAATCGCCCGCCGCAATGAATTGCTTGCCGTCCCAGACGACGCTGTTCAGGGAGGCGTTCGGATCGCCGACTTTCTTAAAGTGAACGCCATCGGTTGTGGTATAGATTCTTCCGCCAATGCTTCCCTGGCCCGAGCTTCCGTCGTATCCTACCGCGACAGCGATTTGCCCGTTGTCCGCCATGGCATGAATTTCTCCGCCAACGGCGTCCGCAGTCGTGGTCCATGCAGCCAAATCGGCTGAGCTCAGGATATTTCTCCCCATAGCGACAAGCCATTTTTGATGGAAGTTATAAATAAGGACCTTATCGCCTCTTGCAGAGGTTTGGATGGGCTTCAGCGTCCATTGGGTCCCTTCCTTGGATATGGCGGCGACAGGAAACGTGTACGAATAGGAGTCGATCTTGATTCGGGTCATGCCGGCCGCAACGAATTGCCGCCCGTCCCAGACGACATCCTGCCAATCGAAATCGGATGGCTTGAGCGGATATTTCCCTAGCTCTTTATTTTTATAAGAGGGGGAAAAGTCGGCCAGCGTCCATTTTCCGCTGATGACGCCCTTTGTCCAGGCCATGCCGTCCTTCGTCCGGGCAAGCACGCCTTGATCGCCTGCAACAACGGCAGCTGCGCCATTTGCAGCCAGCGCTTGCAGAGTGCTGCGGCCGGGAAAAGCTACCGCTCCCCAGGCCCCGCCGGACTTGCTTCGCAATACGGTGCTGTCCATGCCGACCGCTATCCGGACTCCGCTTTGCAATTCCGTGATGTCGGTCAATTCCGAGCTTTCCTTCCCGGACTGCTGCTTCCATGTCCAGGATGCCGCTGCAGCCGAGACGCTTTCAGCTTGCACCGGCAGCTGCATGCCGCTGCCTGCAGCGATTGCACAAGCGAGTACGACTGCCAATTTTAGGTTTCTAACCATTCCATGCCCCCGCTTCAGCAAATTGGGATCCAAACATCCGTCGATTCCTCCAAATTCTTTCGGAAACCAAGCGCATTTTAATTAGATTTCCCTGCGCTGCACGGCGAAGGCTCCCTGCATCTTTCTGTCGTTCCGTCCAGCGGAGTAACGATCCGGAGCCTTTGGAAGCACAAAAAAAGCAAGGCATCCTTTCTTGGGCGCGACGGCTCCGCCCAGAAAGTCCCTGCTTCAATGAAAAGCTTCAAGCCCGCTTTATCGTCGGGAAAGCCAGGCATGCAGACGTCGGCAACATGGGGGCGTCCTTGCTGGAGTCCCGCTCTCGTCACACCCAGGCGTCCTTGCTGTAGCCCCGCTCCTCCCAGTACCCCGTATGATCGCCTTTGATCAGCTCGATGCGGTTGAGCCATTTCACCGATTTGTAGGCGTACATGCGCGGCACGATGAGCCGGACAGGACCGCCGAGATCGCTCGGGATCGGCTTGCCGTCATGAAGGACGGCCACCATCACATCGTCCATGACCGCCTGCTCGAGAGTCAGCGAGTCGGTGTAGACCCCGTCGCCGGAGTAGAACTTCGCCGTCGCCGCCCCCGCCTTCACGCCGGCCTGCTCCAGAAGCAGCTTCAGCGGAATGCCTTCCCACGTATTGCCGTACACCGACCAGCCCGTCACGCAGTGGAAGTCGCTGACCTGGACGGTCCGCTTCAGCTCGACGAACTGCTCCCAGTTCCAGATGAAGCTTTTCTCCACCAGCCCGTCTATCGTGAACGACCAGTCCGCATTCGTGAAGGACGGAATCGGCGTGACCGTATAAACGCGGAAATTCCCCTTGGCCCCGCCGCCTTGCGGAGGCAGCGATGCCGGCAGCGGCTGCGGAGCGGGGATGAGCCGGTTGGCATCGCGGCTCGCCAGCTCTTCCGAGGTCGCGCCGCCGGCGCTGCCGAGCGCCCTTCCCGCCCACTGCAGGAAGGAAGGTCCGACCGCCAGCGCAATGCCCGCCCCTACGGCTGTGCGGATGAACGTCCGTCTGGACATGAGCGCTTCCGGAGAGGCGGCCGGATGCAGTCCGTCCTCCCTGCCGGTGCGGACCGTTCGGCGTCCAGCCTGCTTGAGCCATTTCAACCGGGTGATGGAATGGTACAGCACATACGGCAAGCCGATCCAGGTCAGCAAATCATGCCAGGTCAAAGCCGGATTCGCCCAGCCGGGACCAAGCTGCCGGTGCAGCCAGAGCACGATTCCCGACAGCAGCCAGCCGCCGAGCAGAGCCAGCACGACGATTACGTTCGCTCTCTGCCAAGGCTTGCCTCTCAGCTGCTTCCAGTGCTTGGGAGCGAGCAGCGCATAGGCCGCCATCGGCAGCAAGGACGCAAGGCCGAGCACGATATGGATTCCTTTCAGCCAGACGCGGCCTTCTCCGAGCACGCCTCTCCAGTAGCCTCCGAACAGCATGAGCCCCGATACCGCCAGCAGAAAGACGATCCATCCGTTCAGCGAATGGATGCCGGCGAGCTTGCGGCCGTAGCCTTTGCGGAGCGTTGCCAGCCAGTTCCCCATTCCTCGGCCTCCTTTCGGCAATGGTCTTCTCTTCAGGTACACGTCCGACATTCCCGGTTGGATGACGCGTCCGCAATATGGATGAATCCTGCTCCTTCATATGAACATAACCCTTCAACCAAACGGCCCGCCGCACGTCGCTTCCTCAAGGAAAACACGCTGGACGGGCCGCAGAATGGCCGGGACAAAAAAGCTACGGATTGATAAATACCGTTTTGAGATGAGCAATGTAGGTCACGCCGAAGCCAAGCCCTTTGGCCACTGTAGCCAGCGGCACATACGTCTTGGATTCCTTGCCTACCTGCTGCAGGTAGGCTGGAGAATCGACCGGCACGGCGACCCCGTTCACGGTCACGGTCGAGGCGCCGATTTTCACGCCGACCGTCAAGCTGCCGTACTTGATGTTGGCCGTCGACGTTTTGGCATCCCATACGGTTTTCGCGCCTACGGCCTGCACGATATCCTGGATGGCGATGTAGTTGACGCCTTTCTTGAGCACCGGCTTATAGGGGGTGTCGAGCTTCTTGCCGACGGCATAGATGTTCATCGGCGAACCGGCCGCGGGAGCAGCCAGATCGATGTTCGCTCCCCATACCGCCGCCGCAAAGGTGCTGGCGATGACCGCGTACCCTTCCTGCGTCGGATGGAAATCCCGGTCCTTGACCATATGGGTGAGGACGCCTTCGCGCCCGACGAATTCCTTGGCGACATGGGCGACCTTGACGTCCGCCCCCTTGGCGGAGTAGCCTGCCGCGAGCTTATCCAGATTGGCCGTAAAAGCATCCGTCGCTCTCGTCAGCTTGGCGTACAGCTCCTTGCCGCCGATGACCGGAAGCGGCTGGTACTGGTCGGCAATGACGACCGACGCATGGGGATTGATTTCGTGAAGAACGTCGAGCACGGCCGTCATATTGCCGGTGTATTCGGTCAGAAGGGAGGCGACCTGCGCCGCCAGATCGGCATCCGACAAGGCGGACGCGCTCGTCAGCAGCGCGGAGACGTCGTTGCCGCCGACCGTGATGGCGACGAGGTCGGCGGACGCAAGCTCCTGGCTGATCTTTGCGGCAGCCGCTCCGAACTCGTTCGTCCTCGGATCGGGAAGGCCCGGTTGAATGGCATCGGCCGTTATCGGCGTCCCCGAACCGATGGCGCTTACAAACGCTTTCAGTCCGGAGCTTTTCAAGCCGGCGATTCCGTAATTGGACAGCGAGGCGCGTCCGTGCAGGAGCGCCTGCTCGTACAGGCGCTCTGCGTAGCCGTAAGGAGGAGAAGCGACCGTGTATTCCACCTTGGGCTCGTACCCGACGGTGATGGAATCTCCCAGGGCAACGATATGATAGTCATCGGGCTGAGCCGCTGTCTCTGCGCCATAAGCGGCGCCCGCGCCGCCGCCGAAAAGCAGCAGGAATGCGAGGGCGAGGCGGCCCTTCAGCGATAAATGGATTCTTTTCATGAGAAACGCTCCTCTCTGTGAATCCCCTCTATTCTATCACTTGGGTTTGCCTCTGAATATATGGATAAAGGATATATTTACCGCCCGGATCCGACAGGCACGACGGCGTTTCGGCAGCCGGAGGACAAAAAAAGAAACGAAGCCGTCGACAGGCCTCGTTTCTTCGAAAAGCCGCGATTTCCGGAATCGCGGGGTCAGGACTTGATCCTTCTGAACATCATTCCGATGCCTCCGATGAGGAGCAGGATGGCCAGAATGTAAAAGACGAATTTGACCGAGTTGACGACGAAATCGAAAAGCCCGGATATGCCGAAAATAAGGCCGGCGATAATGAGGATGACGGCTAGCAAACGCATAAGGTTATTCCTCCTTCGTTCGGATCGTTCTTATAGCTCTATATACCCCGGGCAAAGGCATCCGACGCTCTCGGCAAGAGCTTTCAATCCGCTTCGTTTTCAGAAGGCCCGAAAGGCCGGCTGGCCGATCGGATTCGCTCAAGAGGGCATTGTCTGTTCGATTTCATTCGCTCGGGAGGACATGCGCCGTTCGTCTTGCTCCCAAGCACGGTCTTTCAATGGACGAACGTGTTCCTCACCCGAAGAGACCGCCTGAAGTAGGGAATCCAGGCCGCGGCCAGCACCGCCGTCCGCAGCAGGGCCGGAAGCGAATTCTGCAGGACGCTTTCTCTCGTGGAAGGCATGAGCAGGATGAACACGCATTCCAGCGCGACCGCGCCCAGGCAGGCGAGCAGATACAGGGCGATCCAGGCGGGGAAGGCTTGCAGCCTGCGGTAGAAGCCGGCCAGCATCATCGCCGTGGCCAGGAGCAGCACGGCCAGCTCCGCCAGCTCGTAGACGGCAAGCGGAGCCATCAGCGGATGATAGTCCGGCGCCTGGCTGTCGATGATGGCAGGCCAGCCTCCATCCGCGAACAAATAGCGGATCAGTCCCGCGAGCTGCGCCGCGAACACAGCCAGCTGAAGAGCGAGGCCGACCTGGACGAGCCACAGCCACCCGCCCAGCCCCGACAAGGGCGGCTTCGTCAATGCTCCACTCGATCTTCCCGCTCCCCTTTCGGTCGACCCCCCTCTTCGTCCGACATGCCGCCATCGGCTTGTCCCTTGGTTCCGGTTCGCCTTGCGCCTGCTTTCGCCCATGCCGCCACCCCTCTCCGGTTCTCGATCCCCGCCGGTCCCATGCCGCGCCTCCAGCGCCACGCTGCCTCGCATGAGTTGACATTGAAGTTTGCGTTGCAGTATTCTGATCCTACAACCGCATAAATACGTCTCATTTCGTATATCCTGGACGATAGGGTCTAGGGTTTCTACCGGAAACCGTAAATTTCTAGCTACGAAAAAAATATGCCCCTCGGCGTATTTTATTCGCGGCTATTTTTAGTTTTTGAAGGAGTGGAGATTCCATGCCCCACACGATTTTGATCCGGAACGCCCAGATCGTCACGATGAACGCGAACGAAGAGATTCTGCACGGCGATATCCGGATCGAGGACGACCGGATCGCCGCGATCGGCCCGGATCTCGACGCCAGCGGCGCCGACCGCGTCATCGACGCTTCCGGCCGCACCGTCATCCCCGGCTTTGTCCAGACCCACATCCACCTGTGCCAGACTTTGTTCCGCGGCAAGGGGGACGATCTGGAGCTGCTGGACTGGCTGCGCAAGCGCATCTGGCCGCTGGAGGCCGCCCACGACGAGGAGTCCATCTATTACTCCGCCATGCTCGGCATCGGCGAGCTGCTGCAGAGCGGCACGACGACGATCGTGGACATGGAGACCGTTCATCACACCGACTCGGCCTTCCAGGCCATCGCTGCAAGCGGCATCCGCGCGCTGTCGGGCAAGGTCATGATGGACCGCAAAGGAAGCGACATCCCGCTGCCGCTGCAGGAAGAGACGAAAGCCTCGCTGCAGGAGAGCGTCGACTTGCTGGAGAAATGGCATAACCACGACAACGGCCGGATCCGCTACGCCTTCTCCCCGCGCTTCGTCATCTCCTGTACGGATGAGCTGCTCCGCGAGGTCGCCAGTCTCTCCGACCGCTATCAGGTGAACGTCCATACCCATGCCTCCGAAAATCTCGGCGAGATCGAGCTGGTGGAGCAGATGACCGGCATGCGCAATATCGCCTACCTCGATCATATCGGGCTTGCCACGGACCGGTTGATCCTGGCCCACTGCATCTGGCTGGACGACAACGAGAAGCGGATCATCCGCGAGCGGGGAGTTCATGTCAGCCATTGCCCGGGCTCCAACCTCAAGCTCGCCTCCGGCATCGCCGAAGTTCCCGATATGCTCGATACAAGCATCAGCGTGAGCCTTGGAGCGGACGGAGCGCCATGCAACAACAATCTCGACATGTTCAACGAAATGCGTCTGGCTGCCCTCATCCAGAAGCCGATTCACGGGCCGACGGCGATGGATGCGCGCAGCGTCTTCCGCATGGCGACGATCGGCGGAGCCAAGGCGGTCGGCATGAGCTCGGAGATCGGAAGTCTGGAGGTCGGCAAAAAAGCCGATCTGGCTATCCTCAACCTGAACCAGTTCCACACGTTCCCGTCCTTCGATGTGGACATTATCTCCCGCATCGTCTATTCCGCCACCCGGGCGGATGTCGAGACGACGATCGTCGACGGCAAGGTGCTAATGGACCGCGGCGTCATGCTGACCGTCGACAAGGACGTAACGCTCCGCGAGGCGGACCGCTCCATCCGCCGCCTGCTGCAGCGCAGCCCTCTGACGTAGAAAGACGGCTCAGCCCGAAAAAGCCTCGCGCCTCCTTTAAAGGAGGCGCGAGGCTTTTTCGGCGAGCTTGCCGGACAGATGCGGCGGCGACAACCCGAAGACTGCAGCTAAATCCAAATAAGAAGCCGTCAAAAAAACCCCGGTCTTCGCCGCGAGGCGCTGGACCGGGGTTGTTGTTGCGCTGATGCCGCCGCATCGCGGCTGGTGCCGAAGAGAACGGCGGCGGCGCAAGCCGCAAGGCGGAAGCTTACAGCTGGCCTTGGATTTTGTTTTTCAGGGCGTCTTTGCTTTGCACGCCGACCATTTTGTCGACCGGCTGGCCGTCCTTGAACAGGATCAGCGTCGGGATGCTCATGACGCCGAATTGGGAAGCCAGCTCAGGCTCTTCGTCGACGTTGATCTTGGCGATCGTTGCCGTGCCGGCAAGCTCCGTGGAGAGCTCTTCGACGATCGGAAGCTGCATTTTGCAAGGTCCGCACCAAGGAGCCCAGAAGTCTACCAGGGACACGCCGGATTGCACAGATTCATTGAAGGTTTCTTTCGTCAGTGCTACTGCCATGTTCAATCATCCTCTCGGTTAAATAATTCATTCCATCTACCCCGGATGCCGCTCAACACGAATCGCAGCTATGGATGTCCTTGAGCACGCCGGCGATGGTCAAGCCGGAGAAGTAATCCTCCAGCTGCTGCTCGGCCGTGCAGAAGATACGGTTCATGACTTCGTTCATGTTGGATCCGACGAGACAATCGCAATCCGGATCGCCCGAGCACCAGTTCGGCATCAGCGACCCTTGCGCAATCGTCCGGTACACATCCTTCAGCGTCACCTCTGCTGGATCCATCAGAAGCCGGTAGCCTCCTCCGGAGCCCTCGCGCGTGGCCACATAGCCGCTGCGCTTGAGATAACCCATCACCTTGCGGACGCGGGCCGGATTGGTGCACACGTTCTCGGCGATCGTTTCGCTGGAGGCGCTGCCTTCCGGCAAGTAAGCCAGCAGCACCAGGCTGTGGACGGCAATCGTAAATTCACTGTTCATGCGAGACGGCCACCCCGTTTCGTACTGTAATAATACCAGTTACAGTTGAGAGTGTCAAGAGGAGGGCGTCCTTAGTGTGCGCCTTGGATATGCCCGTTATCCGCCGTCCCGCCAGCGTTATTAAAAGTCGAAGTTGTCGGGATCGGCTCCGAAGCGCTTGTTCTGGTTCAGCCCTTCGATAAGCGCCATGTCCTCATGGGACAGCTCGAAGTCGAATACGTCCGCATTTTCGCGAATCCGCTTCTCGTTCGTCGATTTCGGAATCGTAATGACGCCGTTCTGCAAGTCCCAGCGGAGCACGATCTGCGCCGGCGTCTTGCCGTACTTGTCCGCCAGCTCGTTCAGCTGCGGCAGATCAAGGTTGCCCTGCATCAGCGGGCTCCAGGCTTCCAGCACGATGCCTTGATCCTGGCAGAATTGGCGAAGCTCGGTCTGGGCAAGCAGCGGATGGTATTCCACCTGGTTGACCATCGGCTTGATCTCCGCATCCCGGAGGAGATCCTCCAAGTGATGCACATGGAAGTTGCAGACGCCGATCGCGCGTACTTTGCCGTCCTTGTACAGCTGCTCCAGAGCTCGCCAGGTTTCCTTATACTTGCCTTTGACCGGCCAATGGATCAAATACAGATCGATGATTTCGAGACCGAGCTTGCGGCGGCTCTCTTCGAAAGCGGCAAGCGTGCTGTCGTAGCCCTGCTCCGCGTTCCAGACCTTGGTCGTGATGAACAGCTCGTCGCGCGGCACGGAAACGTCCGCGATCGCACGGCCGACGCCTTCTTCATTGCCGTAGATCTTCGCGGTGTCGATGCTGCGGTAGCCGGCGTTCACGGCATCCTTGATCGCCTGCTCGACCTGGCCTTCCTCCGTGACTTTCCAGACGCCCAGTCCCAGGCGCGGCATGCGCACGCCGTTGTGCAGCTCGGCCGTATCTTGAAGTCCCTGCAGTTGTACCGTCATTCCGAACATCTCCTCCACATCGAATGTTTGCTTTTCGAACCTTTACCCTACTTATTTTACCACCCGGCCCCCTCGTCAAACAAACAAGGCTGGCGAGGGCGGCAAGGAGCCGAAACATGATGTCCGGTTCAATCGATGGGGCAAATGCGTCAGGCAGGCGCAACCTGCTCGGATAAACTCATTCATGGCGAACCTGACAAAAAAACAGGCTCCCGAATCGGGAGCCTGCTTGGCATGGGATCCGGTTTTAGTAGCCCAGATCCGTTTTGGCTTTCGCCCATTTTTTGTTGAGGTCGTCCAGTCCGGCTTTCAGATCCTTGGAGATGAGCAGATCCTGGATGTAGTTGCCCGTGCCGATGCCGATTTGCGCTTTGTTCGCGATTTCCGCGAATTTCGGATCGTTAGGCAGCCCTTCGATGAATGTCGGGTTCGTCGCCTGGAACTCGGCCAGCTGCGGGGATTCCGCTTTTTCCGATTTGATGATCGGCATGAAGCCGGAGTCCTTCACATAACCGGATTCTTTAACGAAGAAGTCGACCCATGCGGTAGCGAGCTCTTTGTTCTTGCTGTTTTTGCTGACGGCGATCATGTAGTCGGAGCCCAGAGGCGCGTTCAGCTTGCCGCTGTTGTCGTAAGGGAACGGCACGAAGCCGATGTCGTCGGAGGAAGCGCCGGCTGCCTCGACTTGCGGAATGACCCAGTTGCCGAGGAAGTACATGGCGGCTTTGCCGCTGGCCACTTCGCCTTTGGACATTTCCCAGTTGTTCGTGTACAGATCTTTCTCCACCCAGCCCTTGCTGATGAATTCACGGCCGATTTGAGCCAGCTGGCCCCATGCGTTGTCCATTTGGAAAGGAGCCGGATCGGCGGCCATTTTGGATGTGAGGTCCGCTTCGCCTGCAACATAGAACGCGGAGCCGTCGCCCCAAGTGCCCATCGGCCACTGAGCGCCGAAGTTCATGTAGAGCGGGATGATGCCGGCGTCTTTCAGCTTCTGCGCGTCAGCGTACAGCTCGTCGAGCGTCGTCGGCGCCTTGTCGATGCCGGCTTTCTTGAACGCCTGCTTGTTGTACACGAGGCCTTGCGTATTGACGCCGGTCGTGATGCCGTAGCGCTTGCCTTCGAAGGCGTTGTTGTCTGCGAAGTAGACGTCGTCGAACATCGAATCCGGAAGCGGCTCGAAATACTTCGGATAGTCGGTAGCCGGCATGCCCGCTGGCACCATCAGCACGTCGCCCGTCTCGCCTGTCGTCAGGCGCGTCTTGATATCGGTCGCGTAGTTCGTCAGGCCTTCGAATTCAACCTTCGCATCCGGGTTTTTCTCTTGGAACTTCTTGACGTATTTGTCCATGGTGCCGTCGTTGATGTAGTCGGTGCGGTGCGTCAGCACTTTGAGCGTGCCCTTCAGGCCGCTTGCTTCGCCCGTGCCGCCGGCATTCGTGTTGGATGCCGTTCCCGTATTGGCCGCGCCCGTGTCGCCTGTGTTGCCGGCGTTGCCGCTGTTGTTATTGTTGCCGCATGCGGCAAGCATGGACAGGGAGAGGACGGCTGTCATTGTGACCAAAAGCGGTTTTTTCATGTTTTTTTGCCCCCTAAAATATAGTGTGCGGAATTATGCGGGTTTTGCGTTCTTTGTTTCGAAACCGTTTTCTGTTATCGCTTACATGACCTATTCTAGTCCTTGCGGTCTTGCAAAAAAATGAACTGCGTTTGTTTTTATTGTCATCTCTTATGCTAACGAGATCTTTTTGTTAGCGATTCCAAACGCTCCACCGCTTCCAGGCAGGCGCGGCTGTTATGATAAGGACATTTCCAGGCGCCTACCTTCTGCTGCATGGGATTCGGCACGCCGTCGCGGGTAACCTGCCAATGCCATTCGCCGCCTTCGCGGTCGCTGATCTTCTCCTGGATGAACCGCCAGCTGCGCTGCGAAGCCTCCAGATAACGCTCTTCGCCGGATAGCTGATAAGCGTTCAGATAGCCGACCATCGCCTCGGCCTGCGGCCACCAGTCCTTGCTGTCGTCCAGCTTCCCGTTTCCATGCAGCTCGTTGAAAACAGCTCCGTCCGCATCCGTTCCTTCCTCGAGCGTCGCATGCGCCATCGCAAGAGCAGCCTTATGGACGCGGGCTTCAAGCTCCGGATCTCCGAGCACTTCCGCCGCTTCCCACAGCAGCCAGCTGCCTTCGATATCATGGCCGTAGGAGACGTCGGCGGCCTGCGAATTCCATTCGTCGTCGAAGAACAGCAGGAAATGGCTGCCGCGGCTGTCCAAGATCCGGTCCAGATGCACCTCGATCAGCTCTTTGAGCTTCAAGCGAAGTCCTTCCGGCTTCCAGATCCGGTACAGGTTCGTATAGGCTTCCAATACGTGAAGGTGGGTATTCATGGATTTGCGCTCATTGAGGTCCTTGCCGCTCAGGCTGAGATCGTCCGTTTCGCTCCAATCCCTGGCGAGAGCCTCGATGTAGCCGGTATGGACGGGATCATAGGCGTAACGCTCCAGGAGACGGTAAATCTCCTCGGCGAGTCCAAGCGGCTCGCGATTGCCCGTCGCACGGACATATTCCGCCAGCGCATAAATGACGAAGGCTTGGCCGTAAACCTGCTTTTTATCCTCGGATGGGCTGCCTTCGGGATGGATCATCCAGTAGAAGCCGCCATGCTCCTCGTCCTTGAAGCGGGTCTTCAACTGATCAAGAGCGCGGTCCGCCATGCGCAGATCGTCTTCCTGGCCGTAACGGCGATAGGCAGCTGCGAATGTCCATAGAATGCGGGCGTTCAGCACGAGCGACTTGTGCGCCCCGGGCACGATTTCACCGGCTCCGTTCATCTCGCCGATGAAGCCCCCGTTCGTTTCGTCGAGCGTATGCTCCTTCCAAAAGCCGAGGATGTTCTCCTTCAGCTCCTTTTCCAGCTCTGCGCGCCATTCGGCGTTCATGGATTCAATCATCGTATAGATCCTCCTTCGTGAAAATAGAAGCCTGCGCTTAAACCCGTCCGTAGTAATCCCTCACGACTGCAGCGGCAGGCTTGCCGTACATGCAGTAATCGTCGTTGGCCGCGGCATCCTCTTCGCTGTACAGCCTTGCCGGCCAATCCCAGAGCATGAAGCCGCGCACCCACTCGCGCTTCTCGCAGGCTCCGAACATCGCCTCGTAATAGCTCTTCTGCGCTTCGCCGGACGGAGCTCCGGGAAGCGACCAGTCGTTGGGCCGCAGCGGGGAGCCTTCGCGGCTCGGACAGCCGGCTTCCATGAAGAAGAACGGCTTCCCGTAAGGAGAAACGGCCTCGTGGATGCGGTCGAGATGCTGCTCCCACTCGCCGATCGGATAATAGCCGCTGGAGGAAATGATGTCGACCGCATCCCACCATTTCACGTTGCCCTCCTGGTACTTGTCGCAGTTGTAGGTGATCAGGCCGCCATACACCTTGCGGACTTCGGCGATCAGCGCCCTCCATTCGGCTTCCCGCTTGTCGGTCTGCACCATCTCGCAGCCGATGCAGAGCATCTCGCAGCCTTCCTGCTCGGCGATCTCCGCATAGTGGAGGATGAACTTCCCGTAGGAAGCGAACCACTGGCTCCAGGTCGGCTCGCCGGGGATGTCCATGTCGAAGAAATTGATATGCGCCCTCCAGGTTCCGTCCGCGCAGTTGACTACCGGCTTCATGACCACCTTCATGCCCATTTCCTTCGCCCGGCGGATCGCGGCGCGAACCTCGCCGTCCGTGACGGTCGGCTCCTGCCAGTACGTGACTTCGGTCGATTGCGCCGTCGCCTGCATCGCTCCAAGCGTGATTCCTGCCCAGCCGACGTTCAGCTTGGCCATCTCGTTCATGGAATGCTCGGCCTCGGGGCCTTCCCAGGTCCCTCTTACTCCGGTCCATCCCCAGGTCATGCCGGTAATCATTTCGAGTTCGGGTTTGCTCATTTTGTTGTTCCTCCTCAAAAAATGCTTAACATCCAACCGATTGGTCGCCATCCCCGCCGGCGTTACTTAAACCACTCGCCGGAGCTACATAAACCATCCAACTAATTCTGGATATTCTCGCTGCGCAATCATGAACATCCAACACAGATTGGCCCTGTCCTCGCCGGCCTTTACTTAAACCATCCAACTAATTCTGGACTATTCCCGCTGCGCGATCATGAACATCCAACACAGATCGGCTCTATCCTCGCCGGCGTCACTTAAACCATCCAACTAATTCTGGACTATTCCCGCTGCGCGATCATGAACATCCAACACAGATCGGCTCTATCCTCGCCGGCGTTACATAAACCATCCAACTAATTCCGAATTATTCTCGCTGCGCGATCATGAACATCCGACAAATTGTGTACTAGCTTCGCGTTTTCGGCCCATGCTGCGTTCGCCCGGCTTGCTTTCTTATCGTATGATCTCAATCCTGGCAGCTTGGCCGATTGCAGCTCCTGTCGCCCGAGCCTCGCTTGTTATCGGACATACGATCCGTTATTTTGTCGTTTTACTACCTAACCAGCTTGTTATCGGACATGAGATCCGTTATTTCGCCAAAATGAGACCCTACGAGGGTTAAAATCGCTAAATAACGGATCGTATGTCCGATAAATGGTGAAATCCTTGCTTTTGAGCCGAATAGCGGATCGTATGTCCGATAAATTAAAAAACAGACGAGCACTGTGGCTCCGAAACTTCATCGTTGAAACTTCCCTTTCTCCCTCCAAGCGGATCGGAGGTGACCTCGCCTCGCTGTTGTTCTCCCTCCAAGCGGAGCAGAGGTGACCTCGCCTCGTTGTTGTTCTCCCTCCAAGCGGAGCGGAGGAGGCCTCGCCTCGTTGTTGTTCTCCCTCCAAGCGGAGCGGAGGAGGCCATCCGAATCCGGAAAAGCGGCAGCGTTCGCCTTTGAAGACGGATTGCAACCCTGTCAGGGGGTGTAAATCAGAGCAATCCGGCTTCAACAGCGATTGGAGGATCGGATGGCCTCCGAAGCGCAGCTGGCGTTCCTCCTTCCGATGGCCTCCACAGCGCAGCTGGCGCTTCTCCCTCCGATGGCCTCCGCAGCGCAGCTATCATTTCCCCCTCCGATGGCCTCCGCAGAGCAGCTGCCCCTTTCCCAAGGAAACAGCAAAGGCGGCCCTCAAGCCGCCTCTGCAATTTTTACTTGACCGCCCCGTTCGTAACCCCCGCGAAAATATAGCGCTGAAGGAAGAGGAACAAGACGACCGTCGGAATGAAGATGATCAGGATGCCGGCCGAGATGACGTTGAGCTGGGCGGCATTCGGCCCAACGAACGAGTAGATCGCGGTGGAGACGACCTTGAGCTTTTGGCTCGGCATGTACAGGTAAGGCGTATAGAAATCGTTGTAGATGGAAATCGTCTTCAGGATGATGAGCGTCGCCGTGGCCGGGGCCAGCAGAGGGAAGATGATGGAGCGGTAGATCTTGAACAGCGAAGCCCCTTCCATCATCGCGCTCTCGTCCAGGTCTTTCGGAATGCTGTTGACGAACTGGAGATAGATGACGATCTGCAGCACGTCGGCGCCGATGTACAGAATGATCGGAGCGCCCATCGTGTTGTACAGGCCGAGCTTCTGGATGACGGAGAACGTGGCGACCTGCGTCGTCACCATCGGGATGACCTGGGCGACGAGGTACATGCCCATGATCGGCTTTTTCAGCTTGAAGTCGAAGCGGCCCAGGGCGTACGCGACCATCGTGCCGAGCACGACGTTGCCGGCGACAGCCGCAACGAGGATGATCAGCGTGTTCTTGAAGCCGAGGCCGAGATCTCCGACATCGTATACTTTTTTGAAGTTGTCGAAGTTGAAGAAGTCATGCGGCAGCGCCAGGGAGGACGACTGGTAGTACTCCATCTGGGTTTTGAACGCGCCGACGAATACCGAGTAGATCGGGAAGAACACGACGAACAGGGCGAGCACGATCGTGAGATATTTGAAAGCCGTGAACAGCGGCGAGCTTTTCTCTTGATCCATGGTTTATTTCCCCTCCCTGAACAAGACTTTGCGCTGGATGACGATGAAGATCAGTACGATGATGAGCAGCACGACCGCCATGGCCGATGCGAGGCCGAAGCTCTGATACTTGAAGGCCGTGTCCACGGTCTGGATGACGAAGGTCTGCGTTCCGTTGGCTCCGAGCATCATGACGTAAGGAATATCGAAGGCCTCGAGGGCGCCGGTCAGCGTCAGCAGCAGCATGAGCGAGAGGACGCTTTTGATGCTGGGCGCGGTAATGAAGCGGAATTTCTGCCAGCCGGACGCGCCGTCGATCGATGCCGCCTCGTAGATGTCCCCGGGAATGGACTGCAGGGCGCCGATGAAGATCACCATGTTGAGGCCCATGTATTTCCACATCGAGATGAACGCCAGAGAAACGTTGACCAGATGCGGATTGCCGAGCCAGCTCTGCTGCCAGGAATCCAGTCCGACTGCGCGCAGAAGGCCGTTCAAGGCTCCATAGTCGAGATGGTACACGTTCTTGAACATGATGACCGTCGCGACGCTGTGCAGCACATACGGCAGGAACAGCGCGACGCGGAAGCCGTATTTCCCCTTCAGCCTTCCGGTCAGGATAACGGCGAACCACAGGGAGAAGGCCACCTGGATCAAGCCGCCGACGAAGTAGTAGGCGTTGTTCTTGAGGGCGTTGAACACCTCGGGCTCGGAGAAGATCTGCTTGTAGTTGTCCAGGCCTACCCAGTTCATGTCCCAGCCGGTGCCGGTCCAGTCCGTAAAGCTGTAGTAGATCAGGGAAACGGCCGGATAGTACGAGAATGTAAGGCTGAGCAGGACCGGTATGGTCAGAAAGCCGAACAAGATCAGTAATCGCTGCGTTTTGTAGGTAAGCCGATTCACGAAGTTTCCCTCACTTTCATTTGCCGGGATTGATACCGCTTTCAGTATAGACAATTATAGGCCCTTCCCTGGACTTTGCGAATGGACGGTGTTTGGTTTTGTTGTCTTCAATTGTGCTAACTCTGTTAGCTGCGTTAGCTTATGCAGCAAACAGGCATCTGCACGGATGCAGATGCCTGTTCCACTCGCCTGCCGGAACGGGATTCCCCTCATCAAGGCGATATCCATTCCTGCTATTTTAATCGCTGCCGTCCGTTGGCTGCTTTCCACCCTCCGCCTCTGGCTTGCCGTCTGCATGAGCCCTCGAAGCACATGAGCCTGCAATGACGACGATGCCGGATATGCTGTTGATGCTTATGCTCGCGCAAGTCAAGCAGCGGCTGCAAACCGAAGGCAGCAGCGAAGCGGCAATGGCTTCTTCCCGCTATCTGGCGCCGTCCCTGTATTCCTTGGGCGTTTTCCCTGTGGCCCGCTTGAATGCCTTGGTGAAGTAGGCGGGATCCGTGTAGCCCGACAGCTCGCCGACCTCGTAGGTTTTCAGCTCCGGACGTTCCTTCAGCAGCTTCTTGGCCTGCTCGATCCGCACCGAGATCGCATAATCGGTTATCGTTTCTCCCGTTTCGCTCTTGAACAGCTTGCTGAGATAACTCGGCGTCAAATGCACCAGATCGGCAAGCTTCTGCAGGTCCAGCTCCTCGCTGTAATGCTCATGCAAATAAGCTTTGACGGTTTCGACCGACCGGCTTTCATGCCGCTGGTCCTTGACCCGCCGCAGTCCTTCCTGGAAAATCTCCCGCAGCGCCGCCGCGTAGCGCTGCCACTCGGGGAAGCTGCTGGGCTGCGGCATGAAATGGCTCGCAGACTCCTTCCTTTCCGTCAGCCCCTCCTCCAGGGCGGCGGCCGCTTCCGCTGCGGCATCGACAAGAACGCTCCACGCCATGCGCAGCTTTCCAGCCTTCCGAATCCATTCGTCCAGCGCTTCGGAAGCGCCGTCGAGATCGCCCGCCTTGACGGCTCCTTTGGCCTTGTCCACCCATCTGCGGAGCGGCTCCGGATCGGCCTGCCGCTGAGGCGCGGGGGCATATGCGGCGACGGGCTGTCCAGACGGAGCATACCAGGCGTTATGGCAGGCGGACTCCGCCTCCCTGTACGCTTGGCCCAAGCCGGATCCGCCGCTGTAGACGCCTCCCGTCCCGATCCGGGCTTCCATCGAGATCGGCAGCCTGCCCAGCAGCGTCACCGCGAGCTCTCTGGCCGTATCGGCATGGTCGCCCTTGCGCAGGCCGATCAGCAGAGCGACGCTCCCTCCCTCCCTGACGAGGGCGAGGCTGTCCCGGCGCAGCTCGGCCGCGGCCCGGCGCAGCTCCTCCCCGTCCAGCTCAGGAAGGACATGCAGCACCATGAACGCATACAGGCCCCGGATCAGCGGCAGCTCGTCGAGCTGGTCGCATGCCGACTGCCATACCGGACGAGGAATCCGCGACGAATCTGCGGACAGCATAAGCTCCAGCAGCGATTCCGGCTGGAAAGGCTGCCGTCCGCGCTGCTCGCCGACCTTGCCCTCCACCCTTTCGAGCAACCGCTCCAGCTCCTCCTGATTGACGGGCTTGAGCAGATAGTCCTCCACGCCGCAGCGAAGAGCTTCGCGCGCATAATTGAAGTCGTTGTGGCCGCTCAGGATGGCGATATGAACGGCGCTTCCCCGGCTGCGCAGCTCCGCGGCCAGCTGGAGGCCGTCCATCTGCGGCATGCGGATGTCGGTGATGAGCAGATCCGCTCCGGATTCCTCCAGCCTGCTGAGCGCTTCCCTCGCGCTCCCCCAGACGCCGACAACGCTGTAAGCGGGATTGGTCCGCTCGATGATCTTCGCCAAGCCAAGACGGATCTTCTCCTCGTCGTCTACGACGGCTACTTTGATCATGGTCCTTCCTCCTCCCCTCTTCCGGCTCCGCTGTCCGGCGCCAGATGCGCCGTATCCGGAATTCTCATGGTGACGCAAGTTCCATTGGACGGCTCTCCGTCCACTTTAAGTCCGCTGGATGGTCCGTAACGCAGCTGCAGCCGCTCCTGCACGTTGCGCAGGCCGATTCCTCCCGCGTACGGGTCAGGCTCGCCCTCCGGCTCCCCCGGCTGCAGACGGCTGCGTACAAGCTCCAGCTCCTCCTCCGCAAGACCCCGGCCGTCATCGCAGATGATGAACAGGCGGTCGGGACCGTCCACGCGCGTCTCGATCGAGATGTTCAGCCATTCCCGTTCGTCGTCGAAGCCGTGCAGCACCGCATTTTCCACGATCGGCTGGAAGATCAGCTTCATGACGCTCGTGTCGGCATGCCGGGCCTCCGGCGAGATGCTCAGCCTGAATCGGGCTCCGTAGCGGTGGTTCATCAGCTCGATATACTGCTCGAGATGCTCCCACTCTCTGGCGACGGATACCAGGCTGTCTCCCGCATGGAGACTGTACCGCAGCTGCTCGCCGAGCAGCTGCACCATGCGGCTTACCTCCGCGTCGTCGTTGAGAATCGCCGTCATGCGGATCGACTCCAGCGTATTGTAGATGAAATGCGGGTTGATCTGCCGCTGCAGGTTCTCCAGCTGCGCCTCCGTCCGGCGCTTCTCGATCCGGTAGATGTTGTCGATCAGCTCGCGGATTCTCGCGACCATGCGGTTGAAGGCGTGTCCGACCATGCCGGCCTCGTCGCGGCGCTTGACCGGAAACTGGACGTCGAAGTTTCCTCCCTGCACTTGCCGCATCAGGACGATGATGGAACGAAGCGGCTTGGTCAGAGCCAGGATCAAAATCAGGGTAATAACGAGCGCAGCGGCCATGGAAAGCCCGGCTGCGGCCAAGCTGTACATGCGGTTGCGCGCCGCATCCTCCACCAGATGCTTTTGCGGGACGGTAATGAGCAGCTTCCAGCCCGTCTCGGGAGACTGCCGGTAGATGACGAGGTTCTCCTCCCCGGCCACTTCCGTCCGGAAGCTTCCCGATGCCCCCTTCGCTTGCTTCAGCAGCGGCGTCTGCCCGAGGTTCTGGGCCAGGAACTGGCGCTCGCTGTCGTAAATGATGTTGCCCTCTTCATCGGCGATGATCGTCGTGCCCCGGGTCGCTTCGTCGAGATCCGTCACCATGTTTTCGATGACCCCGATGTTGGCGTCCACGGCGATGAGGCCGACCGAGTTGAAGGAGGTCGTGATGATGTCCCGGACGACCGTGAACACATATTGTTTGTTGTGCGAATTGCTTGTCACCGCCTGCGTGCTGACCAGCACAGGAGTTCCGTTCCGCGCCTGCGCGAGCTGCTTCCAGCGGGAGTAAGTTTCGCGCAGGTCGTTGCGCACGCCGCCGCTCTTGACCGCGGTATAGGGATTGCCCAGCTTGTCGAACAGGTACACGTTGCTGGACCCTTCCTTGAGGTTGTTCATGAAATAGATGCTGCTTTCGATTTCGCGCTGGATTTTCAGCTTGAAGCTCCGTTCCTCCCACTGATAGGAAGGATCGCTGTCCGGATTTTCCCCCCGGTGGTTTTCATAAAAAAGGTTGGACTGCTCAAGTCCGCTCTGAATTTCGTCGAGATACGCCGGGATGATGGAAATCTGCTTCATATCGTGGATGTAGTCGTCCAGCGAGTTCATCATTTTGCCGGAAATCTGGGACGCGAACGTAATCGTATTGTTCTCGATCGTGCGGAAATTATGGGATGCGGATACATACGTAATGACCGCGATCGGCAGCAGCACGACAAACACGTATACGATGAACAGCCTGGCCTCCATCCGATGCCAGAGGGGATCGAGCCGGAGCTTCAAGCGGCTAAGCAAGCCTCTCATAACCTTGAAGATGCCGCCGTCGAGCGGCGGATGACCAGCTCGCCGGTCAGCAGCACCTTCTCCACGGGGTTCGCCGGCTGCTCGGCTCGGCGAAGCAGCGCCTCGACGGCCCGCCGTCCCATGCCGTGCTTGTGCACATGCACCGTCGTCAGCGTCGGACTCGAGAGGGCGGCATCCTGAATGTCGTCGAATCCGGTGACCGACACGTCTCCCGGCACGGAAATCCCCATCCGGGCCAGCAGCGTCATGACGCACATGGCGATGGAGTCGTTGGCGCACGAAAACGCGGTCGGCATCCTGCCTTCCCTCGCCAGCTCCTGCAGCATCGGCTCCAGCGCTTCCGTCATTTCCGAACGGTTATGTCCCCGCACGGTCAGCAGCCCGTCATGCTGGCCCGAGGCGTCCAGCCCATGCTCCTCCAGCATGGAGCGGAAGCCGAACCAGCGGTCGTAGAAGCTGCGCGAATAAGACAGATTGCCGACGAACTGCAGGTTCCGGTGTCCGAGGCCGATCACATAATGGACGATGCGCCTCATCCATTCGAAGTTGTTCATCGACAGCACATCCGTCGGGATGAGCGGCTCCTCGTGGTCGATCAGCACCATCGGAATGCCGAGATTGCGGATCTCCAGCAGGCTTGGATAGGAGATGAGACCGACCCCGATCAGCCCCATCACCCCTCTGGGATTGATCATCGTGGAGAACTGGCTCGTAATCTGCTCCGTCACCAGCATCGAGCCGATTCCCCGCTCGTCCAGCTCCTCCTGGGCGCCTTCGATGATGCGTCCCCAGTAGTACGACTGACGGGTCTGGAAGCGGACGTTCGGGACGAGGATGATCACTTGCTTGTTGATGTTGACGGACTTGCCCTCATAGACCGGCGCCTGGATGACGTCCGCGGCAGCCGCGTCCCGCGCGGGGAACTTGTACCCGAGCTGGATGGCCGCCTGTACGATCCGGTCCCTCGTCTCGGGCTTGACGCCCCCCTTGCCGGACAGGGCTTTGGATACGGCGAACTTCGACATCCCGACATGGTCGGCAATATCCTGCATCGTCACTTTGGCATTCATATTGTTGAACCCGCCCATCTGTTAGGTTGTTAGGTTGATTTCTATTCCGCAAGCTAACAGCTATGATACCATGAAACGCTCTCCTGATTTCTACCTTTAGATTTTCAATCGCTGCCGAACTCATACGGAACGATGTCTTTTATTCCTCCCGCCCCCATGAACGAGCTGATCCTGTCGGTAAAATCCATATCACGAAAAAACCGATCCTGCATTTCCCCGCCGGGAAATCAGAATCGGCATCTTTCCTTATTTGCGGTGTCAAAACAGCTCCAATTGCTCCACATCCGGATCCGCTTCCCTGGCAGCATCGGCGGGAAGGGCAGGGAGCGGCTGCCCCAGCAGGGTCATGAGTTCCCTGGCATTGTCCGCCGCGTCGCCGCCGGAGTTGTTGTTGAAGATGACCGCAACCCGCTCCGACTGCCTCTCCAGCCTCGTCAGCCGTTCGGCCCATTCCTCCAGCTCCTCCGTGCTGTACCGGTACAAATAGCGGACCTCCCGCCAGTTCGGGCGGCCGGAGGAATGCCAGCCGGAGACATTGCGCCCGTGCAGACGGACCAGCGTGAAGCCGCTGTCCGTCGCTTCCTCGACGATCGGCACCGAGCCTTCCCCCGCCTGCGGCTCGTCGCAGACGGAATGATACCAGCCTTGATCCCGCATGAAAGCAAGCGTCTTCTCCCTCATCCCCGGAACGAACCAGCTCTGATGCCGGAATTCCAGCGCGCAAGGCACTCCTTCCATGCGGGCTTTGGCTTCGCGAAGCACAGCGACGTTCTCCCTCGTGCAGTCGAACCAGGGCGGATATTGGAACAGAACGCAGTCAAGCTTGCCGCTCTCTAGCATCGGCGTCAGCGCAAGCTTGAAATCGGCGAACATCGCGTCCTCGTCCGGATACGGAATCTTGCCGCGGGAATGGCCGGTCATGCCCTGGTATGCCTTGACGACGAAGCGGAACGCATCCGGAGTGTCCGCCGTCCATTTCTCCATATTCCGCTTGGGCTGCACCGCATAAAAGCTGCTGTCCACCTCCACGGTTCCAAACAGCTCTCCGTAGGTGTGGAGCTTGTTCCGTGCGCTTTCCCTGGTCGGATAGAGCTTGTCGTGATCCCCCCAGCCCGCGAGTCCTATCGTGATCATCGCTTCCCTTCTCCTTTCCGCAAAACGTACATTTTCTGTCATGCCCGACAGCCGCACAGGAATAGAATAACCACGAAAGCATCCTAACTTAACGAGGGTGGTGTCGGGATGGCGTTCGTATGGGCCGCAATTGTCGTGCTGGTTGTGGGAGCCATTGTTTTTGCCAGCATCAAGGCAGGCAAAGGATGGGTTCTCGCCAAGTCGGAGAGCAGCATCAGAGCCGACAGGCTGTACCGCTTGCAAGCCTATCTCAAGGATCATGGAGTGAAGACCAAGCTGAGCGAGGAAGCCGGCAGCCTGCGCCTGCTTGTCCGCCGCGGCGAAGCGGAGCGGGCCCGCCGGCTGGCGGAGGCCTTCGGCGACGAAGGCCATTAATGCCGGCTCAGGCCGGTATCCGCCGCAGTCCGCAAGGTCATGCCGCCCCTATTCGGGCGGCGGCCCTTGGGGGGACCGTCTGGACGGAGCTCCCTTCGGGCGGCGGCCCGATTGCCCCCTGACCAGGCGATAGCCGAGGCGGATTCCGTTCATCATCCAGGGCGGGATGCGCAGCGAGCGATCCGGCTTGGCGAATAAAGGCCGGTAAAGAGCATAGTAGGCTTTTTTCAAATCCGTCCACATGCTGCAGGGCTCCGGCTTCAAGAAATCGGATACGTCGACGACGATCCCCCTTCCGTCGCTGACCATCACATTTTTCCCATGGACATCATGAGGGTTCAGTCCTCTCGAGGCTGCGTAGGCGAGCGCTTCGTCCACGTCGGCAATCGCCTGCTCCGGTATGACAAGCCCCTCCAGCAGGCTTCGGTAGAGCGTCACTCCGCGCAATCGCTTCAGCAGCAAGTACCGGGTGCCTTCATGCTGGCCGGATGCATAACATCGGCCATAGGCAGGATGCTCCCCCAGCTTGCGGTATACCTCGACCTCATCCTCCCAGCCTTCCCGGTCCGGGGCATAAACCTTGACCGCCAGCCCTTCGAGCTCCGGATGAGCCAGCACCGCGGCATAGTTGCCGCAGCCGAGCAGCTCCCAGCCCGGAGGAATATCCAGCGCCTGCACCGGATGGCGCAAGCTCCCGCTTTCGAGCTTCAGCCCAGGCAGCAGCTCCGTGCGTATTCTTTCTTCGGCATGCCTTACTGCCCGCTGTTCCATTCGATGTCCCTCCAAAATAAGAGAAGGCCCGCAAGCGGACCGAAGTCCGGCTACGGGCGATACATGCTGAACTTGCGCTGAAGCCTGAGCGGCAGCCGCTTGTGGTGGATGCCCAGCTTATAGCCGATCAGCTTGGCCGCATTTTCCGCCGCAAGGCGGGGTATCCGAAGCCACTGGCCGTCTCCCGCCAGCGACTTGAGCTGGGCCTTGACCAGTCCGGCCCCCTCCTTGCCGACGGATGCGTAAGGGAGTATCCAGGACTGCTCCGCCATGGAGACGCCATTGTCGTAAAACCGCTTGAACTGCTGCAGCGGCGTGTAGTCATGGGAATGCACGACGCGGGCTTCGGCATTGTAAGCGATCCGGTAGCCCTTAAGGACGAGCTTCGCCGCCATGAATAGATCTTCGTTGAAGTGTGTCGGCTCCTGGAAGCCGCCCATCTCCGTGAACATGCCTCGGCGGATCGCCGAGCAGACGTTGGAGCAGAAGAAGGTTTTGATGCCGAGCACGCCCAGATCCTCCCTCCCCTTCTGCCGGGATTCCGGAGGATAGTTGTATTCCCTCGACATGCGCTCCAGCTGATCCGCTTCGGGCCTGGCCAACTGGCGGGCGTAAGCATATCCGACGCCATCCTCGTGAAGCGACACCGCCAGCTGCTCCAGCAGCCGGTCGTCGCATGGCATGGCGTCCTGGGTCATGAACAGCAGGATGCAGCCCGTCGCTTCCGCGGCAGCGCGATTCCTGGCGCCTCCGTGATCGAATTCCGAACGCCGGATGGCAAGGACTCGGGCTCCTGCACGATGAGCCGTCTCGGGAGTTCCGTCCGATGACTCCGTATCGATGACAATGATTTCGTAAGGGGGAAGAGTCTGCCGTTTAAGCCGCTCCAGCAGCTCGCCGAATCCCGGACCCGCATTGCGCGTCGGAATGATGACCGAGATCCTGTCACTCGGTCCCCGCGAATAAGGCAGACCGGCAGCCGGGGATTCGGCCCTGCTGTTAATAGGCATTTTTATGGATAAGTCCTTTCACGACGGTTTTGAAAATGATGCGGATATCGAAGAAGAAGCTCCAGTTCTCGATGTAGAACAGGTCATGCCGGATCCGCTCGTCGATGGACGTATCTCCTCGCAGGCCGTTCGTCTGAGCCCAGCCGGTAATTCCCGGCCGGATATGATGCTTGACCATGTAGCGCGGCACTTCTTCCTTGAACTGCTCCACGAAGAAGGGGCGTTCCGGACGAGGACCGACTACGCTCATCTCTCCCCTCAGCACATTGAAGAACTGAGGAAGCTCGTCAAGGCTCGTGCTGCGCAGGAACGTGCCGAAGCGGGTGCGCCGCGGGTCGTTCTTGACCGTCCAGGTCACGTCGGAAGCGACTCCGGCGCTGACCTTCATGGACCTGAACTTCAGCATATGGAAGCTGCGGCGGTTAAGCCCCACCCTCTCCTGCCGGAACAATACCGGGCCCGGTGAAGTCAGCTTGATGCCGACGGCGATTCCGAGCAGCACCGGGGACAGCAGGATGATGGCCGTCAAGGAGAACAGGATGTCGAAGGTTCGCTTGGCGATCCGGTTGCCCATCTCGTCCAGCGGCACGTCGCGGATGTTGATCAGCGGCACTCCCGCGAAATTGTCGAAGAACGGCTTGGCCGGCAGCAGATCGAAGTAATCGGGAATGATGAGCGTTTTGACGCCGGCCTTCTCGCAGATCTTGATAATGGAGCCGTACTTGGAGTGGGCATCCAGCGGAAGCGCCATGATGACCTCGTCGATCGTCGGATTGTCCGCCAGCATCTGCTCCAGATCCTGCAGCTTGCCGACGATCGGGCTGATCGGCTCCGAGCCGTAACTCGCCGTCACCTCGGCATCGTGCCGCACATGGAAGTCATCCAGAAAGCCGTACACTTCATAACCGAGATCCGGGTAAAGGCGCAGCTGGTCGTGGAAGCTCCGGCCGACGCTGCCCGCCCCCAGGATCAGCACGTAGCGCTTGTTGAATCCGCGCCGGCGGAACACGGTAAGCAGACGCTTGACCGCGAACCGGTATACGATCATCGCGAACAGGTTGAAGGCGAAGAAGATGGCCAGGAATTCCCTGGAAATATGTACTTCCTTGCTGATGAACAAGAGGCTCAAAAGAAGCAGCAGGCTCAGGCACTGCACCTGGAAGATCTTCAGCACGTCGCGCGAGAAGTTCATCCGGCGCTTGGGCTGGTAGAAGCTCGTATAGAATCCGATCAGCACGGCGGCGAACGCATAGACCGTGCTCCAGACCAGATAGGTCTTGAACGGGATCGTCTCGTAGGACGGCAGCAGTCCGCTATGGAACTTGATCCAGTAGGCGATCAGAAAGACGCCCAGCATGCAGACCAGATCCGCCAAAATGTATATTTGCGTCAAAAAACGCTGGTTTCTTCTCAACATATTTCATCACCGCAAATCTATAAGTCTAGCTATCTCACTAATTGTACCAAAAAAGGAGAAAGCCAGCTATCTATTCGACGCGTCATGCGGCAAAAGGTTGCTGGCAATGAGAGAAGCGCCTGTCTCAGGCCAGGGGATCAACGGCGCCTCGGCTTCAATCGAAGCTCGCGCCGCTTGCGCCGCATTTCCGGAATCCGGTTCCAGATGGATTTCCAGCAAGGAATCAAATCTCTCTCTTTCACTATGATATACCCCGCTTTGAGGGTTTCTATCGCGATCACCGCGGGCAGGTTCAATAGACTTCGCTCGTTTTTAATCAAGGTATAGAACCGGTTCTCGTACGAATGCCTCCGCACGAACAGAGAGATTACCGAGCGCCCGCCTTCCTTCCACCCTCGCGCATGCAAAGCTCTCGCCTCCGGCGCGTAGAGGGACTTCCAGCCGAGAAGCTCCGCTCTCCATGCCGCATCGACATCCTCCTTGTAGGCGAAAAAGGTTTCGTCGAAAAATTCGCCCTCGATGGAAACATGCTCCATCATGCTGCGGCGGTACATCGCGGCGGCGCCGGATACGCCGAACGCCTCGCCGCCGTGCAGCCAGCGGGAGGCCGGCTCCCCGGCTCCGCGGTCGCGGGCCTGCCGCGCGGCAT
>NZ_BIMD01000025.1 GCF_004000905.1 Paenibacillus humicus NBRC 102415
AGCAGAAAAAACCGTCTTACAAGGAGCTTCTACTGCCGAAGCGGCGAAATAAGCAGAAAAAACCGTCTTACATGGAGCTTCTGAAGCCGAAGCAGCCAAATAAGCAGAAAAAACCGTCTTACACGGAGATTCTGCGACCGAAGCGGCCCAATAAGCAGAAAAAACCGTCTTACACGGAGCTTCAGCGGCCGAAGCAGCGAAATAAGCAGAAAAAACCGTCTTACAATCATCTGCTCGCTTGTCATTCTCCAGTCTGCGGTCTATCATCGGATTAGTGCCGATGAAAACATCAACGAGAAACCATGGATACTTTAGAGCGTGAAGCACACGCCGCTTGCCTCCTTTGGAGCAAGCGGCTTTTTCTATTTTCAAGGACAAGGATGTGTAAAGCTGTAATATGAAGTCATTAACGGAAAGAAATTTTGATACGGATATGAAGGCTTTCATCGCTGATCAGCGGACGTCGGCGAAAGGTCAAAGATTGGAGATGCTGGCAAGGGATCTGCATGGCACGATCAAGCTGCTCCGAACTCTAATCATGCCTGTCTTCGGCTCCTTCGAGGGGTTTCAATTGGAATATGAGTTTGTTAGTCCTGGCGGGTACAAGTATTATGCCGACGTTTACTACGAGCCGATGCGGCTGATTATCGAATGCGACGGTTACGTGCCCCATGTAGAATTAATGACGAGGGAGCGCTTTTCCATGGACCGCCAGCGCTTGAGATGCATGGCTGTTGCCGGTTATCTTTACATGCCTTTCAGCTGGGATGAGCTGGACAAAAAGCCGGATGCATGCCGGGGATCGCTTTTTGAACTACTTGGAAGGCGCGGTCGGGCAAGAGAAGGATTAGAGTCAATAGGTCCTCGTGAGAGGGAATTGCTGAGAAATGCGGCTTATGGGAAGGCATTCAAACTGACCGACGCCTGCCGCTGGCTGCAGGTAGGAAAAGATACGGCGCGCACGGTTCTGCGCAGGATGATGGCGGATGGCTGGATCGTTTCGGAGGGGGAAGGGGTGAGAAGGCATCACGTCTACCGTCTTGGGGAAAAGGGATTAAGGGTTATGACGGGTCGAGTTGACTGACAAGCAAGGAACTTTGAAGGTCTCCCTACAACTCGGGAATTATGCTATACTTAAGAAAGTCTGTCTTGCGGCAGTCTGTATTCTACTGTTCATGAGGCGATTCATACGTGTTTCACTTCTTGGTCACCCACGCCAGAGGTTAAGCACCATTTCCTCTTGGCGCCGAATGCCGCAATTTCCATTGACTTGCACAACACCGTTGACTACAGGCGGCTATCCGCCAAACTATAGATGAAGGACGGGATTCACACCAATGATCAGTACGAGCGGAATATCGCTTCGGTACGGCAAGCGAGCGCTTTTTGAAGACGTCAATATCAAGTTCACGCCGGGCAACTGCTACGGCCTCATCGGAGCGAACGGAGCGGGCAAGTCGACGTTCCTGAAAATCCTCTCCGGCGAGATCGAGCCGAACACGGGCGAGGTCCACATCACCCCGGGCGAGCGCATGGCCGTCCTGAAGCAGAACCATTTCGAATACGACGAAGTGCCGGTTCTCATGACCGTCATCATGGGCCACAAAAAGCTCTATGAAGTCATGAACGAGAAGAACGCCCTGTACGCCAAAGCCGACTTCACCGACGAGGACGGCATGCGCGCGGGCGAGCTCGAAGCCGAGTTCGCGGACATGAACGGCTGGGAAGCCGAATCCGAAGCAGCCGAAATGCTGAACGGCCTCGGCATCACGCCGGACCTGCATGACAAGCTGATGAAGGAGCTGGACGGCAACGCCAAGATCCGCGTCCTGCTCGCGCAAGCGCTGTTCGGCACCCCGAACATCCTGCTGCTCGATGAGCCTACCAACCACTTGGATATGCAGTCCATCGAATGGCTGGAGAAGTTCCTCTCCACGTTCGAAGGCACCGTCATCGTCGTCAGCCATGACCGTCACTTCCTGAACCAGGTATGTACGCATATCGCTGACATCGACTTCGGCAAAGTCCAGATGTACGTAGGCAACTACGACTTCTGGTACGAGTCCAGCCAGCTGGCCCTCGCGCTCCAGCGCGACGCCAACAAGAAGAAGGAAGACAAGGTCAAGGAGCTGCAGGCGTTCATCCAGCGCTTCAGCGCCAACAAGTCCAAGTCCAAGCAGGCGACGAGCCGGAAGAAAATGCTCGATAAGATTACTCTGGACGACATCCGGCCTTCCAGCCGGAAATATCCGTTCATCAACTTCAAGGGCGAGCGCGAAGCCGGCAAGCAGCTTCTGCTGATCGACGGCCTGACCAAGGCGATCGACGGCGAGAAGCTGATCGACAACCTGACGCTGACGGTGAACAAGGGCGACAAGATCGCTTTCGTGGGCCCGAACACCCTGCCGAAGACGGTGTTCTTCCAGCTCATCACCGGCGAGCTGGAGCCTGACGCGGGTTCGTTCCAATGGGGCATTACGACGACCCAAGGATACTTCCCTAAGGACAACTCCAAGTACTTCGACGGCGTCGAGGACAACCTCGTCGATTGGCTGCGCCAGTACTCCAAGGATCAGGACGAATCGTTCATCCGCGGCTTCCTGGGACGCATGCTGTTCTCCGGCGACGAAGCGCTGAAAAAAGCCGACGTCCTCTCCGGAGGAGAGAAGGTCCGCTGCATGCTTTCCAAGATGATGCTTTCGGGCTCCAACGTGCTCATCATGGATGAACCGACCAACCACTTGGACCTCGAGTCCATCACGGCGCTCAACAACGGGCTCATCGACACGGACTGCACCGTCCTGTTCACGTCGCATGACCATCAGTTCGTGCAGACGATCGCCAACCGCATCATCGAGATCACGCCGGGAGGCATCATCGACCGGATGACGACCTACGACGAGTACCTCGAGAACAAAGACATTCAAGCTCTGCGCGACCGCATGTATGGTGTTCAAGGCATCTAGCCGCTTTTTACAATTCCTCTAAAACCGCTATTATCCAGATCTTTTTGAACTGGGGATGGCGGTTTTTTTGATTCGAGCAGGTCCCTACTTGGCTCCGATTTTTACAATTACTAAAAAAATACACCTATTCCGAAATTATGCACCTATATTTTTGACGGGGCAGGAAGTATCATAAATATATTGTATTTCAAGATTTTGGATTATTATCCATAGATAGCAGGGGAGGGGAGGGGTTAGTTGAAATACATATTGGAATTAGGAGAGCCTCTTGTCAGGACTTATCCGCAACATACCAATTTGTTTTCCATACTTAGCCGGAACAGTATCTATCTCGACTGGTTTTACAGCCATTTCGCAGCCTTATCCTGCCCCGAGACATTCCCTAGTGATTTCGATAAAATCGTCAACTATTTCAGCTATGATCAACAATATCCGTTCTATGAAGGCTCTCCGTTCGTAAGCAACTATTCCGAAGACCGTTGTTCTTCAGCACAAATTGTGGACAAGCTGTTGGATCACATCGAACAAGGACGGTATATTGCAGTCTACCTCAATGATTTTTATGTGCCCTACCGGAATTTTTCCGAGGATTATTACCATGATCTCATGATTTATGGCTTTGATAGTTCTGAGGGTCAGTTTGAGGTGTTGGGCTTTGACGGCAGAGGCTACCCATCCCGTCAACAACTGGCTTTTTCCGACCTTATTGAAGCCTATCGCAGCACAAATAACGCCTTAGAAGACAACAAGCTTCCCTTTTATATGAAAAAGGATTGGATCTATGAATTTAACGAAAATGTCTCGATTCCTTTCGATAGGAATCGGTTTCAATTTTTGCTAAAGTGCCATCAAAAATCCCAATCATTTGCTTTCGAGACGGAAGACAACTACATATTCGGAATGAATGTTTACGATTCTTTGCTGGAGCATCTCCAAATGGTCGAAAAACACAGTGTCAAGCTGGATCACAGGGCGTTCTACCTTATTTGGGAGCATAAGAAAATTATGAATGACCGCCTTCGCTATATGTATCTAAACCATTTTGCTGATCATAATCAATCTCTGCTGCATCAAGCTGAGCTCATTTTAAATAAAGCGCAGATCATCCGGAACCTTACAATTAGAGCGAGGGTCGTATCCGGCTCCATCTCCACGATTGCAATTTCAGAAAAATGCAAAGAAATGAGAGAAATGGAAGAACGGTTTATCGAGGATATCATGAAGGCATGAGGAGAGAGGTTGTCTATGGATATTTTGATAGTCAGACACGGAGAGTCGGTTGCTGATATTGAAGAACGAATGGAGGGTCGAGCGAATTATCCTCTTACCGATAAGGGAAGAGGGCAGGCTGTAAGAGCCGCTCAGTGGATAGCTACCCATTTTCAGCCGGTCGCGGTTTTTACGAGTCCGTTAAGTCGTGCTGTCGAATGTGCCGAAATTATCGCCAAAACTGTCGGCATAAAAGTAACTAAAGATGACAATCTTCTTGACTGGAACCATGGCGTGCTTGCGGGTATGCTCCGGTCGGAAGCCGCAACCAAATATCCTGAGGTGCCAGGAGGACGCAAACCGCATGAGGCAATTGAAGGAGGCGAGTCAGACATAGAATTGCGGGCAAGGGCTGAAACTTTCATTTCCAAGCTGCTCCATACTCCAGCCTATCAAGATAAAACCGTACTACTCGTCGCTCATACGATGACGATTAATAAGCTCTTTGATGCTTTCCTCGGATTGCCGATCAGCCGTGGCGGAGTCCGTTTTCATGGACTTGATACTGGAATTCATCATTGGAGGTTTCATGAAGGGTATAAATATATCCTGATGACCAATTCGCAAGAGCATCTTAAGGATGCCAGCTTTATTTCTGGGGAGGCACTTCATGGCGAACTATCCCAATTATAGAATTGCTGTGGGAATTGTCATTTGGCATGAAGGTAAAATATTGTTGACCAAGCGCTCTGGAAATTCCCTCGTGTATCCGAACGTATGGTGTGTTCCGTCCGGCAAAGTCAAATACGAGGAGAAGCCCATCGAGGCTCTTTATCGGGAAGCTAAGGAAGAGACGAACCTGGATGTCGTCTTCCTCGAAGAGCTGGATCAGCGCACTTTCAAGGGCGAAAGTGCTGCGGGGGATATTTTTCGTCTCGTATTCACCTATCTTGTCGTGCCGAAGCCCGGGAGCTTAAGCCACTTATCAATTAATGAAGAGCATTCAGAATATACCTGGGTGTCTAAGGAAGACCTGTCCAACTCCCGTTACTTCTCGATTCATTCCACGCTAAAACGTCTATTGTTTGAATTGTTCGACAAGAGAATTACGGCATAGGAGGTTATTCATGAAGGTAAAGGATCTATTGTTTGGAAGACGAAATGAGGAGCGTGTCGCAATTCAATATAGAGGGATAAATACCTCTTATCGGCAGCTTCATCTATTGGCTGAAAAGAAAGCGGCGATTTTACGAGAACTATCTGACAAAAGTAATTTCGCAGGTATATTCCTTCCCAATTCCTTGGATTTTGCCGTTGCATATTTCGCTTTGTCCTACTTGGACCGGATTATCGTACCAATCAGCGTGCATGCCAAGCAGCCGGAGCTTTTCAGCACCATTAAATATTGCGGTATACGGATTATTCTGACCAATAAAGAATATGGGCAACTGCTCTTCAAGGAACTTAGCAATTCGGATGCAAGCGTTATGATCGTCGATATCGAGACCAATAGTGTGCAGATGGCAGGTCGGAACGAATTGACTTCCTTTCCAACGACGTGCTGCCAATCCCACTTAAATGATGTCGCGGTATTGCTCCATACATCGGGGTCTACAAGCAATCCCAAGCGAGTCATGCTGACACATGATAATCTCTTGGTCAATATCCGCTCAAATGTCGAGTCCCTTCAGCTGACGCAGAAAGATAGGGTGCTCATAGCGCTTCCGATGATTTTTGGCTATTGCCACACGGCGCAGTTCCTTACACATCTTTACCTCGGTGCGGTCATTGTCATTATGGACAGCTTTTTTTTGCCAGGATTGTGGTACAAAACCATCCAGAAAGAAAAAATAACAAACTTTACAGCCGTACCTTCCATGCTTTATATGATTGCGGCTTGGGCCCGCAATCGAATAGTCAACTATGACCTGACATCATTGAGATATATATGCTTTGGTGGAGGAGTCATGCCGGCTGGAAGAATAGCAGAGCTCATGGATATATTCCCTTCCGCCGGAATGGTTCATACCTATGGCCAAACTGAGGCTGGACCGCGGATATCAGCCCTCTTGCCGGTTGATGCCAGGCGTAAGCTGGGCTCTATAGGAAAAGCAATTCCTGGAGTCGAGGTCCAAATTGTAAGCGATTTCGAAGGGGAAGCCGGAATTCGGGAAATAGGGGAGCTTATCGTCCGCGGCACCAACATTATGAAGGGGTACTTTGGTGCTTCCGAGGAAACGGCAAAGGTGCTGAAGAACGGATGGCTGTATACCGGTGATCTTGGCTTTAAAGATGAAGAGGGTTTTTTATATCTTGTGGGAAGAAAGAAAAACATCATTATAAGCCTCGGCATGAACATCTACCCCGAAGAAATTGAAGAAATACTCTTGGACCATCCTGCAGTCAAGGAGGCATGCGTCGAAGGCTACCCAAGTGAATTAATGGGCGAAGGTATTGCTGCAAAAATCGTTATTTACAAAGAAGCTAATTCCGTGAGCGAAAGCGAAATTATTCGCTACTGCATGGAAAGACTATCCTCTTTCAAAGTGCCGCACAGAATAACCCTGGTAAGTGATCTACCTAAAACCCTTACAGGCAAGATTAGACGTAATAGTAATGATAGGGATGCAGAGTTCAACCCCTGTCTAGAGAGGATGTAGACAATGAACGATATAGACCGCAGGTTGAGGAAGCTAATTAGCAATCATGCCAACATAGCGCTGTCGATGGAAGAAATCTCTATCCATTCGAGTTTGACAGATGATTTTGGCTATGATTCCATCAAAATGATCGAACTGATTATAGATACGGAGCTTGAGTTCAATATTCAGATTGATGATGAAGATCTAGATTTTGACATCGTGAAGCGCTATGAAGCTTTTTTGGATCTTGTTTTGTCCAAGACGTCGGATGAAACGATAGGAAATATGTCCTAGCCCGTTCAGGAAAGGAAGTCAGATCAAAATGGGGAGGCAATTCGAATGAACAGGTTATCAAGAAGGCTTCAAAAAATGATTCAAGTAGGCTATTGGCCTGGATTTATCATCGGAATGTACCCCAGCCACTTCGCATATAAGCCAATCGAAGTGGACTTTAGAAGAACGTGGCAGCATGTGAAGGAATTGAATCTGTATGCCCATATTCCTTTTTGCAAATGGAGCTGTTCTTTTTGCACCTTTTTCAAGGTTGTCAAGGATGATGAGGAGTACTACAGGCGATATATGCAGAGATTGAATGAGGAATTTATTTTTTACAACACTTTCTTCGAAGAAAAAGTAAATATCAAATCGATTTGTTTTGGTGGAGGAACTCCTAATACGGTATCCGTTTCGGACTATGAAAAGTTTTTCGATACGCTTGTTAAAAGTAATGTAAGCCTCGATAAGGATCTCGAGCCTTCCATGGAAATTTCGCCTGAAATCATTACCAAGGAGTACATTTCCGATCTATCCAAGATTGGAATAAAAAGACTCAGCCTCGGTGTACAGAGTTTGAAAGGGGAATTGCGAAAAGGAGTTAACCGCGATGAAACTCTCGATATTTTGGGAGTGATCCAGTCCATTCGCGACAACGGGCTTAACGTCAACATTGACCTGATTAATGGCATCATTGGACAAGACAATGATAGTTTCATGGAAACACTGAAAGAAGTTGTCGCGTTTGGTCCTGAAACGATTTCAATTTATCCGCTCTCTGGCAAGAAAAGCAGCATGTTTAAAACGTCCTCGGCTATAATGACTACCAAAGAGAAGTACCAACTGTACGAACTCTATTATGATTATCTCATCCATAACGGATATGACTGCGAATCCCACGTGAAATTCATCAAGAAGAATCAAAACTCCACCCATCAGCAAAAAATTTATGAATATCTAGGGACAGAAACGTTGGGAATCGGCAGTGGGTCCAGATCTTACAGCAATCTGATTCATTATGGGACTTCAAGCTGGGAAGACGCCAAGCTTGTTAAGAAAGCCATTGAAGATTACATGACTAAAGATTTTAGGGAATTGTCGTGGTATGGCTTTGAAATGAATGAGGAAGAAAACAAGCGGCGAACAATTGTATATGCCTGGTTTCTGGGCGTTTTGGATACCGCTGCTTATTATCAAAGATATCATTCCTCGCCGTATGAGGACTTCCCTGAAGAGTTTGAAGCGTTGATCCATAACGACCTCGTCTACACGGAAGGAGATAAAATGCATCTCACGACAAAAGGACGCAAATATACGGATCTTGCCGGCACCATATTCTGGAGCAAAGGAATCCATGAAATGTTTGAAACGGTCCATTATGCCTGAGGACCTGCGAACGACATGAACGGCAAAGGGTGTGAAACTTATCATGGTTGAGGTCCTTTCCAGCTCCCTGCCAAATAAGCGAGAAACGTTACAATTTACGTGGAACAAACCACTTGTACTGGTTGGTCTTGGACTTCATGCAAAAAGAATTTATATGCATTATTTCAAAAAATACAAACTGGCGCCGAAACTCATTGTCGAACTGGAATCACAAAGACAATTGGTTATGGAGTATTTGGAACTACACGGTCTTAATATAGATACTTTGTTTATCGCAGATGAGTGCCGCGATGAAGAAGAGATCTCCGAGTACGACCAGAGAAAACTGCTTAAGCGGATACGAGATCATGGAATCACCCATGCCGTGATCTCAACCGAACCCAAGGCGCATTACGCCTATTTGAAATTTTTTATTAGTAACCGGATTCATACGCTGACAGACAAGCCGATTACTTCGCCGCTCCATGTCAGCACACAGGCTGAAAGTGCTCAACGAATTCTAGAGCAATATGAGCACTTAGCCGCTCTTTACAGGCAAGCTAAAATAGACGGTGTATTGTGTGAGGTTCAATGCCAGAGACGCTGGCATCAAGGATATCTTTATGTCCGTGAGACGCTTCGCGCCTGCTTAGAGAAATTCAAGATTCCGATTACTGGAATAGAAATCTACCATTGCGACGGAATGTGGAACATGCCGGATGAGTTTCTTACGAGGGAGAACCATCCATACAAATACGGATACGGCAAGCTGTTTCACAGCGGTTACCATTTCATTGATCTGATGAGCTGGCTGCTCAAACTCAACTTCAGCTTGGAAGAGAAGGCAGCCGATCACGTCGAGATGTATAGCATGATAACAAGGCCGGACGATTTTATGGAAGCCATCAATCATCAGGATTACCGGCGGATCTTTAAAACGGAAAAATTTACAGAGGTATTCAATGAAAGAGCGAACGGGCGTCTGAGTCAGTTCGGAGAGATTGATTTCTATAGCCTGCTGCAATTTACAAGAAAAGGAAAAGTGATGACAACCTGCAGCCTAAATCTTCTTCAAAACGGATTCTCGCGGAGAGCCTGGACAGAGCTTCCTAGCGATACATATAAATCGAACGGAAGAGTGCGTCATGAACGGGCTAACATTCAGGTTGGTCCGTTGATGAACATTCAGGTACATAGTTATCAATCGAAGCAAATTCAAGATAGATGTTGGGATAAGGATAATCTAACGGGATCTCTGGAGCATTTTGAAATCTATATATTTCGCAATACCGATATCATCGGTGGAAAGCCCTTCGAGAAAATTACTATAGATGATTTGTCATGCCCTTCTAATAATGAATTATTCATCGGTTTCAACGAACAATCCCGCGAAACTTGCTTGCTTGAATTCCTTAGCGGTCAGAACAGACATTCCGATTTGTTGGATCATGAATTGTCCATCAAAATTTTGTCGAATGCATATAAATCCATATGCAGCCGCAATAGCGGGGGGACACCAACCGTAACATTTCCATTGGATGAGCATTTAAAGTGTCAATAGCTGGAGGAATGAGAATGAAGCAAAATCTTGCTGTTCGGAATGAAGCTAACGTTATTTTTTTTGAACACAGAAAACAGCAAATTTACGAAATGTATAGAAATTGCATTGAAAATGTTCCTTTTTATAGGAATAGATGGAATTTGGTTTTAGCCGAGAATCAATTCAATTACGACAGCTTTACGGCAGCGGTGCCTATATTGGAGAAGAACGAGGCAAAGCAATTTACGGATATGCTTATATCAGACCGGTACAGAAAAGAGGAATTGCTCGTTGATATCACCAGCGGTACGGAAGGCACGCCGCTAATCTGCTATAAATCCAAAGAAGAGAGAATTCGCTGCTCAAATGCATTATGGAAAAAGCGGAGGGAATGGTTGCGGGATCTTTCGCCCGGCGACAAATTTGCGAGATTCTACACGTTCCGAAGCGGAGAGGACAAATCACTTATTATCAACTCCGTTATCTATAAGGGCAACGATATTCATATCCCTCTGAATGATATGAGCTCGTCCAAGCTTTCGGAATATTGGGCTCACATCGTGGCCTTCCAACCACGCTGGATGCATGGACCTCCAACCGCGATTGCAAGGCTGGCTCTTCATATCAATCAAATGGAACTTCCATTTCATCAGATGGAATTTATTGAATTAAATGGAGAGATAGTAACCAAAGATCAGTTAAGACTTATCCAAGAAAGTTTTCGCTGTAAGGTTGCAAACCATTATGGTTCCAGGGAATTCTGGGCGCTTGGATTCAGCTGTGAGGTGGATGGACATCTTCATGCATTGGACAGATCGGTATTCATCGAGACGAGATACAACGCCAATTTTCAAACGAACGAGATTCTTGTCACCTCACTGACGAATAAAGCCTGGCCTCTTGTTAGGTATAGGCTAGGGGATATGGCCGATCTGCATCATCCTGAAGACTTGAATTGCGGAGCCAAAGAACCATTTACCCTAAACATGCACGGAGGTAGACGAGCGGATTATTTTACACTTCAAGGGGGCCTAATGATTAACGCCATCCTTTTCTCGGGCATCGCTCGAGCTGTCAGCGGCATGCAGGGGAAATCAGCGGTATCCCAATATCAGGCCATTAAAGAATCCAATAATTTGCTGACGATAAAGTTATGCCTCAATAAGGAAAGCCTGCTTGACGAAGAAGCGCTTGTCGGTCGTTTCGATGAGGAATTACGGAAGATAATAGGAAGCGAAATCAAAATCTGTTATGAAATTGTCGATGTCATAAATCCGGATGTGCGCACAGGGAAATGCAGAGATTTTATTGACTTGACCCTTCAGTTATAGGATCAAAGGTGGTTTTCGGACGTGTCGGAAAAATCTTTAAAACGAAAAGGGTTCTATTATACCGTCCAGACTCCATTTGTCTCTTTATTGGTCGTTTTGACGACTGTCTGCGCGGTTGCGCTCCTGGTCAATATCTCTTCGATAGATCGTGTATATACCGATATGGGTGGCGAAGTCTCTTACAATCAAGGGGAGATTGTCGTTCAATTTAATGCGCACAAGTCGGTTGCAGACGAGCTGTCCATAGGACAAAAGATAGGCTGGGACACGGAGCGAGGAAAGAGTAGATACAATGCAGTGATTATGAAAAAGACGGCGGGATCTGATGAACTCGTATATGTTCTGGCTATCGAGCTTAAAGGAGAAAAGGGTCTTCCCGCCGACGCTCGGAACTCTGTGGGGCATGAAAAGGTCTACGTCAGGGCCTTGGCCGGCAAAGAAAAAGTGTTGGATAAGTTCATGGAGAGCAAGCAGGAGGACACATGGTAAATGAGATTGTGGAAAAGGGAGAAGTCGAAAGTTCACAGGTGGCTACTTGGATATGGAGTTTTGCCAAGCCTTATCGATGGTCCTTTATCAATCTGTTTGCTTGTGTCCTCATAACTTCCTTTATTGGCATGCTCTACCCCTATATCTTCGGCATGCTCATTGACGAGGTTTTTTATAATGGCAACATGGATTTCTTTGTCATCATTATCCTTGTATATGGCTTGATTTTTTCAGGGGAGCAGGCCTTGCATTTTATTTTGAATTTGACATGGTCCTATCTATCGACACGATTTCTTTTCGATATCCGAAAAAAATTATACGAGAAAATTCTTCGTATGCCGGCGTTTTATTTAGACAAGGCGAAGACCGGGGATTTAACGATCCGGATCAATCAGGATTCCGAGCTAGTCTTAAAACTGGTCCACAGCAATATATTCGGAACGTTCGCGGATTCGATTCGTTTGACTATGGCTATCGCAATGGTGACGTTCATTCAGCCGAAGCTGGCTTTGTTAATGGTCATTACGACGCCGATTGTCGTGTATATATCCCGCTTTTTCGCTGGGAAGCTTAAAGGGTTTACTCAAAAAGAAAGATCAGCATATGGAAACAGCTCAAGCTGGTTGTTCGATTTGCTGGACGGAATGGTCCAGATTCGAGCGATGTCCGGACAGAGGCCGGTTTACAAACGATTTACCGGTCTCTGGTTCAATCTGACTCGGATTCGGAACGTTTCCAAAATGATTCAAGTAAGTGCCGAACGGGCTAATTCCTTGGTGCTTTTAGCTGTCGGAACCTCCTTGAACATTTTAGCCGCATTTTTTGTTGTGCGAGGAAATCTGACCGTTGGAGAGTTTGTCGCTGTAATCGATTATTTTGCGGTCTGCTCGAACCGCTTAAAAGGAATTAGTGATACTGTTCTGAAGGCTAAGCAAAACATGGTCTCGATCCGCAAGGTATTTTCCTTGCTACAGTATGATGAGGAAAGAGATGCATCAACTGCGTTAGATTTGAAGGTCGAGCATGGGAAAATCCTATTCAACGATGTTGTCTTTGGCTACAGCAGCAATGAAAAGGTGTTGAAAGGCTTAAAACTGGAAATAAATCCCTGCGAGAAGATTGCGTTAATCGGAAAGAGCGGCGCAGGAAAGAGCACGCTGATCCATCTTTTGCTTCGACTGTATGAGGTGACAGAGGGATCTATTCAAATAGACGGTCAGGATATAAGGGACTGCAAGTTGCGCTCCTTGAGAAAAAGCATAGGCGTTGTGCAACAGGAGGCAATCCTTTTCGACGGAACGATCCGAGAAAATTTTGAAAGAGGCATGCCGGGATGCACGGATGATCAAATTTGGGCCGCATGCGAGAAGGCGTTTATAAGTCCTTTTATTCGGGAACTGCCCAAACAGCTGGATACGCTTATCGGTTCGGAAGGAATCGGGCTTTCCGGCGGTCAAAAGCAACGAATATCCATGGCGCGAATATTTTTGAAGGATCCTGCCATTATTGTTTTTGATGAAAGCACATCCGCTCTTGATTATGAAGCCGAGGAAATCATCCGACATTCGTGGAAGGAGCTTTGCAAGGGTAGAACGGCCATCATCATCGCGCATCGCCTTTCTACTTTCCTGGATTCTGATCGTGTTGCCGTTCTACAAGACGGTCTTATATCTCATTGCGACCATCACAGCAAATTGGTTGAGAGCTCTGCCCATTACCGGAGCTTGTTTCAGGAACAGTATGGGAGCGAACAGAAAGGAGCCGTGGGATGAAAATTTATCTTGGGGATCGGAAAATTGTTCTTGACCGGTTATCTCCTTTCTTTTCTCCTCATTTGGGCAAGATTGCTTTGCTCAGTTTTTTGAAGGGGGCTTTGCTGATTCTTGGTCTTGCGGCTCCCTACCTTTTCAAGATTTTGGTAGACGATGTCATGATTGGAAAAAATCTGCAGATGCTTGCACGGATCTGTGCGGGGTATGCCGGCATTTACGTTTTAGAGACCGCGTTTATATTCAGCCAAGTCTACGTAGGCAACCTGCTGTTCGGGAAAATCTTGTTTGATTTTCGTCGAAATGTACTGAACCATTACTTGCAAATGCCGCTTAAGAAATACCAGGGCTATAACCCCGGAGACCTGAAAAACAGAATCGATCGGGATGCTGACGTCGTTGAAACCTTTCTGGGGCAGCAAATCATTGAATACTACTTTAATTATCTCTTGGTCGCCATTATCGGCTTGATTCTGATCGTCCTGAATTGGAAGCTTGCCGTGTTCGCCTTTCTTATGGTTCCGCTCTCGTTCTGGATGAACCGTTGGCTGAGCAAAGGTGTCAGAAACAGTTCAGAGGCTTACCGATCTTTGTGGGGGCGCTACGAGAACTGGCTAAGGAGCAGTATTCAGAGCTGGAAGGAAATCAAAGCACTGACGACTGAAAAACGCGAAACCCGAATATTTACGAATTATTGGCATCAACTAAGTAATTATTTTTTTATGAAGCAAATCTACGCCTGTAGCAATATGACTTTCATTTCCTTCAAAAATTTCTTTATTACCCGCATGAACCTGTATTTTGTCGGTGGTCTATTTATTCTTCACGGAAATTTAACAATTGGAAGCTTGCTCATTTTTATGAAATACTTCGAGCAAATGTTTAATTCCATCACTGCTATCAACCAGTTGGATGTTCAAATGGCAGGTGACATACCTGCCATCACGCGAGTTCTTGAGGTTGTGAATGTTCAGATTCCGCGGACTAGGTTGGGCAATTGCAAGCTGCTTTCATTTAAATGCGATCTGCAGCTGCATGACGTTTCATTCCGTTATGAATCCTCGAACCGGCATGCTCTCCATGGGATTTCCCTCCGTATTCGGCCAAAGGAAAGAATAGCGATTGTCGGAAAAAGCGGTTCCGGAAAAAGCACGCTTGCTAAACTGGTTACCGGAATTTATTCTCCTGAACAAGGAAGGGTAACAGTCGACGGATATGATATGAAGCAAATCGACCCTGTTGACCTACATCGAATGATAGGCATCGTCATGCAGGATAGCGTATTGTTTGACATGACGATAAAGGAAAATCTTTTGCTTGCTCAGCCTTCTGCTACGGACGATGAAATGATGCATGCGTGCACCCGGGCTTGTTTAAGCGACTTCATTCATAGTCTGCCCGAAGGTCTCGATGCAAAAATCGGTGAGAAGGGTGTCCAGCTATCAGGTGGACAAAAACAACGGCTTGCCATTGCCAGGGTGCTTCTGACCAACCCTCGGATCATTATTTTTGACGAGTCAACTTCTTCACTGGACCACGATTCGGAGAGGATGATCCATCAAGCCATTGAACGCGTAGCCGAAGATGCGACAGTGATCGTAATTGCGCATCGGCTTTCTTCCATCTTGGCCTCTGACAGGGTAATTGTTTTAGATAACGGGAAAGTGGTCGGGGACGGAAATCATGGTAGACTTCTCGGATCCAACCCAGCATACGATGTTCTATTCAAGGGGCAACATGATACATCAAATGTTTCCTAAGGCACCTCGTACATGAAAGGATGAACGAACCGTTGACAAAACGCAGAGGCGATTTCGATTCCGTCATCAAAGTACAAACGAAAGAGCTGCGACAGAATCTTTTAGCGCTGATGCATGGGAACGGAATTGAGCATAAAGTCGCCGCTTGTATTTTGGAAAACTTGATGGATACCGAACTGAGAGGCCATAGTTCCCATGGTCTAATTCAGATTCCCGTTATATTAGACAAATTGAAAGCAGGCCTAATATCGGGCAAGGCAAATTACAGAATCATTTCCGATCATGGAGCGGTTTGTATGGTAGACGGACTGTGTGGCATGGGCTACTATATCGCAAACATAGCCATGGAGAGATGTATAAATAAAGCATGTGAGTTCGGTATTGGCATCGTTACCGTGAAAAACTCCTCCCATTTTGGCTCAGCGGGTTATTACACCTCCCTAGCCGTGCGAAAAGGATTGGTAGCCGTCAGCATGTCCAACTCTAGGCCGCTTGTTGCACCGAGCGGAAGCAGGAGAGCTATCCTCGGTACAAATCCAATCAGTATAGGATTTCCAAGAAATCTGGAAAACGGAGATAGATTTTTGCTGGACATGTCAACAAGCGTGGTGTCCCATAATACGGTTAAGCAATATGCAAACAATCAAGAAGCCGTGCCATCGGGCTGGGGAATTGATAGAACCGGTCATCCTACGACGGATCCGAAAAAAATTTTAGATGGCGGAGCGTTGTTGCCAATAGAGGCGGCAGGGGGAGCCTATAAAGGATTAGGCTTGTCCATTGCGATCGAATTGTTCTGCGCGCTCCTGTCGGGGGGACTTGCAAGCGTCGAAATGGAAAGGGACGATACAAGCAGTTGTCATACTTTCATGGTCATCAATCCTGATTTTTTTGTCGGTGTAGAGGCTCTTATCCAACACTGCTCCTATATTTTTCAATGTTATGAAGAAGAAGAGAGCTTTTATACGCCAGGATCAAAACTACCTCATGATTCCGGCGAGATCACCTTGTCGACGGCTGTTTATGACTCCATTTTTTCGACACTCCAAGATTTTAAGCCTTAACGATTGCCTGATGAGACGAAACATTAATCGCGAAGAGGAGGTTAAGGTGATGCGCGAGTGCATGTATGTCGCAGGGTAGGTGTCCAGCAACCGAAACCGCTGTTTTACGGATCAATCGGTCCGTAGAACAGCGGTTTCGGTTGCTGATAGATTTAATAAATCCGGTTTCAATTGCTCAGTTCAAGAACCCCTCCAAAGCGACCGTCGGCTTGCCGTCCGCCTGCCAGGCTCCCAGGTTGTAGCCGGAGTTGTAGCCCGGAGTCGCCTGAGGCTCCCAGTAGAAGACGCCGAGGCCTTTGCCGCCTGCGATATTCCTTACTTTCGTCTTGATGTCGGAGATGAAGCTCTTGGAGGCGGCCGCCTGGCTGTAATCCATGCCGATCTCGGAGATGATGACGCTCTTGCCGTAGCGGCTGATCATGTCATTGGCGTTGGCGATCGTCTGGTTGACCTTGGTCTGCCAGTCCGAGGCGGTTGGATACAGCGACATGCCGATGATGTCGAAGGACGCTCCGTTGCTCACCAGCCCGCCGATATTCCAGACAAAGAGCGAGTTGTCGTAGCCGTTGGAGAGATGGACGATGGTCTTGGCGGAGGGGAAGATGCTCTTGACGGCGTTGTTGCCTGTATTGACGAGCCAGGCGTAGTTTTTCATGCTGACGGACGCCTTGCCGTCCTCCCAGAGCATGCCGTTGTTCGTCTCGTTGCCGATCTGCACCCAGTCCGGCGTCACTCCCTTAGCCTTCATCGTGTTCATCACATAGACCGTATGGGACCAGACCGCATCCATCAGCTGCTGAAAGGTGAAGGAGGACCAGGCCGCCGGCTTGGTCTGCTTGCCGGGATCGGCCCAGGAGTCGCAGTAATGAAGCGTCAGCATGACGCTCATCCCTTGAGCCTTGGCGCGGGCGGCCAGGGCGGCCGCTTTGTCCGCGTTCATATACCCATTGCCGTAGTCGCTCATGTTCGGATTGACCCAGACCCGGATGCGGACAGAATTGAGTCCGTAATCCTTTTTCAGGATGTCGAGGATATCCCTCGTCGTTCCGTTTTTATCCTTCCACTTGTAGCCTTGCGCTTCCATGCCCGCCACCCAGCTGATATCTGCGCCCTTGGCGAAGGTGGGAGCAGCCTCGACCACTCCGCCCTCGGCAGACAGCGGAGAGAGCAGCATCATTGCCGTCAGCAGCAGAGCCAGCAGGCCTCTGGATTTCCATTTCTTCATGTACATCTCCTCCTTTTGATGGGTTCAATTCTTTGTTTGAACATTTTCCGTTGATCCAGCACCCTCCTTCAGCTCGATTGTAAACGCTATCAATAAGAGCTGTAAGTTGAGGTAGGCAATGATTTCTTAGCCTCAATCAACGATCTTACCTGAGGCGCGGGGAGGATGGACGACCACGGGGAGCACGTGGATGATGAGCCGCCAGCGATGATCTGGAGAAAGTGGAAAAGGTATAAGAAAGCGTTGTCTCGCTCCATAGGCAATGCTGTTGTCCCAAGGTACAATGGGGTATTGGACGGAGGCTGAGGGTCCAGCAGGAGGCTTGAATGTGATGCGTGGAAAGAAAAGGTATATTCCCTATTCCTATAAAATGATGATTCCCTATCTGCTGCTCGTCCTGCTCACGGATGCGCTGATCGGGACGATCTCCTATCGGATGCTGGTGGAGTCCCGAACCGAGATCGCCCAGACGAATATCCGGGCGGCGATGAAGCAGACGAGGAGCAGCATGCAGTATCAGATGGAGGAGATCACCCGGATCTCCGACTCGTTGTTCGGGAGCGTGCCTTTTCAGAAGGCTCTGCAGAAGCGCGGCGACGATCTGCACGCCTATCTGACGATGCTCGACGAGATCGTGCCCCAGCTGAGAGCCCCTCTGCAGCTGTTCGGCAGCGACCTGCGGATCATCCTCTATACCGTCAATCCGGATCTGTATGAAATCGACGGCGACGATCTGAACCGCCCCATCAAAGGCAGCGATTATTACGTCCTATCGGCGGATCGGATCGCGGACAGCCCTTGGATACGCCAAGTCAGCGAAGCGGTAGGTTCCAAGTGGATGCAGGTCGACAGCGACGCTTCTCTCGACAATCTGTCCCATTTGACGAGGCTGATCTCCTACAACGACTACCAGACGGTCATTGGCTATATCCGCATCACGGCGTCGCTGGACGAGCTGCTGGGCCAGTTCGAGGCGCTTCCTGCGGAGAAGGGCATCACGCTGAGGATGCTGGATGACGCCACGGGAGGGGTCACCTACCAGAGAGGACAGCCGGCTGCTGACGATGGAGACTATCTGGAGCTCAATGAAGGCATTCCAGGCACGGGATACTCCCTGCAGGCGCTCGTATCGGAGGCTTATCTGCGGGAGGATGCCAAGAGGCTCGGCATGCTCATCGTGGGCGTCTGCGCCGCGAGCTTTGCCGTCATGGCGCTCATCGGCCTGCTGGTGGCGAGGCTCTCGGGACGCAAGATGCGCAAGATCGTGACGCTGCTGCAATCCTTTCAGGACGGCAGCTTCGAGAAGCGGATCCGCTTCGGCGGCAGCGACGAATTCGTGCAGATCGCGGAGGCCTTCAACTCCATGGCGGAGCATATCAAGGAGCTGATCAACAGCGTCTACATGCAGGGACAGAGCCGCAAGCAGGCGGAGCTGGAGGCGCTGCAGGCGCAGATCAATCCCCATTTCCTCTACAACACGCTCTCGACGATCAGCAGCCTGGCCAACATGGGGCAGACGAGGGAAGTGACCGAGATGGTGAAGGGGCTGTCGAGATTCTACCGCCTGTCGCTCAATGGGGGACAAGCCAGCCTTTCCCTAGGAGAGGAGCTGGAGCAGATCCAGACCTACCTGGACATCCAGAGGGTAAAGTATGCGGACTCCTTCACGGTATATACCGACATTGAGGCCGGCATCAGCGAGCTGCGGGTAATGAAGCTGATCCTCCAGCCTTTCGTCGAGAATATCTTCAAGCATGCTTGGTTCGGGGATTCCATCGGCATCGTCATCACGGCCTGCCGCAGCGGAGGCATGCTGGAGATCAAGGTCATCGACAACGGAATCGGCATGACGGAGGCGACCAAGCGCGGCATCGAATCGGGAGAACTGAGGAGTGACGGCGGCTACGGAATCCGCAATGTAGACGAGCGGATCAAGCTGCGCTACGGCAGTGAATATGGAGCCGAGGTGTTCAGCATCTACGGAGGCGGCACGACCGCGCGGATCAGGCTCCCTATCAATGATAAAGGAATTAGCGATGAGCGGAACAGCAGCGGATGAGAAGGCGAGGAGGGTGGCAGCATGACAAACGCAATTCAGGTTCTTCTCGTGGACGATGAAAAGGTCGATCTGGAATGGCTGAGGCGCCGCGTCGCCGCAAGCGGACTTCCGGTTGAGATCGCAGGCACGGCGAACAGCGGATTTGCCGCTCTGGAGCTGCTGGAGGGGAAGCCGGTCGATCTGATTCTCTCCGATATCCGGATGCCTATCATGTCTGGAGTGGATTTCGCCCGGAGGGCGAGGGAGGCGGTCCCCGGCGTGAAAATCGTCTTTATCAGCGGATATGAGGACTTTCAATACGCCAAGCAAGCTCTGGAGCTCGGAGCATCCGGCTATCTGCTCAAGCCAGTGGACGACGGCGAGCTGCTGGGCATGCTGGCCGGCCAATGCGCCTCCATCGAGCGGGAGCGGCAGGACAGCCGGAGCGTCACGGAGACGGTCACGCTCGCGTCGCAGGAGCTGATGCTCCGCTGGCTCAGCGGCGATGCGGCGCCTTGGCTGGAGGGACATCTGCGTCCCTCTATCGCCTCTGCCCTGCCTGCGCAGGCATCGGCGGCTCTCATCGAGGTGGATGATATCGAGTGGAAGACGAGCCAGCTGCGGGCGGAGCAGCGCGATGCGCTGATGGAAGGCATCCGGGCTCATATCGCCTCATTCATCCAGCGCATGAGGATGGGACTGCTGCTCCCCGGCCTGCCGGGAGGCAGGACGCTGCTGCTCCGCGCAGATGGCGGCCAGCAGGACGGCTCGGAGCTGCAGCAGCTCGTCGATAGCGTAGCCGCGGTTTTCCCGCTCACAGTCACGATCGGCTGCGGCACAACTGTGGACACCTGGGAGCAGCTGCCGGCCTCGTACCGGGAAGCCGAGGCGGCGCTGAGCGCCAAGTGGCTGCTCGGCAAGAACCGGGTCATCACGGAAGCCGCCGTGCCGGCAGGACAGGAGGCGGCGGAGGTGCAGCTGGATCGGACGGTCGGGGAGATGCTGCAGGCAATCCTGAGCTATGACCTGGTCTGCATCGACAACGGACTGATGGAGCTGTTCGGCAAGCATAGCCAGCTGCGCCGGAGCGATGCCTACCATCTGATCATCCGCATGACCTCCAAGCTCCATGCCGATCTGCAGGCGATGAATGAGAATCTGTACGAGCTGCTGCGCTGGGAGAGCCATGAGCCTGCCATGCTGTTCCAGTTCGAGACGGTCGTCGACGTGCTCTCCTGGCTGCGCAAGCGTCTCTTTGAGCTGTCCGAGCTGCTGCTGGTCAAGAGCCGCAGGCAGAACCGCAAGCTCATCCAGGCCATCATCGCCTATGTCGACGAGCGGCTGGAGCAGCGGGTGACGCTCAAGGAGACGGCGGCGCGCTTCAACTTCACTCCCAACTATCTGGGCCATCTGTTCAAGGAGGAGACCGGCCAGACGTTCAGCGAGCTGCTGCTGGAGCGCAAGCTGGCCCGCATCTGCGGCCTGCTGCAGGACCCTTCTCTCAAGATCTACGAGATCGCGGACCGCATGGGCTACAAGAATATCGTTTATTTCAACCGCCAGTTCAAGCTGTCGACCGGCATGTCGCCGGGGGAATACCGCAAGCAGCAACAGATCTGAGCCGCCGCATGCGGCTTCCAGCTCGGCTCCCAACATCGTGGAAATAGTATCGGTTTTAGTTGTTCCCCGCACTGACAGGCTCTCGGTCCGAAGTCCTATACTTGGTTCATGAGGACATCGAGAGGAGTGGAGACACATTGAATTTTTGGAGCGACGTCCTTAAATACCGGACGCTGCTGCTGATGCTGCTGCCGGGCGTCCTGTTCTTCCTGCTGTTCGCTTATATTCCGATGGCTGGAGTCGTCCTGGCGTTCAAGCAGTTCAACTATGCCGGCGGCGTATTTGGAAGTCCGTGGAACGGCCTGGACAACTTCCGCTTTTTCTTCCAGTCCGGCGACGCCTGGCGGGTGACCCGCAACACGGCGCTGTACAACATTGCGTTCATTATTGTGAACAACCTGCTGCAGATCGCAGCCGCCATCCTGCTGTTCGAGGCGGCCCGGCCGTGGTTCCGCAAGATTTTCCAGACGATGCTGTTCCTGCCCTACTTCATCTCCTGGGTCGTGGTCGGGGCGATCGCCTACAATCTGTTCAACTATGATTACGGGACGGTCAACGTGCTGCTGAAGGCGATGGGCATGCAGCCACAGGACGTATACAACACGGCATCCTACTGGCCGCTGCTGCTGGTGCTCATCTCGGCCTGGAAGGCGCTCGGCTACGGCTCGGTCATGTATCTGGCCGCCATCACCGGCATGGACCGGGAAATGTACGAGGCGGCGGAGATCGACGGGGCGAACATCTTCCAGCGGATGAGGCATATCACCATTCCGAACCTGTACCCGACGGTGATTATCCTCGTACTGCTGGCGGTCGGCAACATCTTCCGCGGCGACTTCGGCATGTTCTACAACATGGTCGGCAACAACGGGATCCTGTTCTCGTCCACGGATGTCATCGACACCTATGTATTCCGCTCCCTGACGACGAACAACGATATCGGCATGTCCTCCGCAGCAGGCTTCTACCAATCCATTCTGGGCTTTGTCACGATCCTGCTGGCCAACTACGCCGTGCGCCGATACGACAAAGACCGGGCGCTGTTCTAAGGAGGTCATGAACTTGCCAACTCAAACCCAAGCAACCACAGCCGCCTCGGCTGGAAGAGGCCGGAGCAGAGCCCTCAAGGGAGATCTGCTGCTGTTCCAGATCATCGGCTACTCCGTCCTGACCGTCCTGGCGGCGGCATGCCTGCTGCCCTTCCTGCTGGTCCTGTCAGCCTCGCTCTCGAGCGAGAGCTCCATCATCGAGAACGGCTTTCAGCTGTTCCCCACGGCCTTCTCGGGCGAGGCCTACCGGCTCTTGTTCACCTACCCGGAGCAGATGCTCCGCGCCTACGGGGTGACGATCGGAGTGACGGCGATCGGCACGCTGCTGGGACTGTTCCTGACGTCGATGACCGCCTATGTGCTCTCGCGCAAGGACTTCAAGTGGCGCGGCTCCTTCTCGTTCTTCTTCTTCTTCACGACGCTCTTCAGCGGCGGCCTCGTGCCCTGGTACCTGCTCGTCGTCAACTACCTGCATCTCAAGGACACGCTCATCGTGCTCATCGTGCCGATGCTGCTCAACGTGTTCTACATCATCGTCATGAAGTCGTTCATGAACGGCATCCCGGAGGCGATCGTGGAGTCGGCCAAGATAGACGGGGCAGGCGACTTCCTCATTTACGCCCGGCTGATCCTGCCGCTGGCCAAGCCGGCGCTGGCGACGATCGGACTGTTCATCGCGCTGGGCTACTGGAACGACTGGTACAATGCGCTGCTGTTCATTTCGAGCAAGAACCTCATGCCGCTGCAGTACTATCTGTACAAGATGCTGGGCAACATGGACGGCATGCGCAAGGCGCTGATCAGCTCCGGCGCGGTGGTGAACACGAGCCTTCCGACGGAGAGCCTCAAGATGGCGATGACGGTCGTGGCGATCGGCCCGATTCTGCTCGCTTATCCGTTCATCCAGCGCTATTTCGTGCAGGGGCTGACGATCGGGTCGGTGAAGGGCTGACTCCAATGTGGCAATGCGGCAATGGGGCAGATCAAGTACTCCGAAAAACGAATGTGGCAATGGGGCAATGCGGCAAACCAAATACTCCGAAAAACGAATGGCTCTTCCAATCGCTGTTGAAGTCCGGATTTCTTGATTTCTATCCCCTTAATGGGGAAATCCGGCCTTCAAATGCGAACGCTCCGCTTTTCCAGAGCTCATTCGCCTTTCTACGTATTATCCGCCTGCACGAAGCTCCGTCTTCTTTTACTCGGAGGGAGAAGCCTGGTTAGCTTCGCTTTGCCAGAAGTTTCGTCCATCTACGTATTATCCGCCTGCACGAAGCTCCGCCTCCTTTACTAGGAGGGAGAAACCCTGGACAGCTTCACTCTGCCAGAAGATTCGTCCTTTCTACGTATTATCCGCCTGCACGAAGCTCCGCCTCCTTTACTAGGAGGGAGAAGCCCGACAGCTTCGCTGTGCCGGAAGTTTCGTCCATCCGCCTGCATGAAGTCCAATATCATCCATCCACTCATAGGGGGAAAAACCATGAAAGCCAAAAAATCGCTTCTGCTGCCGATGGCGGCGCTGCTCTCCATGTCCGCGGTGCTGGCAGCCTGCGGAGGAAACAACAATAACGCAGCATCCAATACGGGAACGCCGGCGGTCAACTCAACCGCTGCGCCGACAAACGCAACCGCTTCCAACGAGCCCGACACCTCCAAGGAGGTCAAGCTGAAAATGCTGCTCGTCGGCGGGAAGCCGGCCGACTATGACAAAGTATTCGGCGAGCTGAACAAGAAGCTCAAGGAGCGCATCAATGCGACGGTCGAGGCGGAATTCCTCGACTGGTCCGACTGGAACCAGAAGTACCCGCTGAAGTTCGCGGCCAACGAAGACTTCGACCTTGTCTATACGGCGAACTGGGCTTATTACAACGACCAGGCGCTGAAAGGCGGCTTCCTGGAGCTTACAGAGGACATGCTGAACAAGTATGCGCCGCAGACGGTGAAGAACATGCCTCCGGTTTCCTTCGACCAGGCGAAGGTGAACGGCAAGCTGTTCATGGTGCCGAACAACAACGTTGAAGTGAATGACAAGGTCATCCTCTACCGAGAGGATCTGCGCAAGAAATACAATCTGCCGGAGATCAACAGCCTTGAATCCTACGCAACGTATTTGAAGGCGATCGCCGCCAACGAAAAAGGCATGCTCGCCTACGGCGCCAAAGCAGGCGACGGCTGGAAATGGCATGAGATGGACCAGGCGACGCTGGAGCAGCACAACGACTGGAACCTGGTCGACATGACGCTGCCGCTCGCGTATAAGATGGACGATGCCTCCGGCAAGATCTTCAACATTTACGATACGCCCGAGTTCAAGCAGCTGCTGACTTACTACAAGGATCTCTCCGACAGCGGCGTCTGGTCCAAAAACGTCGTCAGCAACAAAAACGACGTCTGGCAGGATATCAAAGCCGGCAAGGTCGCTTCCTACGCTGCGCAAAATCTGGGCACCGCAGGCTCCAACCTCGCCGAGATGCGCCGGGACAACCCGTCCCTGGAGGTCGCCATCGCGGACATCACGCCGGACAAGAAAAAAATCGCGGCCATCTCGACGCAGAACGGCATGGCGATCCATGCGACATCCAAAAATCCGGAGCGCTCGCTCATGCTGATCGACCTGCTGCAAAACGACAAGGAAATCCATGATCTCACGATGTACGGCATCAGCGGCACGAACTATGTGCCGGAAGGCGACGACAAGTACAGCGCCGGCCCCGCCGCAGCGAACTACACCGGCTTCTCCAACTGGGGCTGGAACTCGCAGCTGAACCGGAGCGACTCCTCGTATCCGAAGGAAGCGGACGATATTTTCGAGAAATGGCAGTCCAGCATCTATCACTTCCCGCTGGAAACGTTCGTCTTCGACGATGCCAAGGTGAAGACGGAAGTAGCCAGCATCAGCAACGTCATGCTGCGCTATTCGATTCCGCTGGAATACGGTCTGGTCAAGGACCTGGACAAAGGCCAGGCCGATCTGATCAAGCAGTTGAAGGCAGCCGGCATCGAGAAGGTCATGACGGAAATGCAAGCCCAAGTGGACGCGTTCCTGGCCCAGCAAAAATAAGCCAAGCGGGAGGAGACCCTGTCGTCTTCTCCCGTTTGCATCGGTTTGAAACCATCGCGGACTGCCGGCCGTGCTTGAGCTTCGCTTCTCTCTATGAGGGAGGAAATCTTCGAAATCGGCACTCCGAATTCCGATTTCATTGCAGCCGCCAAGACAAGGCGGCGAAGCTTCCATTATTTCATTTCATCAAGGAGTGGTAACGTTGAGTCCAAAACATCCCCCCGTCAGCAGCAGGCTGCCCGTGCTCATGCATGGAGCCGACTACAATCCCGATCAGTGGCTGCATGATCCGGCCGTGCTGGAGGAGGACATCCGGCTGATGAAGCTGGCCGGCTGCAATGTCATGTCGGTCGGCATCTTTGCCTGGGCTGCACTGGAGCCGGAGGAAGGGCGGTTCGAGTTCGGCTGGCTGGACGACCTGCTCGACCGCTTCGCGGCGAACGGAATCTATGCCTGGCTGGCGACGCCGAGCGGCGCCCGCCCCGCCTGGATGTCGCAGAAGTACCCCGAGGTGCTGCGAACCGGGGCGAACCGGGTGCGCAATCTGCACGGCATGCGGCATAACCATTGCTACAGCTCCCCGGTCTACCGGGAGAAGGTAACGATCATGAACGGCAAGCTGGCGGAGAGATACGGCCATCATCCGGCTGTCGTCGGCTGGCATATTTCCAATGAGTATGGCGGCGAATGCCACTGCGAGTATTGCCAGGACGCATTCCGTGAATGGGTGAAGGAGAAGTACGGCACGCTCGACAAGCTCAATGCAGCCTGGTGGGCGACCTTCTGGAGCCATACGTACACGGGCTGGGAGCAGGTAGAGTCGCCGGCTCCGCATGGCGAGAACATGGTGCACGGCCATAATTTGGACTGGCGGAGGTTCGTGACGGACCGGACGACGGATTTTTGCAAGCACGAAATGGCGCCTCTGCGCTCCGTCAATCCAGAGCTTCCATGCACGACCAATATGATGGACCTGTTCTACGATCTGGATTACCGCAAGCTGGCCGAAGCCATCGACGTCATCTCTTGGGATGCCTATCCGATGTGGCATAAGGATGCCTCGGACACGCATATGGCGGCCTGGTTCTCCTTCAACCACGATCTGTTCCGCTCGCTCAAAAAGAAGCCGTTCCTGCTCATGGAGAGCACGCCGAGCCTGACGAACTGGCAGCCGGTGAGCAAGCTGAAGCGTCCCGGCATGCATCGGCTCAGCTCGCTGCAGGCGGTCGCGCACGGCGCTGATTCGGTGCAATATTTCCAGTGGCGCAAAAGCCGGGGCTCCAGCGAGAAGTTCCACGGCGCGGTCGTGGACCACGTCGGGCATGAGCATACACGCGTGTTCCGGGACGTGGCCGGGCTCGGCGCCGAGCTGGCTGGGCTGGCGGATGCAGTTGGGACGAATGTGCCCGCGGAGGCGGCCATCCTGTTCGACTGGGACAACCGCTGGGCGGTGAACGATGCCCAAGGTCCGCGCAACGGCGGCCTGCGTTACGAGGATACGGTCGTGCAGCATTATCGCGCCCTGTGGGAGCTCGGCGTTCCGGCCGATGTGGTCGGTTCGGAGGACGATCTGAGCGGCTACAGGCTGCTGGTCGTGCCGATGGCCTACCTGCTGCGTGAAGAAGCGGGAAGGAAGATCGAAGCGTTCGTGCGCGGAGGCGGCACGGCGGCGATCACCTACTGGAGCGGAGTCGTGGACGAGCATGATCTGTGCTATCTGAGCGGATTCCCGGGTCCGCTGCGCGAGGTGGCGGGCATCTGGGCGGAAGAGATCGAAGGGCTCCACGACGGAGACCGCAACGCTATCGTCATGCGGGACGGCAACGCGCTCGGGCTTGGCGGCTCGCATGAAGTGCATGAGCTGTGCGAGCTGATCCATGCCGAAGGAGCCGAGGTGCTGGCGGTGTACGGCGACGATTTCTATGCCGGCAGGCCGGCTCTGACCGTGAACGCCTTCGGCGCCGGCAAAGCTTATTATTTGGCCGCGAGAGTGAAGGACGATGGGTTCTACCGCGCATACTACGAGCGGCTTGTCGAGGAGAGCGGAGCCAGGCGCGCCGTGAAGGCGGAGCTGCCTCCGGGAGTGACGGCCCAGCTGCGCTGCGGCGGCGGCAAGGCGTTTTTGTTCCTGCTTAATTTCTCCGCCAAGGAAGCGGTCGTGCGGCTGGAGGAATCCGAGGCCGGATGGTCGGACTCCTCGACGGGGGATGCGGCGGTGGGAGAGATCTTCCTGCCGGTCAACGGCGCGAGCATCTTGGTGAGGGAGATCGGCTAGAAGGTTTGGTAAGGCGAAGAGAGCGGGACAGATAGCAGGCAGCTAGCAGGCAGAAAGCAGGCAGATAGCAGGCAGATAGCAGGTAGATAGCAGGTAGATAGCAGGTAGATAGCAGGTAGATAGCAGGTAGATAGCAGGACAAAGAGCAGAAACGGCGAAAGCTTCGGCCGTTTCTGCTTTTTTCATGCCGAGATGTCGGCCAGTCTATTATTTGCAGGGCAATGTGACTTGGGAATGCGCAGCGGTGAGCTGGGATCAGCCTCTTCGGACATGATCCGGGAAAAGAGGGAACCTGATGCAGCAATCCGTTGCTTCCTTCCTGTTTTCCCGACAGCAGCACCCGACTTATACTTGAATTCCGTAGGACAAATCTTATCTGCGGAAGAGGTGCGGGGATGAACGGGGTCAAAATAGCTCTGATCGGCGATTTCAACGAGGAAGTTGTGGCCCACGGGGCGATACCGCAAGCGCTGCGGCTATCTGCCGGAGCCATCGGAGCCGCCGTGGAGCCGGAGTGGGTTTCGACGGATTCTTTGCAGGCAGATGACAGTGCGGATGTTCTGGCAACTTATGAAGGCATGTGGATCACTCCAGGCAGTCCTTACCGGAGCATGCAGGGCGCATTGAACGCGATCCGGCATGCCCGGGAGCATTCCATTCCGCTAATCGGCAGCTGCGGAGGCTTCCAGCACATGGTAATCGAGTTCGCCCGCAACCGGCTAGGGATGGCCTCAGCGGATCATGCGGAAGAAAACCCGGATGCGGAGGTGCTGCTGGTCGCTCCACTGACCTGCTCCGTGAGCAATCAGTCTCATCGCTTCAAGCTGGCGACAGGCTCCAGGGTGGAAGGAATCTATGACAGCGACGAAATTTCCGAGCCTTACGGCATTTGCAATTACGGTCCCAATCCTATCTATATCGATAGGCTGGAAGCAGCGGGCTTCAAGGTATCCGGAACCGATCTGAACGGCGAAATCCGCATCATGGAATTGAACGGACATCCCTTTTTTATGGGAACCTTGTTCCAGCCGGAGCGTTCCGCCTTGCAGGGGCTTGTCCATCCGCTCATTACGGAATTCGTCCGCAGCGTTGTTGGATACGATGGCATGGGTGGATTAAAGACATAGAAGGATCGGACCGCCATCGCCAGGGCTGAACGATTGTCCGGCAGGATGGAGTAAGACATAGAAGCTTCGCCGAACTGCCACGCAGGACGTGCGAAGCTTTTTTTGCGTGGCAGGACGGGATGCTTGCCGGCAGCGGACGTCAATATCCTAGAATCTAAAGCGTTTTGGACGTGAATATCCGAATATCCAAGGCGTATCGGACATACGATCCGTTATTTTCGATCAAATCCTCATATTTGCTGCGTATCGGACATACGATCCGTTATTTTAGGCTGATGCCTCCATTTTGGAGGTGAATCTGTGAAATAGCGGAACTCTTGTCCGTTAAATTTTTTTGAATGGGCATTTTCGGGGAAATAACGGAACCAATGTCCGATAGGGTGATCGAATGGGAAAGAAATTCTACACGCAGCGATTTTTCTGCTGAAAGCGTATTTACAGAATCTTCCGAGGGGGCTAGGATTTAACTGTAGGAACAGTGGCTCACATCGTCGGGGATTCAAATTATGGCGAGTCTTTGCGCCGCGGAGCGGAGGGCTGGAATGGACAGGTACGCGTATTACAAGGGCATGTTTGAATCGCTTCCGAAGCCGTTCGCCTTCGTCGATCTGGATTTGCTGGACGCCAATGCGGCGGCCATCGCCCGGGAAGCCGGGGACAAGAAGGTAAGAATCGCCAGCAAGTCGATCCGCTGCGTCGAGGTGCTGAGGCGGATCCTCCGCTCCAGCCCGGTCTTCCAGGGCATCATGTGCTTCACAGCCGCGGAAGCGGCCTATCTCGCCCGGGAAGGCTTCGACGATCTGCTGCTCGGTTATCCGCAGTGGGAGCCGGAGGCGATCGGGGACCTGCTCTTGCTGGCGGCGGAAGGCCGCATAATCACGTTCATGGTCGACTGCCGGGAGCATGCCGAAAGGATCGCCGAGCTCGCTGCGGAGCGGTGCGTGCAGGCATCGGTCTGCATCGATCTCGATATGTCCGTCAGCTATCCGGGCCTCCACTTCGGAGTGAGACGCTCTCCTCTGGCGGGATGGGAAGCGATGAGGCCGCTTGCCGAGAGCATCCTCGCTTCCCGATGGCTGAAGCTGGAAGGCCTCATGGGCTACGAAGCCCAGATTGCGGGCGTGGGAGACAAGGTTCCCGGAAGCGGGCTGAAGAACGCTCTTGTCCGCCAGCTGAAGAAGCGTTCAATCCGGGAAATAGCCCGGCGCAGAGGAGAGGCTGTCGAGGGCCTGCAGAACCTCGGAGCCCGGCTGCGCTTCGTCAACGCCGGAGGCACAGGCAGCATGGCGAGCTCCCGGGCGGAGGCGGGCGTGACGGAGATTACGGCGGGCTCGGGCTTTTATTCCCCGGGATTGTTCGACAATTACGAGGGCTTCCGCTACCAGCCGTCGGCGGGTTACGCGGTCGAGGTCGTGCGGCGGCCGGGTGCGGGCATCGTCACCTGCATGGGAGGAGGTTATACGGCTTCCGGTCCCGCGGGGAGGGATAAGCTGGCAAAGCCGTATTTGCCGGAGGGACTCCGGCTGCTGCCTCTGGAGGCGGCAGGCGAAGTGCAGACTCCGCTGACGGGACCGGCGGCGGAGTCTCTCGCCATCGGGGATCCGGTCTTTTTCCGGCATGCCAAGGCGGGCGAGCTGTGCGAGCGGTTCAAGGTGCTGCATGCGGTGTCGCAAGGCAAGATTGTCGGACAGTACGCCACTTATCGCGGAGCGGGGGAATGTTTCTTATGAAGACAGCGTCATCGCATTGGTCCAACTGGTCAGGCAGCGTTCAGGCGTCTCCGCGTACCGTCCTTTATCCGGAGTCGGTCGAAGCGGTGGCGGAAGCCGTCCGGATGTGCCGCCGGGAAGGGCGGAAGCTGCGTACGGTCGGCTCCGGCCACTCCTTCACGCCGATCGCGGCCTCCGACGACATGCTTCTGTCGCTGGACCGCATGCAAGGCCTCGTCTCCATCGATCCGGCTGCCGGCACTGCTGTCGTCTGGGCGGGCACGAAGCTGAAGAAGCTCGGCAGCCTGCTGCATGAGCATGGCTTCGCCCAGGAGAACCTCGGCGACATCGACGTCCAGTCCATCGCGGGAGCCATCTCCACGGGTACGCACGGCACGGGCCGGGAATTCGGCAATCTGTCGACGCAGGTGCTGGAATTGACGGTCGTGACGGGGACGGGCGAGGTGATGGAATGCACGCCGGAATCCCATCCCCGGCATTTCAAGGCGCTGCAAATATCGGTCGGCGTGCTCGGCGTCATCGTGCAGGTCAAGCTGCGTCTGCAGCCTGCGTACAAAATGGAGTATGTCAGCCGCAAGCTTCCGCTTGGGGAAGCGCTGAAGCAGCTGCCCGCCTTGAGGGCGGACAACCGGCATTTCGAGTTTTTCTGGTTCCCCTATGCGGATCCGTGCCAGATCAAGGTGATGAACCCGTCCGACAAGGAAATCACGAGCAGCCCGGTCAAGGATTATATCAGCGACGTGCTGATTGAAAATACGTTTTTCGGCCTCGTGTCGGAGCTGTGCCGCAAGCGTCCTCGAGTCAGCGCTTCCGTCAGCCGGTTTTCCGCCTCCCAGGTCCCGGTCGGACGCAAGGTCAATTACAGCCACCGCCTGTTCTCGACGGAGCGCTCGGTCCGCTTCGTGGAGATGGAATACAATCTGCCTGCGGAAGCGATGGCTTCCGTCATCCGGGAGATGCGGGAGGAGATGGATCGCAGCCGGTACGACGTTCATTTTCCGGTGGAATGCCGCTACGCCAAAGGCGACGACATCTGGCTGAGCCCGGCCTACGGAAGGGATTCCGCTTATATCGCCGTCCATATGTACAAAGGCATGCCGCATGAAGCGTATTTCCGGGCGATGGAAGCCATTTTCCTGCGGCATGGCGGCAGGCCTCACTGGGGCAAGATGCATTTTTTGGACGCGGACGGGCTGCGGGGGCTGTACCCCCGCTGGGACTCGTTCCTCTCGGTCCGCAAAGAGCTGGATCCCGGCGGCATCTTCCTGAACGGCTATATGGAGCAGCTGTTCGGATCGGGCGGCGGTGCCGGAACGGCCGATCATGCCATTCGGGCATGAGGCGGCTTGCCCGTATTTTCCGCAGCTCATCGCGCTGTCTGTCGGGAATGGCCTGATCGCCGTCCCGAGGCGCACACGCAAGCATAAGCTTCCATCCCAAAATTCTCAAAAGGCGGTTGATTGCAGTGGCCAATGAGCTTGGAGAAGCCGTCATCCGTCTGCAGGACGTGCGGATGAATTACGGCAATAAGTTTGTTTTGAAGGGCATCGACCTGGAAGTCTATCCCGGCCAGATCATCGGATATATCGGCCCCAACGGCGCGGGCAAAAGCACGACGGTCAAGCTCATGCTCGGACTTGAAACCGGGTACGGCGGCAAGATCGAGGTGCTTGGACATAATTTGTCCGACGGCTCGTCGGCTTACAAAGGACGCATCGGCTATGTGCCCGAAACGGCCGAAATCTACGATACGCTCAGCGCGAGGGAATACCTGACCTTCTGCGGCGAGCTGTACGGACTGAAGCCGGAGGACGCCGATTACAAGGGAGCCAAGCTGATGCGCCTGTTCGGGATGGAAGAGGTGTATGATTCCCGGATCGATTCGTATTCCAAAGGAATGAGGCAGAAGGTGATGCTCGTCGCCAGCCTGCTCCACAATCCTGACCTGCTGTTCCTGGACGAGCCGCTCAGCGGACTGGACGCGAACAGCGTCATGATCGTCAAGGAGATCCTCGCTCAGCTTGCCGCCGAAGGCAAGACGATCTTCTATTCCTCGCATATCATGGACGTCGTGGAGAAGATCAGCAGCCGCATCGTGCTCCTCCATGACGGGCATATCGCCGCGGACGGAAGCTTCGCCGAGCTCAAGGCGCAGGGAGCGGAAGGCTCGCTGGAGCAGATCTTCAACGACCTGACGGGCTTCACCGAGCATGCCGAGATCGCCGGGAGGATCGTCCAGGCGGTTCAAGAGGACTACAGCTGATGCATGAATTCATAATGAAGCTGCTGGACAGGTTCAGCGGCATGTTCCGCCGTGCAGGCATCGACTACCCGGCGCTTCGCACGATCGTAAGGATCAAGCTGACGATGGACGGGCGCAAGCCGAACGGCGTCCTGGAAGCGATAGGGAAATCCAAGAAGCCTTCCGCGGACAAGCCGGAGAAGTCGCCGTTTGCGGTCAACTGGCTGTACGTCCTCATGAGCCTGGCGATGATTCCCTTTCTTTTTCTGAACGATAGCCTGGCCGGCATGACCTTCGTGTTCACGCTGCTGATGTTTTTCCAGGGGACGGCGATGATAGCGGATTTCTCATCGGTCATGCTGGATACCCGGGACCGGTCGATCCTGAGGACGAAGCCGGTGGACGGACGCACGTTCGGGATGGCTAAGACCGTCCATATCATCGTTTATCTCTTCCTGCTCACCGCCTCTCTGGTCGCGCTGCCGCTGATGGCGGTGTTCGTCTTCAAGGGAGCGGCCGCGGGGCTGGTGTTCCTGCTGGAGATCATGCTGGTGACCGGACTGGACATCTCCCTCACGGCGGCTGTCTATTATGCCGTGCTCCGCCTATGGGATGGGGAGCGGCTCAAGGATATGATCAACTACATCCAGATCGCGCTCGCGGTCGGGCTGATGGTCGGATACCAGATCATGATCCGCATCTTTGATTTCTCTGCCCTGGGAGCCGGCTTCGAGCCGGGAGGATGGTGGCTGCTGGCGCCGCCTGTATGGTTCGGCGCTCCTTTCGGGCTGCTTCAGGGAAACGGCGGCATCTCCTACGTCTTTGCAGCCTGCGCCCTGCTTGTTCCGCTGCTGTCCGTGCTGCTGTATGTCCTCATGCTGCCGCAATTCGAGCAGCAGGTCCAGAAGCTGACGCAAGGAGGAGGAGCGGGCAAGCGCAGGTCGGCGTTCCGTCCGCTTGAGCTTATCGGCGACCTGCTGATCCGAAACCCCCGGGAGAGAGCGTTCTATCGGTTCGCCTGCGCCATGATGGGCAAGGAAAGAGAGTTCAAGCTGAAGGTTTACCCGTCCGTAGGCTTTTCCATGGTCGTCCCGTTCATTTTCATGGCGAGCCAGCTCAAGGCAGGACTGGACAGCTTGTCCGTCGTCTGGGGATTGATGCTGTACGGAACCGGGCTCGCGATTCCGACGCTCTTGACGCTTCTGTCCTTCTCCTCCCGCCATAAGGCGGCCTGGATCTACTCGACATCTCCGATGGAGGAGACGGGGGCCGTCCACCGCGGCGCGGTGCTTGCCAGCCTCATCAAGCTGTTCCTTCCCGTATTCGCCGTTGCAGCGGTTGTCTTTCTGCTGCTGTTCGGCAAGGCTTTTGTTCCCGATCTCATTGCCGTCTTCCTCTCGCTGCTGCTGTTCGCCGTCGTCTGCTACCTCATCCTTCCGCGCAAGCTGCCGTTCTCGGAGCCGTTTCCGGCGGGAAGCTCCAGCCAGAACGGCTTGCAGGCATTCCTGCTCTTCGTCATTTTGGCGGCGTTCGGGGGCATCCACTTCGGGATTCGTGCGGCAGGATGGCCGTATTCGGTATGGATATTCTCCGCGGCGCTGATCGGCCTGAATTACGCGGCCTGGAAATACGGGTTCCGCGGCCGTTCTACCGGCAAGGCGGCATCCGCGAAATGAGCCGCACGGCATCAGCCATTCTCTTCCTTCCCTGCATGACAGGCCGGCCGGTGCCGGGATTTCACGATGGTTTCCTTTACCAAATCTCTACCTCCCGTTGACGAATAAGGGACACTCAACCGTTACCCTTAAATTGGAAATCAATCATGCATTGCCGGGAGGAGCGGATGACAGTGAGATTGATCGTGATGGGAGATCTTCATTATCATGAATGTGACAGGTCGGTACCGGGACTGCACGATGCGCATGCTGCTTTCTACAGCGGTTTGTTGGACGAGTTTCTGGAAGCGGACGCGGACCTGCACATTTCCTTGGGGGATCTGACCAACTATGGAACGGCCGAGGAGCTTCGGCAGATATACGGCTTGCTGAGGAGCAAGCCGCGGAACTTCATCCATGTCCTGGGCAATCACGACCTGTACGCGCAGACGCGGGCCGAGGTGCTGGACCTATCCGGCCAGCAGCGGTATCATGCCTTCGACGCCGGCCATGCCGTCCTCGCTTTCCTCGATACGGCCAAGGAGCAGGATTATGAGGATTGGGGAGGCTGGGTCGATCCGGAGCAGCTGGATTGGCTGGAAGAGATCGTGATCGCTTCGGGAGACCGGCCTCTTCTCGTCTTCGGCCATCATCCCGTCTACGCCACGACCGCACGCTCCGAAACGGATAAAGGCTCCATTCACCCTGATATCGACATGTGGAGCATCCTGCGAAAAAAGAAAGGCGTCGGCGTCTACTTCAACGGGCATACCCATGTCGATTCCATCGCGGTCCGCGGCCAATGGTCGTTCGTCCAGCTGTCCGCATGCCTGGATGTTCCGTCCTTCCGCATCGTGGATGTCGAGCCGGAAATGATTGCGGTCCGCGCCGTTGAAGTGACGGATGAAGAAGCCATCGGGGGCTTGCCGATCATCCACCGGCACATGAGGCATTTCACTCCGACTCTCGGAGCCAAGGGACTGCACAGGGACCGCGAGCTCGCCATCCCCCTCAAGGATTCCGTGCTGCCGGGATGAATGCCGAACAGTTCCGCAGCCTGCTCGAAGAACGCAGGATCATCGCCTCGCTCAAGCAGCCCAAGCATATCGAGCATGCGCTGGAGCTGCGCAGCCGGTTGTCCGGCGTGTTCCTGCTGATGGGGCATATCGGCGTGCTGGGCTCGTACGTCGATGTTTTCCGCAGCCACGGCATACCGGTCTTTCTCCATCTGGAGAAGATCGGCGGGCTCAGCACGGATTCCCACGGCATCGACTATTTGGCCAAGACGATACGTCCGGCCGGCATCGTCTCGACCAAGACGAGCGTAATCAGGGCCGCCAAGAAACGGGGCCTGCTCACCGTGCAGCGCTTCTTTCTCGTGGACAGCGAAGGACTGAGCAATATATCCGGCAGCCTGGAGCAGACGATGCCCGACGTCGTCGAGCTGATGCCTGCGCGCATTCCGGAAATGATCGCGCGCGTACGCCGGTTCGCGGACGTGCCGATCATTACCGGAGGGCTGCTCAGCGAGCCCTGTCAAGGCCGGCTATGCCTGGACTATGGAGCTGCCGCGATCTCGTCCTCCGATCCGAGGCTGTGGCGGGCCGACTATTCCGGGTTTTCGGGCAGCGGATGGGAACGATCGAGCTAGGCCGGGCCTCTTCACGTATTCTTCGCATGGCGTTGACGTTCAATTGACATACCGGGCCTATACTGGGCTTGTACAAGTAAATAGAAACGGTCGGAACCTCTGGAGAGACCTTAACCCGCCGCGGATCGATATCCGCGGTACGGTTAAGGTCTCTTTTTCTGCGCACCTGCGCTCCGGCCGGATCAAACCATATCTTGGAGGGGATCCGTATCATGGCAAGAAAAACGATGACCGCAGCGATGTCCATCCTGCTCTCCGCGGCGCTTGCCGCTTGCGGCACAGGCGGGGACAACAAAGGAACCGCCGAGGCGGAAGGCGGCTCGAATGCGGCAGCGGCGGGATCGGCTGCATCCGAAGGCAAGATCACGATCAGATATTGGTACGCCTTCGGAGACAAGATCGAAGAAGCCAAGCAGCATCTCGTCAAGGAATTCAACGCTTCCCAGGACCGGATCGAGGTCGTGGCGGAGCATCAGGGCAATTACGACGACCTTCATGCCAAGGTGCAGGCGGCTTTCGCTGCCGGACATGCTCCCGCCGTCACCGATCTGGAGATCGCCTCCACGGGAGTATTCGCCCGCTCCGGCATGCTGGAGGAGCTGACGGCTTATGCGGACCGGGACAAGGACCAGCTGCAGCTGGACGATTTCAATCCCGGCCTCATGGGCAACGCCTATGTCGACGGCAAGCTGTACGGGCTCCCCTTCATGCGCAGCACGCCGATCCTCTACAAGAACGTCACGATGCTGAAGGACGCCGGACTCGATCCGCAAGGGCCGAAGACATGGGATGAGCTGGAGCAGTATGCCCGCGTGCTGAAGGAGAAGGGCAAGAACGGCATGACGGTGCCGGCCGACATCTGGTTCTACGAGGCGCTTGTCGCCCAGAGCGGAGGCCGGATGCTGAGCGAGGACGGCAAGAAGGCCGCGTTCAACTCTCCTGAAGGCGTAGCGCCCGTAGAATTCTGGAAAAAGCTTGTTGCCGAAGGGCTGATCAAAATTCCGGTAGGCGACGAAGCGGGCGCCACGGCGGACAAGGATTGGGCGAACCAGCTGTCCGCGTTCAAGTTCGGCTCCACGGCAGGCGTCACCGGCAGCCTGGAGATCGCCAAGGGCAACGGCTTCGAGCTCGAGACGGCTTTCATGCCGGCGAACAAATCCTACGGCGTGCCGACCGGAGGCTGCCAGCTCGTCATCACCTCGAAGAGCAGCGGGGAAGAGAAGGAAGCGGCCTGGGAATTCCTCAAGTGGATGACCTCCAAGGAGAATACGATCTACCAGCACAAGCATGTCGGCTATCTCCCGACCCGTGTGTCCGCCGTTCAGAGCGAAGAGCTGCAGACGCATTTCAAGGAGTATCCGCAGTTCAAGGTGGCCGTCGACCAGCTTCAATATGCAAGGCCGCGCCCGATGGAGAACGGGTATCCGGAGGTGGCCCGAATCGTACGGACTGCCATCGAGAAGGCGATCCTCGATCCGAAGACGACCCCGCAGGCAGCGATGGACGACGCGGCCAAGAAGGCGGACAAGCTGCTGTCGAAATAGGCCGGGCTTAGACAAACCGGAGCAGCAATCGGCTATTGAAGGCAAGGATAAGGGGGGAGAGGCCTATGGCGCAGATCGAGCTGCGGAACATCGGCAAGAAATTCAAGCAGGAAGCCGTCATCGAGAATCTCAATCTGACGATCCGAAGCGGTTCGTTCACGGTGCTCGTCGGACCTTCCGGCTGCGGCAAGTCGACGACGCTGAGAATGGTTGCCGGGCTGGAGCGGCAGACGGAGGGCGAGATCTGGATCGACGGGAAATGCGTGAGCGACACGCCGCCGGGGCTGCGGGACGTGGCCATGGTATTCCAGAACTATGCGCTGTATCCGACGATGAGCGTGCGCGGCAACATCGAGTTCGGACTCAAGAACAAGGGTGTCGCGAAGCCGGAGCGGGAGCGGCTGATCGGCGATATCTCCGAGCTTGTGGGGCTGACACCCTATCTGGACAAGAAGCCGCAGAGCCTCTCCGGCGGACAGAGGCAGCGCGTCGCTCTCGCCCGCGCCATGGTGAAGCAGCCGAAGGTGTTCATTCTGGACGAACCGCTGTCCAATCTCGATGCCAAGCTGCGCAGCCAGATGCGGACGGAGCTGATCCAGCTGCACAAGCGGCTCGGGACGACGTTTGTATATGTCACGCATGACCAGGTCGAGGCGATGTCGATGGGAGACGAGATCGTGGTGATGGACAAGGGGGTAATCCAGCAGGCGGACGGTCCCATGGCGATCTATGGGCAGCCGGCCAATCTGTTCACCGCGCAGTTCATCGGGACGCCTCCCATGAATGTGCTGCTGCAGGAAGACATGCATGCTCTCGGCATTCCGGCCATGCCGGGCGTCCATTATGCCGGATTCCGCCCGGAGCATGCGGTGCTGAATCCGCCGGACGGCACGGAGGGCATCATGCTGAGGGGGCGGATCGCGACGCGGGAAAGCCTTGGAGCGGAGCAGATCTACCAGCTTGAGCTTGCCAGCGGCGCCTTGGTTTCCGTCAAAACGTTCCTGAGGCCGATGGAAACGGTGGAATGGGCGGCCGCCGCCATCCCGGCCGAGGCTTTGCATGCTTTCGATGTCCGAGGGAACCGGGTCGAATGCAGCCTGAACGAGTGGAGGGAGGCCGCTGGCGGCGGAATCCTGACAGCGGCCGGAGCCGGAGGACGATCATGACGACCGCCTGGGACAAGCTTCGCCCCTATGGCATGGTCGCGCCGGCCATCCTCGTGTTTTCGCTGTTTTTCATCTATCCCATCTTCTACATGATCTACCTCAGCCTCTTCGACTGGAACTTCGTCAGCCCCGACAAGGCCTTCGTCGGCCTGGCCAACTTCCGGGAGCTGCTGGCGGACGAGGATTTCCGCAAGGTGCTCGGCAACACATCGCTGTACACCGCGCTTGTCGTCTCGCTGACGACCGGCATCTCCTTGCTGCTCGCCCTGTGGCTGAACCGCAGCGGCTGGTTCCATGGCTTCGTGCAGGGAGCGATATTCACGCCGCATATCATCTCGCTCGTCTCGATCTCGCTGCTCTGGAGCTGGCTGATGGATCCGGAGTACGGACTGCTGAACGGCATCCTGGGCTGGGCGGGCATCGGCGGGCTTCCGTGGCTGTCTCATCCCGACACGGCTCTGCTTTCCTTGGTGCTGGTGGCTGTCTGGAAAGGGATCGGCTACAACGCTCTCGTGTTCATCGCCGGCCTGCAGAGCATTCCGGCGGACATCTACGAAGCCGCTTCGCTCGACCGTTCGCGGCCTCTGACCACGTTCCGGCGGCTGACGCTGCCGATGCTGTCGCCGACGATATTCTTCCTGGTCGTCATCAACATGATCGGATCGTTCCAGGTGTTCGAGACGATCGCGATCATGACCGGAGGCGGTCCCGTGAATGCGACCAATACGCTCGTGTACTACATTTATGAATACGGCTTCCGCTTTTTCAAGATCGGATACGCCTCTGCCGCGGGAGTCATCCTGCTGCTCATCGTCGGCGTCCTGACGCTGCTGTACTTCCGCCTGCTGTCCGCCAAAGTCCACTATCGCTGAACAGAGAAAGGAGCGGCATCCAATGAAGGAAGGAATCCAGCAGGCCCAGCTGGGCCTCGGCAAGCCCGGGGCCGGAGCGGCCAAGTCGGAGCCGCGTGCCCGCATGCGGCTGGCGGCGTCCGGCAGGCTGCTGCTCGCCGGCTTCAACCGGGCCTGCATGCTGCTGCTCGTGCTCGTATTCGCCATGCCGTTCGCATGGATGATTTCCACGTCGTTCAAGACGCTGCCGGAAACGATGATTTTCCCGCCCGTATGGATTCCCCGGAATCTCATCTGGGAGAATTACACGGCCGCCTGGAATACGGGACCGTTCCTGCGTTATGCAGCGAACAGCATCGTCATCGCCGTCGGCATCCTTCTGCTCCAGATGCTGACGATCATTCCGGCCGCCTATGCGTTCGCCCGGTACCGGTTCGCCGGTTCGAGGCTGCTGTTCGGCATCGTGATGGTCACGCTGATGATTCCGGCGCAGCTGATCTTCCTCCCCGTCTATCTGGAGCTGAGCGCCTTCAACCTGCTCAACACGCATCTGGGCCTCATCCTGCCCTTCGCCTCCAGCGCCTTCGGCATCTTCCTGCTGCGCCAAGCGTTCATGCAGATTCCCGACGAGCTGATCGAGGCGGCGCGGCTGGATCTGGCCAGCGAGGGCCGGATCATCCTGCGTCTCATGTTGCCGATGGTCAAGCCGGTGCTCGTGACGTTCGCCTTGTTCAGCTTCATCGCGCATTGGAACGATTACTTCTGGCCGCTCGTCATGACGACGAACGAGACGGCCCGCACGCTGCCGCTGGCCATCGCCAAAATCAGGGAAGTAGAGGGAGTCGCGACCTGGAACGTGCTCATGGCGGGCAATCTCATCCTTGTCGCTCCGATTCTCGCGGTCTTTATTGCCTCTCAGCGGCATATCATCCAGGCTTTCGTCTATAACGGGGTCAAATGAAACGGGAGCGCAGGCTTCCATGGAGCCGGCTGCCGGAGCGGCTGCCCGGCTGGCTGTCCGGCTGGCTGTCCGGCAGAGGGCCGAGGCTTGCCCTGCTGGCGTCCTGCTCGCTTCTGCTCATCTCCGCCACGGTTCCGCAGCGCCACCCGGTGCTCGTCGTCGCCCATAGGGGCGCCTCGCACGGCGCGCCGGAAAATACGATGGCTGCCTTCGAGCTGGCCCGCCGCCATGGAGCCGACTGGCTGGAGCTCGACATCCGCCAAAGCCGGGACGGAGCGCTCGTCGTCATCCACGACGAAGCGCTGAAGCGGACGACCGGCGCGGAAGGCCGAGTGCAGGACCATGACCTCGCTGCGCTTCGGCAGCTCGATGCCGGACGCTGGTTCGGCAAGGAATTCGCGGGGGAGCGGATTCCCGAGCTGAAGGATGTCCTGGACCGCTTCCTCGGCCGAATCGGCTTGCTCGTCGAGCTGAAGGATCCGGAGCTCTATCCCGGCATGGAAGATGAGCTGGTCCGGCTGCTTGAGCCTTATGAAGGACGCGGAGAGCTCGCGCTCCAGTCTTTCGACCTCGAGGCGCTGCGGCGCGTGCACGGACGGCTCCCGGGAATTCCGGCGGCGGCTCTCGTACGGGAGCCGGAGGCGGAGAAGCCACCAGCTGGGTTCAAAATAGACTGGAAGGCGCTGGGAACGGAGTTCAGCTCCGTCAATATCCAGTCGGGCCTGGCTGATGCCGCAGTCGTGAAGGAAATCCACGAGGCCGGCGGCCGCGTCATGGTCTGGACGATATCGGGCAGAAGGGAAATGGAACAGGCGATCGGAAAGGGAGTTGACGGCGTCATTGCCAACGATCCTTCCCTGTGAGCAAGAGAAAGAGCCCCGCCGCGGAAAGATTCCGCCGCAGGGCTCTTTCTGATACTGGGGAGACCGCATCTGCGGACCTGGCATGCAGGCTGCGGTCAGGACTTCCTGGACCGGCTCCGCTTGCGCTTGCCGCCCCCCTTGTTGACCGCTGTACCGCCGCCTCCGACCGCGTCCTGCTGAAATGAGCCCGGGCTCTCGATCGTGGAGTTGGTGCCGCCGGTGCTGAACCTTCCGGCTCCGCTCGCGATCTGGGTAGCCGAGGAACTCGGGGATCCTTTCGGCAGCCTGACGACCTGATCGTTGACGATGATGACGACCTCCTTGCCGCCTATGCTGCGCGCCTGCTGCATGAATGGCGGGGAGTACACTCGGGAAGAGCGGCCCGCAGCCCCTTTGTTGATGGCCTTTCCGCCGGCGCCTACGCTTTGCTGCTGACGGGTGTAGGGCGAATTGATTGCGGCATTGCTGCCTGCCGCGCTGCTCCGTCCGGCTCCGCTCGCGATCTGGGTCGTGTTGGGGGCGTTGGTGAACTGGCGGTTGAACACGAATACGAGCCGGCCGATGCCGGCCAGCGGAGCTTTGGCGACGATGCGCCGATTTCCTTTTTGCAGGATTAGAGTGAGCCGATCTGAATTCCTTGCCGTTTTTGCCATCATCCTGCTCCTTCGGTTGTTGTGCTAAAGGATATGCGTTCGGGCGCTTATCGGCAAGGGACAACAGCTGAAAGGGCCGTTCGGGCATCCCGCTCCCCGAACTGAAAAAGATGCCGAAAAAGGCAGCCGAATGAACGGCTGCCTTTTTCTCGAGAATGGATTGCCTGCCAAGGATATCAGGGCTCAGCTAGAAGCTTGTGGGTCAAAACCTAGCGGCTGCACACTCCGCTCAGGCAATCGCAGCCGCATGTCCGGCGATCTTCAGAACCTTGCCGGGCTCCCAGCCGACGTTGGCCGAGAACTGCAGCTCGAGCGCTTCCCCGTCCAGCCGGCATTCAAAGACATACGTGAACGGCGTCTCCACGAGCATCAGCTCAATGCGCAGCGTATCGGAATCCCTCCATGCGAAGCTGCCTTCCACGCGCTGTACGGCGCCTTGTTTGACTTGGCCGAGGCAAATGCGGGCCGCCTCCCACTTGCCGCGTCCCAAACGGACCGCCTGATCATCGCGGCTGCTGCTGCCGAGCACGAGCTCGGCTCCTTGCTCCGCGAAGCGCAGCCCGATCGTTCCGAGCTCCAGCTCGTTCGGCTCCAGATGGAAGACCTTCCCTTCCAGCTGGGCTTCATTCGGGGAGGACGTTCCAGCCTGCAGCGGATCGATGCGCAGCTCCTTCAGCCGCTCGGCAAGCTCAGCCTGCCCCGATTCATCCGGCTCCAGGCTGCTGCCGGACAGGGCAGGCAGCAGCTTATCCCATACGATGTCCAGCACGGCTTGCATATCGGCCACTCCGGAGGTGATGGCGAGCACCGCCTCCTGCTCCGGCATGACCAGGCAATACTGGCCGAATGCGCCGTCGCCCCGGTAGGCGCCGTGACGGCTGCGCCAGAACTGATAGCCGTAGCCTTGCGTCCAGTCGTTGGCGCGGCCGTCGTCGTTGCCGATCTGGAAGCCCGTCGCCTTCTCGACCCAAGCTGCGGGCAATATCCGCTCGCCTTGCCATTCCCCGCGCTGCAAATACAGCTGGCCGAACTTGGCGATGTCCTCGGTCGTCAGGCTCAGGCCCCAGCCGCCGGCCGCGATTCCGCGCGGACATGTTTCCCATGTTCCTTCCGACAGGCCGAGCGGAGCGAACAGACGCGGCTTCAGATACGTCAGCAGGGACTGGCCGGTGACCTGCTGAAGAATGGCGGCGAGCATGTAAGTCGCCGCGCTGTTGTAGGCGAAGTGCGTGCCGGGGGCGTATTCCACCGGCTCCTGCAGAAAGCCTCTGACCCAGTTGTCGTCCTTCTGCACGCTGCCGGTCACGTCGGCGGCATGCCCCGTCCCCATCATCAGCAGATGGCGGATCTCCATCGCGGCGAGGTTGTCCGGCACCGTCTCAGGCGCTTCGTCCGGAAAGAAGCCGATGACCGGGTCGTTGACCGACAGCAGTCCTTCCGCTTCCGCGAATCCGATCGCAGTCGACGTGAAGCTCTTGCTGAGCGAGAACAGCATATGCGGGTATTCCGGCCGATACGGCGCCCACCAGCCTTCAGCGGCCACCTGTCCGCGCCGAATCAGCATGAAGCTGTGCAGCTCCAGCTGCCGTTCGCGAACGGCGTCCAGAAATCCGATGACCGCAGCGGACGGAATGCCCTGCGCCTCCGGTGTCGTTCTTGGCAGACGAGCTTGATGTTCCATGGTTCGATTCCTCCCCGAGCGAGAATGAAAAACGAATGACGCGGAAATGGATGCGTTTTCAAGCCGAGTGATCCAAGCGGTTCCGGCATGCCTCATGCCGGGCGGCGATGACTGCATTTGCGGGTCCTAGCATGAATGGTATCTCAATTGGATAATCGTGTAAAGCGGACTCCGGAACGGGTATGCGCCGACCGGAAGGCAGTGCGGCTATCGTCTCTCGGCAGAAGCGGGGAGCCAAAAAAGCCGCCGGGACGATTCCGTCCCGAACGGCCGCTGCTTGCCCGGCATGCCCATAAAGCCGATCCGGCTGCGCCGATGCCGCTCTCCCATTGCGGGGTGCGGATAGGCTCTTCATCGCCGTCTCGGCATATCCGTTCTTAGAATTTGATGGCGATTTTGCCGAAATAGGAGCCTTCGGCCAGATGCCGCAGCGCTTCAGGCGCCTGCCCGAAAGGGAACACCCTGTCGATGGCCGGACGCAGCCCGCTGGCCGCGATCGCGCGGTTTATCGCCTCGAAATGCTCGCGGCTGCCGACATTGATGGCCTGCAGACGCGCCCTGCGCAGGATGGCGGGCACGAGCTCCAGCCCTTCCACCTTGCCGCCGGAGAGCAGGCCGACGATGCTGATCCGGCCTCCGACCCGCAGCGCGGAGATGGACCGGTTGAGCGTGGCGGAGCCTCCGACATCGACGATATGGTCGGCACCGCGGCCGTCCGTCAGCTCCAGCACCGCTTGGTCCCAATCGGGATTCCGCCTGTAGTTGATTCCGTGATCGGCTCCCAGCCGCAGAGCCCGCTCCAGCTTCTCATCGCTGCCCGAGGTGGCGATGACGACGGCTCCCTGCAGCTTGGCGAATTGGAGGGCGAACAGAGAGACGCCGCCGGTTCCCTGCACGACGACGGTGTCCCCTGCCTTCACCCCGCCTTCCACGACGATTGCCTGCCAGGCCGTGACGCCGGCGCACGGCAGGGCGGCCGCTTCCTCGTCCGACAAATGGGCAGGAACATGCACCAGCCCCTTCTCCGGGAGCACGACGTACTCGGCGAGCATGCCGTTCAGAGGACTCCCGAGCGTGCTGCTCCAATTGTCCCGCGTCGGCTCTCCCGAAATCCAGCTCTGGGTGAAGATGCCTGCAACCCGGTCGCCGAGCTTGAAGGCGGACACGCCCGTTCCGAGCGCGGCCACCTCGCCTGCGCCATCGGATACCGGGATGAGCGGAAGCTGAGCATCCGGATGGTAATAGCCTTCAATGACGCCGATATCTCTGGAGTTGAGGGTGGCGGCCTTGATTTTGACCAGAACCTCGCCGGGTCCGGCCGCAGGCAGCCCGCGCTCCGCAGCTTGCAGGTGCTGAAGTCCGAAGCCGCCTTGGATCTCATAGGTTTTCATGGTGCAGTCGCTCCTTTTGAAGTGGGATAGACATACCATAAGGCAAGAAATACAATGAAGAAAGTAGGCACTTCAAAGTGTGCTGGGAACAAAAAAGTGCATGGGAGGCGAAGATTGTGGCAGCCGAGAGTGCCAACCAGGCCAACCAGGCCAAGCAGCCCGACATATCCGTCACGGCTTGCTCCTACAGCAAGGTGCTGGAGATCATCGCGAGCAAGTGGTCGGCGCTGGTCATCTATGCGCTGGAGGAAGGAAGCGTCCGTTACGGGGAAATGGGCAGGAGAATCGAGGGCATCTCCAAGAAAATGCTCACTCAGACGCTGCGGCAGCTGGAACGGGACGGGCTGGTCCGGCGGGAACTGGAGCCGTCGATCCCTCCGGTGGTCACCTATGAGCTGACGGCACTCGGCCGGACGATGCTGCTGCCCATGCAGGAGCTCAAGAAATGGACCCGGGAGCATTATTCGACGGTTGAGCAGGCGCGGCAGGATTACGACCGCCTCCATTCGGCGGAAGGCGACGGATGACGCCTCCGATGGACGGCAAAAAGCGGCAGCCGGGACGATAGCGTCCTGAACTGCCGCTTATTTTTCATGCCTGAATCAAGACTGCGCAGCAGCCGCCAGCCTGCCCGGCTTCTGGATATGCCGCAAGCGGACCGCGAAGCCGATCGTGGCGAACGTGAGGCCGGCGGTGATGCCGACCCAGAAGCCGTAAGGCCCGAGCTCCGTCCATCTCGCCAAGCCGTAGCCGAGCGGTATGCCGACGATCCAGTAGGAGACGAACGCGACGACGAACGGAATCGTCACATCCTTGTACCCGCGCAGGGCTCCCTGCAGCGAAGCCTGGGAGCTGTCGGACAGCTGGAACAGGATCGCGAACAGCAGGAAGGTGACCATCATGGAGGCGACCTCCGGCTCCTGGGTGTACAGATTCGCGACCGTCGAGCGGAAGAAGTAGAGAAGGACCGCTACGGTTCCCATCAAGCCGACAGCGAGGCTGACGCCGAGCATCGCATACTGGCGGGCATGCTTCTGCCGGCCGGCTCCGGCTTCATAGGCGACCATGATCGTGAGCGCCATGGAGATGCTGAGCGGAACCATGAACAGCAGCGACGAGAAGTTGAGCGTCGCCTGATGCGCCGCGATGGCTGCCGTGCTGAACATGCCGCCCATGAGCAGCGTGACGACCGAGAAGATGCTCGCCTCGAAGAAGGTGGACAGTCCCATCGGCACGCCGATGCCGAGCAGCTCCTTCCAGGCTTTCCAGGATGGAGCGTACCAGCGCGCGAACAACCGGTGGATCCGCAGCGCCTCCATCCGGAACGTCATCCAGACGCTGACGCCGAACACGAACCAATAGGTGATTCCGGTCGCGTACCCGGAGCCGACTCCGCCGAGCCGGGGCAGTCCGAAGTGGCCGAAGATGAGGCCGTAGTTCAGCAGGGCGTTCAGCGGAATGGCGGTCAGCATGATCGCCATCGTCAGCCGGGTATAACCTTGCGCCTCCCAGAAGTAACGGAGCACATAACTGCCGAACAGCGGCACGAGCCCGATGGAGAGCCCGATCAGGTACTGCCGGGCGATGCGATGGACTTCGGCATCCAGCCCCATCAGGCCGAGCACGGGCTCGACGGCGAGGAAGCCGGCAATCGCGATGAGAACGGTCATCAGCAGCGACAAGTACAGCGACTGCACGACAGGCCGGGAAATGCCGTCCGATTGGCCTCGGCCCATCATCTGGCTGATGATCGGCGTGACGGCGAACAGGATGGAGTTCATCCCGGTCATGATCGGCATGAACAGGCTGGAGCCGACGGCCACGCCGGCCAGGTCGTTCGTGCCGGCCCGTCCGGACATCATCGTATCGAGCACGCTCATGGCCGTGTAGCTGACCTGCGTAATGACAATCGGTCCGAGAATGGTCAGGAAGAGAAGGATTTTGCCGCGAAGGGTTGGAGCATGGTGCATCATAGCGATTCGTAACCTCCGATGGAGCCTTGCGACACGGGGGCGTATGTTGCCGATACCAACTTAACAGCCTGGTGGAAAAGTGTCTGCTCATAAAAATAGACCTGCCATGAAAAGGCAGGTCTTCGTATTGTACCACAATAATCAGGATTTGGGGTTGATCCAGTGCATGGAAGATTCCCGGGCGATGAGGCGATGCGGGACGATGGTCCTGCGGCGCTCCTGCGGCTGCCCCTTGAGCGAGCCGACCAGCGCTTGCGCGGCCGTGAATCCAAGCTGGTAGACGCCGATGTCGACGGAGCTTACCGGCGGCGAGGATACCGGCGACATCGGGTTGTTGTTGAAGCCGAATATAGCCATGTCCTGAGGCACGCTGTAGCCGAGCTCGCTGAGCGAGCTCAGGATGCCGAACGCGACGAGATCGTCCATGACGACGAGCGCGGTCGGCCGCTCGGGAGTGCCCATGAGCATGGACATGACGCGGTAGCCGTCATCCTTGAGCTTGGAGGCTTCGATATGGTACCAGTCGGGACGCGGCTCGATTCCGGCCTCTTGCATGGCGGAACGGTAGCCCTCGAACCGGTCGGATGAGACGACCATCTCCAGCGGCCCCCCGACAAAGCCGATCCGCGTATGGCCCTGCTGCAGCAGATGCCTGGTGACGTCATAGGCGGCTTGCCGGTTGTCGTTGTCCACGGTCATGATATCGGGGAATTCAGGCGTGCGCCCGATGAGTACGAACGGGAACTTCTCCTCGTGAAGGAAGCGGACGACCGCGTCCTTGTTGCGCGATTGCAGCAGGATGATGCCGTCGACCCGCCTGCCCTTGACCAGCTTGGTCACGGCCTCGACCTTCTCGCATTCCGTCATGCCCGTCTTGAGCAGCAGATCGTAGCCGGAGCGGTTCGCCTGGCTGAGAATTCCTCGCGTAACCTCCGGGAAGAAGATGTCGAGGAAGGCCTCGTCGGCATTGCGCGGAAGCAGCAATCCGATCGTCATGGTCGTCCGGGAGACGAGGTTTTTGGCCATGGCGTTCGGGTGATAGCCGAGCTCCTCCATGATTGCCTTGACCTTTTTCGACGTCGCTGCGCTTATTCTCGTGCTGCCGGATATGACCCTCGATACGGTCGAAGGCGACACTCCGGCCGCTTTGGCCACATCAATGATCGTTATGTTCATTACCTTGTCACCTGCGCAAACGTTTGTGTGTGAGGATCAAGCAAATTGTAAGCGTGAAGCAAAAAAAATGCAAGCGAGGTTCTTCCTGTTAGTGGTGGATTGTTATCCCACTGCAGCAATTTGGAGCAAATAGAAGGAAACCTAAGAATAAGAGAGCGAAAAACCGGTTTCCCAAAGGTTTCCCAACGAAATTGCCCGAAAACAAGAGTGCAAACGTTTTTACAAGAGAATGAGGCGGCGGGTATGATGGAATCAATCCGATTGACTTGAAGCGCTTTCAAACAGGCGATCGTTCGAAAAACGGCATTTTAAAGATAACGAGACTCTTCTTCCGTACAAACGTTTGCGCTTTTGTAGGGAAATGCCGGCGTATGGACGCCTTTTCTGTGGAGTGCAGGAGGACGCAATCGGAATATCAACGAACCAGCTGGAAGGGGATCAGTAAAAAATGAACAGATGGCAAAAACTCGCCGCCTTCGCGACGGTATGCACCTTGTCCGTATCACTGGCCGCATGCGGCAACGGCAACGATAGCAGCAACAATGCAGGCACGGACGGCAATACGGGAGCCGTCAACGAACCGGCAGCCAACGCTGCAGCAAACACAGGCGCAGACGCGGCCGATGCTCCGGCCATCCAGCCTGAAGAAGGAGCGAGCCTTCTCGTATGGGAAAGTAAAGAAGAGAGACCCTTCACCGACGAGATCGCCAAGGAATTCACGGCGAAATACAACATTCCGGTCAAGATCGACGAAGTCGCTTCGACGGATCAGGTCACGCGCCTCCAGACGGACGGTCCCACCGGCGTCGGCGCCGATGTCATCGTCTTCCCGCATGACCACCTCGGCCGCGCGGTGACGGGACAAATGATCCTGCCGAACGAAGAGTTCGGTGCGGAAACGACCGCGAACAATACGGAAAACTCCATTCAAGGCGTAAGCTACGACGGCGTTCTGTACGGCTACCCGCGCGCTGCGGAAACCTATGCCCTGTACTACAATAAATCGCTCGTTCCCGATGCTCCGAAAAGCTTCGACGACGTCATCGCGCTGGCTTCCAAGCTGAACGATCCGGCTAAAAACAAATACGCCCTCATGTGGGAAGCGGGCAATACTTACTTCAACTATCCGTTCATCGCCTCCACCGGCGGCTACCTGTTCGGCAACAACGGCACCGACAAGGCGGATCTCGGCATGAACAACGAGGGCGCCCTGGAAGGCATGAAGGTCTACCAAAGCCTGAAGGCGATCCTGCCGATCAAAACCGGCGACGTGAACCCCGACATCAAGCGCGGCCTGTTCACCGGCGGCGACGTGGCGATGGACATCAACGGTCCTTGGGAACTGAGCACGTACAAAGAAGCGCTCGGCGACAAGCTCGGCGTCGCTCCGATCCCTATGGTCGCAGGCAAGCCGGCCGTATCCTTCTCCGGCATCAAAGCCTGGTACGTCAGCTCCTACAGCCAGTACCCGAACGCAGCCAAGCTGTTCGCGGAATTCGCTTCCGACAAGAAGGCCCAGCTGCTGCTGAACTCCAAGGTCGGTTCCATTCCGACGAACAAGGAAGCTCAGGCCGATCCGCAAATCACGGGCGACGAGTACGTGAGCGGCTTCATGGAGCAGTTCAAGAACTCGCAGCCGATGCCTAACATTCCGGAAATGAACAACGTGTGGTCTCCGATGGAAGCCGCCTTCACGACGGTATGGAATGACAACAAAGATCCTAAGGCCGCTCTCGACAATGCCAAAAAGCAAATCGAAGAGCTCATCGCAAGCAACGGCTAAAGCTCTCCCCCGGCGACCGCCGGAACCAAGCAGACCGATATAGAAATACACAAAAGAAAGGTTCACGCCGCCCCGCGCGCATCCGTGCGCGCGGAAGGCGTGAACCTTCATTTTAGGAGAAGGAGAGAAGCATGATGTCTTATCAACCGGCTGTACAAACAGAGAAGCCGCAGGCGTCTACGCGCGGAAGAATGGCAGCCCTGCTGTCTCTGCTGTGCGCGGGCCTCGGCCAGCTCTATAACCGGCAATGGATCAAGGGACTCATTCTGCTCGCCGTCGAAGCGGCAGCTGTGCCGTTCTTTACGAGCAAGCTCGGCCATGCCGTCTGGGGAATCTGGACGCTGGGCGAAACCAAACGCAACATCGGAAAGAAAATCATGGGAGACAACTCGACCATCCTGCTGATCGATGGCTTGATTGTCCTTTTGCTGTTCGCGCTGTTCCTGCTCATCTACGTTCTCAATATCAAAGACGCCTACAAAGTGGGTTCCCAGATCGAAGCCGGCCGCAAGCCGAACAGCTTCATCCAATCCCTTGCCTATATCCGAGACAACAAGTTCGCCGAGGCGTTCCTGGTCATTCCCGGCATCGGCGTCCTGTTCCTCACCGTCATGCCAATCATCTTCATGATCATGCTCGCCTTCACGAACTTCTCCGCGCCCAACCACCTTCCGCCGGCGAGCCTGGTCGATTGGGTGGGCTTCGACACGTTCAAGAAGCTCGTCACGCTGAAGACATGGAGCCATACGTTCTACGGCGTCTTCATCTGGACGATCATCTGGGCCGTGCTTTCGACGGTTACGACCTACTTCGGGGGCTTCCTCGTCGCGCTGATCATCCAGCAATCCGATATCAAGCTCAAGGGACTGTGGCGCACGATCCTGATTCTCCCGTACGCCATCCCGCAGATGATCTCGCTGCTCGTCATGCGCAACCTCTTCAATGGTCAGTTCGGCCCGATCAACCAATATCTCGGCTACTTCGGACTAGGCAGGGTGCCGTGGCTGACCGATCCGATGTGGGCCAAGGCGACCGTCATCATCGTCAACATGTGGGTCGGCATCCCGGTCTCCATGCTGCTGATCATGGGCATCCTGACGACCATTCCGAAGGACATGTACGAAGCCGCCGAGGTCGACGGAGCGAGCATGTGGCAGAAGTTCCGCATCGTCACGCTGCCGATGGTGCTCTTCTCGACAGGGCCGATCCTGATCACCCAGTTCGCGGGCAACATCAACAACTTCAACGCGATCTTCCTGCTTACCGACGGCAACCCGGTCAAAGGCGACTATCAGTATGCCGGCGCGACCGACCTGCTCGTTACCTGGCTCTACAAGCTGACTCTCAATCAGAACCAATACGCCTTCGCTTCGGCGATCGGCATCATCATCTTCATCCTGGTCGCGTCGATCTCGATCTATAATTACCGCAGAACCCGTTCGTTCCGGGAGGAGGATATGATCCAATGAACCGTAAAACAAGCAAAATCTTCCGGCTTTCCCTCAGTTACCTGTTTCTCGTCATTTCCTGCGTATGCGTGCTTTACCCGACCGTCTGGGTCGTTCTCGCTTCCTTCCGGCCGGGCAAATCCCTGTACAGCAAAACGCTGATTCCGGAACGATTCACTCTGGACCACTACCGGGAGCTGTTCACCTCCAAGAGCTTCCTGTTCGCGGACTGGTACATGAACACGCTCAAGATCGCGCTGATGACGATGGTGCTCGGCACGCTGCTCGTGCTGCTTACCGGCTACGCCGTCTCGCGGTTCCGGTTCAAGGGGCGCCAGAACGTGCTGTCGGTCGTCCTCGTGCTGGGCATGTTCCCGGGCTTCATGAGCTTGATCGCCCTGTACATCCTGCTGAAGTCGATGAACCTGATGGATACGCATTTCGCGCTCGTGCTCGTCTACTCCATGGGAGCCCCCATCATGGGCGCCTTCCTGGCCAAAGGATTCTTCGATACGATTCCAAGATCGCTCGACGAGGCCGCGCGAATCGACGGAGCGAACAACATCACCATCTTCTTCCGGATCATGCTGCCGCTCTCGAAGCCGATGCTGGCCTACCTGGCTCTGACGCAGTTCGTCGGTCCCTGGGTTGACTTCATCTTCGCGAAAATGGTTCTCCGCACCCGGGAAAACTTCACGGTGGCGGTCGGCTTGTATGAGCAGATCTCTTCCATGCAGAACAGCAACTTCACGCTGTTCGCGGCTGCTTCCGTCCTGATCGCGGCTCCGATCGCCATCCTGTTCATGTTCATGCAGCGCTTCTTCGTCGACGGCCTCACCGCAGGAGCGAGCAAAGGATGAGGAGCTGGCCGAAATGGCTTGCCGCCGGCATCCTGGCGACAACGGTGCTGTCCGGCTGCGAATCCGGGTCCGGCACCGATTCCGATCCGGCCAACAACGGCAAGGAAGCGGAGAATGCCGTCGCTCCAAGCAAGGCGCCGGCCGCATCTCCGCCGGCCTCTCCCGCTGCCGCCGCCGTTGACGAGCAGCCCTCCACGGTATGGTACGAAATATTCGTCCGCTCGTTCTATGACAGCGACGGGGACGGCATCGGCGATCTGAACGGCGTCACCGAGAAGCTGGACTATGTGAAGGAGCTTGGAGCGGAGGGCATCTGGCTCATGCCGATCAATCCGTCCCCGAGCTACCATGGCTACGACGTGACCGACTATCGCGCCGTCAACAAGGATTACGGCTCGATGGACGATATGAAGCGCCTGCTGGACGAAGCCCACAAGCGCGGCATCAAGGTCATCATGGATCTCGTCGCGAACCACAGCAGCACCGACAATCCATGGTTCATCGACTCCGCCCAAGGAAAGTCCAGCAAGCATCGGGACTGGTATACTTGGGCCGAGGACAAGGGCATCGAGAAGCCCGCGGCGGTGAGCGCGACCAACGGCCAAGCCTGGCACGAGAAGAACGGCAGCCATTATCTCGGCGTATTCTGGGAAGGCATGCCCGACCTGAACTACGACAATCCCGAAGTGCGCGCCGAGATGATCTCGATCGCCGACTTCTGGCTCAGCGCCGGCGTGGACGGCTTCCGCATCGACGCGGCCAAGCATATCTACGATGACTTCAACACCTCGAAATCCGATCCGCAGACAGCGGCGAAGAACAAGAAGTGGTGGCAGGAATTCCGGACGGGCATCATGGAGAAGTACCCGGACGCCTATCTCATCAGCGAGGTATGGGACGGACCGGGAACGATCGCGCCTTATCTCGATCATGCCTTCGATTCCTCCTTCAACTTCAACCTGAACGATTCCATCCGCAGCGCGGTCGCCGCCGAGCGGGCGCCCGGCATCGCCGGCAGCCTGGATCGGGTCTACAAGGCGTTCGAGAAAAGCTCGGGCGGCTCCTTTGTGGACGGCCTGTTCATCGGCAACCACGACTTCGACCGGCTGGCCAGCACGGCAGGCAGTCCGGAGCATGCGAGGATGGCTGCCGGGATCGAGCTGACGCTGCCGGGCAACCCGTTCATCTACTACGGCGACGAGCTCGGCATGAAGGGCGCCGGGCGGGACGAATTCAAGCGGCTCCCGATGCGCTGGCATTCGGCCGGCAGCGGCAAGGGCCAGACGGACTGGCAGAAGGATCTGGCGAATCCTGCCTCCTCGGGCGTCACGGTCGAGGAGCAGGAGAACGATCCTTCCTCGCTGCTGAGCCTGTACAAGACGCTGATCCAGTGGCGCGTCTCCGAGCCCGCTCTGCGGGATGGCGGCATCGCGCCGTCGACCGTAAAGGGGGACGGCATCGAAGCGTACATGCGGCTGACAGCCGCCGATCGCGTGCTCGTCGTCCACAACCTGAAGGGCACCGCCCAGAAGGTGCAGCTGGACGAGGCGACGGCTGCGGCTTTTGCCGCCGTCGCGCACACGACCTCGCCGGATAGCGCGCTGTCCGGCGGCCTGCTGGATATGGCTCCTTACAGCACCGTAGTGCTGAAATAAACCGCCTTGAAGGGCACAGACAGGACCGCAGGCGCTTGGCGCCTGCGGTCCTGTTCGCATTTGCCGATCATAGGGACCATAAGGTACAATTAGGCTTTCAGGCCGGCCGCTCTCATCGCCATATCGCAGTCCCATCGCGCCTGGCGTCCGGCATCAATCCATTTTGGAAGGCTCAGGTGACAGGCATGCTCGAAGTTAAAACCTCGCCGATCAGCGGGGGAGAATTCCGGCGCGGCGTATTCGCCACGCAGGATATCAAGAAGGGCGAGCTGATCCATGTCGCGCCCGTCATTCCCTATCCCAATGAAGATCACGAGCATATCGAAAAAACGATTCTCGATGATTACGTCTATAACTACGGCGCCAACCATACGGCGATCCTGCTCGGGTTCGGCAGTCTGTTCAACCACTCGTATACGCCCAACGCCACGTATGACATCAACTTCGACACGCACAGCTTCGATTTCTTCGCCTATACGGACATCAAGGCCGGCGACGAGGTCTTCATCAACTACAATGGCGAAGAGGACAATATGGATCCGCTCTGGTTCATGGAAGAGGATGATGAAGGCGAAGCGGATGAGGATAGCGAAGCCGACGGCAAAGAAGCGGAATAAGAACGTCAGCGGCAGGCAAGTCCCGCGGCTCGAAATATCCACTTCGACCATTCAGATCGTATTTTACGGCAAGGTGCACGGCTGGCGAACATCGCCGCTTTGCGCCTTTTTCGGCGTGCTTCGTTCCGGTTGATGGCAGGAAGCAGCGGTGCCTCGGACTCCGCCCGCCCGGAAATGGAATGCTGCGGCGCGCGGAGAAGAACAAGAACGCGATGCGAATGCAGCTGCCGCCGCTGCCGCCGATCTCGATATCGGGGGAGTTCGGGCCTTAATTGGACATCCATTATTTAACAATATGTTATTTGTATCATCCTCTACTACTTTAGAACTTGATTTTGATGAAATTGATTTTTTGGTCCTATTAACATTATTAGGGAAAAAATTTAAGTTGAGAGAGAAACATAGATGGCCGCTGCGGCGTCAATAGTACGGACAGCGCCGGCGAGCCGAAGAAGGGAGTCGCAAGATGCCCATCGCCGTGGTCACGGACCGATTCGAGAAGGGACAGTTTTTGTGCCGATTGTTCCGCGAGGCCGTCTGCATGCTTTATTCCGCCAGCAAGCTGCTGGAGGATGGAGAGTACACCCTGGTCATTTTTGTCGTCGACCGCATGGGGGAGGAGGAATGGATTCATCTCAAGAGTTTGCTGGAGCTTGGCATCGAAACCTACTTGATGGTCCCCGAGACGCTGTCCGAGGAAGAGGCCGCCATGGCCCATGTTGCGGGAGTCAGACACATTCTTCATCAGCCGCCTCCCCACGATCAGCCTTTGCTTGAGGAGCATCGAGCTGAGGCTGAACAGGTCGGCAAGTCCCCGGCTTCGTTTGCCGGCCGTATCCTGGATGTAGGCTGCGGAATCGTTTTTCATCCCGAACAATGCTGGGTAGGCGATGGCAAGGAAATCCGGGTGGAGCTCTCCGAGAAGGAAGCCTGCCTGCTCTCGTACTTCATTCGGCATGAAGGGAAGCTTATCACCAAGCATGCTCTTGCCGCCGAGCTTTGGGGCGGATTCATTCAGCCGAGCGGAGTCTTGAAGCTCATCAAGCGTTTGAAGATCAAGCTCGGTCCGGCAAGCGCCACGATCTCATCACGCAAATCGGGAGGTTGTCTGTATACCCGGGAGCCATCCGGTCCAGGAGCAATGGCCCAAATCCAATCCATGGAGGGTTAAGGATGAAACTCAACAAGAAACGTCTGGCGGCGCTGGTCGCATTCAGCGTCTGCGCCTCAATTGCGGGTCAAGTCACGGCGGCGGAAGCAGGCTTTGCGGATGTGAAGCAAAGCCACTGGGCTTTCGGCAGCATTCAGAAGGCAGTCGCAGAAGGAATCGTAACGGGGTATCCCGACCATAGCTTCCACCCCGCTCAAAGCGTCACCCAGAGCGAGTGGCTGGCGATGCTGGAGCGGGCTTATGAGCCGGCGGACTTCAAGCAGCCCGGCTCCGGCTCCCCGTGGGATGCCGCTTATGTCTCCTATGCCAAAAGCAAGGGATGGAAGCTGCTCCCGGCAGGAGGCGTCCTTAGCCGCGGTCAGGCAGCAGGCCTGGCGGTGAATGCTATCGGCCGGAACTATGGCGAGGACGACTCCGTGCAGTACCTGCTCGACACCGATCTGGCCAGCGGCCAGAGCCGGAAAACGGTAGCCGGTTACGGCAAAGAGAAGCCTTTGACGCGGGCGGAGGCCGTCACGTTCATCCAGCGTCTGAAGGAGAAGCTGCCGGAGCTGAAAGCGGCGCCGAAGGACAAGCAAAGCTATGACCGGAGCGAAAACGTGTTTGTCTATCGAAACGAGCCATACAAGTTCACTCTGGCGATGCCGCTGAGCTGGAAGAATGCATTTGAGGTCGAAAAGGCTGCTGATAAGGATATCTTATCCTTTACAAGAGTGCCTAAAAGCCGTTTTGGAGGCATTGTTTTTGCCATCTCCACAAGGCCGAAAGAAGAATGGGAAGCCAACAAAGAAAATGTGATCGGCGAATATGCCAATCTTCATGTTCTTGGCGAGCTGGAGGGTCAGGTATATGTCTTTGCGCCTCCAACGGATGTGGAGTGGGATCCAGAGGACAAGACAGAAACGGATGCCTATCAAAAAATGGCCAAGGAAGCTTTCCGTTTCTGGTCGACATTTGAGTTCATCAAGTAGGCTGCAGGCGGGCGTACGGCCAAGGGGGGAGGCTTTTCGCCTCCCCCCTTGGCCCGTTTCCGCTTAGGAATTGAAAACATAGAATTCATATGCAGAAGTTGAGAAAGTGGCGAAGGAATGCTTCAACCGGTCCGTCGTGTGGGCGCTGTAAGTCATGGTCGTCCCGTCATTGGCGACAACCATCATGACATGGGAATTGCCTTCTTGAACATCATTGATGATTCCTCCGGCCGCAGTGGTCGTTTTTGTCGCTTTCTTGAAATACCCCTTCGTTCCGACCATGTAATCCATAAGCCCGTCATCTCTGTTTTGTCCCGTATTTATCCACGCGATCGTGTAAGGCTTCCAAGTCGCATCGGTCGGGATACCGCCCGCTTTCAGCGCTTGCGAGACGAAGTTGGCGCAGTCGTTGTCGTAATACGTGCCGTACTCCTTGGTATTGTATTTGGTGGGGTCAGGGTCTCCCGGCGATCGTTCGGAAGTCCATTTGTTGGCGTAATCCCGGGCGGCCAGACGGTCGTAGGAGACGGCCGCCACGGCTGCCGAGGGCTTGACGGAAATGGAATCCGAGGCGGCTGCGGACAGATCCTGCACTCCGCTCAGCGCGAGGGCGGATGGCGATGCCGGGACGAATGCAGATGCCGGAATCCATTCCTCTACGTTCTGGAACTCCAGCTTCAACGTGGAAGCTTCCATAGCCCCATCATTTACTTGAGCCGTGAGCAGGAAGGAGTCGTTCTGCTCCTGCTTGGCGCCGATGTATTCCTGAAATTCTTTTTTCCGCTGTTCCACGTAGCTCGCGGCTCGAGCGGCGTTTCGGTCTTTGGACAGCTTGAGCGTTTCAGCGCCTTTCATGAGGCCCTGAACGTATGGGATTTCCTCTACAGATTTCGATTTCAGCGTTTTGACCAGATGAATGTCGATTTGGGCGCTGAGCTTGCCGTCCGCGATGCTGAACGACTTGGCATTGGAATCGTAGGCATCGATCGTGTAATAGGGGCCATAGGCTTTCTGGACATAATCCTGCACGGTTCGGATGGCGGCTGCCTGCAGATCGGCACTGGGGCTTGAGGCTGGCGCAGCCGTCGCAATAGGAGAAACGCTGACGCTGACAAATAGGCCGACTAGAAGCGAAAGGCTGCCTGTTCGGATAAGTTTCAACAATAAAACCTCCTTAAGGGAATAATTTCAATTTAATTATATAATAAGAAATAAAATGCAATCATGCGGCTGGATGGGACAAACCACGCCCTGAGCAAGGCCCAAGCATGGACAAAGCGCCCCCGGCTGGGCGGAAATGGAGTTTCCGACCGGCTGAGAAGGCCGATCATTCGGCCAAAGCAAAAAGGACTTCCCCATCCGCATGATGGGGGAGTCCTTGGCGTGGCCTACAAGCCGATGACGACCGGGTTCGTATGCGGCGCCGAGCGCAGCAGCGCGAAGCCGTGCGCAGGCAGCTCGATCTTCAGCTTGCCGGCTGTTGCGGCATGGTCCGTGCCGCCCAGAAGCTCGGTCCATTGGCCTTGCTGCACAGGCAGGAGGACAGAAGCGGCTTCGCCGCCCGAGTTGACCGCGATCAGGAAGTGGTCATGCTCGTCCTTGCGCTCGATGACGAGCAGATCGTCGCCTTCGGCCGCATGGACAAAGCCGAGCGTTCCGCCGCTGCGGAGCGCGCGATGCTCCTTGCGGATGGCGATCAGCTGCTGGAAGTGGCGGAACAGGTCGCGGTCCTGCTTGTCCTCGTCCCATTCCATGCATTTGCGGCAATCCGGGTCGCCGTCGCCGTCCAGGCCGACCTCGTCGCCGTAGTAGATGCAAGGGGCGCCGGGGAAGACGAACTGGAGCAGGGTGGCGAGCTTCATCCTTTCCTTGCTGCCGCCGCACAGCGTCAGCAGGCGCTCCGTGTCGTGGCTGTCGAGCAGGTTGAACGCGGCTTCATTGGCCTGGTCCGGATAGCTGGCGAACAGCTCGCCGATCTTGTGGGCGAATACTTGCCCGTCGATGACGCCCTTGGCGGCATAGTCCACGACGAGCTTGGTCAGCGGGTAGTTCATGACGGCGTCGAACTGGTCGCCCTGCAGCCAAGGCAAGGAATCGTGGAAAATCTCGCCGAGGATGTAGGCATCCGGATTGACGGCCTTGATCGTCTTGCGGAAGTCGCGCCAGAAGTGCATGTCGACTTCGTTGGCGACGTCAAGGCGCCAGCCGTCGATGCCGATTTCCTCGATCCAGTATTTGGCCGCTCCGAGCAGATACTCCTTCACTTCCGGATGCTCCGTGTTGAGCTTCGGCATCAGCGGCTCGAAGGCGAACGTCTCATAGGTCGGCAGTCCGTCCTTGACCGCGATCGGCCATTCCATGACGTGGAACCAGTCGGCGTACTTGGATTTCTCGCCGTTCTTCTGCACATCCTTGAAAGGCAGGAATTCCTTGCCGCTATGGTTGAATACGGCGTCGAGCATGACGCGGATGCCGCGCTCATGGCAGGCGTCGACCAGCTGCTTGAGCAGCTCGTTCGTGCCGAAGTGGGAGTCGACCTTCATGTAGTCGGAGGTATCGTATTTATGGTTCGTCGTCGCCTGGAACAACGGGTTGAAGTAGATGGCCGTGATGCCGAGCTCCTGGAGATGGCCGAGATGATCGAGGATGCCCTGCAGGTCGCCTCCGAAGAAATTGTCCGGCTTCGGAACCCCGCCCCAAGGCAGCACGCCTTCCGGATCGTTGGATGTGTCGCCGTTGGCGAAGCGCTCCGGGAAGATCTGGTAGAAGACGGCGTCCTTCACCCATGCCGGCGGCGTGTACACGTCGACAGCGTTCAAATACGGGAAGTCGAACATGCCGTTCGGATCCAGCGGCTCATCCTCGCGGAAGCCCTTTTCTTCGAAGTACAGCTCTTCGCTCGCAGAGCGAAGCAGGAAAGAGTAGCGGAGACGGCGCAGGGAAGGCTGGACCTCGGCCTGCCAGTAATCGAAGCGGTCGTCGCTCGGCAGCTTTTTCATGACGAGGCGCGAGACGGTGCGGTCCCAGGCGTATTTGTCTCCATGGATGAGAATGACCTCGTTCAGGTCGTCTTTCTTGGTGCGCAGGCGGATATGGATCGTGCGGGTGTCGTAGCCGTAGGCCCAGTTGGCCTTGGGACGGTGGAGAATGGACTCAAGATTCATGCGGCGCAAGCCTCCCTAGAGATGGCAAAAGCAAGTCACATGCAAAAAAAGGCACAACCGGGCGCGAAGATTGCTCGCGAGGTTGTACCTTACTTTTTCAGCGGGTAACATTGCCTTTGTCTTTTTACCGATTATACCTTACATGCGGCCTTGTTGACAATACGAAAGCCGCTGCTCATGCGGTTTTTCGCTGGTGGCCGCCATTCGGGACTTCCTCACCCGGAGCGGTCTCCGGAGCCGTCTTCGGAGCAGCCCCGGCACGCTGCCGCTCGGCTGCATGCCCCGCCTTGTTGAGCAGGTTCCACGGATGGTTGTAATGCGGCTGGAAGAAGAAGTCGGCATACGCCAGATCCTCCGCCGTCATCCGGTTCTGGATGCATACCGACAACGTATTGGCGGCTTGCGTAAGATCGGCCTTCGACATGACCTGTGCTCCCAGTATGCGTCCCGACTCCGATTCATATACAAGCTTGAGCAGGACATCCTCATAGTCGGGCATGAACTCGGGACGGCTGGCTTCCTGGACTGTGACGGCGGACGCTGCGATTCCCGCCGCCTTGGCGGCTTCCTCGGTCATGCCGGTCGAGGCGATGTTGAGATCGAACAGCTTGATGCCCGACGTGCCCTGCGTGCCCCGGTAGCGGACGAGCGGCTCCAGCAGGTTTTTGCCGACCAGCGTTCCCATCCGCACCGCGTTGGTGGCCAGCGGGATGTATGCCTGCTTGCCCGTAGGATTGTAGCGCACGGCGCAGCTGTCGCCTGCGGCCAGCACGTCAGGGTTGCTCGTGCGCATGTAATCGTCGACGAGAATGGCGCCGTTGTCCAGCATGTCGATCTGCCCCTTCAGCAGATCCGTGCCGGGTCGGAATCCGATGCAGAGCACGACGAGATCGGCCTCGTAGCTGCCGCCTGCCGTCATCACCCGCTGCACGCGGCCGTCCTCTCCCTCGAAGCCCGTCACCATCTCGCCCAGGGCGGTGCGGATGCCATGGCCCGCCAGCTCCTCCTCGGCCAGCGTCGTGAACTCGGCATCCAAATACTTGGCCATGACGCGGTCCATATTGTCGAGCAGGACGACTTCCTTGCCGAGCTCCCGGAACGCTTCGGCGAGCTCGATGCCGATGTAGCCCGCTCCGATGACGGCTACCCGGCGCGCATCCTTCGAGCGCGAGATAATTTCCTTGGCGTGGAAATAGTTTTTGCACAGCTGGATGTTGTCGAGGCCGATTCCTTCCATGCGGGGAACGACCGGCCACGAGCCGGTCGTGACGACCAGCTTGTCGTAGCTGTCGCGGAACTCCTCTCCCGTCTCGAGGCTGCGGACGGTGAGCGTCTTGGCCTCCGTGTCTACCTGCATGACCTCATGCAGCATGCGGGTCGTGACGCCGAGCTCCGCGAGCTGCTGCGGCCGGCTGTAGAACAAGCTGTCGGGATCCTTCACGACGCCGCCCACATGAAGGGCGATGCCGCAGGACAAGAACGAGATGTTGTCATTGCGTTCGTATACGGTGATGTCGGCCTGAGGGTGCTCGGCTGCGATCGTCTTGACGGCGGCGGTGCCAGCATGCGTACATCCAATAACGGCTATTTTCATCGTGAATTCCTCCCGGAAGGTTTGAGTTCGATTTAATTGTGAAATAAATCACATACTACCCGATAAAGCAGCGGCCTTGCTTCCACGAGCCGGTGTGAGAGAGGCCTCGGCCGGATAAGTTCGGCCAGCGTGGTTGGGATGGGCAAGACCGCCGCAATAAGTTGTGAAATAAATCACAATCTCTTCATGGCTATATCTTACACCTGCCGGAAGGGGAATGCAATAGGCGCGGACTCCGGGAATATTGCGAATTTGTGACATGCGGCGGCACCATTGTCCCGGCTGCTCAACGCCGTGGAAACCGATCGGAATGGGGAAATACAGATCGGACTTGGAAGCTGCCGGGGAGTTTGGAAGGAAGCCGGTGCTGCCGCAAACAAAGGGAACGATCATCGCGTCGTCAAGGCGGACGGTATGGCGGCTGCGGCCGACAGCAACGCCCCTCGCGCGGCGCGCGAGGGGCGTTGGAGCTTGCGTCCGGATGGACAGGGGAACTGCCCCGGATGGACACGCTCTGGAACCGGGTTATTCCGGCTTCGCCAGCTGGCCGGACCGAAGCCGCTCCGCGGCATCGGCGAGACGGGACATCGCTTCCTCGAGGATGGAGCGCGGGCAGGCGGCGTTCAGCCGCATATGGCCGGCGCCGCCGCTTCCGAAGGCCGTGCCTGCGCTGAGCTGGAGCCGGGCTTCGTCGAGGAAGAAACGGTGCAGGGCGGCATCCTCCAGCCCCAGCCCCGAACAGTCCAGCCAGAGCAGGTAGGTGCCGTCCGGCAGCTTGACGGAGATTTCGGGAATACGCTCTCCGATGAAAGAAACGACATAGGCCAGATTGCCCCGGATGTAGGCCAGCGCCTCATCCAGCCACTCCTCTCCTTCTCCGTAGGCGGCTTTGGCCGCTGCGTAGCCGAAGACGGAGATGGAGCCGAGCGAGCAGCGGCGCAGCTCCTCCGTGATCAGGCTGCGGAGTCCGTCGTCCGGAACGATGATGTTGGAGGTGTTCAAGCCGGCGATGTTGAAGCTTTTGCTCGGTGCCGTGCAGATGACGGAGCGCGAGGCGGCAGCCGGGGACAGGGAGGCATAAGGAATGAAGGCTTGCTCTCCATGGACGAGATCTCCGTGGATCTCATCCGACACGACCAGGATGCCCCGGCTCAGGCACAGCTCCGACAGCCTGTCCAGTTCGGAGCGGGACCATACCCTGCCGACGGGATTGTGCGGATGGCATAGGATGAGCATTTTTACGGAGCCGTCGGCCGTCATTTCCTCCAGCTCGTCGAAGTTGATCCGGTACGTGCCGTCGGAATCGACGAGCAGCGGGTTGAGCGCGAGCTCGCGGCCGTTGTCCGAGACGATGCTGTGGAACGGCGGATATACGGGAGGCTGGATGAGGATCCGGTCTCCCGGCGCCGTGCAGGCGCGGATGATGACGCCGAGGGAAGTGACGACTCCGGGACAGAAGCGGATCCATCTCGGATCGACCTCCCAGCCGTGGCGGCGCTCCATCCATGCGGCGACCGCTTCCTTGTACGCTGGGGAGGTGTTCGTATACCCAAGCACGCCTTGCGACAGACGCTGCCGGAGCGCCTCGAGGACGGCGGGCGGCGCGGCGAAGTCCATGTCAGCCACCCACAGCGGCAGGATGTCTTTGCCGGGATGGAGCCCCCATTTCTCGGAGGAGATGGAATCGAACGGGTGGAGCTGGTCAAAATGCGAAGATGGGATGGTCATAGAGAGGATAGCCCCTTTCCTTTGCTTGCGGTCGGCAGTTCTCTCTATTATAAGCGAAAGGCTTACAGCGCGCTGCCGCTTGTTTCTCGGCTTGTGTGATTTAGAAAGGCTTGATTTGTCCTAAGCGAATGCCGCATGGAAAGAAGTCTTCTCTTCCGCTATTAATGGGCTTGTGGGCCTATCGGCTCTGAGGTAGAATGAGACCCATCATGCCACGGCCGGCATCCGCCGGTACGGCAGGCTGACGGGAGGAAACGGGATTTGACTCATATCCTGAAGATGGATAGGCTCGCGAAGAGCCTCCCCGCGAAGAAGGCTGACGGAGGCAGGCGCATGCTGTTCCAGGAAGTCAGCGGGTCGGTATCCAGCGGGGAAACCGTCGTCGTGCTGGGACGCTCGGGACAGGGGAAGAGCACGCTGCTGCGGATTCTTTCGCTGCTTGAGCAGGCGGATTCCGGCTCCGTCGAGCTCGACGGGAAGTCCTGCGCCGACATGGAGGCGCGGCTATGGCGCAGGCAGGTCGCGTACGTGTCCCAGACCCCGGTGATGCTGCCGGGCAGCGTCGAAGCGAATCTGGCCGCACCGAGCGCGCTGCACGGGCTGCCGTTTCAGCGCGAGCAGGCCTATGCCCTGCTGGATGAAGCGGGACTGGGATCGATCGACCCCGGCAAGGACGCATCGGAGCTGTCGGGAGGAGAAAAGCAAAGGCTCTCCTTGATCCGCTCGCTTCTGCTCAAGCCGCATTTCCTGCTGCTGGATGAGATCACGGCCTCTCTCGATCCGGGCAGCGCGATGTCCATCGAGAAGCTGCTGTCGGGTTGGAGATCGGAGCATGGAGCCGGCATGCTGTGGATTTCCCACGACCAGGAACAGGCTGCCCGGGTGAGCAGCCGAATCTGGCTCATGGCAAGGAATACGATCTTGGAGAATGCCGACACCGGCCGCTTCTTCTCCCGTCCGGGAACCCCCGAGGGGCTGGAGTATCTGGGCAAGGGGCCATCGCTGGACGAGCCTGGGGAAAGCGGGGCGGAGGAAAGCTGATGTCTTATACGGCGCTGGCCTTTACGGTTCTGTTCATCATGATCACCATGTTCATCTCTTATTGGCAAAAGCTCGGCCTCGAGAAAGGCATCGCCGTCGGAACGATCCGCGCGGCGGTGCAGCTGCTTGCAGTCGGCTATGTGCTTCAGGCTGTATTCGAAAGCCGCAGCCATTGGCTGCTGGCCGCCATTATCGCGGTCATGATCATCGTTGCCGCCCGCAACGCCTCCGCCAAGGGCAAGGGCATTCCCGGCATCTTCTGGAGAATGGCCGCCGCGCTGCTCGCCACGGAGCTGCTGATGATGGGCATTCTGCTGCTGCTCGGCATCATCGAGCCTACTCCCCGCTATATCATTCCGCTGAGCGGGATGACGATCGGCAATGCGATGGTCGCCGGAGGGCTCTTCCTGACGCAGCTGATGCGGGAGTCGGAGTCCTCGCGCGGCGAGATCGAGACGCTGCTCGCTCTCGGCGCATCCCCGCGCCAGGCGGTGCAAGGGACGCTGAAGCGCGCCGTCCGCTACAGCATGATTCCGACAATCGACGGCATGAAGACCGTCGGCCTCGTCCAGCTTCCCGGCATGATGACCGGCATGATCATCGCCGGCGCGGATCCGGTGGAAGCCGTCCGCTACCAGATTCTGATCGTCTTCGCTTTCACGAGCTCGGCCGCGGTCACGAGCATGCTGCTTGGTCTGCTGACCTACCGCAAGCTGTTCTCGGACGGCATCGGCATGCTGGTCCGCTACGGCGGACGAGGGGACTGACGCACCGGAAGACGATCTGTGCAAGAGAACCGGATAGCAGTATAGGGGAAGCACCCTGCAACATAATCACCCGTACATCAGACACGCAGCGCAAGACACACGCAGGTCCGGTGCACATGCGACAGGGAGATGCAGATAGACGATTGGGCATGAGATGAAACTACAACGTGCTAGAGACACAACATGCGAGATACACAATATGCGAGATACACAACATGCGAGATACACAACATGCGAGAGACACCACATGCGAGAGACTCAATGTGCGAGAGACTCAATGTGCGAGAGACGCAACATGCTAGAAAAACAACATGGAAAACACAACGTGCAGACACACAATGTGCCAGAGAGACAACTTCTTCCGTCGGCTGCTTGACTTTCAAGCCGGATTCCCGCCAAAAGGGAATCCGGCTTTTTTGCAGGCTCGCCCGCGCTCCGGAAAAGGAAGACCGCTGGCTCCCCCGCCGGCTTGCCCTCCTGAGGAACTTTTTTGAATGAAGCCGTTAAAGGTTACATAGGTGAATAAGAGCTTATCGAAGGGAGAGAGGGGAATGTCGAAGAAACCGTTCCTATGGGTCGCGGCATGCTGCATCGGCATCTCGCTGCTGGGAGGAGGGCGGGCGGCGGCTCGGAACGCCCAGTGGCAAGCTCAAGCGGATGAGCAGGGCTCCTTGCAGGTCGTTGTCGTGGCAGCAGCTTCCTCCGGCTTCAAGGCGAAGCTGTCTTTGTGGGAAAAGCAGGGCGGACGATGGATCCGCACGCTCGGCGAGGCGCCGGCCGTGATCGGCCGCGAAGGCATGGGCAAGCAGAAGGAGGGGGACGGCAAAACTCCCGAAGGCTTGTTCAAGCTGGGCAAAGCCTTCGGCAGTTCCGTAAAGCCGCCCGGGCTGAAGATGCCCTATGCGATTACCGACAGCTCGGACTATTGGATCGACGATCCCGAATCACGGGATTACAACCGCTGGATCCGTACGGAAGGCGATCCTTCGCGTCTGTGGAATTCCTTCGAACGGCTCAAGCAGCCGCTGTACCGCTACGCCATGGTGATCGAGTACAATACACATCCCGTCGTCGCCGGCAAAGGAAGCGCGATCTTCCTCCATCTATGGAGAAGCTCCTCGAAGCCGACGGCCGGCTGTGTCGCGATATCGGAGTCCACCATGCTGAAGCTCATGGGACGTCTTGATTCCGCGCGCGAACCGATGATTTTCATGTCGAATCGCTAAGGTCCAAGGGACTATTTCCCGGGTAATGCTTGTGTCTGGAGAAAACGCAGGCTTCCGATCCTTCCGTCTTGGTTGTCGTCTGGAAGGAGGGGGCCAAGCGTTCGATACCGAGGACCAGATCAATCGTTCCACAGCTTCACACGCCATTCATTGCAGGTCATGAAGCTCCCTTTGGGATACTCGAATCGGCATTCGCCGACGAGATCGAAGCCGGCTTTCCGGCAAATCGCATTGGACGGCAGATTGAGCACGGAGGGGAACGCGCATGCATGGCTGAATTTTCTTTCCGAGGCTGCAAACGCGACGGCGGCTTTGAGCGCAGCCGTTCCGATCCCCTGTCCCTGAAGAGCCGGGAGAGTGAACCAGCCCATCTCATAAACGCTCTGCCCGTTCCATACATGCTCCCAGCAGCCGATGCAGCCTGCCCGGGTGCCATCCGGAAGGAGGATGGTGAACATCCGGTCGGTGGCGTGATGCTGCAAAGCCAAATAGCGCTCATGCCGCGCAACAACCTTCTCCTCGGTCTCCGGTCCTCCGATATAGCGGGTCATGTCGGGGGCGTTGGCAAGCTGAAGCAGGTAGGAATCATCCTTTGCATAGGGTCGCAGAGATACGGAAGGCAATGGTTTCGACATGGAAAATCCTCCTTTGATCGTACATGGATTGCAGTGGGATGAAACTGCATATGGATGGTGCTGATTCCAGCATACATCTTTTTCCTGACAGCCTGTTGTCAGCATTAGGAAAATGCTGTCTCTGAAAGTCATTAGAACGCCGCCCATGATGGGCGAACTTTATTAAAGCGCTGCCTTATGATGGGCTGAATTCCTTTGAGCGCTGCCTTATGATGGCTGAATTCCTTAGAGCGCTGCCTATGATGGGCGGAATTCCTTTGAGTCCTGCCTCTATGATGCGCGGAATTCCTTGAGTGCTGCCTCGATGATGCGACGAAAGTCGGATGAGCGCTGTCTCAAGATGTGTCAGAGCCCTGTCCTGAGGCATGAATGCCGTCCGTGCCGTCCCTTCCAAGAAGACAGCCTCATGTCTGATTTGGAGGGGTTTTTTGAGCGGATTCAGAGGGTACCTCCTGTTCAGGGAGAATGCTACAATCTATTTTGCCTGGATTGATAGCGCTTACAAGTTGATTATCTCCTTCTTGCACAGTCTAGGCAAAGGTTATGTGGACGGCGCAGCGTCCAAGGTTTCAGCGCGAACCGCCGCGTTGCGCCGACAGATCCAATCCCCGGAGGTGATGCCTTTAACAAGCGGATTTCCGCCGGCATGTGCGTGTTTTCGTGCTTACCCGTTTTCTGGTCCATCCCAATTCGAAACGGAGGAATAAATCATGAACAGAACGAAACGGCTGCTTTCGTCTGCTGTCATCGCCGCCTTATGCTTCCTTGCTTTTGCATCAGCGGTCTATGCGGCTGCCTGGACTTCATCCGATAAATTCGGCAATTGGAGCAACGGCGGCTATATCGTCTACAACAATGTATGGGGCAGCGGCGCCGGCGCCCAGACGATCTGGGCCAATTCCTACAGCAACTGGGGCGTGACCTCGAACCAGCCGTCCACCGGGGGCGTGAAGTCCTACCCCAACAGCACCAAGGATATCGGCATTGCGATCGGCTCCCTCAAAAGCCTCACCAGCTCGTTCAACGTCACGGTTCCTGGCAGCGGCTCGAGCTATTCGTCCGATTACGACATCTGGACCGGCAACTACGCCCATGAGATCATGCTCTGGATGAACAAATCGGGCGCGGTCGGGCCGATCGCAGGCTCCTGGGACGCCAACGGCAATCCTGTCGCGGCCTATACGAACGTGAGCGTCGGCGGCCATACATGGAACGTCTACAAGGGCAGCAACGGATCCAACGACGTGTTCTCGTTCGTCCGCACCAGCAACACGAATTCCGGCACGGTCGATGTGCTCGCCGTGCTGAACTGGATCAAGGGCAAGGGCTGGATCGGCAATGAAATCGTGAACCGCGTGCAGTTCGGCTTCGAGATCACTTCCTCTCCGAATGCCGCATTCACCTGCAATCAGTTCTCGGTCAGCTATTCCTGAACAGGCTGGAACAAAAACCCGCAGCAACGCCTAAAGGGCGATGCTGCGGGTCCTTTTTATTCCGCTACGGTTTGCGCTGCGCCAATCCCGTACAGACGGTCGTAGTCCTCCGGACGGAAGCTGTACAGCTGCTCGGCCTTGAGGCCGGAAGCGGGCGACAGCTCCTGCGGACTGCGGTAGAGCAGGACGCTCCGAAGCACGCCGTCCAGCTCCGCCTGCAGGCCTCGACGCTTGAGCAGCTGCATGTACTCATAGTCGCGGATGCCGCGCTGCAGCCATTTGTAGCGCAGAGAGAGCAAGGGGGCTCCAAGCTTGCCGGGATAGACGAAGTTGGTGTCTCCCGCCTTCCAGATCGTCGGACGGTAGGACAGCTTGCGCAGCGGATCATCCGGCCAGACCGTATAGTTCCAGCGCAGGAAGCCGTCCAGCTGAAGGCTTTCGGCGAGCCAGGGGATGACTCTGGACTCGATCGCCGGAGAAGAGAGGAACGTGTTGGGCTTCTCGGGACTGCAGCAGACGTAATAAGCGAATGTGCCGCTCCTTTCCCGCTTCAGCCCCAGCAGCTGCTCATGCTCCTCGACCGCGCAGTTCAGCACGGGCACGTAGTCCTCGATGCCGTCGATGTTTTCGGAGATGAACGACGTATGGTTGATGGCGGCCTTGTACCGCAGGGACGGGGCTGTTTTCCGGAGAAAGTCCAGCGACTGGCGGAACACGTCCATGTCCTGGGGCTCGTCGGCGACGATTCGGACCCGATCGGTCCAACCCTTTTCGCTGAAATGCGCCTCCAGCATCTCCACATAATCCACGAACTCCTCCGCCTTCCTCATGAACCGGAAGCATCCCTCCGCCTCGTCGAAATAGCGGATCCGCACCGCGTCCGGATGGCCTTCGATCAAGCCTCCGTATCCGGCATGGGCGTCGGTCCAAATATTGATGAGTCCGAATATCTCGATCTCCCTCGAGATGCCGTGGCTCTCTCCCAGGGCCACGTAACGGTCCATGGCCGAGAAGTCGCAGTGGAAGCGCCCGTCTGCGCTCTTGCGGACAGGAATGATGCTGTATTCGTTGAGATCCGACGGCTCCGCGTCGATGAAGGAGCTTTGTCCGCTCCACGGCTCCTCGGAGACGACGAGCGTCAGAGCCTTCTGGCCCAGCTGGCCGAGGCTGTGCAGGTAGCGGCCGAGCAGGTCGAAGTGGGCATCCGACCAATAGGGAACCTCGTATTTGCGGGCGATATTGCAGTTATGCTGCCACAGATCGAGATAGAACGAATAGTCGGACGGCTCCGGCAGGGCTTCCTCCGAGATCGCGAGGTTGAAATTCAATGTCTCGACGAGGATTTCATCCTCGAACATGGTGTGCGCATAAAAGCGGATTACGCCGGAATAGGTGCCCGGAGCGGCGCTTTCGGAAGCGTGAAGCTCGATCCAGGCAGGCTGGATGCTCCTTTTCGCCACAAAAACATGGACGTCATCCAGCAGCGTGTCGGCTGTCGGAGTCCCGTTGTCGTCCTCGATAAGCCCGACCCACTTGATCTCCGAACGGACGGGAGCGTCCGTCTCCAGCTCGCAGCGGATGATCTTGAGCGGGCCGCCCTTCCACAGGAGCGCGTCATGGCCGCAAGTCGCGAGGAAATCCTCTTCATCCGAGCTGACGAGCGCCTGGAAGGCCGCGCTGTCCCGGCGGCAGCAGCGCAAATCCAGATGCTTGACCGCTGCATCCTTCCGGCCTTGATCCCACCAGTTCACGGAACGTTTGTATTTGTAGAACATGGACTGCAACCCGATATTCATGAAGCACCTTCTTTCGCGAGAGTAGCGGTTGTTCTTCAAGGCCGACGTCCCGGCTGCGGCACTATTTGTTGATGAGCCTTCCTTCGTAGATACATAGGAATGACCATTCACGCCGGTCTATGTTCGACGAGCTTTGCTGCTTGTTGCATAGTACCCAAGCGCTCATGCTGGTCTAAGGGTAAACGAGCCTCATGGTTGCTTGATACACATCCGAGCCCCTCACGACGGACATCGATTCAACGAGCTTCCATGATCGGGTTTTAGAGTAAACATGCATTCAAGCTGTCTATGCGCCGACAAATTCCTTTTCTCGGGCAGCATAAACTCCTTGCACCGAGCTTCAGGCGCAGCGGCAGGCGCCGATCGGACATACGATCCGCTATTTAGAGGAAAAGCGAGATCAGGGCATAGCTATCGGACATAGGATCCGTTATTCTTTGAATTTCTATTGTCATTTAGATATAAACAACGAAATAGCGGAACGTATGTCCGATAAAGTTGAATATGCCCCCGAAACAGTAAAATAGCGGAACGTATGTCCGATAAAGCTGGAATGCCCCCGATTTTGCTCAAATGCCCCCGGGATATACCTTGTTCAGACCCATCGAGCCTACCTCCGGAGTTCGGCCCGTCGGCTCGTGGCGCTGCTGCTCCCGAATGACGGTCCCATCCTCCAGACGGATCCAGCTTTCGAATTCCCTGCTGCCCTCCCGCATGCGGATGACACGGGCGCCGGGCAGGAACGGACGGTCGAGATAGCCATTGCGCGTCGTCCGTCCGAAGCTAAGCCGGATGCCATGCCAATCTCCCCAGTAATCATGGCCGTGGTCATGCCCGGCGAAAGTGCCGACGACGTCGCCCATCTCGACCATCGCGGCGAACATGCCCGAGTTGATCCAGGGAGCGCAGGAGAAGTCGGCATTGCGCTCGCCGTAGCAGACCGCGAAATCCCAGACGTCGTTGTATTCCGGTAACGGGATGTGGAAGAAAGCCAGCGACGGCAGCGGCACGCCGCCGTTGCCTTCGGTCAGCCGCTGCGACTGCGAGGCGTACCAGTCGATCTGGTCGCGGCGGATCCAATCGTAGAAGCCCATCCGGGTGTATTCCAGCGGCGAATAGCTGCCGGAGTCGAGAAAGTACAGCGCAGCCGCCGCCTCGTACTCATTGCCGCCAGCGGCAACCGCCGGCTTGCTCCCGGCGATGCCTGCCCCGGCCGCCGCCTCGTCCTCATTGCCGCCAGCGGCAACCGCCGGCTTGCTCTCCTGCCCGGCTCCCGAGCCCATCACGGTCAGCACATAGTTGCCGCTGCCGTGGATGCCCGGAGGGTCGGGCTTGGCCGCGTTGAGCGGATAAGCCAGCTGCAGAGCATGCAGCTGCTCCCTCGTAACCATTCCCTCCGAGTCGTGGTTGCCGAATACGGCCGCCCACCGCACGCCGGCCTGTTCCGGAACGCGGCATGCCCGGCGGAAAGCCTCGACCGGATCGGGGTGGCCGAGGGAGGCGATGACATCGCCCGTGAACACGGCCAGATCGGCGTCCTCGGTCCTCAGAATCCGTTCCATCATGGCGGCCATGCGCCGCTCTTCTTCGTCGTCGCGGCAAAATTCCGTGTCGGTGAACTGCACGATCGTGAACGTGCCGTCCCCGCGGAACCGCAGCGGCGGCTTGCGGCTCCTCATGTCCCGAACAGCCCTTCCGGAATGCGGGCATCCACGCCGCTCGGCAGCTGGAGTCCGAGCGCGCGAGCGGCTACGGCCGCAGTGTCCTTGATGCTGACCGGAGCGGTGAGCTCACCCGGGGCGATGCCGGGTCCTACGCATCCCCAGAAGACGTTTTTGTCCATCTCATGCTCGCTGCCGTGGCTGAACTTGTCCGCGCCGCCGCCGCCGTGATCCGTGAGCAGGATGATCAGGCTGTCCTCCAGCAGTCCCAGACGGCCGATGGCGTCCACGACGCTTCCGAGCAAACGGTCGCACTCGGAGATGGCTTGCAGGTAAGGGAGCGAGTCGGGACCGTAGCCGTACCGGTGTCCGGAGCCGTCCGGCTCATCGAGCTGGAGGAAGAGCAGAGCTGCATCCGGGTTCGCCTCCAAGTAGCGGATCAGCTCGGGGACGAGCTCCGCATCGGGGGCGGACAGCTTCTCGACGCCGGCGTTCCTTTCAATAATGCCGTCGTTGATCGGTCCCCAGCCGGTGAAGGAAGCGAGCTTGGCTTGCGGCAGCTGCTCCCGCGCCAGACGGAACAGGGAAGGATAGGGAGATTCGGCCGGATAAGGCTCGGTCGCCGCGATCTCATTGGTCAGCCCATGCCGGGCCGGAACGACTCCATGCAGCACGGAGCCCCAGCATTCCGCACTGATCGTCGGAGACTCCGCCTGCGCCGCGTACGTGTAGGCGCCTTGCGGAAGGAATGCGTCCAGGAAAGGCGTCTGCGCCTGCTGCACGAAGTTCCCGGCTCCGTCCATGCCCAAAATAAACACCCTCTTGATGATTGCTTCTTTCTTTGCCATTATGTCACCTTCCTAGGAATGGATAGGAGGCGGCATCCGCCGCCGGTTCCCTTGCTCACCGCTAGCATAAAGAGGGCGGAGAGCACCGTCAATACGATCCGGCGCCGCCGGAACAACAAGTCACGAGCGTGGCAACGGGAAGTCATGATCCTAGTAGCTGGCCCGTCCGGCGAATCCCTATAATGAGTCCATAAGCCGCCGCGGCAGAGAACGGCTGCGGCAGCATACAAGACAACATTGGGAGGCGGATAGAGTTGGAGACGGCTGTCAAGCAAGCGGCTGAAGTCCGGCGCGACACGAGAACGAGCGCCTTTCTGCGCAAGCTGAAGAAATACCGGGCCCTGCTGATCATGACGGTTCCCGGACTGATCTACCTCATCATCAACAACTATATTCCGATGTACGGCGTCATTCTTGCCTTCAAGACGCTCAGCTACGACAAGGGCATCTGGAACAGTCCCTGGTCGGGCCTCGACAACTTCAAATTTCTGTTCAACTCGCCGGACGCCTTCATCATCACGCGCAATACCGTGCTGTACAACGTCGTCTTCATCGTCGTGAATACGGTATTCGCCCTGCTGGTGGCGATCCTGATCAACGAGATCAAGGGCAAGGCCATCTCCCGCTTCTACCAGAGCACATTCCTGCTCCCGCATATCGTCTCCATGGTCGTGGTCGCCTATCTCGTCTACGGCTTCCTCAATCAGGACAGCGGTCTCGTGAACACGGTCCTGACGAAATACTTCCACAAGGATTCCATCGCGTGGTACAGCGAGGCCGGCTACTGGCCTTACATCCTGGTCATCGTGAACGCGTGGAAAAACGCAGGCTACTTGTCGATCATCTACTTCGCCGCCATCATCGGCATCGACAAGGAATACTACGAAGCCGCCAGGATCGACGGCGCGACCCGCTGGAAGCAGATGACGGCGATCACGCTGCCGCTCATCATGCCGGTCATCCTCATCATGACGCTCATGGCCGTCAGCAGCATTCTGCGCTCGGACTTCGGCCTCTTCTATCAGGTGACGATGGCTTCCGGTCCGCTCATTCCGACGACAAATACGATCGACACCTTCGTCTACCGCGCCATGGTGCAGCTGGGCGACATCGGAATGTCTTCGGCCGCTGGCCTGTACCAATCCGTCGTATGCTTCTTCCTGATCCTCGGCGCCAACCTCGCCGTTAGACGTTACGACAAGAACAGCTCGCTCTTCTGAGAAAGGAGGCTTTCCGCAACATGACCGGAGCCATGAATTCCCGACACCCGTTCATCCATCTGTTCTTCTGGCTGTTCGTGCTCTTCTCGCTCGTGCCGTTCCTGCTGGTGTTCATGGTATCGATATCCGGCGAGGAGTCGATTCTGAAGCACGGCTACTCGCTCTTCCCGAGCGAATTCAGCACCGGAGCGTATTCGTTCCTCTTCAACGACTTCTCCACCATCGCCAAGGCGTACGGAGTGACGATCGCCGTAACGCTCATCGGCACCGTGGTCAGCCTGCTGATCACTTGCCTGTATGCGTATCCGCTGTCGCGGCCGGATATGCCCTTCCGCCGCACGCTCAGCTTCTTCCTCTTCTTCACGATGCTGTTCGGAGGCGGGATGGCGCCTTGGTACCTGACCTACGTCAACATGTTCGGGATCAAAAACACGCTGCTGTCGATGATCATCCCGAACCTGCTGCTGAGCGCCTTCAACGTGCTGCTCATGCGCAGCTTCTTCTCCACTTCGATTCCCGACTCCATCCTGGAGTCCGCCACGATCGACGGAGCGAGCGAATGGACGATCTTCAAAAGCATCGTCATCCCGCTCTCTCTTCCCATCGTCGCCACGATCGGATTGTTCAACGTCCTCGCCTACTGGAACGACTGGTATAATTGCATGCTGTTCATCGACAAGCAGGAATTGTACAATATCCAGTATTTGATGACGAAGACGCTCAACAACGTGCAGTATCTGATCATGAAGGCGGGATCGAACGCTCAGGCAGGCGAGCAGCTGGCCAAAATGCCCCGCGAGACGGTCCGGATGGCTTTCGCGGTCGTCGGCGTGGCGCCTCTGCTGGCGGCGTATCCGTTCTTCCAGCGCTTCTATATCAGCGGCATCACGAGCGGCGCCGTCAAAGGTTAAGCCGGACGCTCTCCTTCCATACAAGCATCTGATTGCGACGAAAGGGGTTCAGTACATGAAAAAGTCCATTTACACGCTGTCCATGCTGGCGCTCGGAGGCATGCTGGCGCTCGCCGGCTGCGGGAACGGCAACAACGGAGGGAATGCGGACAACTCCGCTTCCGGCACAGCCAATGCGGGAGCCGAAGGCGCCGCAGCGGCCGGCGGCCTCAAGCCTTACAAGATCACCCTCGTCTACCCGGGCTCGGCGCCGAAGGATCTGCAGATGGTGCAGGATGCCATGAGCAAGTATCTGACCGAGAAGATCAACGCGACGATCGAGCTCAAGCCGATCGAGTGGGGCTCCTGGGACGACAAGACGAACCTGATGAAGCTGTCCAACGAACCGTTCGACCTCATGTTCACGGCCAGCTGGTTCAACTACGCGAAGGACGTGTCCAAGGGACAGTTCCTGCCGCTAGAAGACCTGATGGCCAAGAACGGCAAGGACATTCAGGGCGTGCTCTGCGATGACTTCATCAACGGAGCCAAGATCAGCGGCAAGCTGTACGGCCTGCCGACGCACAAGGAATTCGCCCAAGGCTTCGGCCTCGTGCTCGACAAGAAGCTGGTCGACAAGTATCACTTCAACACCGACGGTATCAAGACGCTTGACGACCTGGAGACGATGTTCGACACGGTCAAGAAAAACGAGCCCGGCGTCACTCCGATCGTCAGCCTGAAGCTGAGCAACATCTGGTCGGCGGCGAACTCGGACTTCCTCGTCACGGGTCTGGGCATCCCGCGCGGAAGCACGGAGCTGAAGGCGGTCGATTCTCTCGGCGACGAGCCTAGCGAGTTCGACAAGAAGATGGACAAATGGGTCAAGGCCGGTTATTTCGACAAGGATTACCTGACCTCGGACGCCGATCAGGGCCTGAACCTCATCAAGGCCGGCAAAGCCTTCTCCGTCGCCCAATCGCTCAAGCCGGGCAAGGACAAGGAGCTGAGCGTGACGTCGGGAGTGGATCTCGTGCAGGTGGAGATCGCCAAGCCCTTCACGGTCACCGGCGACGCGCAAGGAGCGATGCTCGCGATCTCGCGGACATCCAAGGATCCGGACCGCACGATGATGTTCCTCAACATGCTCTATACGGATAAGGAACTGCTGAACATGCTCGTCTGGGGCATCGAAGGCGTCCACTACGTGAAGAAATCGGACAACATCATCGGCTATCCGGATGGCGTCACCGCGGAAACGACCGGTTATCCGAATCCGGGCGGCTGGATGTTCGGCGATCAGTTCAAGGATTACCTGTGGGAGAACGAAGATCCGCAGAAATGGGAGAAGTTCGAGGAGTTCAACAAAAGCGCGGACCATTCCATCGCACTCGGCTTCACCTTCGATCAGGAGCCGGTGAAGGCGGAGCTCGCCTCCATCGCCAACGTCGACAAGGAGTTCCAGCCGCTGCTCAACGGGGCCACGCTGGAGAACCGCCCGAAAATCATCGAGAAATACCGCAAGAAACGCGATGCGGCAGGCTTCGCGAAGGTCAAGACGGAGCTTCAGCGTCAGCTTGACGAATGGGCGAAAACCCAGAAATAAGCGATAGGCACGGAAGGAACGGCGAAAAAAATTCGCCGCTTCCTTCCTTTTTGGGTTTTACCCGGAATGGATGGAATTTCCGGCCTCGGCAGCATGAACGGGCGAGCCGGAAAGCGGAGAGTATGCGATAATAGCCAAAAGCCAGAAAGCTTGAGGGCTAGAAAGCTTGAGAGCTAAAAGCTAGAACGCTAAAAAGCTAAAAAGCTAGAAAGTCAAGCTAGAAAGTCAAGCTAGAAAGTCAAGCTAGAAAGTCAAGCTAGAAAGTCAAGCTAGAAAGTCAAGCTAGAAAGTCAAGCCAAAA
>NZ_BIMD01000026.1 GCF_004000905.1 Paenibacillus humicus NBRC 102415
CGGAGCCGGACGCACAGGCGGTCCCGGCGGCAACAACAACCGCAGAGGCGGCGGCAAGCCCGGCCAAGGCGCGGGCGGTCGCTTCGACGATCGCGGCGGCAGCTACAAGAGCCGCGGCAGAGGCGGCAAAGGCGGCCGCGGCGGCCAGCAGCCTCAACGCGAGAAAATCGACAATACGCCGAAGAAAATCATCGTCCGCGGCAGCATGACCGTCGGCGACCTCGCCAAGCTGCTCCACAAGGACGCTTCCGAAGTCATCAAGAAGCTCATTTTCCTTGGCGTCATGGCGACGATCAATCAGGAACTGGATATCGAGACGATCCAGCTCGTCGCATCCGAGTTCAAAGTGGAGGAAGTCGAAATCAAGATTCCGGTCGAGGAAGACGATTTCGAGACGGTCGAAGAGAAGGACGAGGAAGAGAATCTCATCGCCCGCGCTCCGGTCGTGACCATCATGGGCCACGTCGACCACGGCAAAACGACGCTTCTGGACGCAATCCGCTCCACGAACGTGACCGGCGGCGAAGCCGGCGGCATCACGCAGCATATCGGCGCGTACCAGGTCGAAATCAACAATAAGAAAATTACGTTCCTCGATACTCCGGGCCACGCCGCGTTCACGATGATGCGCGCCCGCGGAGCCGAAGTGACGGACATCACGATCATCGTCGTGGCGGCCGATGACGGCGTCATGCCGCAGACGGTCGAAGCGATCAACCACGCCAAAGCGGCGAATGTCCCGATCATCGTGGCGGTCAACAAGATCGACAAGCCGGATGCGAATCCGGATACGATCAAGCAGGAGCTGACCAAATACGAGCTCGTACCGGAAGAGTGGGGCGGAGACACGATCTTCGTCAACATTTCCGCCAAGCAGCGCATCAATCTCGAAGAGCTGCTGGAAATGATCCTGCTCGTGGCCGAGGTCAACGACTACAAGGCCAACCCGAACAAACGCGCCCGCGGCACCGTGCTTGAGGCCGAGCTCGACAAGGGCAAAGGCCCGGTAGCCCGCGTGCTCGTGCAGCACGGGACGCTGAAGATCGGCGATGCATTCGTAGCCGGCAATACGTTCGGCCGCGTGCGCGCCATGATCAACGACAAGGGACGCCGCCTCAAGGAAGCCGATCCTTCGACTCCGGTCGAGATTACGGGCCTGACGGAAGTTCCGCAAGCCGGCGATCCGTTCATGGTGTTCGAGGACGAGCGCAAAGCCCGCGACATCGCGGAACGCCGTTCGATCAAGCAGCGCCAGTCGGAAATGGGAGCGAATTCCCGCGTTACGCTGGACGATCTCTACAAGCACATTACGGAAGGCGAGATCAAGGACCTCAACGTCATCATCAAAGCCGACGTTCAAGGCTCCCTGGAAGCTCTCCGCGGCTCGCTCGAGAAGATCGAAGTGGAAGGCGTCCGCGTGAAGAGCATCCACAACGGCGTCGGCGCGATTACGGAATCCGACATCACGCTGGCATCGGCCTCCAACGCCATCGTCATCGGCTTCAACGTCCGTCCTGAGACTCAGGCCGCCGTGGCTGCCGAGCAGGAGAAGGTCGACGTCCGCCTGCACAACATCATCTACAACGTCATCGAAGAAATCGAGCAGGCCATGAAGGGCATGCTGGATCCGGTCTTCAAGGAAGTCGTCATCGGCCACGCCGAAGTGCGCAACCTGTTCAAGGTGAGCAAGGTCGGCACGATCGCAGGCTGCATGGTCATCGACGGCAAGATTTCCCGTTCGGCTGAAGCCCGCATCGTCCGCAGCGGCATCGTCGTATACCAAGGCAAAATCGACACGCTCAAGCGCTTCAAGGATGATGTGAAGGATGTCGCTCAAGGCTACGAGTGCGGCATTACAGTCGAGCGCTTCAATGATCTTCAAGAGGGCGACGTTATCGAAGCCTTCGTGCAGGAAAAGGTAGAACGTTAAAGAGGTGATTCACCATGGCTAAGATCCGCGTAGGCCGGGTGGGGGAACAGATCAAGAAGGAGCTCAGCCAGATCATCCAGGCTGAGCTCAAGGATCCCCGCATCGGTTTCATCACGGTGACCGGCGTCGAAGTCACGAACGACATGTCCCAGGCGAGAGTGTACCTGAGCGTGCTCGGAAGCGACGATCAAAAGGAAGAAACATTGAAGGCGCTCGCGCGCGGCACCGGATTCATCCGTTCGGAGCTCGGCAAGCGAATCCGTCTGCGCCATACGCCGGAGCTGCTCTTCAAATTCGACAGCAGCATCGAGTACGGCAGCCGCATTGAGTCTCTGCTCACGGACATCAACCGTGACAACGGAGGCCAATGACCGGGGCGGGGCAGGATCTATACGAAGCTGCTCTGCAGTTCATGAACGAGGGAGACGACTACTTGGTTGTCTCCCATGTTCAGCCTGACGGGGATGCGGTGAGCTCCACGCTTGCTGCGGCCTGGCTGCTCGGCAAGCTGGGCAAGAAGGCTGTCTTGGCCAATGAAGACCTCGTGCCGGACAGGCTACGCTTCATGGCCGGCTCGGAAGGCATTCTCCGCTATGGAGAAAACCAAGGGCGGAAGTTCAAGCGGATCATTGCCGTCGACTGCGCCGATTTCAAACGGATCGGACGAATTGCGGAATGGTTCGAAGACGGGTACGAGCTGCTCAATATCGATCATCATCCTACTAATAACGGATACGGAGCCGTCAATCTCGTCGTTCCCGATGCCGCGGCCACGGCACAGATTCTGTACGGGCTCGTCCGGACCGCTTGCATGCCTCTGGAGCAGCCGGCGGCGGAAATGCTCTACACCGGATTGCTTACGGATACGGGAGGCTTCCGGTATTCCAATACAGATACCAGGGTCATGCAGGCAGCATCGGAGCTTCTTGAAGCCGGGGCGGGCGGCCATGCCATCGCCGATCGGCTGCTGGAACGCATGTCGCTGCCTCAGCTGAAGCTGCTTCGGCTAGGGCTGAACCGGATGGAATTTCATTATGGCGACCGCGTCTGCACGATGCATATCTCGCCCGAAGACATGCAGGAGACAGGCGCTGCGCCGGAGGATCTGGAGGGCCTTGTCAATTATGCCCGCAATGTCGAAGGCGTAGAGGCTGGCATCCTGTTCAAAGGCTTGCGCGACGGAAGCGTCAAGGCAAGCCTGCGCTCCGGAGGCACGCTTGATGTGGCGGCAATCGCTTCCCGCTTCGGCGGAGGCGGCCATATCCGGGCGGCCGGCTGCCGCATTGACGGCCCGATAGAGGAAGCGATGAGCTCCCTGTTGGCCGTCATAAGGGAGGAACTGAAAGACTGATGGATGGAATTTTGGCAATCTGGAAGCCTGCCGGCTGGACGTCCCACGACGTGGTGGCCAAATGCCGCAGGCTGCTCCGGACCAAACGCATCGGCCACGCGGGCACGCTGGATCCTATGGTGACCGGCGTGCTTCCTTTATGCGTCGGCCAAGCGACACGCGTGGTTGAATACATGCAGGAGCTGCCCAAAGCCTACGAGGCCGTCCTGCAGCTCGGCATTTCTACGGATACGCTCGACTTGACCGGCGAGATTCTGGAGCAAGTGGACTCAGTCGCATTGAGCGAGCAGGATATAAGGCAAGCCCTGATGTCCTTCCTGGGCGAAATCATGCAGCTGCCGCCGATGTATTCGGCCGTGAAGGTTGACGGCAAGCGGCTCTATGAATTGGCGCGGGAAGGCAAGACGGCGGAGCGCAAGCCCCGTCAAGCCACGATTCATTCGCTTGATGTGCTGTCCATGGATTTGGACAGGCCGCATCCGCTCGTCCGGTTCCGGGTCGTCTGTTCCAAAGGGACGTACATTCGCACGCTGTGCGAAGATATCGGCAGCAAGCTCGGGGTGCCTGCCGCCATGGCGGAGCTCAAGCGCACGCTGTCGGCGGGCTTTTCGGAAGAGGATTGCCTGACGCTTGAACAAGCCCAGCTGTTGATGGAGCAGGGGACGCTGGAGCAGCGCCTGCTTCCTGCGGAAGCGGCGCTTGCCCACATGCCGCGCTCCAGCGCCGCCCCGCCGGCTATGCGCCAAGCTCTGCAAGGCCGCCGGATTCCGGTCGAGTGGCTGGACGAGCGTCCTGCGGAAGGAAGCCAATTCCGGCTTTATGGCCAGGACGGCTCCTTTGCCGGCGTGTTTGAAATTACGGAAGACGGAAGCATGGTGAAGCCGGTGAAGGTGTTCGCCCGGCCCGATTCGGAATAGCGGATCGCCATGCGGGCCGCAGAGCCGGGATCCGGGATTTCTCTGGAACCGGGGCTGCAGGCTTCCTGAAGATTAAAAGGAATGCGGGTGAATGGAAGTGGAGATTTACGAACTGAGCTACCCGATCAACGGCAGCAATGAACCGGCGTTTTCCCCGGCGCCGTGCTGCCTGGCTATCGGGCATTTTGACGGCGTCCATCTCGGGCACCGCCATGTGATCGACCGTGCTGTCGAAGAGGCCCGCCGATCGGGAACCCGCGCCGCGGTGATGACGTTCCACCCGCATCCCCGCGAAGTGCTCGGCATCGGCAGCGGCTTCGCCGAATGCCTGACGCCGCTCGACGCGAAGCTGGAGCTGTTCCGGGAAGCAGGGGCGGATGCCGTCTTCATCATGCAATTCGACCCTGCCTTTGCCGCCATCAGTCCCGAGATGTTCGCTAGGGAGGTGCTGGTGCCGCTCGGCGTCAGCCATGCCGTCGTCGGCTTCGACTTCACGTTCGGAAGCCGCGGCGCAGGAACCCCGCACATGCTGGCTGAGCTGGGAAGCGGAAGCTTCACGGTCGATATTGTTCCGGCCGCACAGAGGGACGGGCTCAAAGTCAGCAGCACCTATGTGCGGGAAGCGCTGGAGGACGGCCGCGTCGATCTCGCGGCCGAGCTGCTGGGAAGGCCTTACCGGGTCAGCGGCATCGTCGTGCACGGTGATGCCAGGGGAAGGCTGCTCGGCTTCCCCACGGCCAACCTGAGTCCGGACCAGCCTTACGTCCTGCCTCGGCTTGGCGTCTATGCGGTCAAGGTCAGGATTCCTTCTCCCCTAGGGGGGGAGCCTGCTGTCCATGATGCGGTGCTGAACCACGGAATGAAGCCTACGTTCAACAAGGACAAGATCGTCCCCGTTCTTGAAGCCCATCTGCTTGATTTCGAGGGAGATCTGTACGGGAACAGGCTGGAGATCGACTTCGTTCATTTCCTGCGAACGGAACAGAAGTTCTCGGGAATCGACGAGCTCGTCTCCCAGCTTGGCCGAGACAAGGCTCGCGCCAGGGAATTGCTGGAGGACTGAGCGGCGCTGCGGAAGAGCTTCCGAGCGGCAGGCGTTTACTTTGTTACCCGTAGATGCTATACTGTTTAATGTTGTCCGGAATTGCTCCGGCCATCACGGCCTTGGCTTGGCCTGTCCGCTCTCACCGGCGGCGGCGAGGCTGACGGCGGCTACTCAAGCAACCTATTACGTAATTGGAGGTGAACTAGGATGGCACTTACGCAAGAACGCAAGCAAGAGCTCATCGAAGAGCACAAGACGCATGCAAGCGACACCGGCTCTCCTGAAGTTCAGGTCGCAATCCTTACTCAGAACATCGTGAACCTTACGGATCACCTGCGGACGCACAAGAAAGATCATCACTCGCGCCGCGGTCTTCTGAAAATGGTCGGTCAGCGCCGCAAGCTGCTGGCATACCTGAAAAACAAGGATGTTAGACGTTACAGCGCTCTGATCGAGAAGCTCGGTCTTCGCCGCTAAGAAGCTGTTGAAGAAGCAACCTGGTTGTCCAGCTGTCCGGGATTCCCGGAAGGGCTGCAGCCCGGTTGCTTTTTATAATCAATTCGACAAGTGTATTTTTACATATCCGGACAAGGCTTCAGGAGAAGGTCGGGCGTCCGCGCCGGGCAGGATAACCCGAGGCTGCGCCGAATATTTTTCTAGATTAGGAGGGATATCATGCACCAGGTTCAAATGACACTGGGGGGTCGCCAGCTGACCCTCGAAAGCGGCCGCCTGGCCAAGCAGGCCAATGCTGCCGTTACGGTACGATATGGCGATACCGTCGTCCTCTGTACCGTTACCGCTTCTTCGGGTCCGAAGGATCTGGACTTCTTCCCGCTTACGGTCAACTATGAGGAGCGCCTCTACGCCGTGGGCAAGATTCCTGGAGGCTTCATCAAGCGCGAAGGACGCCCGAGCGAGAAGGCTATCCTTTCGAGCCGCTTGACCGACCGTCCGATCCGTCCGCTGTTCCCGGAAGGGTTCCGCAACGATGTTCAAGTGCTGAACCTCGTCATGAGCGTGGATCAGGATTGCCCGCCTGAAATTGCCGCGATGATCGGCACAGGCGCTGCGCTGAGCATTTCCGACGTTCCGTTCAACGGACCGATCGGAGGCGTCATCGTAGGCCGAGTGGACGGCAAGTTCATCATCAACCCGACGGTCGAGCAGGAAGAAGCCAGCGATCTCAAACTCGTTGTTTCCGGCACGAAAGACGCCATCATGATGGTGGAAGCCGAAGCCAACGAGCTGACGGAGGAAGTCATGCTGGAAGCGATCATGTTCGGCCATGAAGAAATCAAGAACATCGTGGCTACGATCGACGAGCTGACGGCTCAATGCGGCAAGGAAAAGATGGAGGTTGTTCTCCATACCGTCGATTCCGAAGTCAACGACGCTGTCCGGGCGTTCGCTTCCGCACGTCTGATCGAAGCGATCCGCATCGAGGAAAAGCATGCCCGCCAGGAAGCGATCGATCTCGCGAACAGCGAAGCGGTCGCCCACTTCCAGGAAGTCTATGCGGAAACTCCGGAGCTCATGGGCGACGTAAAGGAAACGCTGTACGACATCGTCAAGGAAGAAGTGCGCCGCCTCATTACGCATGACAAGATTCGTCCGGACGGACGCGGACTCGACGAGATCCGTCCCATCGACTGCGACGTATCGGTGCTGCCCCGCACGCACGGCACAGGCCTTTTCACGCGCGGCCAGACGCAGGCGCTCAGCGTCTGCACCCTGGGAGCGCTCGGCGATGTCCAGATTCTCGACGGCATCAGCCCGGAGACGACCAAGCGCTTCATGCATCATTACAACTTCCCGCCGTTCAGCGTCGGCGAAGCACGCCCTCTGCGCGCGCCTGGACGCCGCGAGATCGGACACGGAGCCCTCGGCGAACGCGCCCTTTCCAAGGTTCTTCCTTCGGAAGCCGATTTCCCGTACACGATCCGCCTCGTATCCGAGGTGCTGGAATCCAACGGCTCCACTTCGCAAGCGAGCATCTGCGCCAGCTCCCTGGCCATGATGGACGCAGGCGTACCGATCAAGGCGCCGGTAGCCGGCGTGGCGATGGGGCTGATCAAGGACGGAGAGCATTTCTCCATCCTGACGGACATTCAAGGCATGGAAGATCATCTCGGGGACATGGACTTCAAGGTCGCCGGCACCGCTGAAGGCGTAACGGCCATCCAGATGGACATCAAGATCGACGGCATCGACCGCGCGATTCTGACCCAGGCTCTGGAGCAGGCCCGCGTAGGCCGCATGCATATCCTGGACAAGATGAACGCCACGATGAGCAAGCCGCGCGAGAGCCTGTCGGCATACGCGCCTAAGATCATGACGCTGCGCATCAATCCGGACAAGATCCGCGATGTCATCGGCGCAGGCGGCAAGATCATCAACAAGATCATCGAGGAGACGGGAGTCAAAATCGATATCGAGCAGGACGGCATGGTCTACATCGCTTCTTCCAACGAAGAGATGAACAAGCGCGCCCGCGCCATCATCGAAGGCATCGTCAAGGAAGTCGTCGTCGGCGAAATCTACACCGGCACGGTGAAGCGCGTCGAGAAGTTCGGGGCGTTCGTGGAGATTCTCCCGAACAAGGACGGATTGGTCCACATTTCCCAGCTGTCGACGGAGAGGGTAGCCAAGACGGAAGACGCCGTCAACATCGGCGACGTCATCACCGTCAAAGTCACGGAGATCGACCAGCAGGGACGCATCAATCTGTCCCGCAAAGCGGTGCTTACGGCCGAGGCTCCTTCCCAAGCCTGATTCCGGCTGGAATTGCAGCCCGTCGAAAACTCAGAGCCAGAGACACTCTCTGGTTCTTTTTTATTTGCCTGCGCGGCCATGTCCGTACGCCTTTTGTTCTTGGGAACATTCCCCGACCCGCGGAGTCCAAGCCGCATAAATTGTCCCTCTTATTCATAGGAATCATGGAGAAGAGTGGAGGGATGTAGCGATGAAACTGCGGCAATGGGGCTTGTCCGCCGCCTTCGGCGCAGCCGTCGTCCTGCTTGCGGTCAGTTATGGCGGCGCCGGAGGGTACGTTCAGGCGATCAAAAGCGGTGAAATCCGGTCGGCCATGCTGCTGACAGACAACGAAGAGGCGCTGCGGACGGAAATCAAGCAGGAGGCGGAAAAGCGCTATATCCCGCCGGTGGATGCCAAGGTCGACCGTTGGTTCCGGGCGATACCGGGCTATGACGGGCGCGAAGTCGATATCGAGGCCACCTACCGGCAAGCGAAGCTTCGTCCCGATGCCCCTGTTCAATATGTGTACAAGGCGGTCAAGCCGAAGGTAAGCGTGGAGGACTATCCGCTGGAGCCGGTCTATCGGGGCAATCCCGCGAAGCCGACGGCCTCGTTCATGATCAATGTCGCGTGGGGCAATGAATATTTGGAGCCGATGCTGGCGACTCTCGACCGGTACGGAGTCAAGGCGACCTTTTTCCTGGATGGATCCTGGCTGAAAAAATATCCGGAGGAAGCGCGTAAAATCCAGGCGGCAGGCCACGAGATTTCCAATCATGCCTACTCTCATCCCGATATGAGCAAGCTCGGAATGGAGCAGCAGACGTCGCAGATCACGCGCACCGAGCAGCTGCTCAAGGATACGCTCGGCGCAAGCAACCGGCTGTTCGCCCCGCCATCGGGTAGCTACAACGCCTCGACGATCAAAGCCGCGCGCGCGCAAGGACTGAGGACGGTCATGTGGACGCTGGATACGGTGGATTGGCGCAAGCCTTCGCCGGGCTCGGTCGTCGACAAGATCGCACGAGGCATCGGGCCGGGATCGCTTATTCTGATGCATCCGACCGCAAGCTCGAGAGATGCGCTCGAAGGCATGATCAAGGCGGCAAAACGCAAAGGACTGCTGCTTGTGCCCGTCAGCGAAACGATTTCGGAGGAGCGGATCGAGGCTCCGGTTGAGGCCAAACCTTAATTTTGTTATGATGATAATCAAACTCAAGGAGGAGATCCGGTGAATATATATAGACTCAGCAACGGTCTGCGCGTTGTCGCGGAACCGATTCCCACCTGCCGTTCCGTATCGTTCGGCATTTGGGTCAAGACGGGATCCCGCAGCGAAACGCCGTCCAACAACGGTATCTCCCATTTTATCGAGCATATGCTCTTCAAAGGCACGGATACACGCAGCGCCAAGGATATCGCCGACCTGTTCGACGGCATCGGGGGCAATGTGAATGCGTTCACGGCAAAGGAATATACATGCTATTTCGCCAAGGTGCTCGACCAGCATCTGCCGCTTGCGGTCGATGCTCTCGCGGACATGTTCTTCAACTCCAGGTTCGACGAGGAAGAACTGGCGAAGGAAAAGAACGTCATCTTCGAAGAGATCGCCATGTACGAGGACACGCCGGACGACAAGGTCCATGACGAGGCTTCCCGGGCTTCCTACGGGGACCATCCGCTCGCTTATTCCATCTTGGGTTCCGAAGAGCGGCTGACTTCCATGGGGCCGGCCGACCTGCGCGGGTATATGAAGGAACAATATACGCTGGAGAACACGGTCATCAGCGTCGCGGGCAACATCGAGGAAAAGGGGCTGCTGGAGCTTCTGGAGGCCAAGTTCGGCAGCTTCTCCGACAGCGGGCTTGGACGGAGCCTGGAGGCTCCCGAGTTCAAGGGAGAGTACTTGTTCCGCCCGAAAAAAACGGAGCAGAACCATATCTGTCTCACGTTCCCGGGCTGTTCCATTTCCGACGACAACCTGTACGCGATGATCCTGCTCAACAACGCCCTCGGCGGCGGCATGAGCTCCCGGCTGTTCCAGGAAATCCGCGAGAAGCGGGGACTCGCCTATTCGGTCTATTCCTACCATACCTCCTATGCCGATTCGGGACTGTTCACCGTCTACGCCGGAACGGCTCCGCGCCAGACCGCGGATGTGCTTGACCTGACGATGGAGCTGCTCGGCGACGTCTCGGCCAAGGGCCTCACCGATGCGGAGCTGACGAGGGGCAAGGAGCAGCTCAAGGGAAGTCTGATCCTCAGCCTGGAAAGCACGAGCAGCCGGATGAACCGCAATGGCAAAAACGAGCTCATGCTCGGCCGCCACTATACGCTCGACGAGATGATCGAGCGGATCGAAGCGGTCAAAATGGAAGATATCCGCGCCGTGACGGCTTCGATGCTGAAGGTTCCGTTCGCCGTGGCTATGGTCGGCTCCGAAGAAGGGCCGGCCGCCAAGCTGAGGAGGGACCAATTTGTTTCCGGTGCAGTTTAAGCGTCTTCCCGGCAACGAGGATGTGCCTCTGCCGCTGCGGATGTCGGAAGCGGCGGCAGGCTTCGACCTGCATGCCTCTGTAGCGGATCCGTTGCTGCTTCAGCCAGGAGAGCGCGCGCTTGTTCCGACCGGCTTCGCCATGGCGATGCCGGAAACGCTGGAGGCCCAGATCCGGCCTCGGAGCGGGCTTGCGTACAAGCATGGCATTACGGTGCTTAATTCTCCGGGAACGATCGATGCCGACTACCGCGGAGAAGTGAAGGTGCTTCTGGTCAACCTGGGCCAGCAGCCGTTCACGATCAACAGGGGCGAGCGGATCGCCCAGATGGTATTCCAGGCCGTTGCGGCCGTATCCGTCTCCGAGGTCGAAGAGCTGAGCGAGACGGTTCGCGGGGCCGGGGGATTCGGACATACGGGCGTATGAAGCCGTTGTCCTAGATTTCTCATCCCGACTAAAAGGCTGTCCGGCGCCACCCATGGGGGTGGCGCCGGACAGCCTTTTGCATGTACCGGACCTCAATTTTCTCGGGCAGTCCGACCTGCCGTCCTTGCCTATGTGTCCGCTCGGGAGGAGGCGGCCGGGCACCGGGAAGGAAAGCCCGATTCCGCAGTAACCCTCGTATGCGCCGCGGCATACCATGGTCTAGACGCACGAAAGCGGCTGGAGCGGAGGCGGGGGAGCCTTTCCCAAGCTTGAGTGAGTGCAGCGGCATGGGCCGGTGCAGCCGGCCATGTGCCGCTTAAGGGCGATCAAGGTGAGAGGAAGTGACGCCAGCATGCTGACCGGCGTTCAGGTGCTGCTGATCGGCGGCGACGCAAGGCAGCTAGAGGTCATCCGCAGGCTGTCGGAACTGGATGCAGCCGTTACGGTGTCCGGATTTGACGGACTCCGAACCCTTCCGGACGGAACCGTGGACAATGAGCTTCGCGACGAGCTGTTCGACAAGGCAGACGCCATTCTTCTGCCTGCTGTAGGGACGGACGACAACGGCATTATACCCGCTGCTTTCAGCAATTCCGAACTGCGCCTGACGGATGCGCAGCTTGCGCGTGTCCCAGACCATTGCAAGGTCTATGCCGGCATGGCGAGGCCTTATTTGAAGTCGTTGTGCGCCAGCCGCGGAATCGAGCTTGTGGAGCTGTTCGAGCGGGACGACGTGGCGATATCGAATTCGATTCCGACGGCGGAAGGCGCCGTCAAAATGGCTATTGAGAATACGGACATCACCATTCACGGCTCCTCGTGCATGGTGCTCGGCCTCGGGCGGACGGGACTTACGCTTATCCGTACCCTTCAGGGCCTGGGCGCCCGGGTGCTTGCAGGAGTGCACCGTCCCGAGCATTTCGCAAGAGCGCAGGAAATGGGCGCAAAGCCTTTCTACACAAGGGATTTGCTCGATCACGCAGCCAATATCGACTTGCTTTTTAACACAATTCCAACTATGATAGTCACAGCGCAAATGATTGCTAGAATGCCCTCCCGCGCCGTTATTATCGACCTGGCCTCCAAGCCCGGCGGTACGGATTTCCGCTTTGCGGAGAAGCGCGGACTGAAGGCGATTCTTGCTCCCGGATTGCCGGGAATCGTTGCCCCTGTGACTGCCGGCCGAATCATAGCTGATTGTGTCACTCAGCTGATTATGGAAGACATCAGCGCGCGGGGGAATGAATGATGAACTGGAACGGACTAACGGTCGGTTATGCCCTGTCGGGCTCTCACTGCACGTTCGCGGAAGTCATGCCTCAGATTCAACGCTTCGTCGATGCCGGCGCCAACGTCGTGCCGATCGTCACGCAGAGCCTGATGACGACGGACACCCGCTTCGGTACAGCCCAGGAGTGGAAGAGCAAGCTGCTCGAGATTACCGGCAATGAGATCATCTCGACGATCGTCCAGGCCGAGCCGCTCGGGCCTTCCAAGCGGATCGACGTGCTGCTGATCGCTCCATGCACGGGCAATACGACGAGCAAGCTTGCGAACGCTCTGACCGACAGCGCCGTCCTGATGGCGGCCAAGGCGCAGATGCGCAACGGCAGGCCGGTCGTCATCGGAATCTCGACCAACGACGGCCTTGGGCTGAACATGGCGAACATCGCGAAGCTGATGGCGGCGAAGAGCATCTACTTCGTGCCGTTCGGCCAGGATGATCCGGTGAACAAGCCGAATTCGCTCGTCGCCAAGATGGACCTTGCCATGGAAGCATGCGAGCATGCCTTGCAAGGCAAGCAGATGCAGCCCGTCCTCATCGAGAGAAGTTAGGCATGGCGCCTTTGGAGACCGATGGAGACATCGCGGCTGCGGCGAGTGCATAAGGTTGCTAATAAGCCAGACCGTGCCGGCTCCTCCATGGAGGAGCCGGTTTCAACAAAGACAGGTGCGGAGAACCGGCTTTCAAGACAGCCGGCCGGGAATTCTCCAGCCGTTATGCGGCGCGGAACAAGAGAACGCCAGCCGGCAGCATGCTGCCGCTGGCGGCTTTTCTATGATTCAGCCATAAAGGGTTTCAACTGCATGCTATCAGGGAGAGGAGCGGCTTCAAGGAAGAAGCCGCTTCAGCGAAGGGATGTCATCCATGGGGGTACGGGTTTTAAAATTCGGCGGCACTTCGGTGGCGACCAAGCAGACCAGGGAGCTGGTCGTCCGTCATATCCAGCGCGAGCTGGGCGAAGGCCATCGTCTAGTCGTAGTCGTATCGGCGATGGGGCGCAGCGGGGATCCGTATGCGACGGATACGCTGCTGTCTCTCGCCAGTGAAGAGGGCGGAGAGATTCCGGCTCGCGAACGGGATCTGCTCATGGGCTGCGGAGAAATCATTTCGGCCGTCGTCTTGAGCACGGCTCTGGCATCCAGGGGAATTCCCTGCGTCGCCTTGACGGGCGGCCAAGCCGGAGTCGTGACCGGCAGCCAGTTCGGCGAAGCCCGCATCGAGGAAATCCGCACCGACCGCATGATCGGGCATCTGGACCGGGGAGAAGTGGTCATTGTGACCGGCTTCCAGGGACAGAACGGACAGGGAGACCTGACGACGCTCGGCCGCGGAGGAAGCGATACGTCCGCCACGGCGCTCGGGGCGGCGCTGCATGCCGAGATCGTCGATATTTATACCGACGTGAACGGGATTCTGACCGCAGATCCAAGAATTGTAAAAGACGCGAAGCCGCTTACCGTAGTCGGTTACGCCGAGATATGCAACATGGCGCGCCAAGGGGCCAAGGTGATCCATCCCCGGGCGGTCGAGATCGCCCAGCAGGCCAGAATTCCGCTCCGTGTCCGCTCAACATTCTCGGATGACGAGGGGACGCTCGTGACGGATATGCCGACGGCTCTGAGCATCGCGTCGCCGCTGCGCGACCGCCACGTGACGGGAATCGCTCATGTCCAGGGCGTCACGCAGATATCCGTCCGGACGGTTGAAGGCATAGCGGATATGCAGCTCCAGGTGTTCCAATCGATGGCCCGCAGCGGGATCAGCGTCGACTTCATCAACGTGACGCCCGCCGGAGCTCTCTATACGGTATTCGACCGTGACGCCGACAAGGCGGTCCAAGTTCTGCAAGGGCTCGGCTTCGAGCCGCAGACGGTGAACGGCTGCGCCAAGGTGTCCGTCATCGGCGGCGGAATGAACGGCGTTCCCGGCGTCATGGCGCGCATCGTCGAGGCGCTGACGGAGCAAGGCATTCCGATTCTCCAGTCGGCGGATTCCAATACGACGATCTGGGTGCTCGTCCGGGAGGAGCATATGGGCAACGCCTTGCGCGCCCTGCATGCGAAGTTCGAGCTTCATTTATAGGATAGAGTTGGGCGGGCGGGCGGCATCCGCCTGCCGCTCTTGAGAGCGAGACAGAAGCAGCGGGTCTGGCCGTCATGGTTGTCCGCTGGAACAGGGGAGGAACAGAGATGGATTATGGCAGATTGATTACGGCAATGGTAACTCCGTTCCACAATGACGGCAGCATCGACTGGAAGACGACGGGGCTGCTCATCGACCATCTTATCGAAGCGCAGGGAAGCGATTCCATCGTCGTCAGCGGTACGACCGGCGAGTCTCCGACGCTTGCCGAAGCCGAAAAGCTGGAGCTGTTCCGCTTCGCCGTCAAGCATGCGGCCGGGCGTGCCCGCATCATCGCCGGCACCGGCAGCAACGATACGGCCCATTCCGTCCACCTGACCAAGCTGGCCGAGCAGGCGGGAGTGGACGGCATTCTGCTGGTCGTGCCTTATTACAACCGGCCAAGCCAGGAGGGCATGTACCGCCACTTCAGGACGATCGCCGAAGCGACCGCGCTTCCCGTCATGCTGTACAATGTGCCTGGCCGGACCGTGGCGAGCATGGATGCGCGGACGACGATCCGGCTCGCTCGCGATGCGGCCAATATCGTTGCGACCAAGGAATGCCATTCGCTGGATCATGTTTCGGAGATCATATCCGGAGCTCCTGCCGAATTCCGTGTCTATACGGGCGACGACAGCGCGACGCTGCCGGCGATGGCGGTCGGCGCCTACGGGGTCGTCAGCGTAGCGAGCCATATCGTCGGCTCCGAGATGAAGGCGATGATCGAAGCCTATCTGGCCGGCCGTCCGGCCGAAGCCGCCGCGTCGCACCGGAAGCTGCTTCCGGTGTTCAACGGATTGTTCAAGGCTCCGAATCCCGTTCTCGTGAAGAAGGCGCTTGAGCTGAAAGGACTGCCTGTCGGCGGTGTCCGGCTGCCGCTCGTCGAAGCGGACGAAGCCGAAACTTCCGCCTTGGTCCAGCTGCTTGGCTTATAGAAGATCGTTTTCTGCAACCGATGCGCCTAGCTGCGCATCGGTTTTTTTGTCGTATTGACCGGATGCATCCTGTCACCCTTTTCATCCGCGCTTGCAATCCCGGCTCCGGATGATGATTTGCGGCGGAGACAAATATTGCGGCTGGAATTTCCAATCGGCTTGTGTTCCATCTTTTGCATCATGTATAATATTCCTAAGTGAATGGTGCGGCAAAGTGAATATCGAGTCAAGCCCGGCCGCGTGGCGGCATTGCGGGTGGAGTCCGTGCATCTCATGGAAGAGTTTTTCTTAACCATAGATCTCATTCTATCTTCACATCACATAGGAGGTAAGAAATCCCTTGTCAAAAAAGAATACCCAGGACAAGCTGCTCATCTTCGCCCTCGGCGGCGTCGGCGAGATCGGCAAGAATATGTATGTCATCCAATACGGCAATGACATCGTAGTCGTTGACTCAGGCCTCAAGTTCCCGGAAGAGGACATGCTCGGAATCGACATCGTCATCCCGGACATCACGTATCTGACCGATAACCGCGACAAAGTCCGCGGCATCGTCATCACCCACGGACACGAAGACCACATCGGCGGCCTTCCGTACGTGCTCCGCCATCTGAACGTTCCGGTATATGGAACGAAGCTGACGCTCGGCCTGATCGAGAGCAAGCTGAAGGAAGCGGGACTGCTCGGAGAGACGAAGCGGATTCTCATCAATGCCGACTCCGAGCTTGAGCTCGGCGAGATCCGCACGACGTTCTTCAAGACGAACCACAGCATTCCGGATTCGGTCGGCGTATGCCTCGAGACGCCGGAAGGCACTGTCGTCCATACGGGCGACTTCAAGTTCGACTTTACGCCGGTCAACGACCAGTTCGCCGACCTGCAGCGCATCGCCGAGATCGGCAAGCGCGGCGTGCTCGCTCTGCTGTCGGACAGCACGAACGCGGAGCGTCCGGGCATGACCCCTTCGGAGAGCAACGTCGGCGTGGAGCTGACGGAAATTTTCCGCAAGTCCCAGCAGCGCGTCGTCGTCGCTACCTTCGCATCCAACGTGCACCGGATCCAGCAGGTGTTCAACGCCGCGATGGCGACGAAGCGCAAGGTCGCCATCGTCGGCCGCAGCATGGTCAACGTCGTGACGATTGCCGTTGAGCTCGGATACCTGATCGTGCCTGAAGGCATGATCATCGAGCCCGAAGAAGTGAACAAGATGGCTGCAGACCGCGTTGTCGTCCTCTGCACAGGCAGCCAAGGCGAGCCGATGTCGGCTCTGACCCGCATGGCGCGCTCGACGCATCGCAAGATCGACATTTTGCCGGGCGACACCGTCATCATCGCGGCGACACCGATTCCGGGCAACGAGAAGGATGTAGGCCGTACGGTGGACGAGCTGTTCCGTCTGGGCGCCAACGTCATCTACGGACCGGGCTCCGTATCGGGCGTCCACGTATCCGGCCACGGCAGCCAGGAAGAGCTGAAGCTGATGCTCAACCTGATCAAGCCGAAGTACTTCATTCCGATCCACGGCGAGTACCGGATGCTGCGCCAGCACGCCAAGCTTGGCGAGGCAGTCGGCGTCGAGCCGAACAACATCTTCCTGATCGATATCGGCGACACGGTGGAGTTCCAGAACGGCGAAGGCCGCAAGGGCTCCAAAGTTCCATCCGGCAACGTGCTCATCGACGGCCTGGGAGTCGGCGACGTAGGCAACATCGTTCTGCGAGACCGCAAGCTGCTGTCGCAAGACGGCATTCTCGTTGTCGTCGTCACGCTGAGCAAGCAGGACGGCACGATCAAGGCTGGCCCGGACATCATTTCCCGCGGTTTCGTCTACGTCCGTGAATCCGAAGGCTTGCTGGACGAGGCGAACCGGATCGTAACGACGACCCTCAACAAGCTGATGAACGACAAGGTCAACGAATGGGCCTCGCTCAAGACGAACGTCAAGGATGCTCTTGGCCGTTTCCTCTACGAGCAGACGCGCCGCCGTCCGATGATTCTTCCGATCATCATGGAAGTTTAATTCGACCCATGAGCCTGCCTCCGATTTCGGAGGCAGGCTTTTTTGCCTACAGGGCGGATTGTTCCCAATTCGGCAACTCTATCTGCAATTTTCGCCGCCAAAGTCTGTAACGCTCTCCGAAACGCTCACCGTAACGCTCACCGTAACGCTCTCCCTGACGCCCTCTATAACGCTCTCCCTGACGCTCTCCATAATCCTCTCCATAATCCTCTCCATAATCCTCTCTATAATCCTCTCCATAATCCTCTCCGTAACCCTCACCCGAACCCTCTCCGTACCTCCTCTTGAAACCGGTTGAATATCCGTATTTTCCTCTGGCTGAATGGGACAAAGGGCTGCACCCCATACTACGATGGCAGCTATTCCGGCAATCAGGAGGGGTTAAGTTGAACAAGTACGAGGAAGCGATCGCCTCGGAGCAGGCGGAGCCGAGCGCTGCGGACAAAGCCAAGCTGGAGGCGATCCAGCAGCTGGGGCAGATGTCCGTTCCTGCCGCCGATCCATCCAACATATTTTGCATGACGATCATCGGCCAGGTCGAGGGGCATATGGTTCTGCCCCCGCAGAACAAAACGACGAAATATGAGCATCTGATTCCTCAGCTCGTGGCCGCTGAGCAAAGCAATAAGATCGAGGGGATCCTCATCGTCCTCAATACCGTCGGGGGCGACGTCGAAGCGGGGCTGGCCATCGCGGAAATGATCAGCTCCCTCAGCAAGCCGTCGGTCACGCTCGTGCTAGGCGGCGGGCATTCCATCGGCGTGCCGATCGCGGTCGCCGGCAACCGCAGCTTCATCGCGGAGACGGCTACGATGACGATTCATCCCATCCGGATGAACGGGCTTGTCATCGGCGTCCCGCAGACGTTCGAGTATTTGGAAAAAATGCAGGAGAGGGTCGTCCGCTTCGTCACTTCCCACTCCAAGGTGAAGGAGGAGACATTCAAGCAGCTGATGTTCAAGACTGGCGAATTGACTCGCGACATCGGCACGACCGTGATCGGTGAAGATGCCGTCAAGCACGGCTTGATTGATGAAGTCGGTGGTCTTGGGCAAGCTCTGCGGGAGCTGAACCGGCTGATTCAAGCAGCAAAGCCGGCTGCGGCAAACACGCTGCCGATCGCGGCTGCAGAGAGCGCGATCATGGAAGCTTCCCGAGCGGCGGATATCGGAGCGGGGGGAGGGCTGCCCCAATGACGTTGTATACGATCATGCCTCTGGAGCAGGTGCTGGAAGGAATCCGGCAGGAGCGGGCTTCAAAGCTCGAAATCCAGCATGAAGGCATGCTGCTGCAGGTCGAACCGATCGCTCCCGGCGCGGGAAAGCTGATTCGAATCGTTCAGGCGGATCTGGAATGTTATTTGAATCCGGCCTATAGTCCAGGCACGCTGATTCATTACGGCTCCGGGAGCAAATAAGTAGGTTTTCCTTTTCATCGAGAAGACCGGCCTGTCGAAATCATTCCAGGCGTCTCGGGCGATAGGAACATTTCACCTCCTATGGTATAATAGTGAACCAGAGGTGAGGGATGTTGGCCAAGAAACGTCGGCGCAAAAGACGCACTTTCGGCGAAAATTTAAAATATGAAGTTTATGGAATATTGCTCATCACGGTTTCGGTAATCGCCTTATCCGGCGAAGCTACGGTCGGCAGATCGCTGTCCAAGCTGTTCGAGCTGTTGTTGGGCAAGTTTTATTTTGTGCTTGCGATTGTCGGGATATCAGTCGGACTGTACGTGATGGTCACCCGTTCCTGGCCGACCGGCTGGACTTACCGCCGGACGGGAATTCTTCTGCTCGTGTTCGCATTCACGCTCATGAGCTCGATGTCGGAGATCGACCGCAAGCTCGGTCCGGGCGACCTCATCAGCGGATCGGCCATCATGCAGCAGCTCGGCCAGGATATTAGGGAAGGCGTGCTCATTGCGGGCGGATCAGCGGCGGCGCCCGCTGCCGGATCGATCAGCGGCGGCTATCTCGGAGCGATTCAATATTCCCTGCTCTATACGCTATTTGGCTACTTTGGAGCCAAGCTGCTTCTCATCGTCATGTTCGCCATCTCCTTGATGCTCATAACGGGACGCTCCTATGTCGATATCGGCCGCATGATCCGCATCCGGGCTGTCCATATGATCAAGCTGCTGCAGGCCAAAGCATCGGCAAGGCCGCGCAAGCCGAGGCCTCCTGCCGCGGCTTCGCAGCCATCGGCCTCTACGGTCGGCAGGACTGCGGCTGCCGATCATCTCGCCCTCGGGCTGAACGGCGACGATGACGATGACTATGGAAGCACGACGGTGTCTCCGTCGCCCCGCAAAGGACGCTCTCTCTTTTTCAGCTGGGGGAGTCAAAACCAGGAAGGGCAAGAAGCTGATGAGGAAGGGGACTGGTTGATCGACGAAGAGCCGGCCGGCAAGCCCGCCGGCGCTCCGGCCGTCTCTATCAAAGGCAGGGAATCGAAAGAACGGGTGCTGCCCGCAGCCGATCCGCCTCCTTGGGACGATCAGGACGAAGAAGGAGAGGATTGGGAGGATGCATCCTTCCAGGGAAATGCCTTTCCCGCCGTTCCGGTTCCAGGCGCTCAGACGGGCGGCCTGGATGCAGAAGCCGATGGAACGGACTCCGGCGAATGGCTGGCGGAAGACGATTTCCCCGCTCCAGCGCCTTCCCGCCATCCTGCCGAGATATCGGAGGCATTGGCAGGTCCCGAAGGAGATGGGGAGCCATCGCCAGCAGCGGCTTCAGCAGTGCGGGAAACGAAGCCATACCGGCTGCCGCCGCTTTCCTTGCTGGCTAAACCCGCCAGCTCGGGCAGAGGCGCCGATACCGGCGATCTGAACGACTCGCGCCGCAAGCTCGAGGCGACGCTTGAGAGCTTCGGGGTCCGGGCCAAGGTGCTGGATGTCGTGCCTGGACCTGCGGTCACGAGATACGAGGTCCAGCCCGCGACAGGAGTCAAAGTAAGCCGGATCGTCAGCCTTACCGATGACATCGCGCTCGCGCTGGCTGCCAAGGATATCCGGATGGAAGCGCCGATTCCGGGCAAATCCGCCATTGGAATCGAGGTTCCGAATGCCGAAGTCGCAGTCGTGACCATGCGCGAAGTCATGGAGACGCCGACGTTTTCCAGCGCGGCGTCCAAGCTGTCGATCGCTTTCGGCCGGGACATCGCCGGTCAGTCCATCGTCGGCAATCTGGCCAAGATGCCCCATTTGCTTGTCGCGGGAGCTACCGGATCGGGCAAGTCGGTCTGCATCAACGGCATCATCACGAGCATCTTGTACAAAGCCGCTCCGGACGAAGTGAAGTTCATGATGATCGATCCCAAAATGGTCGAGCTGAACATGTACAACGGCATTCCGCATCTGCTTGCTCCCGTCGTCACCGATCCGAGGCGAGCTTCGCTGGCGCTCAAGAAGATCGTCGTGGAGATGGAGAAGCGGTACGAGCTGTTCTCGAAGTCGGGCACCCGCAACATAGAAGGCTACAACGGACTGATGAAGGACAACCCTGCCGCCGTGCTGCCTTACATCGTCGTCATCGTCGACGAGCTGGCGGATCTGATGATGGTCGCGGCCAAGGATGTCGAGGATTCGATCACTCGACTCGCCCAGATGGCAAGGGCGGCCGGCATCCATCTCATCATCGCGACCCAGCGTCCGTCCGTGGACGTCATCACAGGCGTGATCAAGGCCAATATTCCTTCCCGGATCGCTTTCGGCGTCTCGTCGCAGGTCGATTCCCGGACGATTCTCGACATGGTCGGAGCGGAGAAGCTGCTGGGACGGGGGGACATGCTGTTCCTGCCTGTCGGCATGTCCAAGCCGATCCGGGTTCAAGGGGCGTTCCTGTCCGATTCCGAGGTGGAAGCCGTCGTCGATTACGCAAGATCCCAGGCCGCGGCGGAATACAAGGAGGACCTCGTGCCTGAGCTGGACGACAGCGACGCTGCGGGAGACGGAGAAGTGCTGGACGAGCTTTTCGATCAGGCGATGCAGATCGTCGTCGATGCCCAGCAAGCTTCCGTATCGCTCCTGCAGAGGCGCATGCGGGTAGGCTATACACGGGCCGCCAGGCTTGTGGATCAGCTTGAAGCCAAAGGCGTCGTCGGCCCTTACGAGGGCAGCAAGCCGCGCGAGGTGCTGATGACGGCGGACCAGTTCCAGGCGAGCCAGAAACATGCATAGAAGGAGACCTGCTTTCTCATACTAGGGACTGTCAAACGCTTTGGCGAAGCGGACGCAAGGCCGTGCATCGCTTAAGGCGCATCCCGCTAGAGAAAGGCAGATCCCGACTATGAAGATACGTTTGATCGTCATGACGATCGCGGCCATGCTGCTGGTGCTCAGCCTTTATACGCTCAAGGACGAGCTGCCCGGCAGGTCAAGCGAAACGTTCAGCAGCGCCACCATCCGTCAGGGCTCATCGGGCAAGGATGTCGTGGAGCTTCAAGGACGTCTCCGATATCTAGGCTATTACGAGGGCAAGATCGACGGAAGCTTCGGACCGAAGACGAAAAACTCCGTCACCTGGTTCCAATGGAAGTTCGGCATGAAATCCGACGGAGTCGTCGGAGCGAAGACCAAGCTCAAGCTGTGGGAAGCGACGAAAAACTGGAAGCCGACGGCAGCCGATTTTCCGGGCGGAGAATCCGGCACTGCCGCCGGCGGCAACGCTGGGAACACTGGAAACGCAGGAAATTCCGGCGGAGACATCGGCAAGTCGAACAAGCTCAACCTGTCGGCCAACGACATCAAGATCATGGCCAATGCCGTATACGGGGAATCCCGCGGCGAACCTTATGAAGGCCAGGTTGCAGTAGCGGCTGTCATCCTCAACCGTCTCAAGTCGCCTGAATTCCCGAACTCGATATCCGGCGTCATCTTCCAGAACCTCGCTTTCACCGCAGTCGCGGACGGCCAGATCTGGCTGACGCCGAACGAGCGGGCCAAGAAGGCCGTTGAGGACGCCATCAACGGCTGGGATCCTTCGGACGGCTGCCTGTACTATTTCAATCCGGAAACCGCCACCTCCAAATGGATCTGGTCGCGTCAGCAAGTGAAGACGATCGGCAAGCATATTTTCTGCATGTAAAGCTCGGAAGCAGCCGGCCAGGGCAAGCCTGACCCCGGTTGCTTCTTCTGTTTAGGCTGAGATAGAATGGAATGGCATACAATATGGAACAGATTACCTATCGCCAACATGGCGCGGAAAGGGGTTCGGATATGGCGTTTCAGCAAGGGAGCCACGGCCGCATCCGGCTGCATGTGCTGCCGACCAAAAGGTTCAAAACCTTCGCCGTCTCTTTATTCGCGGGCATTCCGCTGCAAGAATCCACCGTCACGGAAACCGCGCTCGCTCCGTTCGTGCTGCGGCGCGGCACGGCCTCGCATCCGGAGACGATCCAGTTCCGGGAGCAGCTGGACAACTTGTACGGCGCCGGCTTTGGTTTCGATATTTACAAGCGGGGCAATTCCCAGATCGTCCAATTCCGGATGGATGTCATCAACGACCGCTTCGTCGCCGCGGAGCAGTCGCTGCTCGCCGCTTCCATGAAGCTGCTTGGAGAAGCGGTCACTCAGCCGGCTCTGGACAACGGAGCCTTCCGGAGCAAGTATGTCGACAGCGAAAAGGTTACGCTCACCAAAAAGCTGGAGAGCATCATCAACGATAAAATCCGCTATGCGGCGGAGCGCTGCATGGAAATCATGTGCGCCAACGAGCCCTACCGGCTGCATGCCCTCGGGCGCATCGCCGACGTGGGAGCCATCACTCCGCAATCGCTGTACGATTCCTACCGCCGCTGGCTGGAGACGGCCGTTTTCGACCTATATGTCGTCGGCGATACGACGCTTGAGGAAGTGAAGGAGCTCGCAGCGGCTTCGTTCAAGCTTCCCGATACCGCTCCCTCAAAGTACGGAAGCCCGGATATCCGTTTCCCTCAAGACGGGGTGAAGAATGTCGTCGAACGGCTTGAAGTGGCTCAGGGAAAGCTGAATCTCGGCCTGCGCACGGGAGTCGCCTACGGCGATGACGACTATGCCGCCGCATTGATGTACAACGGCATTCTGGGAGGCTATCCGCATTCCAAGCTGTTCATGAACGTAAGGGAAAAAGAAAGCCTGGCTTACTACGCCTCCTCGAGGCTGGACGGCCATAAAGGGCTGTGCACGATTCAGTCCGGCATTGAAATCGCCAACTACGACAAAGCGGTCGCCATCATCCAGGAGCAGCTGGAGAGCATGAAGCGCGGCGAGCTGTCGGAGCTGGAGATCAGCCAGACCAAAGCCATGCTGACGAATTCCTTGCGGGAGCTCCAGGATTCCGCCTACGAGATGATTTCGTATGATTTCAACAGCGTTCTTTCCGGCAAGGAGAGGACAGCCGGCCAGCTGCTCGAAGAAGTGCGGGCCGTAACGCCCGAAGACATCGTGAGGGTTGCGGAAGGCGTCAAGCTGGATACGATCTACTTCCTGCGCGACAAGAAGGAGGCCTGACAACATGCAGAAGCTCAGTTATCCCGGCGTCGAAGAAACGCTTTACCACGAACAGCTGCCCAACGGGCTGCAGGTTTACGTGCTGCCCAAGGAAGGGTTCCAGAAAACGTACGCGACCTTTTCCACCCGCTACGGCTCGGTAGACAATCATTTCGGCATCGGCGACGGACCGCTTGCCCGCGTGCCGGATGGCATCGCCCATTTTCTCGAGCACAAAATGTTCGAGGAGCCGACCGGAGACATTTTCGCGACGTTCGCCTCGCAAGGCGCTTCCGCCAATGCGTTCACGAGCTTCGACCGGACGGTCTACCTGTTCTCGGCGACGGAGCAGATCGAGGCCAATCTGACGACGCTGATCAATTTTGTCCAGAATCCTTACTTTACGGACCAGAACGTCGACAAGGAAAAAGGAATCATCGCGCAGGAAATCAACATGTACAGCGACAATCCGGACTGGCGCGTCTACTACGGCTTGATCGAGGCGCTGTATCAGGTGCATCCGGTCCATATCGACATTGCCGGAACGGTGGAATCGATCTACAAGATCGACAAGGAAATGCTGTACCGCTGCTACGAGACCTTCTACCACCCGTCCAACATGCTGCTGTTCATCGTCGGCGGCGTCGATGCGGAGCAGGTATTCGAGCTGGTGCGGTCCAACCAGGCTGCGAAGACATATGAGCCTCTAGGCGAAATCAAGCGTTTCTTCGAGCCCGAGCCGCAAGGCGTGAATACGCCGCGAAAAGCGATCCAGCTTCAGGTTTCCCTGCCGAAGTGCCTGTTCGGCTTCAAGGAGAAAACCAACGGCCTGGACAGCGCTGCGCTGCTGCGCCGGGACGTCACGACCAAGCTGATGCTGGAAACCATTCTTGGATCCAGCTCCCCGACCTATCAGCAGCTGTACGACGACAATCTCATCTCCGATTCATTCGGATATGAATACAACTGCAGCACCGATTACGGCTTCTCTATCATCGGAGGCGATACCAAGGACCCGGACGCTCTCGTCGCGCGGGTCAAGGAAGCGGTAGCGTCGTTGCAGCAGAGCGGCCTTGATGCCGAAGCTTTCGAGAGAACGAAGCGCAAGCGCATCGGAAGCTACCTGAGGATGCTCAATTCTCCCGAGTCGATCGCAGGCGAATTCACCCGCTACAAATTCCGCGGACAGGATCTGTTCGAGCTGCTGCCGGCTTATGAGAGCATCACGCTTGACGATGCCAATGCCCGGCTGAGAGAGCATTTCGACTTCGGCCAGCTGGCCGTGTCCGTCGTGCTGCCTCCGGCGGAAGCTTGAAAAGCTTGCAGGAGATGACCGTACTCATTACCGGGGGAAGCCGGGGCATAGGCGCCGCCATCGCGCGGCGCTTTTCCGCGGAAGGAATGAATGTGGTCATCCATTATTTGAATTCGCATGAACGCGCCAATGAAACGGCCCGGGAATGCATCGCTCTCGGCGGCGGCAGGGTCATGACGGTTTCCGCCGACGTGCGATCCAGGGAGAGTCTGGGCAGAATGAAGGAGAAGCTGGAAGCGGCAGGGCTGCTTCCGGATATTCTCGTCAACAACGCGGGCATCTCGCATTACGGCATGCTGGCGGACCTCACCGAGCAGGAATGGGACGACGTGACCGCGGTCAATCTCAAGGGATTGTTTCTCTGCACGCAGCTGTTCATGACTCGGATGGTGAGCGCGCGCTGGGGGAGAATCATCAATGTATCCTCCGTGTGGGGCATCTCCGGGGCATCCTGCGAGGTGCTGTATTCCGCGACCAAAGGCGGGGTCAATGCGTTCACGAAATCGCTGGCCAAGGAGCTGGCGCCGTCCGGAGTAACGGTCAACGCGGTCGCTCCGGGAGCGGTCGACACGGAAATGAACAGCCATCTCGATCAAGGCGAGCTTCAGGCGCTGGAAGAGGAAATTCCGGCCGGAAGGCTGGCCCATCCGGATGAGATCGCTTCGCTGGTCTATTTCCTTTCCTTGCCGGAATCATCCTACATAACCGGTCAAGTCATCAGTCCGAACGGCGGCTGGATCACATGAGTGGTCCGGCCGCAACTTTTTTCCAGCCCTGGTCGTCGTATAGGGAAGATGGCCTCCGCACACAATAGGGTCGTTGATGATTTCTTTCTCTATTCGACCAAGGAGGCGACGAAGCATGTCTACTGTACTTTCGAGCTTTGAAGGATGGAAGGAATTCCTGTCCGACCGCGTTGAGCAGGGCAAAAAGATGGGGCTTACCGAGGAAACCCTCGGCAACCTCGCTTATGAGATCGGATCTTTTCTCGATGAGAAGGTCGATCCGAAAAACGAAGAGCAGCGCGTGCTGAAGGAGATCTGGGACGTCGGAGACGAGGAAGAGCGCAAGACGATTGCCCGCCTCATGGTGAAGCTGGTCAATCACGGTTAATCATCGACTTTTGGCGGAGAGCTCCCATTCGGGGGCTTTTCTACTTGGCTGCGGACATCAAGATTCCGCCGCCCAAAAAACGTCGGCATGATCATTGCGGTTTCTTGCCGAATCATGTAGAATGTAGGCTTATAATGAAGGGCATAAAGACAGCTCATTACCTCAGGACGGTGTGATTAATGGAATCCAAACAGTGGTATATGGAGTATAAAATACATAAGAACCGGCCTGGCCTGCTTGGGGATATCGCCTCCCTGCTCGGCATGCTCAACGTCAACATCATTACGATCAACGGGGTGGAGGACCGCACCCGCGGCATGCTGCTTCAGACCAACGACGACGAAAAAATCGAGATTCTCGGCAAGATGCTTGCCAAGGTAGAGAACATCACCGTCAACAAGCTGCGTCCTCCGAGCCTGGTGGATCGGCTTGCTGTGCGTCACGGACGTTATATCGAACGGGATTCGGATGATCGCAAGACGTTCCGCTTCACGCGGGACGAGCTGGGACTGCTCGTCGATTTCCTCGGCGAAATCTTCAAGCGGGACGGCAACCAGGTCATCGGACTGCGCGGCATGCCGAGGGTCGGCAAGACGGAATCCATCATCGCCGGAAGCGTCTGCTCCAACAAGCGCTGGACGTTCGTTTCTTCCACGCTGCTCCGCCAGACGGTGCGCAGCCAGCTGTCGAGCGAGGAAATGAATCCCGACAATATCTTCATCATCGACGGCATCGTCAGCACGATCCGCTCCAACGAGCGCCATCACGCCCTTCTCCAGGAAATCATGGAGATGCCCTCGACCAAGGTCATCGAACATCCGGACATCTTTATCCGTGAATCCAATTATGATTACAGCACTTTTACGACTATTATCGAGCTTCGCAATACGCCGGACGAAGAAATCTCCTATGATTCCTTCACCGTCAATTATAACGATTTTTAATTTGAGAGGAGGCATGGCCAACCATGTCTGAATTGGGCCAAACCCTGCGCACGGCAAGGGAAGAAATGGGACTCTCCCTGGACCAGGTGCAGGAGATGACCAAGATCCGCAAGCATTACCTGACCGCGATCGAAGAAGGCAATTACGCCGCGCTTCCAGGCAGCTTTTATGCGCGTGCATTCGTCAAGAACTACGCGGAGGCGGTCGGTCTCAACGCCGACGAGCTTCTGAACTATTACAAGAACGAGCTTCCTGCGGCGCCGGCGGCTTCGGCGGTAGAGCCGGCCGCTGCCCCGCAGCCGCCGCGCAAGGCATCGACCTCGAGGGCGACCTCCGAACGGGTCGGCAAGCTGGGGTTTTCCGTGCTGATGTGGGCTTTTCTGGCGCTGATCGTCGTCTTGATCTGGATTTTCGTCATCAAGCCGGACCGGCAGACGCCCACCGCGGACGAAACGCCGATCACGACGAATACGCCCGGACCTGGACAATCGCCGTCTCCGGGAGATGCTGCCGGAGGGGCGAGCCCGTCGCCCAGCCTGACTCCGTCGCCGACTCCTACTCCGACCCCGACTCCGGAAGGGGCCGTGACGTTCGACCGCAAGTCGGGCAAGATTGATTACTACAAGACCAACGGCGCCGTCACCATTGAACTGAGCTTTACCGGCACCGCATGGATCGAAGTTCGCAAAGGCGGTCCAAAAGGCGAATTCCTGTACAACAAAGCGGCCGAAGCCGGCGACACTCTGTCCGTACCGGTGGATGACGTCATTTATCTCAATACCGGACGCGCGGACAATACCGAGATTACGGTCGGCGGCCAGCTGATCGACGACGGAGACCGTCCAAGCTCGAAGAAGATCCAGTTCGAGCCGGCATCCGGAGGAGATGCAGCATCCGGCGGCGATGCCGATTCGGCCGGAACAACCGACGGCACGAGCGGCTCGGATTCCGAAAACAGCCAATAGCAGCACGACAAGGCATCCCTGTGCGGGATGCCTTTTTCGATTGCACGATCCTAAGAGGCTGGAACGTAAAGATCGGCGGTTGAAAGGGAGGCCGATGGTGACGGCCTTGCTGCCTGTATTCGATTCGATGGGATAGATGCGCAGAGCCGCAGGCTTGTCCCGCGGAAATGCATCGGCGTCCCCGCCGGTTATACTTTCGCAGCCGGATGTTTTATAATAAGAGGAATGCCATGTAAGGAGGATTTGCCATGAGTTCCGAAAATTCGTTTGATATCGTATCGAAGGTCGATCTGCAGGAGCTGAACAACGCGATTGTCCAAGCGGAGAAGGAAATCGAGAACCGCTTTGATTTTAAAGGAAGCAAGAGCAGCATCAAGCTGGAGAAGGAAGAGCTGGTCGTCCAGTCGGACGACGAGTACAAGCTCAAGAGCGTCATCGACATTCTCCAGACCAAGATGATCAAGAGGAACGTCCCGATCAAGAATATGGACTTCGGCAAGATTGAAGCCGCCTCGCTCGGCACCGTGCGCCAGCGCATCAAGCTGAAGCAGGGGATCGGCCAGGACGACGCCAAGAAGATCAATATCCTTATCCGCGACTCCAAGCTGAAAGTGAAGAGCCAGATCCAGGGAGACCAGCTGCGCGTGACCGGCAAGAGCCGCGACGACCTGCAGGCCGTCATGGCTTTGCTCCGCGGCGCGAACCTGGAGCTGGAGCTGCAGTACACGAATTTCCGGTAACAATTTTGACAGCGGGTTTTCGGTTCGTTTATACTTTTATCGTATAGGGACCGGCTATGTCCGTTCTTTTGAGAATGGCCTCCCGGGTAGCGTACATACTTTAGGTTAGAGTTTTGTCAGGGAGGGGAACCCGCGTGAATTTGGCCAACAAGATCACGCTTGCGCGTATTTTTCTCGTGCCTGTAATCATGTTCTTTTTGCTGATCCGTCTTGATCTGGGATCCATTAAGCTCGGGGACTATCAAATTACGTACACGCAGATGATCGCCACGCTGATATTCATTATCGCAGCCAGCACGGATGGCTTGGACGGATATTTGGCCCGCAAGAACAAGATGGTGACCAATCTGGGCAAGCTGCTCGATCCGCTCGCCGACAAGCTGCTCGTCGCTGCCGTGCTTATTTCGCTGGTCGAGATGGATAAGCTGAGCGCTTTGTTCGCTATCGTCATCATCAGCCGCGAATTCGCCGTGACCGGCCTCCGGCAGATCGCTCTGCTGGAAGGCTCCGTACTGGCTGCAAGCACTTGGGGCAAATGGAAGACCGGCGTTCAGATCGCCATGATCATCGTGCTGCTGCTCAACAATTTCCCGGGAGCATTCCTGGACCTGCCTCTGGATCTGATCCTGAGCTGGGCTGCCGCATTGATTACGGTATGGTCGGGCATCGACTACTTCATCAAAAACCGCAATCTCATCCCGGTTGAATAACCGGCTGGACAAGGCCATCGATCCCCTCTGGGATCGGGGGCCTTTCTTGTAAGCTGAAAGGATGGGGCCGCCGGCACCATCCTTCCATTTGCCTTGGAACGCCTGACCGTCATCGAGGAATCTGTGCACGGGCGCGTTCCCGCCGATTGTCCCATTATCAATCATCGCGACAAACCCAATCCCGGAGGAGAAATGCCAACATGAAAGCCGAAATCATCGCGGTCGGAACCGAGCTGCTGCTTGGCCAAATCGTCAACACCAACGCGCGCTACTTGTCCCAAGGGCTGGCAGCCCTGGGCATCGACGTGTTTTTCCAGACGGTCGTCGGCGACAACGCCTCCCGGCTGAAAGAAGCCATTGCAATCGCTTCTTCCCGGGCCGATCTGCTCGTCTTCACGGGAGGCCTGGGGCCGACAATGGACGATCTCACCAAGGATGTGCTTGCCGACATGCTCGGACGCAAGCTGGTCATCCACGAGCCTTCCTTGGCGAGAATGAAATCCTTCTTCGCGAGCCGCGGCGCCCATATGGTGGAGAGCAACCTGAGGCAGGCGAATTCGATCGAGGGAAGCGCCGCACTGGACAACGAAGCGGGACTCGCCGTCGGCAACGCCCTTGAACAGGACGGCATCCGCTATATTCTGCTGCCCGGACCGCCGATGGAGATGAAGCCGATGTTCGAAGGCCCCGCGACAAGCTGGATCCTTCAGGAATACGGCCGTGGAGCGGCGCTTCACTCCCGAATTCTCCGATTTGCCGGCATCGGCGAATCCAAGCTGGAGCATGAGCTGATCGATCTTATCGAAGCCCAGACCGATCCGACGATCGCTCCTTATGCCAAGGAGGGAGAGGTGACGATCCGCCTGTCGTCCAAATCGCCGGATGAAGCGGAGGCTCTGAAGCGGATCGACGATATGGCCGCGACGATCCAGTCCAGGGTCGGCAGCTACCTGTATGCGCAGGAGGATATCCCGCTGGAGGAAGCCGTTCTGCGGCTTCTGCGCGACCGCAGGCACAGGCTCAGCAGCGCCGAGAGCTGCACGGGCGGGCTGTTCGCCGAGCTGATCACCTCGAGGCCCGGCAGCAGCGGAGAGTTCCTGGGAGGCATCGTCACGTACACCAATGCGCTCAAGCATCGGCTGCTCGGCATTCCGTTGGAGATGCTGGAAGGCGCGGGAGCGCCAGGGGCGGTAAGCGAGGCGACGGCAGCCTTGATGGCCCAGCGGGTGTCCGAGACGACCGGCAGCGACTGGGGCGTATCCATAACGGGCGTGGCGGGTCCGGGAGAGTCCGAGGGGAAGCCGGTCGGACTTGTCTACATCGGCATCTCGCGCAAGGGCATGGAAGCTTCCGTATACACGCTGCAAGCCGGCGGCAGCCGGGAAATGGTGCGGATGCGCGCAGCCAAGCACGCCTTGTACCGGTTGTGGACGCTGCTCAAGGAATCCTGATCCGCCGGGCGTCCGGATGAACATGCCGGCCGCAGCGCCCGCTCGGCTCCGGCTGCATTCCGGGTGCTCTTGTCTGGGCATCGGGAATGGTCTACAATGGAGACAGTTAACGGAAGAACCGTAGCTTGCATTTCGCAGCTGCGGTTCTTTTTTGTCCGGACGCCGCTGCGGATACGGAGGTGGCGCCGCGGACAAAAAAAGCGAATGTATGTTCGAAAAAAAGCTTGGCAAACGAATGCAAACAGGCTATGATAGAACTATAAAATGATGAATGAAGGATGTGGATCTCTTGTCAGATCGCCGCGCAGCTTTAGATATGGCTCTCCGCCAAATCGAGAAACAATTCGGAAAAGGCTCCATTATGAAACTAGGCGAGTCCACGCATATGACCGTTGAGACGGTTTCCAGCGGTTCCCTCGCATTAGATATCGCACTCGGCATCGGCGGATTTCCGCGGGGCCGCGTCATTGAAGTATACGGTCCGGAATCCTCCGGCAAGACGACGGTCGCTCTCCATGCGATCGCGGAAGTGCAGCGCACGGGCGGACAAGCCGCCTTCATCGATGCGGAGCATGCGCTCGATCCGCTTTATGCGAGCAAGCTCGGCGTCAACATCGACGAGCTGCTGCTGTCCCAGCCGGACACCGGCGAGCAGGCTCTCGAGATTGCCGAGGCGCTCGTGCGCAGCGGCGCGGTAGACGTCATCGTCATCGACTCCGTCGCCGCTCTCGTGCCGAAGGCCGAGATCGAAGGCGAGATGGGCGATTCCCACGTCGGCCTTCAGGCGCGCCTCATGTCGCAGGCGCTGCGCAAGCTGTCCGGCGCCATCAGCAAGTCGAAGACGATCGCGATCTTCATCAACCAGCTTCGCGAGAAGGTCGGCGTCATGTTCGGCAACCCGGAGACGACTCCCGGCGGCCGCGCCCTGAAGTTCTACTCCAGCGTTCGTCTCGACGTGCGCCGCATCGAGAGCATCAAGCAAGGCAATGATGTCGTGGGCAACCGCACGCGGATCAAAGTCGTGAAGAACAAGGTGGCGCCTCCGTTCAAGCAGGCGGAGATCGACATCATGTACGGAGAAGGGATTTCCCGTCAAGGCAGCATCATCGACATCGGCGTCGAGATGGACATCGTCAACAAGAGCGGCGCTTGGTTCAGCTACAACGGCGACCGCCTTGGTCAAGGCCGCGAGAATGCCAAGCAGTTCCTCAAGGACAACCCTGCCGTAGCGGATACGATCGATGCCAAAATCCGCGAGGCGCATAACCTCAATGCGGCCGCCGAACGGGCAGCCGCCGGAATCAATCCTCCCGCAGAGGAAGATGAAGAGCTGGACGAGCTGGAGCTGGACGTTTAAGCCGTCCCGCGAGCATTCCGGGCCAATCTTACATTGAATAGACCGGCCTGACAGGGAAGCACCTCTGAATCGTTCAGAGGTGCTTTTTTGCTCAAGCCATCCGATCGTGGATCAGGGAGGAGGCATCATATGCAGGACAGCAGCGAGAAAGTCGTGACCAAGGTAGAACCCGATTCCCGCAAACGTTCCTATTACTGGATCTGCCTGGATGGGAATGAAGAGCCGGAGTTTTCCGTCCACGAGGATATACTCGTCAAGTATAGATTGCTGAAAGGAAGCGTGCTCAGCAGCGGGGAGCTGGAGGCGATCCAGTCGGAGGGAGACCGGTATAAGGCTTATGCCTCCGGGCTGTATTATGCCGGATTCAAAATGAGGACGGCCAAGGAAATGGCGGATTATCTGAAACGCAAGGAATATATGGAACCGGATATCCGCTATGCGATCGACCGGCTGCAGCAGGAAAAAGTCATCGATGACCGCGATTATGCGAGAATGTACGCCGCCCAGAAGGTGAAGAGCAGCCAGAAAGGGCGCCGGCTGATCCGTCAGGAGCTGGAGCAGCGCGGGGTGTCCAAGCTGACCGCTGGAGAGACGATCGAGGCGCTCGATGCCGGGGCTGAGCGGGAAGCGGCTTTCAAGGCCGCAGCCAAGAAATGGCGGAGCCTCAAAGGAGAGGATCGCGATAAGCGGCTGAAGCTGACGGGATTTTTGCTGCGCCGCGGTTTCCAGGGCGATCTGGTCCGGGAGGCCGTGCGGCATGTGTCGTCAGGAGAGGAACTGGAGACGGAAGCGCTCTGGCTTGACAATTGAAATTGCGTAAAGCTACAATAATAGTGCATCCGCGAGTGAAAGGGATGTATTTCCTTTCGTAAATGGATTCAAGTTTATAAGTCTCCATTCTACAGTCTTAGACACGGTTTGGAACCGAATCGCAACAACTGAATATCATTCCCGGCTTATTTTCTGCCTTGGTGAATGCAACGAGGAGGTGAACAAGATGAGCCCCGTTATTTGGTGGATCTTGATCGTTCTCGTTGTTGGCGCGATTACCTTTGGGATTGGTTACTTCGTCCGAAAGTCGATTGCCGAGGCTAAGATTTCCAGTGCAGAGCAGGCTGCCGTCCAGATCGTCGAACAGGCGAAGAAGGAAGCGGATGCCCTGAAGAAGGAAACGGTGCTGGAAGCGAAAGACGAAATCCATAAACTCCGTTCTGAAGCGGATAAAGACATTCGGGAGAGACGCAATGAGAATCAGCGTCTCGAAAGACGGCTGCTGCAAAAAGAGGAGTCACTGGATAAAAAACTAGAAGCACTCGAACGCAAAGAAGAATTGGTAGCCAACAAGGAGAAACGAATCGAAGAAACACAGGATCAGATCGACTCCATCTACAGACAGCAACAGAGCGAGCTCGAACGGATCTCCGGCCTGACCACGGAGGATGCCAAGACCATCATCTTCACCAACGTGGAACAGGAAGTCCGCCACGAAACTGCCCAGATGATCAAGGAAATCGAGCAGCAGGCAAAAGAAGAGGCGGACAAGAAGGCGCGAGACATCATCTCGCTGGCTATCCAGCGTTGCGCCGCCGACCATGTGGCGGAGACGACTGTATCGGTCGTCACGCTGCCGAACGAAGAAATGAAGGGCCGGATCATCGGCCGCGAAGGCCGCAACATCCGCGCGCTGGAAACTTTGACGGGTATCGACCTTATCATCGACGATACGCCGGAAGCGGTCATCTTGTCCGGCTTCGATCCCATTCGGCGTGAAATCGCCCGCACCGCACTCGAGAAGCTCGTTGCGGACGGACGGATTCACCCGGCCCGCATTGAAGAGATGGTGGAGAAATCCCGCCGCGAGGTGGACGAGCGGATTCGCGAGTATGGGGAGCAGGCCACTTTCGAAGTGGGCGTGCACGCCATCCACCCGGATCTCATCAAGATTCTCGGCCGCCTGAAGTACCGGACGAGCTACGGCCAGAACGTGCTCAAGCACTCCATGGAAGTCGCTTACCTGACCGGGCTGATGGCCGCCGAGCTTGGCGAGGACATCACGCTGGCCAAGCGCGCCGGACTGCTGCATGACATCGGCAAGGCTCTTGACCACGAAGTGGAAGGCTCCCACGTCGAGATCGGCGTCGAGCTGGCCCGCAAGTACAAGGAGCATCCGGTCGTCATCAACAGCATCGCGTCCCATCATGGCGACTGCGAAGCGACCTCCGTCATCGCAATGCTGGTCGGAGCGGCAGACGCCTTGTCTGCAGCGCGCCCAGGCGCACGCCGCGAGACGCTGGAGACGTACATCAAGCGTCTGGAGAAGCTGGAGGCCATCTCCGAATCGTTCGACGGCGTCGAGAAATCGTACGCGATCCAGGCCGGACGCGAAGTCCGCGTCATGGTGCAGCCGGAGAAAGTCGACGATACCGAGGCGTTCCGCCTTGCCAGAGACATCACGAAAAAGATCGAAGGCGAGCTCGATTATCCGGGACATATCAAGGTCACGGTCATTCGGGAAACCCGCGCGGTCGAATACGCCAAGTAATACCGTGGATCATCCCGCTCTCCGGAGCGGGATTTTCTTTGTAATCCGAAGGAGGCAAGTCATGCTGAAAGTCATGTTCATCGGAGATATCGTCGGCAACGTCGGCCGTACGGCGCTGCGCAAGGCGCTGCCCGCTCTCCGGTCCAAATATAATCCCGACATCATTATCGTGAACGGCGAGAATGCAGCGGCCGGCAGGGGAATTACGGCCGCGATCGCCAAGGAGTTTTTTGACTGGGGCGTCAACGGCATTACGATGGGCAACCACACCTGGGACAACCGGGACATCTTCGAGTGGATCGACGATGAGGAGCGGATCGTCCGTCCGGCCAACTTCTCGCCTCAATCGCCCGGCCGCGGAGCGGCGGTCATCAAGGCGAACGGCAAGAAGCTCGGCATCCTGAACCTGCAGGGCAGGACATTCCTGCCGCCCAATGACGATCCGTTCCGCGTGGCGGACGAGCAGCTGGAGCTGCTGCAAGAAGAAACCCGCTGCATCATGGTCGACTTCCACGCGGAGGCGACTTCCGAGAAGATCGCGATGGGCTGGTATCTTGACGGCAGAGCGAGTCTCGTCGTCGGTACGCATACCCATGTGCAGACGAACGACGACCGGATCCTTCCGGGCGGCACCGCCTATCTGACCGATGTCGGCATGACCGGGCCGATGGACGGCATCCTCGGCATGGAGCGGGGCGCTGTGCTGCATAAGTTCCTGACCGGCCTTCCGTCGAGATTTGTCGTTGATGAAGGCGACTGGCATCTGCACGGACTGCTCGTCCAGATGGACGAAACGACCGGGCAGGCTGCAAAGCTGGAGAAAATTCGATTGACCGAGACCTCTCTAGCGATGTACTGATAAGAACGGTGGCGAATCCTGGAGACGGCTATCGGAATGGAAGCAGGAATTTTTTGTCCCCTCTCGAATAGGTATGGAAGTAGTGTAGAGCCGCAGCTACCCATCATTCCCGAGGAGGTACTTTCCATGGAAGTATTAAAAGTTTCCGCTAAGTCCAATCCAAATTCCGTCGCAGGGGCACTGGCTGGAGTTCTAAGGGAACGTGGAGCTGCTGAGCTGCAGGCGATCGGGGCTGGAGCCATCAATCAGGCGATCAAGGCGGTCGCGATCGCCCGAGGCTTCGTCGCTCCCGGCGGGGTGGACCTCATCTGCATTCCCGCTTTCACCGATATCGTCATCGATGGCGAAGACCGCACAGCGATCAAGCTGATCGTAGAGCCGCGCTGACGACCGGACAACTTATTCGATTCGACCTGTTTACGGTGTAAGCAGGTTTTTTTGCGTCCATTAACAGCCATGGATTCATATCATGCAAGAGCAAGAAACGGAACAGGAGGCTGCAGCGCCATGAAACACCCTGTACTCGGAGTCGCGGATCTGCATTGCGACGTGCTCAGCAAGCTGCTGAGTCATCCGGAGCTCGACGTCTGCCAAGCGGCTGGCGGCTCCGGCAGCCGGCAGCTCGACGTGACGCTTGACCGGCAGCTGGCAGCGGGTTATATGCTTCAGGCCTACGCGATCTATTTGACGGAAAGCAGGCCGAAGACATTCGACGCCGTTCTCAGAAGCATCGACCTCTTTTACGAAAAGATCGTCTCCAATGATGCCTACCGGTTCGTCGCGAGCAGGCAGGATCTTGAGCGCAGCCTTGCCGAACGCCGGATCGCCGCCCTCCTGACGCTGGAAGGAGCGGACGGGCTGGAAGGAGACTTCGCGATGCTGCGCATTGCGCGCAGGCTGGGAGTCCGCTTGCTTGGCCTGACCTGGAACTATGGGAACTGGGCGGCCGACGGAGTCATGGAAGAACGACAAGGCGGACTCACGGAGAAGGGACGGCAGCTGATCCGGCATTGCAACGAGCTCGGCATCATTTTGGATGTGTCGCATTTGACGGAGACAGGGTTTTGGGAACTGGCGGACCGGACCGAGAGGCCGTTCATCGCCTCGCATTCCAACGCGAAGTCTGTCTGCGCCCACCCGAGAAATCTGACCGACGATCAGATTCGGGCGCTCATTGCCATGGGAGGAAGGATCGGCATGACCTACGTGCCTTATTTCGTCAGCAGCGCGGAGCAGGTGCATATTGACGACATCCTTCGCCATATCGAGCATATATGCGCCTTGGGAGGAGAGAAGCACATCATGCTCGGTTCCGACTTCGACGGCATCGAGCTTTACGTGGAGGGCCTTCGGCATCCCGGCGACGTCCGCTCGCTGCGATCCGCTCTCGTAAGCGAGTTCGGAGCGCGGCAAGCCGCGGCTTTTATGAATGGAAACGCGATTTCCTTCCTTCTGAGCGAGCTGCCGGGGGACTGAGGCATCGGGCAACTATCAGTTTCTGTTATAGGTTCCATCGGAATCCTGTATGAGAACTTTTCTCGATAATGCCTTGCATTTTTAAAGGTGGAGGCATAAAATTTATGGAGATTGTGAAAAAGGTCTCATAGCAGATGAGGAGTTGGACGCAAGTGATCAGTCAGCTGTCTTGGAAAATAGGAGGCCAGCAGGGCGAAGGCGTGGAGAGCACCGACCGGATTTTCTCCACCGCTCTGAACCGCCTCGGCTATTATTTATACGGGTACCGTCATTTCTCCTCGCGGATCAAGGGCGGACATACCAATAACAAAATCCGCATCAGCACATCTCCCATCCGGGCCATCTCGGATGATCTCGATATTCTTGTCGCGTTCGACCAGGAAAGCATCGATCTCAACGCGCCCGAGCTCCGTCCCGGCGGCGTTGTCGTGGCGGACGCGAAATTCAATCCCGCCTTGCCGGAAGGAAGCGACGCGCGCCTGTTCGCCGTGCCGATCACATCGATTGCCGAAGATCTGGGCACCTCGCTCATGAAAAACATGGTGGCCTCCGGCGCATCCTGGGCGCTGCTCGGCCTTCCGCTCGAGGTGTTCAACAAAGCGGTCGAAGAAGAATTCGGCCGCAAAGGCCCGGCGATCGTCGAGAAGAACGTCGAAGCCGTGAAGCGCGGCGCCGAATTCGTGCTGGAGCAGGCGGGAGGTCCGCTCGAGGAGTTCGCTCTCGAGCCGGCCGACGGCAAGCAGAAGCTGTTCATGATCGGCAATGAAGCGATCGGCCTCGGCTCGGTTGCCGCGGGCTGCAGGCTCATGAGCGCTTATCCCATCACTCCGGCATCCGAAATCATGGAATACCTGATCAAGAAGCTGCCAAAGTTCGGCGGCACGGTAGTCCAGACGGAAGACGAGATCGCGGCCGTGACGATGGCGATCGGCGCCAATTATGCCGGCGTGCGCACGATGACGGCATCCGCCGGACCGGGCTTGTCCCTCATGATGGAGGCGATCGGCCTCGCCGGAATGACCGAGCAGCCGCTCGTCATCGTCGATACGCAGCGCGGAGGACCTTCGACGGGACTGCCGACGAAGCAGGAGCAGTCCGACCTCAACGCCATGGTCTACGGCACGCATGGCGAGATTCCGAAGGTCGTCATCGCGCCTGCCTCGATCGAAGACTGCTTCTACGACATGGTGGAGGCCTTCAACATTTCGGAAGAATACCAGGTGCCGGTCATCGTCATGACGGATCTGCAGCTGTCCCTCGGCAAGCAAAGCTGCGAGCCGATCGACTACGACCGCATCGAGATCCGCCGCGGCAAGCTGCAGCGCGAGCTGCCGGAGCTGGAGCAGCATCAGCTGTTCAAGCGTTACGAGCTTACCGAGGACGGCGTATCTCCGCGCTCGCTGCCTGGCGACAAAGGCGGCCTGCATCATGTGACCGGCGTCGAGCATGACGAGACGGGAAGGCCGTCGGAGAGCGCCGTGAACCGCAAGAACATGATGGACAAACGTCTGGGCAAGCTGGTCTCCCTGCAGATTCCGGAAGCCATCCGCGTCGACGCTCCCCATGAGAAGCCGCGCCTGCTGATCGTCGGCATGGGGTCTACGGGCGGAACGATCGATGAAGCCCGCTCGCGCCTGGAGAAGGACGGCATCACGTCCAACCATGTGCAGGTGCGCCAGATCCATCCGTTCCCGACGGAGCAGCTCGCTCCCTATCTGGACCAGGCATCCCAGGTCATCGTCCTGGAGAACAACGCCACGGCCCAGCTGGCTTCGCAAATCAAGCTGCACTGCGGATACGCGGACAAAATTCGCAGCGTGCTCAAATACGACGGCAATCCATTCCTGCCGTCCGAAGTGTACGAAGCATCTAAAAAGGAGTTGACCCCCGTTGGCAACATTTAAAGAGTTCCGCAACAACGTCAAGCCGAACTGGTGCCCGGGCTGCGGCGACTTCTCCATCCAGGCTGCGATTCAGCGCGCTGCCGCCAACGTCGGCTTGGAGCCGGAGCAGCTGGCCGTCATTTCCGGCATCGGCTGCTCGGGCCGGATCTCGGGCTACATCAACGCTTACGGCCTGCACGGCATCCATGGCCGGGCGCTCCCGATCGCGCAAGGCGTCAAGCTGGCCAACCGCGAGCTGACCGTCATCGCTTCGGGCGGCGACGGCGACGGATTTGCGATCGGCATGGGGCATACGGTCCATGCGATCCGCCGCAACGTCAACATGACGTACATCGTCATGGACAACCAGATCTACGGCTTGACGAAGGGGCAGACGTCGCCCCGCAGCGCCGAAGGCTTCAAGACGAAATCGACGCCGGAAGGCTCCATCGAATCCGTTCTGTCGCCGCTCGAAATCGCCCTGTCGGCAGGCGCGACATTCGTCGCCCAGTCGTTCTCCAGCGATCTCAAGCAGCTGACCGCGCTCATCGAAGCCGGCATCAAGCATGAAGGCTTCTCGCTCATCAACGTGTTCAGCCCATGCGTAACCTTCAACAAAGTCAACACCTACGACTGGTTCAAGGAGAACATCGTCAACCTGGACGGAGCCGCCGGAGAAGGATACGATCCTTCCAACCGCCTCGCCGCCATGACCAAAATCATGGAGACGAACGGTTTGGTTACCGGCCTCATCTACCAGGATACGAAGCGCCGCTCGTACGAGAACCTCGTCAGCGGATTCCAGGAGCAGGGTCTTGCGAATCAGGACCTCAAGCTCTCCCGCGAGCAGTTCGACAAGCTTTTGAAGGACTTTGTCTAGGCTTGTCCGTCATCGTTCAGCCCGGCCGTTTCCCCATTGAGGAGGCGGCCGGGCTTTTTCAGCATTTTTGCTCTTATCGGTATGGCTGCCTCAGTCAGCGGGTTGATCCCGGCATACCCTAATGTAAAAAGGACGGTTGCCTGAAGCATGAAGCGATCCGGAAAAAAACGTTCCCTCAAAGCGGATGAACGGAGGCAAAGACAGCTTCAAAATCAGCTGATCCGAAAAACCGTCCGTCAAGTCATGAAGTCGATGAGGTCGAAGGCGCACGCATTTGCAGCCCCTGTCCGCCCAAGCCGGCTCCAGGGTTCAAGCCAGCTCCAGAGCCCAAGCCTGCTCCAAGGCCCAGCCCCGGTACAAGGCCCAAGCCTGACCCGATACCCGCGTTTTTCGATGTCCCCGCCGGATTATAAATCCATGAGAGTTCTCCTCGTGTCCATGCTGCCTGCCGACCTATGGAGGGTGGAGCCTCTGCTCGCCGAGCATGTGCGCCTGTTCGCCAAAGAAGTCATACCAATGAAATATTCTGAAAAGGATTTTTGCGCCCAAATCGTGGACTACCAGCCCGATGTGCTGATCATGGCCGGCAGCGAACAGACGCTCACTCCGCTAGCAGCGACTTTTTTGAGGGGAAGCGACATCAAGAAGGTATGGTGGATGACGTCAATCGAAGCCGCGAGTCACGCCGATCAAAGGCTGCTCCAGGCTTTCTCCGCAATCTTTGTCCCGCAGGTTGAAGATGCGGAGGCACTGTCCAGGCTTGGAACAAAAGCCGGGGTGCTTCCCTTTGGCGCGGATCCAGCGCGGTTTTACCAACGCCATGTGGACGAACGGCATGCATCCGGGCTGCTCCTGGTAGGTCAGTCAACGCCGGCAAGACGGCAATGCCTCTCCGCTATCCGCCAGGGTCCATTGGAAGGCGGCAGAATTCTCGCTATGGGCAAAGGCTGGGAAGGCTGTCCGGGCGTCGAAACCGCGGATTCCGGAGTTCCATCGGAGCTTTATTATAACGGAGCCGCCGCGGCAATCAACTGGGAGGAAGACACCGCAACGATGCTGGAGATGGCGGCTTGCGGCACGCCGCAATTCATCTGGCTTCCGGATGCCGCTTCTTCCGTGATGGCGCCCGGAGTAGACATGATTCCATTCGCCAAGGAGGAAGAGCTGCCGCGGCTGATCCATCATTACTGGCACAATCCCGACAAGAGACGAGCGGTAGCTACCGCTGCTCTGGAACGGAGCCGGTATGAATATTCGTATGTGCAAATATCCCTGAAGCTGCTCAAAGCCGCGTATCAGGCTTAGGAGGATCGTACAGGTGAAGCTGATTGCCTATCTGCTTCCTCAATTCCATCCTATTCCGGAGAACGACCGGAGCTGGGGAAAAGGGTTCACCGAATGGACCAATACGCGCAAAGCCAAACCGCTTTACGCCGGACATGAGCAACCCAGGGAGCCGCTGCATGATTATTATTATGACCTGACCTCCCCTGAAGCGAGGGAGTGGCAAGCTAGCCTGGCGGCGAGGTTCGGCATTTACGGCTTTTGCTATTATCATTACTGGTTCAAGGGGAAAAAGCTGCTGCAGCAGCCGATGGAAGAAATTTTATCGATGGGCACGCCGAATTTCCCTTTTTGCTTTTCCTGGGCGAACGAGTCCTGGACGAAGAAATGGGACGGCGGCGACAAGGATATCATCGTGGAGCAGCAATACGGGACCGAATCGGATTGGAAGGAACATTTCAACTATTTGTTGAACTTCTTTCTCGATCCGAGATATATCCGAATAGACGGCAAGCCGGTCTTTCTCATTTACCGTCCTGGAAATATGCCTTGCTGGGAGGAGATGCGCCGTTGCTGGAACCGGTGGGCAGAGGAAAGCGGGCTCCCAGGCTTGTACTGGATTCGTACGCTGGGCGGATTCCCGGTGCCGAAGCAGCACGGATTCGACGCCAGCGTCGAGTTCGAGCCCCATTATACCTTTGCCACCAGCCCGAACAACATCCAGTGGAGAAAATTCGACTTCAATAACGGCTATCATCATGTCTTCGACTACGACCAGGTCTGGAATCTGATCTTGAACAGGTCGCGCCTCAGGGAAGGGGAGCCGATCATGCCGGGAGCCTTCGTCGGATGGGACAACACGCCCCGCTTGAAGTCCGGAGGCCAAAGCTGCGTGGGCGGAAGTCCGGAGAAGTTCGGCTGGTACTTGAGTCGTCAGATCAGACGGGCTGCCGAAGTGTACAAGAGCGATTTCCTGTTCATCAATGCATGGAACGAATGGGCGGAGGGAACCTATCTGGAGCCGGATAAGCGCCATGGCGATCTCTATCTCCAGGAACTCCGCAAGGCGGCGGAGGAGGCGGGATCGCAGGGCAGCGGCCCGCGGATCTTATAACCGCTGAATTCCGAGCGCCGGCACGGCGCCCGATACGTCGACGAACAGGACATAGACGGATCCGTCCGATCCGGGAAGCACAAGGCCGGGCTGAGCTGCGGAGCCGGAGCTGTAATAGTTGACGGCCGTCGGGGAGGAAGCGATGCCTGGAGCGGAAGGAAGAGCATCGATGATGAGACGGCTGAATACCGACACCGTACCGCCGATCGCAGCGGATCCCTCTACATCCAAGTGGTTCAGGATGGTCTGGCTACCGTTGACTTGAAGGCCCTGGGCTATCGTCTGGTTGCCGTCTACCTGCAGGTCGTTCTGGACGGTCTGATTGCCGCCTACCAGCAGGGCGCCCTGCACGGTGCAGCTGCCGGTCACCTGGACGCTGTCAAACGTTGGCATCTGTCTTCACTCCTAATCTATCGGATGCTCTATTCTATGAATGGCCGTATAGATAGGATCGTGCCGTTCGCCCAATGTTGCGCAAATTGTAAAAAAGGTCATTCGACACGGCTTCCGCCGATCCGTATAATGAAATCAGCGACGTCAGGCATACGCTCCTTCGTGAGCCGTATGCCTTTTCGCTTGAGCTTGCCCCATGAGTGGTAACGCCCTATATAGAGAACCTCCGGAAAGGATGAGACGATCATGAGCAAAACCGTACCTGTAGGCGTCTCCGCGCGCCATATCCACTTATCCCAGGAGCATGTCGAGGCTTTGTTCGGCCAAGGCTACCAGCTCACCGAATTCAAGCCGCTGTCTCAGCCCGGCCAGTTCGCGGCCAACGAAACGGTCGCGGTCAGCGGCCCGAAGGGCTCGTTCCCGAAGGTCCGCATTTTGGGACCCGCCCGCAAGGCGACCCAGCTGGAAATTTCCCGTACGGATGCTTTTGCGACAGGAATCAAGGCTCCCGTGCGCGAGTCCGGAAACATCAGCGGCTCCGCCGGCGTGACGATTACCGGGCCTGCCGGTGAAGTGACAATCGAGGAAGGCGTCATCGTTGCGGCGCGCCACATCCACTTCCATACCGACGACGCCGAGAAATGGGGCATCCAGGACCAGCAGCAGCTGAAGGTGCGGGTAGGAGGAGAGCGGGGACTCGTGTTCGAAAACGTGATCGCCCGTGTATCTCCGAGCTTCGCCCTGGACATGCATATCGATACCGATGAAGCGAACGCAAGCGGCGCCCAGACAGGCGATGCCGCCGAAATCATCGGCTAGAAGGAAGAAGCTGCGGCTGCCCGTGAGGGCAGTCGTTTTTTAGTGCCGACTTTGGTATAATAAAACCTTGGAATAACCTGCACGGGGGACCATAATTCTCTGGCCGCAAGGCGGATGAGACAGGAGCGATTGGCAATGGCAGAGCAGAACAGCACCGCGCCTTCAATGGCGGGAGTCAAGCATTCCAGCATTCACGATCACGGGCCGAACTGCCCGGTTGAAGTGTACGATACCCGGGATTTGCTCGTACGGGACGATATCATGAACAAGGCCCGCGAATTGGCGGGATTGATTTATTCTTCGGAGGAAGTCCAGGTGTTCCGCCGCGCGGAGAAGCAGATCCAGGGCAACGACCGGGTCCAGTCTCTGATGGCCGGCCTCAAGAAGAAGCAAAAGGAGCTTGTCGCTTTCGAGCAGACGTTCAAGAATTCGACCATGGTCCAGAAGATCGAAACCGAAATGGATCAGCTGCAGGACGAGCTGGACGGGATTCCGATTGTCGGCGAATTCCAGCAAAGCCAGGCCGATATCAACTACCTGCTTCAGATGGTCGTATCGATCATCCAGGATACGGTTGCCGAGAAGATCGCCCTCGACGGCGCGAAGCCCGAGGATCCCGAAAGCTGCGACGAATAGAAAGGAGACGATATCAATGAGGAATTTTGTCTACCATAATCCCACCCGGCTGTACTTCGGAGAAGGCCAGCTCCAGCAGATGGCCAAGGAAGCGGCTCAATTGGGCCCTAACGTGCTTCTCGTCTATGGCGGAGGCAGCATCAAGAAAAACGGCCTGTACGACGAGATCATGACCGTGCTCGGCGAAGCCGGCTGCAAGGTCACCGAGCTTGCCGGAGTCGAGCCCAACCCGAGGCTGTCGACCGTCCACCGCGGTGCCGAGCTGTGCCGGACGAACGGCATCGACTGGGTGCTGGCAGCAGGCGGAGGCAGTACGCTGGATTGCGGCAAGGCGATCGCGGCCGCGGCCAAATACGACGGCAGCTTCTGGGATATCGTCAGCCGCAAGGCTCAAGTGCAGGACGCCCTGCCGCTAGGCACGGTTCTGACGCTTGCCGCTACCGGCTCGGAAATGAACAGCGGCTCCGTCATCACCAACGAGGAAACCGAGGAGAAGCACGGCTGGGGCAGCCCGCATGTGTTCCCCCGCTTCTCCGTGCTGGATCCGGCCTACACGGCTACGGCTCCCAAGGATCACACCGTATACGGCATCGTCGACATGATGTCCCATGTGTTCGAGCAGTATTTCCATCACGATCCGCTCACGCCGGTCCAGGACGGCTTCTGCGAATCCGTTCTGCGGGCTGTCGTGGGCACTGCTCCCAAGCTGGTCGGAGACCTCGGCAATCTGGAGCATCGGGCGACGATTCTATACAGCGGCACGATGGCTTTGAACGGCGTGCTCGGCATGGGTACGCTCGGAGACTGGGCGAACCATGACATGGAGCATGCGCTGTCTGCGGTTTACGACATTCCGCATGGCGGCGGGCTCGCCATTCTGTTCCCGAACTGGATGACCTATGTGCTGGACGACAACGTCGGCCGGTTCCGTCAGTTCGCCGTCAATGTGTTCGGCGTGGAGCCGGATGGCAGAAGCGACAAGGAGATCGCCGAAGAAGGCATCTCCAGGCTGCGGGAGTTCTGGACTTCCCTCGGAGCTCCGTCCAAGCTGGCCGATTACGGCATCGGAGAAGAGCGTCTGGAGGAAATGGCGGCCAAGGCGGCGCCAGGCCGTCAGATCGGCAACTTCCGCAAGCTGGACAAGCAGGACGTCCTGAATATTTACCGGTTGTCCCTTTAAGCCTATAAATGCAAAGAGCCGCGCTGGATGCGCGGCTCTTTGCATTTGTTCAGGTCCGGACGGCGGCTGCGGGATATGCCGGTCGTCAGGCCGCCTTGCCGGCTGAAAAGGCGCGGGAGCGGGACTTCAGCCGCATGACGGGCAAATAGGAGCGCAGAGCGACGGTAATAGCGGCAGCGGCGACATTTTTAAGCAGATCGGGCAGCAGGAACGGATAACAGCCGACCGCCATCGCTTTATCAAAAGAGAAGCCCGTGACATGCATCATCCATGGGATGCCGCCTACATAGACGAACAGCGAGCCGAACGTTTCCATGACGACGAGAATGAGCGCGAACGCTGCGACAGGATGGCGCCCCGCCTTGCTGCGAAGAATGGCCGTCACGAGCAGGCCGATGATCAGCGCCGAGATCGGAAAGAACCAGATGAAGCCGCCGGTAGGTCCGGTCATATGCGCCAGTCCCCCTTGCGCCCGGTACAGGGGCAAGCCCGCCAGGGCGAGCAGGTTGACGAGCAGGATGCTCAGAAAGCCGTCCTTGCCTCCGAGGAACGCGCCGATGAGGGCGACGGCCATCGTCTGCAGGGTGAACGGAACGAGCGAGGACACTCCGGTGCTGATGGTGATGGAATTGAACACGACGAACAGGGCTCCGAACAGGGCGATGAATACGGCCCGACGCAGCGATTGGGATGACGACATCATAAACATTTCACTCCTCAAATCGGTGGAATCAAGTTATAATGTTAACCATGAACGAAGCGCAGAAGGTTAACAAAACGGATTTTAGCACAGCTTGCCTTCGTTGGGAAGGGAAATTTGGGAAGGCGGGAAATGATGAGCAGGGCATCCGAAGAAATGGCCGTGCCGGCAGAGGCCGGCAAACGGGAACCGGAGAGGGTTCATCGAGAGCAGACAGCCGGGCTCTTGAGAGAAGGCGATGGAAGGAGCGAAACGCTCCAGGGCGCAGAAGGGAGAACGCTCCTGTCTGTCGCCGATCTCGTCGTCTACCCCGAGGCTCCCGAGCAGCGGGAGCCGCTCCTGCAAGGCATTACGATGAAGATCAGGCAAGGGGAATGGGTACATATCGTAGGGGCCAACGGAAGCGGAAAATCGACCTTGCTGCGCACCCTCGCCGGCCTCGGCAGAAACCCGCAGGCGGAGCAGAGCATCACCCGCATGCTGCCTTCGCCGTTTGATGCCAGGCCGCTGCCCGTCGTCCTCCAGCAGCCAGATGCCGCCATAACGGGCTCCACGCCATGGGAAGACCTCGTCATGGCTCTGGAATATGCAGGAATGAACGGTGCCGATATCATTCCGAGGGCGGAGGAGGCGCTGGCCGAGCTTGGCCTGTCCGCCTTGATGCACGCTCCCGTGTCCACCCTCTCGGGAGGGCAGAAGCAGCTGCTCGCGGCAGCCGGAGCGCTTGCAGCCGGATCCCCGGCCATGCTGTTCGACGAAGCGGCATCGATGCTGGACAACGACTCGGCCCGCCTGCTGATGAAGCATGCCCGCGCCATGCAGCGGCGAGGCATCGCGATCGTATGGGTGACGCAGAACATGGACGAGCTCGAAGCCGGAGACCGGGTTTTTGCGCTCAAGGACGGACGAATGGTATGGGAAGGAAGCTCGGAACGCTTTTTCAGTCCGCTCGCTTCCGGGGAACCGCCTTGTCGTCTTGCGGGTCTGGAAGCTCCTTTCGCCGCGCGGACGGCCATGGAATTGAACGCGCTCGGCTTCGGCATGGGCGTCATGCCGTTGAACGCGGAAGAGCTCGCGGAACGGTGGAGCACGCATGGAACGGCTTCTCATGCCTTCCGAGCTGCTCCCCCTGCCGTCTCCCCGGAGATTTTTTCCTCGCTGGAACAGCTGAAGCCGCGGTCCGTTCCCCGGGACTTGATTCTCAGCGAAGCCGTTCCGAGAATTGCCGGAGCGGACGGAAGCCGCAGCTTCTCGGCCTGTTTTCGCGGAGGCAGGCTGACGCTGCTGGTCGGAGGCAACGGTTCGGGCAAATCGACGCTGCTGGAAACCTCCGGAGGTGTCAGGCCGCTGGCGTCAGGGGTCGTTCAGCTCGGAGAAGAGCCGCTCTGGAGCGGCCGGCGTCCGAACCGCGACGTCCTGCTGTCGCTCGGGATTGCCCTCCAGCAGGCCGAGACGCAGTGGTTCGCCAAAAGCGTGGTGGAGGAGCTTCATTATTCCGCGAAGCCCTACAGGCTTGCCGGAGAGGAAAGGAGCTCGAGGATCAGGGAAGCGATGGAGGCGGCCGGTCTGGACATGGAGCTGCTGGAGAGGGATCCTTGGACTCTCAGCGGCGGGCAGCAGCGTAGGCTGGCGCTCGCCTGCATTGTTGCAGGAAGGCCGGAGTGGCTGCTGCTGGACGAGCCATCGGCCGGGCTGGATGCCGAGGGCACGGAGCGGCTGTGCTCCATCCTGCAGGCGCACCGCGCCGCAGGAGGCGGCGCCGTCGTTGCCGCCCACAGCCTCGACGCGCTGCTGCCGATCGCGGACGAGGTCGCCATCATGGACGGCGGCGTTGTCTGCGAGGTCATGGAGGCATCCCGCTATGCCCGGTCGATCGCCCGGGAAGCCGGAGCTCCGCAGGCTTTGCAGGCGGCCGCCTGCTTCGGGCTGCTGGAAGCCGACGCCGTTCCCTGGCTCAGCCCGTCGGAGCTGGCCGGCCGGCTTGCTTCCGACAATCCTGCAGTTGCTCCGGGGAGAGCTTCCGAGCGGAAGAGAGAGAGCAGGCAAGGTACAGATTTGTCGGGCACTCGGGAAGATCAAGCGGGAGATCAAGCCGCGGGATGTAACGGCGATCGGGAAGAGGCCGGGAAAAAAGCTCAAACCGAGATTCGGAAAGCGGATCAAGAGAGGAAAGGCAAGGACTTAGGGAAAAGGATTGATCCGCGCGCTCTCATCGCCTCCTATCTGATGGTCGCCGCAGGCGTCCTTTCCCAGAAAAGCTGGCTTGGAATCGGGGTGTCCCTGGCAATTGCGCTGGCCATCCTAGTTCCGCTGCGTTCCTCGCTCCGAATCTACGCGGGAGCCGTGAAAGGGTACGGAGTGTTCGTGCTGACGCTGGCAGCCGTCGCGGGCATCGGCCTCGCGCCGCTTCAATTCCAATGGGAGCCTGCAGCGGACATGCTGCTGAGAATGCTGCGGCTCATGCTGGTCATGCTGCTCGGCTTGCCGCTGCTGGCCCTGCTGCCGCCGTTCCGGCTGCAGAAGGCCGCGGACCAGCTGCTGGCTCCGCTGGCCAAGGCCGGCTTGCCTGCAGCCCGGATCACCCTTCCGATCAGCCTGCTGTTCCGTTTCATTCCGATGCTGGCCGAGGAATGGCAGCGCTATGCGCTGATCGGGGCCGCCAGAGGGAAGTTCGCAAGCCGTCCCGGCCGCGTGCCTCCTTCCATGCTGTACCGGGCAGCCGTGCCGTACATGCTGTCGGTCCTCAGGCTTGGGGACAGAGCTGCGGATGCGCTGGAGGCCAAAGGGTTCGGGGCGGGAGACGGCATCAAAAGATCCGCCTTCAAGCTGCGGCTGTCGATGCGGGACGCACTGGCATTGGCGGCTGGCGCCGTCCTGTGGGGGGGACTCCGTTTCATCGCCCGGATATAGGAAAAACGCCTCTAAAAGGGGTGTACACCCGACCACAGATCGCGGATAATGGAGCATAATGGCAGAGGCGCTTCATCGCCTCCGTCCGGCATCCGAGAGAGAAGCGAAGGTGTGCATCGTGGAAGAAAAAGGGCGAAGTTCAAGAGCCCGCCTATTGAAGTTCGGCATGGTCATGAGTCCGCGCGTCTGGCTGAATGCCCGGATCGACCTTACCGCAGCCTGCCTGTTCAGCCTGTTCAATGTCGTCATGAACCAGTTTTACCTGCTGTTCGCCCTCAAGCAGGGAGCATCCGATCTTCAAGCCGGCTTGCTGGCCGCCGCTCCGGCGATCGGTCTAGTGTTCTCCCCGTTATGGGCTTCCCTCGTCGAGAGAAGCGGCCGGCCGATGCCTTTCGTCGTGCTGCCCAACCTGATCGGCAGGCTGCTGCTGTTTCTTCCTGCCTTGTTCCCGGAGCCCGGCGTATACGTCGCGGCGGCTGTGATCTTCCAGCTGCTCATGGGCATCCAGGCGCCGGCCTACGCCTCCCTCATCTCGCAGGTCTATCCTTCCGAGCTGAGAGGCCGGCTGATGGGGTACGTCCGAATGGCTGCAGGCGCGGTCACCATTCCGCTGGCCTATCTCGTCGGCATCTGGGCGGATGCGTCGGGGCCAGCCGGCCCGCTTATGGCCGCTTCCGTCATGGGCGTATCGTCCATCCTGCTCTTCAAGACGATGAAGCTGCGCAAGCAGCCTCCAAGAGCGGTGCCTACGGCGCGCTTCAGCTTCCGCTCCCAGTGGGATCTTGTGCGCTCGAACCGTCCGCTGGCCGTATTCCTGCTCGCGACGACGTTTGCCGGCTTCGGCAACATGCTGGCCAATCCGCTGTACCAGATCGTGCAGGTTCAGGTGCTGAATCTGACGAGCACCGAAGCGGGCTATGCGCGGGTCGCGTATTTTGCAGCGCTGCTGCTCACCTATTTGATCGCCGGCCGGGTGCTGGACCGGTTCGATATCCGCCACACGCTGTTATGCGGCATATGCGCATACGCGGTCGTTCCGATGCTTTACGGCTTATGGGGCACGTACGAGGCGGTCATCGTCGGCAACGCCGTGCAGGGAATCGGGGAAGCGATCTGGGATATCGGCATTCTCGCTTTCGTGTTCCGGCTGGCTCCCGGACGCGAAGGAACCGTATTCGGCCTCCATCTCATGCTGTTCGGCATCCGGGGGTCGATCGGACCGCTGCTCGGCACCGCCTTCTCGGGCCAGCTCACGCTCATGCTGCTGATCGCTTCCGCATGCGGATGGATCGGCACGCTGCTCTTCTTTGCCGGCAGCCGCGACAAGGCCGGTCCGGGTTTGCCGCTCTCCGCCAGCCTCCGCGGCTGAATGGCGGATGGCCTCAAGGCCGATCGGCCGCTTCATTCCGTTGTTCCGCCGCGCGCTGACGCGGCTTTTTTTATCGGACAAAAAGCCGGATTCCGTCAGACGGCCATCTTGTTCCCGATCCATGCCTTCGATTCAGAGGCCGGGGAACGGGCCGTCCGTCCTGATCGAAGAAACTTTCGGGGCCGCCCTGTCGTCAATGAATCAGATTCTATCGCTTGCCGCCAGCCTGCGGGCATAACGGCAAGCCCGGAAGGAGAACCGATATGCCTGATGTTCCGTCCGTTCCCCAGGGCGATCTGCGGCCGCCCGGCAAGCGCCGGCGCGTGGCCGAGATGCTCCTGACGCTCCTGACGGCAGCTCTTGCCTCGCTGCTGCTCCAGCAGTTCGCTTTTGCGCAGACCGAAGTGCGCAACATCAGCATGCAGACGACTCTTACGGAAGGCGAAAGGCTGGTCGAGAACAAGCTGGCCTATGTGTTCGGGAACCCCCAGCGAGGGGATATCGTCATCATCTATGGACCGGAAAGCCCGCTCAGGCTCGTGAAAAGGGTAATCGGACTGCCCGGCGACCGTCTTGATTTCCGGGATGGAACCGTCTATCTCAACGAGGACGCGCTGACGGAGCCTTACGCCAAGGGGGCGACCTTCCCGGAAGGCCTGAGGCTTCCGTTCACGGTGCCGGAAGGGACGGTATTCGTCATGGGAGACAATCGCGAGCATAGCGAGGACAGCAGGGATCTGGGGCCGATCCGCATGAGCAGCCTGGAGGGCAAGATCGTATTCCGGCTGTGGCCGCTCGGCAAGGCAGGACCTTTGGACTGAAGCCTGAGCCGTTGCTTGTCAAAAAGGAAAGAGGAGCAATGTTTCATCCGCTATCACCGAAGGGAGGCGCTCATGCCGTTCACTTTTTCCCATCCGCTCTACGCCGCGCCGCTGCGCCGGCTTGCGCCCGCCTTGAGCTTGAGCGGGCTCGTTCTCGGCAGCATGATTCCGGACATGGAATATTTCATCGCCATGAACTCCTACCGGAGCATCGGACATTCGCTGACCGGATTCATTGGGATGGGCATACCGTTGAGCCTGGCTTTCTTATCGGCTTGGGAGAACATCCTGAAGCCTGTCCTGCCGAAGCTTCTGCCGTCGCTGGGCGGCGTCGACCGATATGCCGAAACGCTGCTTGGACGCCGTGACAACACGCCGGCAAGCGCCGCGGGCTGGGCGCTCCTTCTTGTCTCCCTGTTCATCGGCTTCTGGTCGCATCTCTTCGTCGACGGGATGACGCATACGAACGGATGGCTGGTAGCGAGGCATCACTCGCTGTACCGGATCGAAGCGGGGCTTCCCTTGTATAAATGGCTGCAGTACGGGCTGTCCTTGCTCGGCTTGCTGCTGCCCGGCGTTTGGCTGCTCGGGGATTACATCCGCTGGTACATGAAGGAAGGGCGCCGCCGCAAGAGAAGCAAGCCGGCTCCGAAATGGGGGGCGGCAGCGGCCGCCGCCTCCGCCGGATTTCTGCTCCTGGCAGGCAAGATTCTCTTCGAGCCGAACGCCGACAATATTGTTCTGTGGCTCGTAGCCGGCTGTTCCGCGGCGCTCTTCGGCTGGTTCGTCGCGGGAGTGCTGTCTGCCGGAGCGCAAAGGAAGCGCCTGCCAGCCGCCATGATGGGGCTGCTGCTGCTGGCTGTCTTGATTGCCGCCTTCAAGGGCTATCGGATGGCCGCGGAGTTGAGTTACGGCATCCAGGGGCAAGGCACGGCCGCTTGGCTGCTGTACATTTGGCTATTCTCCCTGGGGGTATGGCTGCTGTCCAGAATCGGAGGGAGCGGCATGGCCCGCGCCGATCACAGCGGCGGCATCCGCATGTTTCGATAGGCCATGAAATGAATTCGCCGGGAGCTGCTCCCGGCTTTTTGCGGTTCTATTCTTCGTTCATAATGGGATGTATCCAAGCCATAGTTTATAATTTTGTAAGAAATGGTACCCTAATGGTTTAGATCTATCCTTTAGAATGGACATTGAAGCTGCCGCAGACGGCGCTCGGAGGGAGGAGCACCATGTCGATCCGTTTCAAGCTGCTGCTGTCCTACATCGCCATGGCTGCCGTTCCTCTCGTGCTGGTGACTGCGGCCATGTCATTCATGGTGTATATGATGGGCTACCAGGATATGCGGGATTTCTTTGAAAAGAACCGGGACAAGGAGTACGGGCAAGCCGTCCAGTTCGGCGAGCTGTGGTATGTGCTCCAGCATGATTCCGGCAAGCTGCTGGACGATGCCTATCTCAAGCAGATCGACAGCCGGATGAACGAGGTCCGCAGCGGCTTCGTCCTGGAGAAGGACGGAGCCATCGCTTATTCCTCGTCGCTTGCCTTGGACAGCGGGCAGCCGGAGAAGCTGCTCAGCCAGAAAGGCAATATTCGCGATCCTTTAACGATCGGTTCTTTCAGCTATGAAGTGTTCCATGCCGGGTTCACTTATCCGGACGGAACTCCCGGCAAGGCGGCGATGTTCAGGCTCAGCGAAGCCATACCGGTCTATCTGAGGCCGCTGATCACGATGCTGCTGCTGCTGGCCGTCGGCCTGATGAGCGCCTTTATGGCGCTGATCGTATCCCGCTCCATCACCAGGCCGCTGTCGCGGCTCAAAAATGCGGCTTTGTCGCTCAAGGAAGGTAATCTGGAGCCTGTTCCGCTGCCGTCCGGCAATAACGAAATCGGCCAGGTCGGGACTGCTTTCGAGGAGATGCGAAGCCGCCTGAAGCTGACGATCGAGCAGATGCAGCAGTATGAGGAGAACCGCAAGATGCTGCTGTCCCACATCTCCCATGATCTCAAGACCCCGATTACGGCCGTCAGAGGGTATGTGGAGGGAATGCTCGACGGAGTCGCCGACACGCCGGAGAAGCAGGAGAGATATCTCCGGACCGTATTCCGCAAAGCGAAGGATATGGACAGGCTGATCGACGAGCTCTTCCTCTACTCCAAGCTGGATCTGCACAAGGAGGAATTTCTGTTCCGGCGAATCGACCTCAAGGCTTTTCTGCGGCATTACCTGGAGGAAAAAAGCTTCGAGCTCGAGAAATCGGGCATCCTGCTCTCGGCCCATATCGGCGGCGGGCCCAGTCCGATGCATGCGATGGCCGATCCGGAAAAGCTCGGCAGAGCGCTGGACAATATGCTGGACAACAGCGCCAAGTACATGTCGCTGGCAAGCTCGGATGAGCGAAAGGTCGTCTTGAGGCTCGAAGCGGCTGCTGAGGCTGCCGAAATCATTATCGAGGATACCGGACCCGGAATCGACGAGGAGGCGCTGCCCTTCGTGTTCGACCGCTTCTACCGCGCGGAGATGTCCCGCAATCCGGAAACGGGCGGCAGCGGCCTCGGGCTCGCTATCGTCAGGCAGATCGCAGAAGGACACGGAGGCTCCGTAGCGGCGCGCAACAGGGCGGAGGGAGGAGCGGCGTTCATGATGCGGCTGCCTCTGGAAACCGCCGGTCCCAAGGAGGCGAAACCATGAAACGCGTGTTGATCATCGAAGACGAAAGCTCCATTGCGGAATTGCAGCGCGATTATTTGGAGAGCCACGGATTCGAGGCGGATATCGAGCAGCGGGGAGACACCGGTCTCGCACGCGCGCTCCAGCATCCCTACGATCTCGTCATTTTGGACCTGATGCTTCCGTTTGCGGACGGGTTCGAAATATGCCGCCGGCTGCGCAAGGAAAAGGATGTCCCTATCCTCATGATTTCCGCCAAGAAAGAGGATATTGATAAAATCCGCGGCCTCGGGCTCGGAGCGGACGATTATATGACCAAGCCGTTCAGCCCCGGCGAAATGGTGGCAAGGGTGCAGGCCCATCTGTCCCGCTACGACCGGCTGACCGGCAAGGCGACGGCCGCCGAGGGAGAGAGGCTGCGCATCCGCGGGCTGCTCATCGACAAGTCCGCCCGCCAGGTGTTCGTCAATGGAGAAGAGGCGGCTCTGACGAACAAGGAATATGAGCTGCTCCTGCTGCTCGCTTCCCATCCGGGCCGGGTATTCGGCAAGGAGGAGCTGTTCGAGAGAGTCTGGGGCCTTGACTCCATCGGGGACATCGCCACCTTGACGGTGCATGTCCGCAGGCTGCGGGAGAAGATCGAGGAGGTCCCCTCCGAGCCCAAATTCATCGAGACGGTGTGGGGCATCGGCTACAGGCTGAGGGCGTAACGCGGCTGGCTGCCGCTGTACCGCATAGAGAGAAATCATACGATAGAGGAGTGAAGTCAGGTTGAAGAGCATAATCCGATTTTCGATCAACAACAAATTCGCGCTGTGGCTGATGACGCTGATCGTGGTGTTCGGCGGGGTCTACGCCGGGACCAACATGAAGATGGAGACGCTGCCCGACATTACGGTGCCGATCGTCAGCGTTACGACGGTCTATCCGGGCGCCTCGCCGGAGGAAGTGCTTGAATCCGTTACGAAACCGGTCGAGCAGGCGACCCGCAATCTCGATGGAGTGAAGGAGGTCAGCTCCACTTCCTACGAGAACGCTTCTTCCATCGTCATCGAGTACGGTTTCGGCAAAGACATGGAGAAGGCGCAGCAGGAAGTGCGCGAGGCTCTGGGCAGCCTGAAGCTCAAGGACGGCGTCCAGGATCCTTCCGTATCGAGGCTGAGCCTCAATGCATTCCCTGTGACATCCCTCAGCATCTCGAGCAGCAAAGAAAATCTGGCCGCGCTGACCAAAACGGTCGAGGACGATATCGTTCCGGAGCTCAAAGGCTTGGAAGGCGTCGCCTCCGTCCAAATCTCCGGCCAGCATGTCGAAGACGCGGAGCTCAGCTATAAAACGGAGGAGCTGGCCAAGTACGGCCTGACGCCGGAATCGGTCCAGAATGCAATCAAAGCGGCTGCCGTGAACGTTCCGCTCGGCATCTTCACCTTCGGCAGCTCGGAGAAGTCGATCGTCGTCGACGGCCAGATCATGACGGCGGACGATCTCTTGAACATCGAAATTCCGTTGATTCCTTCGGCAGCCGGTGCAGGAGCCGGTGCAGGAGCCGGTGCAGGTGCAGGAGCTGGCGCCGCAGCCGGCGGCGCGGGCCAAGCCGTACCGGACCTAGGCGCCGGAGCTTCCCAAGGCGGAGCGGCTGCGGCGGGCGGCATCACGCTGCCGACCGTCAAGCTGAGCCAGGTGGCCGACGTCGCCGTTACGGGCAAGGCCGACTCCATTTCCCGGACGAACGGCAAGGACAGCATCGGGGTGTCCATCGTCAAAGCGGCCGATGCCAATACGGTCGACGTCACGGATGCCGTCAAATCCAAGATGGATGAGCTGACGGCCAAATACGACGGAATCACGTCCACGGTAACGCTCGACCAGGGCAAGCCGATCAAGGACTCGGTGGAGACGATGCTCACGAAAGCCATTCTCGGTGCGGCATTCGCGATCCTCATCATTCTGCTCTTCCTGCGCGACATCCGTTCGACGATCATCTCGGTCGTCTCGATCCCGCTGTCGCTGCTGATCGCCGTGCTCGTGCTGCAGGAGTTCGACATCACGCTGAACATCATGACTCTCGGCGCCATGACCGTGGCGATCGGGCGGGTCGTGGACGATTCCATCGTCGTCATCGAAAACATATACCGGCGGATGGCGATGTCCAGCGAGAAGCTGACCGGCCGGGAGCTGATCATCTCAGCGACCCGGGAAATGTTCGTCCCGATCGCAGCGTCCACGATCGTGACGATCGCCGTTTTCCTTCCGCTAGGATTCGTATCGGGCATGATCGGCGAAATTTTCCTGCCGTTCGCCCTTACGATGGTATTCTCTCTGCTCGCGTCTCTGGTCGTCGCGGTGACCGTCGTTCCGATGCTGGCCCATATGATGTTCCGCAATGGACTCAAGGGCACGAAGCATGAGGACAAGCCGAGCCGTCTGGCCAACGGATACAAGCGTGTCCTGCGCTGGTGCCTGGACCATAAAGGACTGTCGTTCGGCGCTGCCGTATTGCTTCTCGTAGGCAGCTTGTTCCTGACGCCCCTTATCGGAGTCAGCTTCATCTCGAGCGGCGGCGACAACTCCATGATCGTTACCTACAATCCGGCTCCGGGAGAAACGGCCGAGGATGTGGAAGGGTACGCGACGGCAGCGGAGAAGGAGATCATGGGCCGCGAAGGCGTCGAGATCGTCCAATATTCCATCGGCGGCAGCAACCCGTTCAGCCCGGGCGCTTCCAAGCAAGCGCTGTTCAATATCCGCTACAACAGCGACTTCAAGCATTTTGAGGACGAAAAGAAAGCCGTCGTCGAGCTGCTGCAGAAAAACACGAGCAAAGGCGAGTGGAAGCAGCAGGACTTCGGAGGCGGCGGCCTCGGGGGCAGCAGCCTGACGGTCACGGCCTACGGACCGGACATGAAGGAGCTGGAGCCGGTCGTCACCGAGATCAGCGACAAGCTGAAGTCGGTCGCCAACCTGTCGAACGTGGACACGAGCCTATCGAAAACGTATGAGCAGTACCGCATCGCCGCCGATACCAAGAAGCTGAGCCAGCACGGCCTGTCCGCCGGCCAGCTTGCGATGGCGCTCAGTCCGGTGCGCGAGCAGCCGGTCTTGACGACCATCGAGAAGGATGGCGAGAAGCTCGACGTGCATGTCAAAACCGAGGTCAAATCCTATGCGGACAAAGCAGCGCTTGAAAACGCCTTGATTCCGACTCCGCTGGGAGGCGCCGTCAGGCTCGGCGACGTCGCGACGATCGAGGAAGGCACCACGCCGAATACGGTCACCCGCAAAGGCGACCGCATCTACGCCAGCGTCACCGCCGATGTCACCTCATCCGACATCAGCAAAGCTTCCAAGGATGTGCAGAAGGTCATCGACGAGCTCAAGCTTCCTTCCAATGTCGACGTCGAGATGGGCGGAGTCACCGAGGACATCGGAGAATCCTTCAAGCAGCTCGGACTTGCGATCGCCGTTGCGGTCGCCGTCGTCTACCTCGTCCTCGTCATTACATTCGGCGGCGCGCTGACGCCGCTGACGATTCTGTTCTCGCTTCCGTTCACCGTCATCGGCGCCTTGGTGGGACTGCTCGTCGCCAAGGAAACGATCAGCGTCACGGCGCTGATCGGCATGCTCATGCTGATCGGCATCGTCGTCACCAATGCGATCGTGCTGATCGACCGCGTCATCCATATGGAACGCGAAGGAATGAGCGTGCGCGACGCGCTGCTTGAAGCAGGCGGAACAAGGCTGCGTCCGATTCTGATGACCGCTATCGCTACGGTCGGAGCATTGCTGCCGCTGGCGTTCGGCTTCGAATCCGGCGCGCTGATCTCCAAAGGGCTCGGCGTCACCGTCATCGGCGGCCTGACAAGCTCCACGCTGCTGACGCTGATCATCGTTCCAGTCGTCTACGAGTTCCTGAACCGCAGGCGCGCCAAGCGCCAGCGCAGCGGCTCGCTGGAGACGGCGGCCGAATAAAGCTTCTCCCGAATCCTGCCTTCCATGGGCAGGATTCTTTTTTTTGGATATCGCATGCAGGCGGCGGCGACACTAACGGAGGAGCTTTTCATCGGACGCATAAGGAGGATATACAAGCATGGGAATTCCAAGGGATCGACATAAGCAGAAGCGGACAGGCGGGCGGCTGCTCCTTGCATTCCCGATCCTGGCGCTGGCCTGGATGCCGGCGGCGGGAGAGGGGACGGCATGCGCCCGATCCCAGGGGACGTCCAGGGAGGCGCATCCCTTCGTCCAGCCGTCGTCTGCGGCCGTAATTGCCGGCGTGCTGACGCCTTCCCATTCGCCGCCTGCCTATGCCCGCTGGGGCAGGCTCGCCGTCGAGCGCACCAGGGAGAAGTACGCCGCCGGCATTGCCGACTACCGGTATGAAGGCCATTTCGAGCGGGGAGGGGAGCTGGAGGAGTACCGCTTCAAGCTCGTCCTGCAGCCTCGTCCCGGCCTGCCCGCAGCCGTCAGGGTGTCGGTAACGGTTGCCGGCGGCGTCCTCGCAGGGGTAAAATGGGAAGAGACCGGCTTATGAGCCCGCTTGCAGCACCTAATTCCGAATAAGGGGATGACGATATGCTGATCACGACGACACCGACGATTGAAGGAAGACCGATTCAAGAATATACCGGAATCGTAAATGGAGAAGCCATCATGGGAGCGAACGTAGTCCGGGATTTTCTCGCATCCATCACCGATGTCGTGGGAGGGCGCTCCGGCGCCTACGAGGGCAAGCTGAAGCAGGCGCGAGACATCGCCATCGAGGAGATGCGCCAGCAGGCGGCGAGGCTCGGAGCCAACGCCATCGTAGGCGTCGATCTCGACTACGAAGTCGTCCGCGACGGCATGCTGATGGTCACCTGCAGCGGAACGGCCGTCAGGATCTGATGAGCTTCCTGCACTGGCTGGCCGACGAGAAGATCAAGCTCGCCATCAAGGACGGCGAATTCGACGACCTCAAGGGGCTAGGCAAGCCTCTCGACCTGGATGACCTCTCCCACGTTCCGGAAGAGCTCCGAGCTGCCTATCGGATGTTGAAAAATGCCGGCATCGTGCCCGAAGAGGTGCAGCTGAACAAGGATATCGCGACACTCGGCAGTCTGCTTGCGATGTGCGGCAGCGACGAGGAGCGGACGAGCCTGCAGAAGGAGCTCTCCGCCAAGCGGCTGCGGCTGCAGTCGCTCACGGGGTCGAGAGGATGGGACCACCTGCAGGCCTATGCCGACTACAAGGACAAAATTCAAGCGAGACTGGAAGGGGAACAGCGGAATGAGCGCTGAGATCACGACGGAGGAACTGCAGCATCTGCTGGAGACGGGGGAAACCCCGCGCCTGTTCGATGTGCGCGAGGATGACGAATGGGAAGCGGGACATATTCCGCAGGCGCGGCATGTCGCGCTCTCCCGCCTGCCGGACAGCCTCGGCGAGCTTGACGGGGAAGGACCGCTTCTGCTGATCTGCCGCAGCGGCGGACGCAGCGGCCGGGCATGTCAATACTTGCAGGCGCTCGGCTACGATGTCGTCAACGTGCAGGGCGGGATGCTGGCCTGGAACGGAAGCATCGTCCAAGGCGGATAGAAACCGATGAAAAAGGCCTTTCCCGGTCGCCGGGAAAGGCCTTTTTTTCTTTGGTATCATTCCTCTTCCGCAGCGGCTGCGCGATTGCGGCCTGCGGCCTTGGATTTGTACAGGGCCCTGTCCGCACGGGAAATCATCTCCTCGCGGCTCCAAGCTTCTCCGCGTTGGTTCGTGGAGCTACCGATGCTTGCGGTGACGCGGGGAGCGGCGAGAGACGTTTCATGAGGGATATCCGCGGCCTGGATGGCCTCCAGAATCGCATGCGCCATGCCGAGAGCTTCCGCTCGGTCGGCGAATGGAAGCAGGACGGCGAATTCCTCGCCTCCGTACCTTGCGGCGACACCTTTGCCGTCCTGGAGGCAGCCGTCGATCAGCTGGGCGACCTTCTTCAGGACAAGATCTCCCTTCTGATGGCCGTATCGGTCGTTGTACAGCTTGAAGAAATCGATATCCAGCAGCAGCAGCGAGAACGGATGCCCCTTGAGGCTGGATTCCTCGAGCATGCCTTCGAGCAGCTCGTCGAATCTGCGGCGGTTCGAGATACCCGTCAGTCCGTCCAGGTTGGTGAGCTGCGTCAGCTGCTCGTTCATGGCGCGAAGCTCTTCCCGGGATTCGACCAGGTCCTTCTGCTGCTTGACGAGCCGGACATAGAGGCGGTTGACCTCGTAGATGATGGCGCAAATGAGGACGAAGGCGGACACGAGCGAGTTGAATCTGGACATGTACCAGCCGAACGTATACCTGGAGCCGGCGGGCAAGGAGACGACGATGTCCATCAGAAACGCCAGGAGGGCGACGCTCAGCCAGAGGCTGAGGACGGTTTTTCCTTTTTTCATCCCTACGAGCATGACCAGAGCGACGAAGTTCAGCCCGAGCATGAGCGGCTTGATGACAGCGTTCGTGAGATGATTGAACTTGTCCTGCTCCACGAGCACCGGCAGGCTGTCATGGGCTGATGTCGTTACGACAGCGGCGGCCGCGACGAGGATGAGAATGCCGCAGGTCAGCATGAAAGCCCACAGCGCATTGCGGCTGAATTCGACGGGCCGCTTCTCCCAGCGGTCGGCGAGCAGATAGGAGATGATGCCGGCAGGAAAGCCTGCATGCCAGCATACCCACAGCCAGGAAGAAGTCTGGGAACCGGCGGACAGCATTCCCTTTTCCGTGAAGACGCCGGGATAGGTCAGGATATAGGGAATCATGATGAGGGCCGTGAACAGGTACGTGCAGGCCAGAATAAGAATCGAGAGGTTGCCGATGGCCCTGTACTGGCTGTAGAGCAGATGGGCGGTGAGCAGGTCTCCGAACAGGAACCAGGCGATGAAGGCGGGCAGGAAGGGCTTGACGACCGACAAGGAGAGGTCGCCGAAGGGAAGTGCTGCCGTCGAGATGAGAAGCAGCAGCAAAGTCGCCGAAATCGCAGCCGCGTATTGTCTGCGGGTGGTGGCGATCGTCAGCACTTGATTGGAATAGGGAAGCTGTTCGTTCATTGTCTTACTCCTCGAGGCTCGCTCATCCGGGTTGAATGGGGGCGCGTATATGGACTTCTGCATGGAATTCGCAAGCAGAGCTAGAACCTATATCGGCAGCAGCCTCGCAAATACTGAATCGGAATGGAATGAAGGACCGGCGGCAGCCATATAGTTGATAGGGACGGTTCTATGAATCTAGCTATCGGCAAGGGAGGAGCGCCGGGATGAACGAATTAACGACGGCTGCGCTGGACCTCGGCATCCAGGGCATGAGCTGCACCGCCTGCGCGGCAAGGATCGAGCGGGCGCTGGCCAAGATGGAAGGAGTGACGGAAGCTTCCGTCAGCTATGCATCCCGGATGGCCTGGATCCGGTATGAGGCCGGCAGGCAGCAGCCGGATGCCATCAAAGAAAGAGTCCGCCAGCTTGGCTTCGCAACATCCGAGCCGGGCGACCGGACAAGCCATATGAAGGAAATGACCGAATTGCGGAACCGCTCGGTGCTGTCGCTGCTGCTGTCCATTCCGCTCTTATGGGCGATGGTATCGCATTACAGCTGGCTGAAAGGCGTTCCGGTTCCGGCGCTGGTGAGCCATGCATGGGTCCAGCTTGCTTTGGCGACCATCATCCAGCTATGGATCGGGCTTCCTTTTTACCTCAACGCCTGGAGCGCGCTCCGCGAACGGACGGCCAATATGGACGTTCTGGTCGTGATCGGGACGTCGTCGGCGTATCTGTACAGCCACTATATCGTCTTTAGCCAGGGAATCCATGGCGCTGCCAGCTCAGGCGGAGGGCATGGAGCCCTGCTGCCCGTTTACTTCGACACCGGGGCCATCGTCATTACGGCGGTGCTGTTGGGCAAATACATGGAATCCCGCTCCAGCGCCAGGGCGCTTCGCGAAAGCGACGGATATGCCAAGCTGGCCTCGCGGGACGTTACGGTCCAAAGAGCGGATGAAATCAGCCGCATTCCGGCCGAAAGCGTCCGCGACGGGGATATCGTGCTTGTCGGTCCCGGCGAATTGATTCCGGTGGACGGCATCGTAACCGGCGGCCAATCGGAAGCGGACGAGTCGCTGCTCACGGGGGAGAGCCGCCCGGTGCCCAAGCTTCCGGGAAGCCTCGTATGGGCAGGCACGTTCAATCGCGGCGATACGCTGCGGATCCGGACGGAGAAGACCGGAGAAGGCACGATGCTCAGCCGGATCGGCGCGCTGCTCCGCCAAGCCCAGGCAGCGAAGACGGGAATTCAGAAGAAGGTGGACGCCTGGTCGGCCCGGTTCGTTCCCGTCATGCTTCTGCTTGCCGCGCTCACGTTCGCAGGCTGGCTTCTCTCCGGAAGCAGCGACAGCCTGCGCAGCGCGATGCTGAGCTCGCTGTCGGTGCTGCTCGTAGCCTGTCCTTGCGCGCTTGGACTCGCGACGCCGATCTCTCTGGTCATCGCATCCGGCAAGCTGGCCCGCCAAGGGATCGTGCTGAAGGAGGCGGGAGCGCTGGAACGGCTGGCCCAGCTGGATACCGTCCTGCTGGACAAGACCGGCACGCTTACGGAAGGGCGTCCCGGCGTGACGGCCGTCCACGCTCCCGCTTCCGGATTCGGCCCGGCTGCCGTGCTGCGCCTGGCCGCCGCGGCAGAAGGAGACTCGCGGCATCCTTATGCCCTATCCATCCGCGGGGAAGCGCGCAAGCGGGGGATCGTCATTCCGGCCGTGGAGCAGGCTCTCGAATGGCCCGGGTTCGGGGCGGCGGCGACATGTTCGGAAGGACGGGCCGCCATCGGGGGCAGGCAGCTCGCAGCGCAGGAGCGATGGAAGGGCATGGGGGAAGCCGCCTCGTTCGCCCAGGCGCGCGAGGAGTCCGGAGAGACGGTGCTGTTCGTCTCGCTGGACGGCGCATGCATCGGGGCCATCGCGCTCGGCGACCGGCTCCGTCCATCCTCGGCGCGTGCCGTCGAAGCGCTGCGGCAGGAAGGTCTGGAGCTGGTGCTCGCTACCGGAGACAGCCCGGGTCCCGCCGCCGCCGCCGCGCGCGAAGCCGGCATCCGCAAGGTGAAGTCCGGCATGCTTCCGGAAGGCAAGCTGGAGCTGATCCGCTCGCTCCAGAAGCAGGGACGCGTCGTGGCCATGGCGGGCGACGGCTGGAACGATGCTCCGGCCCTGGCAGCCTCCGACGCCGGATTCGCCATGGGCGACGGCACGGACGCCGCTCTTGACGCCGGGCATATTACGCTGCTGAGGCCGAGTTTGACCGGCATTCGGGACGCCATCGGAGTCAGCCGGCTGACGGTGCGCAATATCCGGCAGAATCTGGCGTTCGCGTTTCTCTACAATGCCGTCATGGTCCCCGTGGCTGCGCTCGGCCTGCTGGAGCCGTGGATGGCCGGCGCCGCGATGGCGCTCAGCTCGGTGACCGTCGTCGCCAATTCGCTGCGGCTGTCTGGAGGCATCCGCCGGCTGCTGTCGAACCGCTGAGGCGGAGGAGGCCGATTGGACCCTGACTTTCAGGGGTAATATCATTCGGTTTGGAGCAGGCACGTCCGTCCAGCGATATACAACTCCCTTTTGGGAAGGAGGAAGCGGCATGGAAAAAGAGCACGAGGCGGGATATCTCATCTCCATCCAGACAGGCCGGCCGCAGCGTCTCGATTTCAAAGGGCGCTCGGTCTTATCCGCCATCAACAAGACGCCGCGCTCCGGCCCGGTGACGGTTCGCTTCCGCCAAGTCGACGGCGACTCCCAGGCGGAGCCTTCCGTCCACGGAGGTCCGGACAAGGCGGTGCTCATGTTCTCGGCCGACCGTTATCCGTATTGGGAAGAGAAGCTCGGAATCGAACGCAGGCCGGGACTGTTCGGAGAGAATTTGACCGTGGCCGGCCTGCATGAAGAAATCGTGTGCATCGGGGACAAGCTGCGCATCGGAGCCGCCCTGCTGGAGGTGACGGAGCCCCGCCAGCCCTGCTACAAGCTGGGAGCGTGGCTGAAGCAGCCCAAGCTTCCTCTATGGGTGAAGGAAACCGGGTATGGGGGGTATTACCTGCGGGTGCTGGAAGAAGGCGCGGTCGAGGCCGGCAACGCGGTCGAGCTGCAGCGGCATCCGCTGCAGGTGACGGTGAAGGAAGCGTTCGATGTTTTCTACGACCGTTCTCCGGACTGGAGCGCCAAGGCGGAGCGGGTGCTTGCCGTGGAAGCTCTCGGATCGGATTGGCGGCAGGCTCTGCGGAAGCGGTTTGAAAAAGGGGCTGTCGTCCTGCCTGTGGAGCTTCCGGAGCAGGCTTAGCGAACGATTCGCCGCATGGTTGGTTCCTTCATCCTTATGCAGAGTCATGAGACCGCAAGTACAGTTACGGAATTGCAATCAGCCGCAAGTCCTCCTCGCGCACGACAACAGGCGCCGCGGGGACATGCTCCAGGCGGAAGGCCGGCGCCAGCTCGCGGGCAGCGACGGCTTCCGGGCGGTCAAGCAGGCCGCTCCAGTAGGCGAGCAGGCCGACGGCCGCTTCCGGCCGGGCGCCCGTTTCCCGGATGGCGGACAGGGAGATGCCGCCATGGCGCTTGGCCAGCCGCTTGCCGTCCGGTCCCATCAGCAGCGGAACATGGGCGAACCGGGGAGGGGCGAAGCCGAGCGCTTCATAGAGCAGCAGCTGGCGGGGAGTGGAGTCCAGCAGATCGCTGCCGCGCAGCACATCCGTCACGCCCATCAGGGCATCGTCCACCGTTACGGCCAGCTGGTAGCTGAAGATGCCGTCCGCCCGCCGGACGACAAAGTCGCCTCCTGCGCCCGGCGCCGTATGCTGATGTCCGGCGGCCAAGTCGTCGAAGGATACGACACGCGCAGAATCGACGGCCAGCCGCAGCGAGGGCTCTTTGGCCTTGCCGCGCTCCTGCCTCTCCGTCTCGCCAAGATGCCTGCATGTTCCCGGATAGGCGGGGCCTTCCGACGAGAGGCCATGAGGGGCGCTGGCGACGGCGGCGAGCTCCGCGCGGCTGCAAAAGCAAGGGTAGAGCCTTCCCTGAGCCGCCAGCCTGTCCAGAGCTTCCCGATAGAGAGGAAGCCGCTCGCTCTGCGTGTACGGGCCGCGGGCGCCGCCGATGTCCGGGCCTTCGTCCCAGTCGATGCCGAGCCAGCGCAGATCCGCGAGCGCTGCTTCCGCGTATTCGGATCTGGAGCGGGGGCCGTCGATATCCTCCATCCGCAGGATGAACGTTCCTCCTGCGGCTCTTATTTGCAGCCATGCCAGGAGCGCGGTCCTTGCATTGCCAAGATGCATGAGTCCCGACGGGGTCGGAGCGAATCTTCCGATTGTGACAGCCATATCTTTCACTTCTCCTTGCCTTGATGGCTTGTGCCGTCAATTAAGGCGGCCAATTCCGATTATGCTTGGTATAATAGCATTAGCTGCGGAGGCCGCACAAATGGTAAGGAATGAAATCCGCCGTGCAAGAAAAGGGAGATAGGGAGCATAGTCTCGCGTACATAGGGAATCAGGACAATGCCATTCATAGAAACATTCATTCTTAGCCGTAACGGCCTGGGGGCGATCAGGCGGACAAGGCGGGAATGCCGGAGGGGGAAGCGGGAACAATGACCGATAAGAGCGCAGATCCTAACAGCCTGCCTGAGGCGGGAACGGACAGCGAGCTCCGCAGCTTGACGATGCAGCTGGAGGAAGCGGAGCACGCCGAAGCCATGCTGGCCTTCAACGAGAGGCGCAGGGACAAGCTGCGCCAGGATATTTTCGCTATGGAGCGCAAGATTTTCGAGCTGGAGGATGTCAGCCGCAAAGAGCATGAGGATGTGGAGCAGCTGTCCCGCCTTGGCTGGAGCGCGTTATGGCTGAAGCTGACGGGAGGGCTTGAAGAGCAGCTGGAGCTGGAGCGGCAGGAGGCGGCCGAGGCCCTGTTCCGCTTGAAGGAAGCGAAGGAGCAGCTGGACAGGTTGCAAACAGAGCTTTCGGAAGTCGGCGTAAGGCTGGCGGAGCACATCGGCCCAACCCGCATGCTTCCCGTCCTGAAGCAAAAGAAGGAGGAGCTGGTCCGGCTGCGCCTGCCGCAGGTCAAGGAGGAGCTGGACAGGCTGGATGCGGAGCTGGCCGGGAAAACGAGCCTGCTGTCGGAGCTTCGGGAAGCCTGTTCGGCCTGCTCCGATCTGAACGGCAAGCTGGGGCAGGCGCTCTCGAGCCTCGAGTCGGCTTCCAACTGGGGCACCTACGATATGCTTGGAGGAGGCATGATATCCACGCATATCAAGCATCGGAGGATGGACGAAGCCCAGGAAGCGCTCGGGGCGGCCCGCAGCGCGGCCAGAAGGCTGGAATCCGAGCTGAAGGATCTCGGGCGCGAAGAAGCGTACCGAATTCCGGTCGGCAGCGGCGCCAGGCTGGGCGATTATTTGCTGGACGGATTTCTGATGGACTGGTTCGTGCAGAGCAAGATTGCGGCTTCCAGGGAAAATACCCGCGAGCTGCTCGGCGAAACCCGCGCCCTGTACCGTTCGCTTGACGGGGACCGGACTCGTCAGGAGTCGGAACTGTCCGCTCTGCAGCGGAAACGGGAACGGCTGATCCTGGAGGCCGGCCGGGGATAGACGGCAGCCGTGACCGGAGACGGAGGCATCGATCCCGAAGCGGGATTCGCATAGAAAGGAATACAGAGATGATTCGAGTCATGGCGATGGATGTCGCAAAAAAATTGCATAAGAATATCGGCCTGAACGACCTTGACGCGATGGAGGCCGTCTGGTACTGGGTGGACATGGACCGGCCGAACGCGGAGGAGATTTCCTTGCTGGACGAACGCTTCCACTTCCACCCTCTGGCGATCGAGGATTGCCTCCACCTGCTGCAAAGGCCCAAAGTGGACCACTACGAGGATGTCCACTTTTTTGTCATGCATGCGCTGATTCCGGAGACGCTGCATGTCGATGAGGTGAATCTGTTTCTCGGATCGAACTTTGCGGTGACCTTCCATTTCGCCCAATCGCAAGAAGTCGACGAGGCATGGGAGACGCTCGCCGTACATCCGAAGCATCCCGGAAAAGGCCATCTGATGGCAGCCTACAGCGTGACGGACAAGCTGGTCGACCGTTATTTTCCCGCCGTATACGGCATTGAAGACCAGCTGCTTGACGCCGATCTCAACAGCTCCGGCTACTTGAAGCAATCCGGCATGGACGAGATTTTCACGATACGGGCCAAGCTGCTGAAGCTGCGCAAGACGATCGTGCCGATGAGGGACCTGCTCTACCGCCTCACCTCCACGGAAGCTCTCCCGAGCTTCAAGGACTTCAAAGCGTTCTATCTGGATATCTACGACCATCTGCTGAAGCAGGCCGAGACGCTGGAAGCCTGCCGCGAGATGACGGCCGATCTGCGCGACAGCTTCATGAGCTACAACTCCAACCGCATGAACGGGATCATGAAGACGCTCACGGTCATCACGACGATCTTCATGCCGCTGACCTTCATCGCGGGAGTGTACGGGATGAATTTCATCAACATGCCGGAGCTCGAAACCAGGGTGGGCTATTTCGTCGTGCTTGGAGCGATGGGGCTGATCGCCCTCTGCATGTTCGCCTGGTTCAAGCGCAAGGGCTGGTTCGACTGAATCCGGCTGCAGAACCGACTCGGCTCAATCTGAAGGAAAGAAGCATCCTCATAGGGAGACGTGTTGCTGAAAAGGCCAGATTTGCAAGCTGTTGTTCAGACAAAAGGCTTCTTTCCCCTACGGAAAGGAGCCTGTTTCATTTTCCTCCCCTTTTCTCCCGCATCCGGTATGATAGTGGAAGTAGAAAATAAAGGGAACTTATCCTTTCCTTTCTCGTCCACTTACCGAGGTGAACCCATTGGATTTCGATTATTTGCAATACACGGCGGCGGATTACGACCGCGGCTCCGTCCTCGATCAGCTCATGAAGGCCTACGGCAGGGACGTATGGAATTTCGCTCTCATGCTGACGCGGAACCGGGATTCGGCAGACGATATCGCTCAAGACGTCTTTCTCAAAGTGTACGAGAAGCTTCCCGAGTTCAGGGGACAGAGCTCGGTCAAGACGTGGATTCTGACGATTACCCGGCATGCGGCGCTCGACCAGCTGCGCTCCTCCTGGGTCCGCAGGGTCATGCTGCTGGAGTTTCTGCCAGGCGGCCATCATCCATCGGCGGAAAAGGAGCTTTTCAAGCGGCTGCAAAACGAGGAAGTATGGCTGGCGGTGCTCGCTCTTCCGCTGAAGCTGCGGGAGGTGCTGCTTCTGACCTGCCATTACGGCATGTCCATGGAAGAAACGGCGGGGCTGCTCGGAGTCGCCAAAGGAACCGTCAAATCACGGCTTCACCGGGCGCGGGCGGCCATGAACCGCAAAGTAACGGCAAGCGAAGCTCTGAATGTGGGGGGCGAGTGGATATGAACGAATGGGAGAAGCGGCTGTCCGGCTCCTTGCCGGTCGCGAACGGGTTCACCTCGGAACTTGAGCGCAAAGTGAGGGAGCGGGTCGCGATGGAGAAAAAGAAGAGCAGGAAGGTCTGGCTGAGGGTGCTGCCGCTGGCGGCTGCGGCTGTGCTCATGGTCGGCTTGTGGAGATTCGGAGAGTCCCGGCAGCCGCTGCAAGCGGAGGGGATCGGCGCGCTGTCGGGCGACGCCTTCGGGGACAAGGAGTTTACCTTGAAGGTGTTTGGCGGCGGCAGCATGAATTCGGAAACGCTGAAGCGCCAATTCATCATCCGGCATCCATCGGTTGACATAAGCATGAGCGGTCAGTGGGACGGCAAGGGCAGGAGCTTGGCAGACTACCGGAACGCCCTTGATAGAGGAGAGGATGTGCTGGTCGTTCCGACCGCCATTTACAGGGAACTGGCTGCGGAAGGGAGAGTGGTCCCTTTGGAGCCCTATATCCTCAAAGACAAGCTTGATCTGAGCGATATGCACGCGCCTGTGCTGGACGCTCTGAAGGCCATCGGAGGCGGAGAGCTTCAAGGGCTGGCGGGGGAATTCAGCTCCAGCGCGCTGTTCGTCAATCCGGAGCTGTTCGCCAAGAACGGAGTGGAGCTTCCAAGGGAAGGAGCGACGGTGCAGGAAATTCTCGACATCGCCAAGCGTTTCGAGGGGACCGGGACGACGGGACTCGTCACGGAATCGAGGGATAGCGGCAATCCGGCCGAGACGGCGCTGAGGCTTGGTCAGGCAAGCGGCCTTCAGCTCTATGGAGGCGATCCCATGCTCCAGACCTCATACTCGGCTTTGTCCGGCAAAGGGTGGATCACGCTGTTCGACCAGGTTGCAGAGGGCTTCCGCGAAGGATGGATCGCTCCTTCTCCGGATTTGGATTTTAGCGGCAGGAAAGGCATTCCGATGAGCGAGGTCGTGCAGAACGACTTGTTCGGCGGCGGGAAAGCGGCGATGCGGTTCGGCGATACGTCCTTCTATAGGGAGCTCGCTTCAACGGAGGCCGAGCGCCCTGCCGTTGCCGGGAACAAGAGCGAACCTGTCAAACGGAACTGGAAAACCGTTTCCTATGAACTCCATATCAACGCCGTCAACGCGTCCGACCTGCTGGACATGAGCCAGATCTACGTCATTAATGCCAAAAGCGTGAACAAGGACGCCGCTTGGGAGCTGGTGAAGGCGGCGCTGTTCTTGTCCAAAACGGATAAGGATGCCGACAATCGGATGGACTTGCCGGTATTCGAGGAAGCGATGAAGACTCAGCCGGAGGAACGCTGGAGGGCGTTTTATATGGAGAGCGGTTCAAAAAAGCTGAACGAGAACAGTCTGCCTATTTACGAAGGCGCCGACTACCTGGGCATTCTATCGGCCGAGGACGGGCAGCAGATGAAGCGCTGGGCAAAGGGCGAGCTTTCCTCCGAGGACGCGCTGGGACTGATTGATAACGTACTCGCGAGGAATCTGCTGGCTCTGGAAAAGAATTTGTTCAGGGAGGGGATCGCGCGTGGCAAGGACTAAACGCTTTTTAGCGGTCCCTTCCTTGATTGCCGCTTTGATCGGCTCCAGCGTCATAGCTGGATGCAGCTCCACTGCAGGCTTGTCGACATCCCAGAGCATCAAAATCGTCGCCGACAGCAAAAGTCAATTCGACACGATGTACCGCGATTACATCGAAGCGGCGTATCCGGGCCTGTCTATCGAGCTGGTGGAGATGAACCCCGATTACACGCGGTCCGTAACGCCCGAGATGTACGAACAGGTCGTGAAGGAGCAGAAGCCGGATCTTCTCCTCATATGGGATCACTTTTATTCCCAGCTGGGCGACAAGCAGCTGCTGGAGGATCTGGCTCCCTACATGAAAGCGTCCGGCCTCCGCAAGGAAGACCTGTACGACGGAATGCCCGAGATGCTGAGCGCGAAGGGAGGCGGCAAGCTGCTTGGACTCTCGCCGGATGTTACATTCAGCGTTCTTCGCTACAACAAGGAGCTGTTCGCAAAGGCAGGAGTCGAATCCCCTCGGGACGGAATGAGCATCGAAGAGGTGTACGAGCTGGCTGGCCGCTTCAATGGCATGAAATCCGGGGGCAAGACAGTGAGCGGCTTGCACATGGGAATCTTTAATACGCCTTCCAGTCTGGTCGGCTCTTACCTTCAAAGCGAAGGCATGTCCGATATAAGCGCGGATGGTACCAGGCTGTTATGGAATGCTCCCGAGCTGGCCTTGGTCCTCGACAAGATCGTCCAGCTGTACCGAAGCGGATCCTTCGCTCTCGAGGAAGACCGGTCCAAGGTCGTGAACGGGGTCAAGGTGTACGATAAGGAAGCGGTCGAGGCGGGAGAGCATTTCGCCAAAGGGCTGGCGGCGATGACCTTCGAAAATTACGGCGGCCAGAAATACGGCTTTGAGACCGGAGAGGTGACGCCGCCGGTGTTGTCCAGGGACCGGAGCCGCAGCACTTTCATCAGCACCGGCCAAATCATGTCGATACCGCGAACGTCCGACCACAAGAAGGCGGCATGGGCTATTCATCCGGCTCATGCTCAGCGAGCATATTGCCAAGGCCAAAATCAAGCTGGGGTACCCGCCGGTCCCGATCTCCTCCTATCCCGGCTTAAAGGGCGATTCGATGTTGGACAAGCTGTTCGAGCTGAAGCCTTACATTTACCCGCAGGCCGCATCTCTTCCGAAAGGCTGGGATTCTACCAGCATGCTGGATTTTGACGATGCCTATGCAGAGCTGAAAAACAAAGAAATCACCGCCGCTGTACAGGGCAGCCAGACCGCTTCGCAGGCAGCGGCGAACATCCAGAAACGAGGACAAGAGCTGTTGGACAATGCGTTGGCAAAAGTTGAAAATTGAGCGGCACACGCTGTGGCGAGCGAACGGGTACGGCGATCTCAAAGTTTAAAAATGGTTAAGCCAGGGTGTTTTGAATGTTTGAATTCTTGAATTCTTAAAGAAGCCTTGATATCTTGATATCTTGATGCGTTTATGTCTTGATGTTCTGAAAGTCTGAAAGTCTGAAAGTCTGAAAGTCTGAAAGTCTGAAAGTCTGAAAGTTGAAAGTCTTGAACTTGGAGCCGTCCCGCTGGGGGCGGCTTTTCCGGTCGTCATAACGAAGCTCTTAATCACCGACTGGAATCGCTGCGGCATGTGCGGCGAACGGTGGGATTTCTTGACATCCGCAAAATGCTCGGTTTACAGGAGCAGCCGCGTATCGCGGAGAGAAGTTCGAGCCGGCTGCTTGGCGCCGAAGGCGCCGGTTGTGGTAGAGTAGAGTCCGTACATCGATAGAAACCGGAGGGAATGCCATGGCAGAGGTGGATAGACTGCCCATAGACGAAGTCATGCCGGAGCTGCTGAAGGCGCTGGATTCCGGCACGCGCGCCGTGCTGGTCGCCCAGCCGGGAGCGGGCAAGACGACCCGCGTTCCGCTCGCCTTGCTGAAGAGCGGCTGGCTGGAAGGGCGCAAGCTTCTCATGCTGGAGCCGCGCAGGCTGGCTGCCCGCTCGGCTGCGGCGTACATGGCGCGCTCGCTCGGAGAGAGCGCGGGGGAGACGGTCGGCTACCGGGTCAGGCTGGAGACGAAGGTCGGTCCAGGCACGCGAATCGAGGTCGTGACCGAAGGCGTGCTGACGCGCATGCTGCAGGAGGATCCGGCTCTCGAGGCTTACGGGGCCGTCATCTTCGACGAGTTCCATGAGCGGCATCTCAGCAGCGATCTCGGTCTTGCTCTATGCCTGCAATCGGCTTCCCTGCTGAGGGAAGATCTGAGGCTGCTCGTCATGTCGGCGACGCTTGCGGCAGGGAAGGTGTCGGAGCTTCTGGGAGGGGCGCCGGTCATTCTCAGCGAAGGGCGGCAATATCCGGTCGAGACGTTCTACCGGCCGCGAGGAAGCGGCTCCAGGCTGGAGCAGGATGCTGCCGCAGCCGTCCTGGAGGCATTGCGTCAGCAGGAAGGCGACGTGCTCGTCTTCCTGCCGGGCATGGCCGAGATCCGGCGGACGGGAGATGCGCTGCGGCGGCTCGGTCTGCCTGACGGCACGGCGCTTCGCCAGCTGCATGGGAGCATGCCGCTGCGCGAGCAGGACGAGGCTGTCGCGCCATGCCCGCCGGGCAGCCGCAAGGTCGTGCTGGCGACCGGCATCGCCGAGTCCAGCTTGACCGTCGCCGGCGTGCGCGCGGTGGTGGACGCGGGCCTTGCGCGAGTGCCGAAGTTTTCGCCGCGCACCGGGATGACGCGGCTGGAGACGGAGCCGGTATCGCGCGCCTCCGCCGATCAGCGGCGCGGCCGCGCAGGCCGCACCGCGCCGGGAGCCTGCTGGCGGCTGTGGGGAGAGGAGGCGCATCGCCATCTGCCGCCTTTCGCCACGCCGGAGCTGATGGAGGCGGATCTGGCCCCGCTTGCGCTGGAGCTGGCAGCCTGGGGCGTCCAGGATCCCGCCGAGCTGGACTGGCTCGACGTGCCGCCTGCGGCAGCCTATGCGCAGGCCTGCGAGCTGCTGCAGCGGCTCGGCGCGCTCGCGGACGACGGGCGG
>NZ_BIMD01000027.1 GCF_004000905.1 Paenibacillus humicus NBRC 102415
GCAAGCCGTTCGGCTGCCCCGCGTCCCGGCGGCGAGCTTGCAGGCCGATTTCCGAAGCGCTCCAGGCATGAAGCATTGGGGCCGGGTGCTGGGAATGGCCGAAGAAACCGCTGCGGCAGCCGCTGCGGCAGCCGACGGGGGCTTCCCCCTCATACTCGGCGGCGACCACAGCATCGCCATCGGGACCATAGCCGGCCTAGCCTCCCGCCGACAGAGGCTGGGCGTCCTGTGGATCGACGCCCATTCCGATCTCAATACCCCTTACACCACTCCGTCCGGCAATCTTCACGGCATGTCGCTCGCGGCCTGCCTCGGCTTCGGAGATCCGCACCTGGCTGCCGTCGGGGGCTATTCCCCGAAGCTTCAGCCGGAGCGCATCGCGCTGGTCGGAGCCCGTTCCCTAGACAAGGGGGAGCGGGAAATCATCGGCCGGCTCGGCATCGCCTGCTTCACCATGCACGACATCGACCGCAGGGGCATGGCCGACGTCATGAAGGAGGCGATCGCGATCGTCTCGAACGGATCGGACGGCGTCCATCTCAGCTTCGACATCGACAGCGTCGATCCCGGAGAGGCGCCAGGCACCGGCACGCCGGTGCGCGGCGGGCTGTCTTACCGCGAAGCCCATTTGGCCATGGAGCTGCTGCATGAAGCCGGCATTCTCACCTCGGCGGAGCTGGTCGAGGTCAACCCGCGGCTCGACAGCGGGAACCGGACGGCCCGCCTGGCGGTCGAGCTGCTGGCTTCCCTTTTCGGAGAGAAGATCCTCTAGCAGGCCGGCTCTATACCTCGATGACGATCGGCAGAATCATCGGCCTTCTTCTCGTCCGGGCGTAAATATAGCGGGCCAGATCGTCCTTGAGCGAACGCTTGACGAGATTCCACCGGCCCGGCTGTTCTTCTTCCAAGCCTTGCACCGTCTTCAGCACGAGCTCCTGGATGCCGGCCATCAGCTCCTCGTTGTCCCGGACGTACACGAAGCCGCGGGAGATGATTTCCGGCTTCGCCAGCATGCGCCCGTCGTACTCGCTCAGCGTCACCACGACGACAAGCATGCCGTCGCCGGACAGCTGCCTGCGGTCCCGCAGCACGATCTTGCCCACATCCCGTCCGAGGCCGTCGACCAGGCTGCTTCCGGCCGGAATCGATTTCCCCTTGCGCGCCTCGCCGTCTGCCAGCTCTACCGTATCGCCGTTGTTCAGGATGAAGACGCGCTCCTGCGGAATGCCGACCGCTTCCGCTAGCAAGCGATGCTGATGCAGCATCCGGAACTCTCCGTGGACCGGAATGAGATATCGCGGCTTCATCAAGGTCAGCATGAGCTTCAGCTCCTCCTGGCTGCCATGTCCAGACACATGCATGCCGGTCGCGCTTCCCGCTCCGTAAATGACGCTCGCCCCGATCTGGTACAGATGGTCGATGATCCGGGAGACGCTCCGCTCGTTGCCCGGAATCGCGCCGGCCGCAATGATCACGGTGTCCCCCGGAGCTATGGCCATCTGGCGGTGGCTCCCTGCGGCCAGCCTGGCAAGCGCCGCCATCGGCTCTCCCTGGCTGCCGGTGCACAGCACGGCAATCCGCTCCGGCGGATGATCCCCGGCTTCGCCAGCGTCGATGATCAGCTCCTCCGGCACGTTCAAGTACCCGAGAGAAGACGCGACATCCACTACATTCACCATGCTTCTCCCGAGCAGCACCAGCTTGCGGCCTGTCGCTGCCGAGGCGTCGACGACCTGCTGCACCCGGTTGACGTTGGAGGCGAAGGTGGACAGGAACACTCTCTGCTTCGCCTTGGAGAAGGCATCCAGAATATGGCCTCCGACTACCCTCTCCGAAGGCGTAAAGCCCGGCCGTTCGGCGTTGGTGCTCTCGGAGAGGAGCAGCTGGACTCCCTTGCTGCCGATGTCGGCCATCCGGTGCAGATCGGGATAGGGACCGCTGACCGGAGACATGTCGAACTTGAAATCCCCCGTATGCACGATCGTTCCCTGAGGGGTGTCAAAAACGATGCCCAGACAGTCCGGGATGCTGTGGCTGATCGTGAAAAAAGCCGTCCTGAAACAGCTGCCCAGCTCGACGGCCGAGTCTGCGTCAATGATATGAAGCTGCGCTCCGCCCATCAGGCCATGCTCCTTGAGCTTGATCTCGATCAGCCCCATCGTCAGCCTCGTCGCGTACACCGGCACAGGCAGCTGCTTCAATAAATAGGGGATGCCTCCGATATGGTCTTCATGTCCGTGCGTCACAAGAAGCGCCCGCACCTGGTCCTTGCGCTCGAGCAAATAGGACAGATCCGGCACGATCAGATCGACGCCGGGCTGGCTTTCGTCCGGAAACTTGGAGCCGCAGTCGATCAGGACGATATCGTCTCCGCACTGAAGCATGTACATGTTCTTGCCGATTTCGTTGACGCCTCCGAGAGCTGCCGCGAGCAGGCCGGAAGGCCGTCCCTGCCCTCCTGCCTCTTCAATTTCCGACAAATGCCCGCGCCGTTCTTCCTTGACTCCATCCATTCCGATTCCTCCGATTCGCTTCCTGCCGATGATGATATTGGGATTCCCGATTGTGCCGGACGAAATGCGCTTGGACGGAAAAATGAAAAAGCTGTCTAATGGGGTCCCATGCACGGCGAGAATTGCGCCCCTTAAGAAGGACCCTTTGAATGAAGCAGCCCTCTTGGGTGTCGAATGTGTTGTATCGGACAAGGATGCCTGGGGGCATTCAGCTCCTATGCGAACGCAAAGGGCTTAGCTCATTTACCGCTTCAATGGGGTTTCAACCAACTAGCTGCAACATTATTGGGCTTGGTTCTGTTATATAGACAACAGTATATAGACAGCAAGTATATAGGCAGCAAGTAATATGAAAATACCTCATCGAATATGAAAACTGTGTTAGTTGATTCTTGCCTCTATTTAGTCCAAGCAACAAATAAGTCATTACGAATAGCGAAATCAGAGGTGTGAAGATGTTATTTATGCTTATCTGTCTCATATTTATTGCCATCTCAATATTTTCGATTGGAAGAGCCGGGCTTTCTAACCCATATTCGAAAGGTTTCGCCCTCGCTGTTGTTTTATCCATTGTAGCTGCTGGTTGTCTTGCTCAAAACTATACTCAAAGCCTAATTCCAGAAGCAAACGATGGAATTGGAAGTTCAAATCTAGTGGCGTACTCGATTATTGGTGAGGACGGCTGGTCTCAGGAGAAGTTTCGAGACATATTTGAGAAATCCATTTCTTTCACCCTCAGTTTAATTGCTGCATACCCTGTCGTTCTTATCGTGGAGTCAAAATTAAAAAAGAAAGTAACCTCGGGTGCTTAGCTCCCTTTTTTTGAGCATAAATCAACCCTTAAGTCTACCTAAGCCTGCTAAAAAAAACACCGGACCCTCTCCCTAAAAAGGAAGAGGATTCGGCGTTTCTCGCTTCAACGGCTCCATGGGCCGGCCTAGGCTTCGGTTAGGCTTTCGCCGTTTCCTTCTGCCGTTCGATCTCTGCGATCAGCAGCGGCTCGGGCGCCTGCCAGCCAGCCGGCTTGGCGACCTTGCCCTGCTCGTTGTAGATCGGCTTTCCGTCCGGTCCGAGCTTGGCCATATTGGCGGCATGCACGATCTCGAACAGCCTCTCCGGCTCCACGCCCATCTCGACAAAAGTCCCCAGCGCGAAATACATCAAGTCGATCAGCGCATCGGCCTGATCCTCAACCGTCTCCGCAGCCAAAAATTCGCCGATTTCCTCGGTCATCCACGATGCTCTCGCCAGCGCCCTTCCGCCTTGCCCCTGCAGAGAGGCTGCCTTCATCCGGCCCGCCAGCTCCTCGGTCGCCCGTCCGGCTTCGGCCGCGGCTTCCCCTTCTCCTCTGGAAGCCATCGTCGGAGCTTCCGCAACCGGAGCCCCGAAGGCGGCGTGGAATCGCCTCACCTGCTCATATTGCTTGTCCATGTTTTCCGCAGCCCCTTCACAAATGAGTTCAACGTCATTCATTGTACCACCGCGGCAAACACATGAGAAAGGCCGCGGCGGCTTCCAGCCTGGCTGCCGCAGTCGGTCTTTATGTTTATTAGCGCCTTGGCGGCAGGCATGTCCTCCGTCCCCACCATTGACCGAGAAATCGCTCCGGCTCCTTCCGCAGCGGCGCCTGCTGCAGCTTGAATGCTACAAAAAAATAAAAGAGTCCGCTCGAAACCAGCGGACTCTTTTATTTTTGCGGCTCGTCTTGCGGCAAAACCATATGTCTTCCCATGACCGTCTGCAAGAAGAATTTCTTCTCGAAGGGCGGCAATCATGAACAAAAAAATCGGGCGCCCCTTGCGGGGCGCCCTTATCATGGGAGAGGAGAAACCGGACGAAGAGCTTATGGGGAAACGTAAGCCTTCTCCGCGGTGTCTACGGCATCTCTCGACGCCGATATCCTCATGATGCCCGGTTCCCGGACATTTATACCTAATCGCCTACGAAATTCTGGACCAGCCGCTCTTCGAAAGAGCCGCCTTCCTCGCCCTGCCATGGCTCCTTCTGTTCGGCGGCGGCGAGCAGGACCGAGCACTCCCGGAGCAGCCTCGACAGCAGAACGGCCGCCGCAGCAAGCGCCCCATCCACGAATGCCAGCACGGCAAATGGATGATCCGCGAGCGACATGTAGCCCATCATGCCCCCCATCAGTCCGCCCATAAGCCCGGCAAGAGCTCCTTCAAGAGAAGGCAAGACTCCGTGGGGGCTGCCCGCCATATAGCCGGCTGCAGCGCAGGCCGCCGCTGCGGCCATCGCAGAGAGCGAAAAGCTGGCCGTGACGAGAGTCAGCAGAGTCCCGCCCGTCAGCCCCGCCGCCATCGCGAGCGTCATGCAGGCCATCATGAGATGCATGCGCGGCGCGCTCCTCATCCATCGAATTCGAAGCGTATAGTAGAAGACGGCTATACCAGCCGCCAGCAAGGACACTACTTTGGCAGCCGCATATCCAAACGTCTCCGCCCCGCCAGCCGGTTTACCGTGGTCCATCCCTTGCATGCCGGTCACGGCAGCGGCCGCCTCCCCATCAGCTCCCGCCAGCTCCGAATTTCCTGCATCGCCGTAATCTCCTGGCAGCTCGGCCGCTCCTGTATGTCCAGCATCTGCCGCTTCCCCTGATTGCTTTTGAACCTCTCTGCCCGCTCTCTCCGAAACATTCGGCAAAGGATTTGAGAGGAAAGATATCCCTGCCGTCATCCCCCGCTCATCCGCCCCCATGAGCGGCCTGCCTGCGGCGGCAGCAGCCGGCTCGGCCGCACCTGCGCGCAAAGCCAAAACAATCATCAGCACCATCAGCGCCATCCCGATTCTCAGCTTGCCCATGCCTCCTCCTCCAAGCGGAACCGCATCTGCCCTAAAGGCCGTTTCTACAGTTTATAGAAGCTTGGAGCCGCTTAGACTAGCCCTTTCGGGCCTGCTTGTGACAATTCAAGTCTTTTTTTCCTCCTCCGCGCTGGTATACTTTTCTAGTACATACTTGCGGCGAAGCCACGGAAAGGAACAGGATCGACAACATGAAGAAACTTTTGCCGTTATGGAGCCTGGCCCTGCTGCTCCTGCTGGCTGCCTTCGCAGGCGGCTGCAGCATACAATGGGAGCAGACGCCCTCCGCTCCTGCGGGCCACGACGTCACGATCTATTTTCCGTCCGACCGCTACCCGGAGACGGCGGAGCATATCCGCAGCGCCGTCTCCAAAGGCGCCTCCTCCATCTGCACGATTGAAAGGGAAGGAGCGGAGGAGAACCGCAAGCTGTCGCTCAAAGGCGTTCCGACCAAAAAGAAATACGACCGGGACGAATGGCCGATGGCGATGTGCCGAGAAGGAGGCAGCGGCGCCGATGTCGCTTACGTCAAATCCTCCGACAACAGGGGCGCCGGCTCGTGGATCGGCAACCAGCTGAGCGACTATCCGGACGGGACGAGAGTCCGCATAGTCGTCCGCTGAGGGCCGGCCCTGTCGCACAAAAAAAAGCGTTCCGCCCTGTCGCACAGGTGCGGAACGCTTTTTTTCACCCTACAATACCTTGTCCAGGAAGCTGATCGTACGCTCATGCTTCGGACTGCCGAACACCTGCTCCGGCGAGCCCTCCTCCACGATATAACCGCCGTCCATGAAGATGACGCGGTCGGCCACCTCGCGGGCGAAGCCCATCTCGTGGGTGACGATGACCATCGTCATGCCTTCGCGGGCCAGATCCTTCATGACGCCGAGCACCTCGCCGACCATTTCCGGATCGAGAGCCGAGGTCGGCTCGTCGAACAGCATGATGTCGGGGTTCATCGCCAGCGCGCGGGCGATCGCGACGCGCTGCTTCTGCCCGCCGGACAGCGAGGCCGGATAGGCATCCGCCTTGTCCGCCAGTCCGACCCGGTCGAGCAGCTTCAGGGCAGCGGCCCTGGCTTCCTCCGTCTTCAGCTTGTTCAGCTCCACGGGAGCGAACATGATGTTTTTGAGCACCGTCATATTGGGGAACAGGTTGAAATGCTGGAACACCATGCCGATGTTCTCGCGAACCTTGTTGATGTCCGTGCGGCGGTCGTTGATGTCCATCTCGTCCACGATGACCGTGCCTTCCGTAATGTCCTCCAGCCGGTTCAGGCAGCGCAGCAAGGTGCTCTTGCCGGAGCCGGAAGGTCCGATGACGCAGACGACCTCGCCTTCCTGGACCTTCAGGTCGATGCCTTTGAGGACATGGTTCGTGCCGAAGCTCTTTTTAAGTCCGGTGACGCTGATTTTACCCATTCTTGATCTTCCTTTCCATCCCGTCGGCAATCTTCGTCAGCACCGTGATGACGATGAGGTACATGACCGCTACCGTCGCCCAGATGTTGAACGACTCGAACGTGCGGGCGATGATGATCTTGCCCGACTGGGTCAGCTCCACGAGTCCGATGACGGACAGGATCGACGTATCCTTGAGCGTGATGACCATCTGGTTGATGAAGGATGGAATCATGACCTTCACCGCCTGCGGAATGACGATTTTGATCATCGACTTGCGGTAGGACAAGCCCAGCGAGCGCGCCGCTTCCATCTGGCCGCGGTCGATGGACTGGATGCCGCCGCGGATGATCTCCGTCATATACGCGCCGGCGTTGAGCGAGAGCGTCAGGACGGCCGCCAGGAAGAGCGGCATCTTGAAGTCGAGCGCCTGCGGAATGCCGAAATAAATGAAGAATGCCAGCACGATCAGCGGTATGCCGCGGAAGACGTCCACGAATACCGTGGCGATGCCGCGCAGCCAGCGATTGCGGCCGACCTTCATGAAGCCGAAGATCAGACCCAGAATGAAGGCGAAGAAGAGCGATACGATTGTGTACAGCAGCGTTTTGCCGAGTCCCTTGAGCAGCGCCGGCAGCGATTCGGCGACGAGCGCCCAGCCGGTCTTGTTCGCAGAAGCTACGAGGTATTTTTCTTTGATTTCTTTCAGCTTGCCGTTTTGCTCCAGGTTCGCAAAGCCTTGGTTGAACTTTTCCAGCAGCTCGGCGTTTTGGCCCTTCCCTACCGCAAAACCATAGGAAGCCCCTTCGGTCCGCTCACCGACCGTTTTCAGGCCGTTGTTCTGCTTGACTCCATACTCGAGCACGGGGTAATCGTCGAAGCAAGCGGCCGAGTTGCCCCCCTTGACCTCGTCGTACATCTGGGCGGAGTCATCGAACGGCACGAGCGTGAAGCCGTATCGGGCGCTGATGGATTCCGCATACGAATATCCTTCCGTACCGGTTTTGACCGCTACCCGCTTGCCCTTGAGATCCTCATAGCCTTTGATGGAGTCGTTGTCGGCCTTGACCGCCATGATCACCCCGGATGTGAAGTACGGAGTGGAAAAGTCGAACTTCGCCTTGCGCTCGTCGGTGATGCTCATGCCGGCGATGACGCCGTCCACCTGCTTCGCCTCCAGCGCCTGTACGGCTGCGTTAAAGCCGAGCGGCTTGATGTTGACCTTGAAGTTCTGGTCCTCCGCGATCGCCCGGATCAGATCCATATCGATGCCGACATACTGGCCGTTGGCATCCTGGAACTCGAACGGAGCGAACGTGACATCCGTGGCGATGTCATACGTTTTGACGGCCTGCTCGGCCGCCGAAGCCGGCTGGGCGTACCCGGCCATTCCCGCCGCCGCAAACAGCACAACTGCCATTGTAAACCATAAAGCGCGCAATGATTTCATACAGACCTCCGCATTCTTTTTCAAACCGTACAAATGCTTATAAACGAATCCCCCACGATTTACGCATTCGGCGGGGATTTTTCATTGTACCAAATTTCGATGCCGTTTGCGAAAGGCCTCTGGATTAGCATGCCAAAAAGCCCCGGCGGAATACCGGGGCCAGCTTCATTCCGTTCCAGCGATTCAAAGGCTCTTTATCGCCTAGCGGAGCTGCGGGGGGATGTCATCCGCCTGCAATCATTTCACCAGACGGACCATCAAGGCGTTGCTCAGAAGGCGGCCCGGCCTCGTCAAATACTTGCCGTCGTAATAAAGGCCGCTCGAAGCGCCGCCGTCGAGATTCATCGCCTGCCAGGCGCCGAGGCTCTTCATCACGGCCGCCAGCTGCGGAATGGTCGCGCCTCCGGTCGTCACAATGATCAGCTTATGGTCGGAGGTCAAGCCCAGCGCGCTGCGGGAACCGCCGCCCGTCAGTATCTTCGGATCGCGGAAGCCTTCCGCCTTCGGATCAATCGCCGCAACGCCATCCTTCAGCAGCCTTGGTCCTGCCTGTACGGCTCCGTCCACGCCGCCGTCCCGATAGCGGGCTTCGAACTCGGCGCCGGACAGCAGCTCCGTCAGCATATTGGAATCGAAGGCGACGACCGTCTTTTTGTCGCCGGAGCTCTTGTAGAGCATCTGCCCTCCATTGAACAGGTAGCCGTAGGGATTTTTGACGCTGGAATCGGTATAGGCATCAAAGAAAGCTCCGTTGACGGCGAGAACCGCCCCTCCGCGCTTCGCCATCGCCGCCAGCTCTTCGGTGCGGCCCGCCTTGCCTCCGGCGACAGCCACCTCCAGGTCGACGCGGGGGTCCATCAGCGACACTGTCGCCGCCTGGACGGAGAAGCTTCTGCCTGCCGCCTTGACCGACTTGCTTTCGATGACGATCGGCTTTCTCGCCACGCTGAAGGCGCCTCTCGGCACGAGCGGCAGCCTGAGCTTCTCGCCGTCCAGAGACAGGGACACGGCATTAGCCGACACAAGCCGTTCCGTCCCAATGCCGAATTGCTTGCTCAAAAAGGAAAGGGGCACGTAAGCAGCCCCGTTTTCCAGAAAGGGAGCTCTATTCAGGGAGGCCTTCTCCCCGTTTGCGACGGCTTCTTTGTTGCCGATCGTCAGGACAGCCTTGCTGCCGTCCCGCACGATTTCGGCCGTCCCTTTGCCTGCGTCCCAGGACACGCTTACTCCGGGCAGCTGCTTGAGCGCGCGGAGCGGCACGAACGACGCGTCGGCGTCCGTGTATCCGTATGTTTTCTCCGCCGCTTGAGCCGGAACGGCTCCCAGCGCCAGGCCTGGAAGCAGCGATGCTGCCGCCAGCAGCAGCATTCCCCTCGATTTTCGGCTTGCAGATGATGTCTTCATTGCCTGACTCCCTTTCGTTCCAGCCTTGCTGTAGTCGCAGACCAACCGCACTGCAGCCGCGGTCCGGCCGCCTTTATTTATGTCGACCTCAACGCTTGCCGCTGTTAGCCTTTTCCGGAAGAAAGGGAGGATTTGGAAGCATGCGAGTGGAAAGCAATACCTTTGATAGCGATGAAAAGGGGGCTGCGCATGAAACGGTACAACGGCATCCTTCTCTTTCCGGCTGCTCTAGCAGATCCGCTGGAAAGGCATCCTGCTGGCGGCCATGGAAGGCTTGATGGCTTTCGTCTCCCTCCTTCTGCTTCTGGTCAAAAACATTCCCGCCTTCCGATCGATTGAAGGCAGGCCGTAACTAAAAAGCGGCAGCCGGACATTCCCGGCTGCCGCTTGCTCTTCTCCCTGCCTCCCGGCGGGCTCAGCCCCGGTCGAGCAGACGGGACAGGATGACTGCCATCTCCGCCCGCGTAAGCGGCTGATCCGGCTTGAAGGTCCCGTCAGGATACCCTCCCATCAGATTTTCCTTCACCGCTCTCTCAATGGCCGAGCTCGCCCAATAGCTGTCGGGCACATCCTTGAACGCCGATGCCATCGTGTTCCACCATCCTTCTCCTCCGAAAGATTCGTTGAAATCCACCGTCATGCCCGCAAGCTTCTGATCGTTGCTGTACTGGCGGATATTGGCGCGGCTGCTGAGCCTGCCCCGGCTCCAGGAATACGTCTGCCAAAAAGCCTGGGCCGCTCCTCGCCTGGCCATCTCCTCCACGACGGCATAGGAGCCGTACACGCCGATCCGATAGGCCGGAATCTGCGCCCGCGCCGCCTTCAGGTAGGCCTCGATAGCGTCAAAATCCGATGCCTGGGCATCATAGTCGACGGCGAAATAGACGACGCTGCCGGCCGGCTGCCCGACGGCTTGCGCCTCCAGAAGCGCCGCCGCTCCGTCGGCCTTGCCTGCCGCGGCTCCCGAGGCCGCACGGTTGTTCACCGTCTCGTATACGGAGACGATCATCATGCCCGCTCCCGTGATGGCCTCGGCCTCGGCGCGCGTCAGCCTCTTCCAGGCATACGCCGCCGGCACCAGGTAGCGGCAAGCGAAAACATAGCCGGCTGCGGCCGCCGCCTTGGCCGTTGAAACCGTCAACGGAACCGCGCAATCGATTCCTTTCATTTTCCCTCTCCTCCTTGCATCCGAACTCTCCCTATCAGTCTATGATCGGACTTCCGGATTCTCTCGGGCTGGCGCCGCTCCAGCCATCAAAAATAGCAGGCTGCCGCCGCAGCCTGCTATGGATCCTAACCCGCCTCGCTCGTCTCCGCCGCGATCTCTCCCTTGATGTACCAGGTGTGGGCATCGACGATCTTCACCTGGACGAACTGTCCGATGAGCGACTTCGGCCCTTCCAGATGAACGAGCTTGTTGCTGCGCGTGCGCCCGGACAGGACATCCGGCCGGTTCTTGCTCTCGCTCTCGACCAGCACTTCAACCGTCCGCCCCAGCAGCGCCTCGTGGGCTTCCCGGCCGATCTCCGCGAGCAGGGCGTTCAGCCGCAGCAGCCGGGCTTTCTTGACCTCTTCCGGCACGTCGTTCTCCATGCCTGCAGCCGGAGTCCCCTCCCGCGGCGAATAGATGAACGTATAGGCGAAGTCGAACCTGACCTCGCGAACGAGCGACAGCGTCTCCTCGAACTGCTCCTCCGTCTCGCCGGGAAATCCGACGATGATGTCGCTGGTCAGCACCGCGTCCGGAATCGCAGCCCGGATTTTGCTCGCCAGCTCCAGATACGCCTCTCTCGTATACTTGCGGCTCATCCTCTTCAGCACCTCCGTGCTGCCGGACTGGACCGGCAGGTGGATATGCTCCACGAGATTGCCCCGCTGCGCGAGCACGGATATGAGCTGATCGTCGAAGTCGCGCGGATGGGAGGTCGTGAACCGGACCCTCGGGACGGCGATGCCGGATATATCCCGCATCAGATCTCCGAACCGGTAATGCATATCCTCGAAATCCTTGCCGTAGGCATTGACGTTCTGGCCGAGCAGCGTCACTTCCTTGAAGCCTCGCGCGGCCAGCTCCCGGACCTCGGCCAGCACATCCTCCGGACGGCGGCTGCGCTCCTTGCCGCGCGTATACGGGACGATGCAGTACGTGCAGAACTTGTCGCAGCCGTACATGATGTTCACCCATGCCCGAAGCCCCTCGCGCTTCTTGGGCATGTTCTCGATGATGTCGCCTTCCTTGGACCATACCTCGACGACCATTTCCTTGCTCAGCGCCGCTTCCTCGAGCAACTGGGGCAGCCGATGGATGTTGTGGGTTCCGAAGACCATGTCGACGAAGCCATGCTTTTGGAGAATGCGGCCGACGACCGTCTCCTCCTGCGGCATGCAGCCGCAAATGCCGAGCAGCAGGCCGGGCCGTTCGGTCTTGAGCTTTTTTAGATGTCCCAGCTCGCCGAACACCTTGTCCTCCGCATTCTCGCGGATCGCGCAGGTGTTGAGCAGGATGACGTCGGACAGGGCGTACTCGTCCGTCGCCTCATATCCCATCTGCTCGAACATGCCTCGCATGGCCTCGGTGTCATGCTCGTTCATCTGGCAGCCGTAGGTGCGGATCAGATAGCGCTTGCCCCGGCCGAAATCCTTCATCCGCTCGGGAATGCGGAACCCCCGGTGGATCTCCACCTCTTCCTTGCCGCGCTTCTTCTCCTCCTTGTAGGACGGAGCCGAGCTGATCTGGATCGTACGGCCGTTGATGCGGTAGGCCGTCTTTCCGTCCTCCTGGCGCATAAGCTTGGCATTCGAAAAATCAAAGTACTTGGAGTAATCCTTGGACAAAATGGTTTCCTCCTCTTCTGCAGCGGCATCGGCTTTAATGATGCTTTCCCTGCTCGAATTCGAACCCGAATGGCTTCATCTTACCATGCCCTGCATGCCGCAGTAAGGGGGGCGTCCAACAGGCGCTTTCAGTGTCCGTCCTGCCGCACCGGCATGCGGAGCCTTGCGGTCCAAATGGAAAAAAGACGGCCTTCCTTCTCGAAAAGGAAAGCCGTCTGGACAGGCTGGCTTGCGGAAGCCGGCTGCTGCCGCCGCGGGCCCGCTTAAGCTTCTTGCACGGCTGAATTTGTCGCCGTGCTTGTGGATTCCACTTCCGTCGCTTGCTTCACTTTCTTGATGAAGAAGGACAGGAGCAGCGCGACAACGCCGATGCCGACGATGACGAGGTAGGCATCGTTGATGCCTTGGATGGAAGCCTGCATCGCAAGCTGCTCTTTCGTCTGGGCCGCTCCCGAAGACATCATTTCCGCCGCATGCGTTTTGGCCCGGCTGGACATGACGGTAATGAGCAGGGATGTGCCCACGGCTCCGGCTACCTGCCGCACCGTGTTGGAGATGGCGGTGCCATGCGCATTAAGCCGGTTCGGCAATTGGTTCAAGCCTGCGGTTTGCACCGGCATCAGCAGCAGCGCCATCCCGATCCGGCGGCCTGTGGACATGAGGACCAGATACGTATAGCTGGTGGAGTCCGTCAGATCCGTAAAGCCGATTGTCGTCACGATGGTGATGATCAAGCCTGCAACAGCCAGCCACTTGGCGCCGAAGCGGTCGAACAGCTTGCCGGCGACCGGCATCATGAAGCCCATGACAAGCGCGCCGGGAAGCAGCAGCAGGCCGGATTCGAGAGCCGTGTAGCCCCGGGCATTTTGGAGATAGAGCGGAAGCAGCATCATATCCGCGTACATCACCATCGTAATCGCGACATTGATGATCGTCGTCAAGGAGAACATATTGTACTTGAACGCCCGCAGGTCAAGCAGCGGACTTTTGGAGATCAGCTGCCGCACCGAGAACAGGACGAGAGCCAGCACGCCGGCAGCGATGGTCGCGATGACTTCCGCGCTGGACCAGCCTTTGCCGGCGGCCCGGCTGAAGCCGTAGAGCAAGGCGCCGAAGCCGACGGTGGACAGAAGAACGCTGAGCACGTCGATCTTGGCATGGCCCCGCTCGGATACATTGCGCAAGAAGATGAATCCGCAGACGATGACGATAAGAGTAAAGGGAATCATTCCGTAGAACAGAGTTTCCCAGGCGTAATGTTCCAGAATGTAGCCGGCGAGCGTCGGGCCGATAGCCGGGGCGAAAATGATGGCCAGGCCCATCATCCCCATGGCGGCTCCCCGCTTCTCCGGAGGGAACAGCGTCAGAATGACATTCATGAGCAGCGGCATGATGATGCCTGCGCCTGCCGCCTGGATCATCCGACCGGTCAACAGGACCGGGAAGCTGTGCGAGAGAGCCGATACGATCGTTCCGACAAGGAAGATCATCATGGAGGCCTGGAACAGCTGCCTCGTCGTGAACCGCTGCATGAAGAAGGCGGTAATCGGGATCAGCACCCCGTTGACGAGCATATAACCCGTCGTCAGCCACTGCGCGGTCGCAGCCGTAATGTTGAAATCATTCATCAATTCCGGAGTGGCGACGCTCATGATCGTTTGATTCAGCGTCGCTAAAAAGGCTCCCAAAATCATGATGAACAAGATCGGTCCCTTTTTTATCGTACTTGCGTTCAATTCCTTGCTTGCGTTCACTTGCTCCATCCTCTCCAAACCTATAATCTAGACTTAATTTACAATGTGTAAGATAATCAACACTGTATAAATTAGATTATATTCGGAAAGAAGTATCTTACAAGTAACGCATCGGGGCAAAATGTAAACTAGTCAGCAGTTTGTGGGGATATGTCGTTCAATTCGCACATAACAGACATAAACTGGATTTTTGTAAAGTATCTGATGAAGGAGCCAAAAACCATGACAGACCCCGCCAAACCTCGTGTCGATCCCCGAGTGCTCCGGACGCGGCAGCTGTTGAAGGATGCTCTGATCGATCTTCTGCAGGAAATGGATCTCGAAAAAATATCCGTCAACCGGATCGCGGAGCGCGCAACGATCAACCGCGTCACCTTTTATTTGCACTATCGCGATATTCCCGACATGCTGGAGAAGATGGCGGACGATATGGTGGAGGATATCCGGCGGGTATGGAACCAATCCGAGGCGAACGATCGAACGCCGGAACAAACCGAATCGCGGATGCTGGTCCATCTGCTTGAGCATATCGCCGCGCATTCCAAGTTCTACAAGATTGTTCTCGGTTCGAAACGGACGCCGATCTTTACGGAGCGGCTGCTCAAGATGCTGTCGGAATCGATTGCCTTGAGGATCGAACGATCGGGCAGCGACTTGGCGTTCACGAAATCAGGCACTCCAAAGGACATCGCGATCTGGTACGGTTCCGCCGCCCTGATCGGAACCATCGTAGCTTGGGTGAGGAACGACATGCCTTATTCGCCGGCCTTCCTGGCCAAGCATTTCGCGATCATGACCAAAACGAACGACGCGGTGGAATAAAAACCGGCAAGGTTCCGACGGAGTGCCGTTTCTGAAGGGATCCAGACTCCGCTCCGACGTGTCCAAATCTCAAGTCCTCCGGCTCAGCTGCAGGATCGGAAGGAGATTGGCCTTTCGTCCCGTGTGCTCCTCGGTCAGCCAGCTGTCACGGACGTGGTCCACATACAGGATTCCGTCCAAATGATCGATCTCATGCTGCATGCACCGGGCCAAGTAGCCTTCTCCGTGCAGCACGACCGTCTCGCCCGACCGGTTCAGCGTCCGTACCTGCACCTTCTGCGAGCGCGTCACGTTGCCGTAATACCCCGGCAGGGAGAGGCAGCCTTCCGCACCTGTCTGCTCGCCTTCCCGGTGGATGATCTCCGGATTGATGAGCTCGATCAAGCCCTCTCCGCAGTCCATCACGATGAGGCGCCGCAGGATGCCGACCTGCGGAGCGGCAAGTCCCGCTCTGCCCTCCCGGGCGTACAGCGTCTCGGCGAGGCTGTCGAGATAGCGGATCGTCCGCTCATCGACGCTGTCGACCTCGCGCGCCCTGCGGCGGAGAATCGGGTCTCCGAACGGCAAGATTTCTTTTACGGCCATTATTCGGCTCTCCCTTCTATGGCTTTATGGACTCGTCACCCTGCCCTGTGCCTGCTTCCCGGCCCGCTCCATCACGGTCCGAATGAACGGCCCCTTATGAGCGGTATAAGCTGCCCGGTCATCCGGATGCCGGCTGGCCAAATCAGCCTTCAGCTCGGCATATTGCCTCCGCAGTCCCGGATCGCTGCGGAGGCTGTCGCGGAACAGCAGATTGCCCTTCCACTCCTCGCTCCCGATCTCGTAGACATGCAGATGATGGGTTCCCTTTCCCCATTCGCCCTGCCGGAAAAAGCGCCGCGGGGGGAATTCCGGCTTGGGCACATATTCATACCCGATTGCCGCGAGCGGCTGGATGAATGCGTCGGCGATGGACAAATGCGCCACGCCGACAGCTATGTCCACAATCGGCTTGGCGGCAAGACCCGGCACCGAGGTGCTGCCGATATGCTCCACCCATATGCTCTCCCCGGCCAGCGCGGCAAGAATGCGGGCCTTTTCGCTTTCATATTCCGTTTGCCATGACGGATCGTATTCCATGACGATGACCTGGCTCGTTCCCAACTCGCTTCACCTCCTTTGAGGTCTGGAAACTAGGGCCAGCGGACTCTTGTCCTTCCCACCCTATAGTAGAACGTTCGTTCCCATATGGATATCCTAGTTCTATTTCTTCCTCGCTGCCCAGGTCACGACATCGCTCCGGAGAGATACCGGCTCGCCGTCGCGCTGGATCTCAAGCTCGTACGGCTTCACGGCATGGCGCAGCAGCTCCCAGCCCCGGTACTTCTCCGCCAGCAGTGAGCCCAGCTCCTCCGTATCCAGCATCAGCTCGAACTTCGGATCCAGCTCTTCGCCCGTCGTCAGACACACTTCCTTGACTCCCGCATTGACGATGAGGCAGTGAATGCCTCCCGTTCGCGTCCCCGCCGCCATCGCGCCCAGCACCTTCACGAAGGAGTCCATCGAGTCCAGATGCTCCAGGCTGGACACCGAGAAGATATAGTCGTACCGATCCGGCTCGATTCGGAAGGCTGCGATGTCGCATCGATGCAGCTCCAGCTCCTCCTCCACTCCATGCTCGCGGCCGTACTTCTCCAAATGGCAGATGGCGGACTCCAGCAGATCGACGCAGACGACCTTGCCCCCGGTGCCGGAAAGCCGCGAAGCCAGCGGAATGCTGTTGCGGCCGACCCCGCAGCCAAGATCCAGAAGGCGGAGGCCGTTCGGGCGTTCCAGCTGTTCGAACAGGTCGAGCACGGTCCGCACCGGCTTTTCCAGCCAGGAGCCGCTCTCGAACAAGATTCGATTTTCGTAGCAATCATCATGGTATTCCTTTTCATAGGCACGAGTGCGCTGTAAGCGATTCATCTGCTTGCCTCCCTTCATAGAGCGCTCGACGGAACCGGCAGGCTTCAGCGCTCCTCCGCTATCTTCGCCCCTCCAGGCGGAACTTCCTTCAAGCCGAGCGACACCAGCGGCCCATAGTGCATGAGGCGGATCATGATCCTCGCCATCTCCTCGGAGGTCAGGTTCATGCCCGACTCGATCCAGTGCATGAGGAAGCCGAAGTTGGCCGATGTCACATAAGCGACGAAGTAATCCGGCGGCATGATCGACTTGCCTTCCGGCACGTATTTGACCTTCTCATAGATATGGGCCGTGAACAGCTCGCGGAAGCGCAGGGCATAGGACATATCTCCTTGAGCTCCGACCATCGTGCGCAAAAAATCGGCATGCTTAGCCAGCTCGTCAAAAACGATTACGCCTTGGGGATAGGCTTCGTCCCGATCCGCATAAGCCCACGCCTCCTTTATATCCAGCTTCTCGACCTTAGCCCGGATCCGGCTGAACACATCGTCCTTCAGCTGCTGGAGCATATCCGGCACGTCCCGGTAGTGCAGGTAGAACGTCCCCCGGTTGATGTTCGCGCGGCTGGCGATGTCGGTCACGGTCACATTCTCCGCTCCTTTTTCCCTGACGAGGTCCATGAGCGCTTCATAAAGCAGCTGCTTCGTCCGAGCCTGCCTCCGGTCCGGCTTGTTTGCGTTGTCCTGCATGTCTTTTCCTCCCGAAAATCAACCTGCTAATGAACACTCCATCTCATCGTGGCGAGTACTCGACACTTCGGAGAAATGTGATCATTGTGCTTTCTGCTGTTCTCATTATAATTAACAACGTGCTTTGTATTCAACAGAGTGTTCATTAATAGATAGAGAAGGAGTCGATAGAAGCCATGGCTATATTCAAGCAAAAAATGGTGTGGGCTGGAACAATCATCGTTCTGGCCGTTCTTGTCGTGTTCGGCGCGGCAATGATGGGGTCCGTGCTGGGCACGAAGCCGAAGGAGGTTCCCGCGGCTCTGGTCGTCCTCGACCATCCTGCGGATCTTCCCGGCGGCGGCTCGCTGGCGGTCGGCGAAAAGCTGAAGGAGCAGCTGCTCTCCAATGACAAGCTGCCGATCAAATGGACCGTCCTCGATTCGGAGCAAGCTGCACGGGAGGCCTTGGACGCCAGAGAGTATTATGGAGCGCTTATCCTGCCCGCCGATCTCAGCTCCGGCGTCGCCTCGATAGCCGGCGCCTCTCCGCAGCAGCCCGCTGTGCGGGTTCTTGTCAGCGAAGGCCTGAATGCCCAGGCTTCGACCGTTCTCAGGCAAGGATTGGGCCAGGTCATGAGCATGGCGGGAGCGGAGCTGTCCAAGTCGATGCTCGCCGGAATCGCCCAGAAATCGCAGCAGCTTCCGGTCACCGTCGCCCAGGCTCTCCTCTCCCCGATTCAGGTGCAGGAAGAAACCGTTCATCCCGTAGGAGCGAACAACGCTTCCGGCAGCGCACCCGGCCTGCTCACCCAGATCATGTGGATGGGCAGCCTCGTCACCGCCATGATGCTGTTCCTGGCCGGAGGAAAAGCGATCCAGTCGGGAGCGGGAAGGCCGGCGGCGGTCGCCTGGCAGCCGGTCATCGGCGTCGCCATCGCCGGCATTGCTTCGGGCTTCCTGGTGTGGACCGCTTCCTCCTGGTACGGCATGGAGCTTGCGCATTCGCTGGACACCTGGCTGTTCCTGTGGCTGGCCGCCGTCACCTTCTATATGCTGCAGTCCGCGCTGCTCAACTGGATCGGGCTCCCGGCGATGGCGATCCTCGTCCTGCTCATGTTCTTCTCCATGCCGCTGCTCAACATGGCTCCGGAATTTCTGACCGATACGACTCATTTCTGGATTTATTCGTGGACTCCGCTTCGTTTCGCGGCCTACGGCATGAGGGAAGTGATGTACTTCGGCGGTCTGGATTCGGCAGGAGGCAGCGCCGCCGTGCTGGCGGGCATCGCAGGCGCGTTCCTTCTCGCGCTGCTGGGATCGGGATGGAAAAAATCCCGGGCCGCCGGCAAGACCGAAACGGTCCCGGCGTCGGCGTGACGGTCTGCTCCGATCGCCGAGCGAGACCGGGCCGGCATGAGGCCTGGAAATCCAGCCCGTCTTCCGACTGCGGCCGGCATCTTGACTGCGGCCGTCCGGCTTGAACGGCGGCTGCAGAGAGAACCGGGCGCAGCCGGCAGGGACAGCTTGGCGTTCGGTAATGGGCCGGGCTTCATTTCCAAGCCGAGTTCGGGTATCCTGACAGGACAGGCAGCCGACTGCTGTTATCGGCGCAGCCTGACGAGACAAGGAGAACGAATGCCATGATGGAACTGCTGCAGATTCCCCAGGAGGACTGTCCTGCACACCTGAAAGACCAGATCATAGCCTTCATGCGGACGGAATGGCCCCAAGCGTTCCAGGACGGGGAGCCCGTCGCTTGGCCAGGCAATCCGTCCACCCGGCCTTATTCGCTGATTTATGTCGACGATGGCGTCGTCATCTGCCATCTCGCCGTCCCTCGTACGACGATTTTTCATGAGGGAGAGACGTACGAAGCCTTTGGAATCAGCGAAGTGCTGACGAATCCGCTCTATCGCCGGAAAGGCTTCGGCCTGAAGCTGATCCGGGAAGCCTTTTCCTACACGATGTCGCAAAACGCCGATGTCAGCCTGTTCACCTGCCATCCGGATCTGGTCTCCTTTTATTCCCGGGGCGGATGGGAACGGGCCGACGGGCTGGCCTTGATCGGCGGCACTCGCGAGCGGCCTTTCCGCAGCGATTCCCTCGGCCTCGCGACCATGCTTCATCTCGCGTCCCCGAGAGCCCGCAGCCGTCGCGATGCGTTCCGATCAGGCGGCGTGCAACTGGAGCTCGGCGAACGAATGCTATGGTAGGCGACTTGATCTCACGGCAGCCACATGACAGCGGCAGAACCGGGCTTGGGAGCCCAAACGGTTCTGCCGCTGTTTTTATGCTGGCGGTCTTCTTCATAGGGAGGAACGAATGGCCGCATCCTGCAGCTCCTTATCCATCCAAGGGAACCGCTCGGAAATGGGGGCTTGCAAAAGCTAATTGCATTAGTTATATTAAAGCTAATTAGATTAGTTTTCAATAAAAGGAGCGGCCCCCATGAAAACGGTTCGTCATCAAACGGTGCACCAGCTGGCTTTCCTTCCCCGCCTGTTCCCGGTCAACGCTTATTTCGTCGAAGAGGAAGACGGATTGACGCTGATCGACGCCGCGCTTCCCTACAGCTCGAAGGGCATTATGGAAGCGGCCAAAATCATCGGCAAACCGATCACCCGCATCGTGCTGACGCATGCCCACGGCGACCATGTCGGAGCGCTTGACGCTCTCAGAGAAGCCCTTCCTTACGTTCCCGTCTACCTGTCGGCCCGGGATGCCAGACTGCTCGACGGGGATTTGTCTCTGGACGAGGGAGAACCGTCCACTCCGATCCGCGGCGATATTCCGAAGAAGGTGAAGACCCGCCCCGACGTGCTGCTGCGGGACGGAGACCGGATCGGTTCGCTGACCGCCATCGCCGCACCCGGACACACTCCCGGCTCGATGGCGTTTCTCGATGCGCGGAGCCGCGCGCTCGTTGTCGGGGATGCGTTCCAAGTCCGCGGCGGCTTCGCCGTCAGCGGCCAGATGCGGATTTTGTTCCCATTTCCGGCCATGGCTACCTGGAACGCGGACGCTGCGCTGGAGTCTGCCCGCAAGCTCGCCGCGCTCAAGCCCTCGCTTATCGCTGCCGGGCATGGACGGATGATACAGCAGCCCGCAGCCGTTCTGGAGCGGGCCATCCGGCAAGCCGAATTCCGCCAAGGAGGCAAAAGCCATGTCGCCGCGAATCGGTCTTGATCAAGGGACGCTGCTGGGAGCGGCGGCCGAGCTGGCCGACGCCCAAGGCTTCGAGGCCGTAACGCTGGCGTCGCTGGCCCAGAAGCTGAATGTCCGCTCTCCCTCTCTCTACAATCATGTCGCGGGACTGCCCGAGCTTCGGAGACTGCTCGCCCTGAACGCGCTGGAGCGGCTTAACGAACGCCTCGCGCTGGCGCTCGACGGCAAGCAAGGCGACGAAGCCTTGAAATCGTTCTGCGCCGCTTATCTTCAGTTCGCGCGATCGCATCCTGGGCTTTACGAGGGGATCCAAAGGGCTCCCGAGCCGGACGACGAGCAGCTTCAGCAGGCAGGCGGCACCATCGTGCGGCTTGCGCTCGAAGCCATGTCGGGCTTCGGGCTGCAGGGCGATGCCGCCATCCACGCGGTGCGCGGCATCCGCAGCCTGCTGCATGGCTTCGCCTCGCTGGAAAGAATCGGAGGCTTCGGCATGCCGCTTGACCTCAACGTTACGTTTCGCATGCTGGTGGATACGTACATGGAGGGACTTCGCCAGCTGGCAAAATAACCGAAGCGGCGCCCGGATAGGATCCGGGCGCCGCCTTTGTGTTCAGGAAAAATACAATCTGCGCGCGTTCGCGGCCAGCATAGAGGCAGCCTCCCGCTCGTCCATTCCTCTCAGTCGGGCAATCTCCCTGACCGACTCCCGAATCATAAGGGGATGGGTCGCCTGCCCGGCGAACGGCCCTTCGAACGGCCAGGGACCGTCCGTCTCCGTCATGAGGCGCTCAAGCGGGTATGTGGCGGCAAGCAGGCGGATTTCCTCCTCGTACAGCACATCCGGAGTGAGCGAGACGTACCATCCGGCATCCGCAAGCATTCTCGTCGTGGCCTCATCTCCCTTGTACCAGTGAAAATGCGCGCGTGCGACGCCGAATTCCCGCAGCAGCTCCGCCGCCTTGGCGGCATCCTCGTAGATGGCGTGCAGAATGATCGGACGGCCGGTGTCGGCGGCAAGGGAGACGAATTCCCTCAAGATGCGCAAGTACCCGGATTCGTCGAACCCTTTTCCCTCCGCTTGCGCTTCCGTCCGCATGTAATAGGGAAGTCCGACCTCTCCGATCGCGAACGCTTCCCCGGCTTCATGGCGATTCCGGATCCAGGCCAGAAGCGCCTGCATTTCGGCCTCGTCCGGCAGCTCCTGCTCGGGATGCCAGCCATAAGCGGGCATGATCCGGCCCGGATGCCGCCCGGCCAGCTTGCGCGTCCGCTCGGCGGAATCCAGATCCATGGATACGGCCACGACAGCGGCCACGCCGCCGTTGAACAACTGCTCGAGCATCGCTTCCAGCTCATCCGCAGCATACTGCTCCAGATGGATATGGGCATCGACGAGAGGCAGATGGATCGGTTTCATAACGGCATATCCCCCTCTTCCAGGCTTCCGAGCGATTCATAGAGAGACTCCTTCAGCTCGCCGAACCGCGGATCGCTTCCCAGCATTGCGCTGCGCGGCCGCGCAAACGGAACCTGGAGCTCCCGAACGACGACGGCCGGCGATGCCGACAGGACGAGAACGCGGTCGGACAGCAGCAGCGCCTCCTCGATGGAATGCGTGACGAACAGCACCGAGCGGCGCTCCTCCTCCCACAGCGACAGCAGCCAGCGCTGCATCCGCTGCCGCGTCAGCGCATCAAGCGCGCCGAACGGCTCGTCGAGCAGCATGAGCGGCTGCGGCGACAGCAGCGCGCGCAGGAACGAGACTCGCTGCTGCATGCCGCCGGACAGCACATGCGGGTAAGAGCGGGCATAGGCTTCCAGTCCGAGCCTGCGCAGCCCCTCGTCGGCGAGGCGCTTCGCTTCGGCGCGGTCTCGGCCCGCGATGCGCAGCGCCAGCTCGATGTTGCCCCGGACCGTGCGCCACGGCAGCAGGGCTGCCTGCTGCGGCATATACGCGGCGCGGCCGGCTCCCTCCGAAGCCGGCTTCCCGGCGAGCATAATTTCGCCGGAGTCCGGCCGCTCCAGCCCCCCGATGAGGCTGAGCAGCGTCGTTTTGCCGCTGCCGGAAGGGCCGACGAGCGAGACGAATTCGCCTTCGCCCACCGTCAGGCACACTCCGCCAAGCACCTCGACGCGACGGCCCCCGCTGCCGAACGACTTGCGCAGATTCCGTATTTCCAGCACGTTCATCTTCCATCCTCCTTGCGCGGCCGCCAGCGCAGCGTCAGCTTCTCCGCGCCTGCGACGGCCGCGAACAGCATCAGGCTGAGCATCACGACAAGCGCGACTCCGGCGAATACAAGCGAAGTCTTGAAGCCCTTGGAGGACAGCAGCATGAAGTAGCCGAGCCCCCGGTCGGAGCCGATCCACTCCGCCACGACCGCGCTCGTCACGCTGTACGAAGCCGCGATCTTGAGGCCCGAGAACAGCTGCGGCAGCGCGCCCGGCAGCTCCAGGCCGAGGAAGCGGCGCCAGCGGCCCGCTCCGATCATCCGCATGTACCGCTCCAGGCCCGGGTCGGCTCCCTGCAGGCCGCCGAGCATGGCGACGCAGACGGGAAAAAAGCAGACGAGCATGACGAGCAGCAGCTTCGGCAGCAGTCCGAAGCCGAACCAGATGACGAGCAGCGGCCCGATTGCGATGACAGGAATGTTCTGCGACAGGACGAGCAGCGGATAGAAGCCCGATCGCACGAGCGGCAGCAAATGCAGGACAGCTCCCAGCAGCAGGCCTGCGGCCGCGCCCCCGGCGAAGCCGAGCAGCGTCAGGCTCAAGGTCGCGCCCGTGTGCTGCGCCAGCCTCGGGCGCGCCGACCAGGCATCCCGGGCGATATCGCTCGGGGCGGGCAGCAGCCACGCCTCCGTCCCGGACAGACGCACGGCCGCCTCCCACAAGAGCAGGAAGGCGGCCATGACGACGACCGGAGGCAGCAGAGCCCTCCAGCGTATCGTTCTACTGTCCATCCGGGTATTTTTCCAGCAGCCGGTCCATCGAGGCGCCGTTCTCCGGGTTGTAGTATATCTTCACCTGAGAGATGACGGAGGGGCAGCCCATCGCCGCCATCTCCTTGCTCATCTCCGCGACGACGGCGAGCAGGCGCACGAGGTCGCCCTCCATCGTCGTCTCGAGCGGCGCGACGCGGTACGGCACGCCGGCCTCCTTGATGATCTCGATCGCCCGGTCCACGTACGGAAGCACGCTTTCCCCGCCGGGCGTCGTCGGCAAAATCTGAATGCTTACAAGCGCATTGGCCATATCCGGTTCCCTCTCCCCGTCAGCCGGCATCAGGATGCCGGCAAGTAATCGTTCGTGAACGCCTTGGACAGATCCGGCAAGGTGTCCAGCAGCTTGTGCTCATGCATCCATTCGGCATAATTCGTCCAGACTTCCGCCTTCTGCTCGCCCCAGCGGGGAGCGTCATCCTGATATTTGGGGCTCAGCCACTTCTGGCTGGCGCGCACCAGCTCCGGATTGAGGTCCGGAACGGCCTTGATCAGGATGTCCGCGGCGGCGTCGGGTTCGGAGATCGCGTAGGCGTAACCCTCGGAAGCTCCGGCCATGAACGCCTTCACCACATCAGGGCTTTCCTGGATCAGCTTTTCGCTCGTTTCCAGCACCGGCGTGTAATAATCCAGCTTCTTGCTGTAGTCGGTCAAGTACACCATGTTCAGCTTCTCCCCGCGCAGCTCCGCCTCCACCCCTGTCCAGGCGTAATAGATCCAGGCGAAGTCGATATTCCGCTTCACGGCGGTGAAAAAGTCCGCGTTGCCCATGTTGACGATCTTGACCTTGCCGACATCGGCGCCCTGCTCCTGCATGAGCGAGGAGATGACCTCCTGCTCGACCGGGGCTCCCCAGCCGCCGTAGGTTTTGCCCTCGAATGCCTTCGGCTCCTTGATGCCCTTGGCCTCCGGCGAAGCAAAGCCGGAAGTGTTGTGCTGGATGACGGCCGCCAGCGACACGAGCGGCAATCCCTCGCTGCGGGCGAGCGTAATGTTCTCCTGGTAGCCGACGCCGAATTCAGCCTCTCCCTTGGCGACCAGCGTGTCGGCTGCCGTCCCCTCCGGCGGCTGCACGATCTCGACGTCGAGGCCGTGGTTCAGGAAAAAGCCCTTGTCCCGGGCGACGTACAGGCCGGTATGATTCGTGTTCGGCGTCCAGTCGAGGACGACCTTCACCTTCTTGACCGGCGCGGACGTGCTCGTTCCGGCGCTGCCGGAAGGCGCAGGCGTCGCTGTGCCGCTGTTCCCGCTGCCGTTGTTCCCGCCGCTTGCGCCGTTCCCGTTCCCGCCGCAGCCTGCCAGCAGCGTCGCCAGAACAAGTGCGGCCAGCCCCGCTTTTTTGCCCATCCCGCTTGAAATGCCCATGTTGCTTCCCCTTCTTTCTCTCGCAGCCGTGAGCCCGCCCGGGCCTTGTCCGGAGCGCCAGCATGAGAGGAACAATAAAAAAAAGACGTCTCCCAAGGAAGACGTCTTCGTCACGTGAATCCTTTTGCGCCCGAGGGCGGCAAAAGGCTCGGATGACATGCGGTTCCTACGCTGGCATTATCCAGATCAGGTTTAACGGGTCGGGATGCTTCTCCCCTCTCAGCCGGCGTACGCCAGCTCCCCAGGCTCATTCGGTTGTCAATAGAGCCATTATAGCAGAGAAGCCTTTTATTGCAACCTTCCGTGTCGAAATTTGCGGGCGCGCGGCATCACGTAGAGCCGGCTTCCGGACTTTCCGAGCCTGAAGACGGCTGCTTGGCGTCAGAGTCGGCAGGCGCTCCGCGAGCCTTGTTCCGCTCGCCGTTTTTGCCGTCAGAGCCAGGACTCTCGTCCTGCTGCCCGTCCTGGCTTCCGGCCTTTTCGGCGCTCCCATCGGCTCCTGCCTTCCCGTTTCCCGGCTGTCCGCTTCCGCTTGCCTCGGCTCCGCCGGCCGCCGCATTCCCGGCTCCGCTTTGGCCGCTGCCGCTCTGACCGCCGGCCTCCCGGCCCTTGGCCTGACCGCCGGCTCCCGCCTTTGCGCCGCCTTGCCCCGCTTGCCGCTGCGCTTTCTTTTTGACCCATCCGATTCCCATGACGAGCATGAGCAGCGGCAGCGCGATCTGGTAATAGGGACTGAATTTCAGGTAGACGGTCATGCCCGTCCACAAATGCTGCGACATGATCGGCTCCAGGAAGCTTGCCGTGAAGATGAGCGGGGCCATGACGAGGGCGCCGGCCCGATAGGGAACTCCCCAGGCTGTCCGCAAAGCGATGACCGAACCGAAAAACAGTCCCGTAGCCTTGACGTACAGCCCGATGTACAGCAGCAGCGTCACGAGAATATCGAGCCGCTCCAGAAAGTTGAACAGCCGGATCTGCTCCACCGCCTCCAGCGTCGGAAGCTCGGCGAGCCGGTACAGCTCCGGACCGAGCACCATCATCAGCACCATGTTGACCGCGATCAGGAACAGCGAGACGCCGATGTAGGCGCCATAGGACATCGCGCCTGTGGACGGGGAGCGCCTGGCATAGGTCCAGAACATCATCAGCACCATGACCTGTCCGAACGGAAACGACAGGATATCGGGAAACGCCGCGTGCAGGACCGGCCTGAAGCCGTTCTCCAGCACAGGCCGCAGACGGTTGAAGTCGAGCAGGCCCGACGCCAGAAACAACCCCAGAAGGGAAATGTAGCTGACGGCCAGCACCGGAATCAGCACCTGGTTGACCCGGAAAAACGCCTCTACTCCCTGCCTGGCGGTGTAGTAGACGATTCCCGTCAAAACCAGCATCGTGCACCACATCGGCGTCTGGGGCAGCAACGTGGCGGAGATCAGCTCCCCGAAGTCGCGCACGTTGCGCATCGACTCCAGGGCGAAGACGACAGCCAGCGCAGCGCCGAGCAGGCCGCCGAGCAGCTTGCCGAAATGCAGCTTGTACAGCCCGACCAAGTTCGTGTCGGGGGCCCGGTTGTAGAGCGCGCGGTAGACGAGCAGCAGGCAGAAGCCCGCGGCGGCAGCGATGCTGATCGCAATCCAGGAATCCTGTCCCGCCTCGGAGCCGAGCTCGAACATCGGGGTGCTGCCGATGGTGAACAGCACGAGGAAGACGGCGATCTGCCCCGCGCTTACGCTTGCTTCCTTCGCTTTCATGCCCTCACTTCCTCTCCCGGCTGTCCTCGCTCGCCTGCTCGTAGGAGCGGTTGCTCCGGCCTGTCTTGATCAGTCCGACATGGACCCCGATCTCGGCTTTCATTTCGGGGTAGAACCTGCTGTTCCACTCCGCAGCGATTCCTTTCCATGTATGCGGATACTTCCGCCGCACCGCTTCGCCGATGCCGGCCACATCCGCCTTCAGTCTCTGGGAAGCCTGGAGTCCGTCCTCGATGTCGGATCGGACCTGCTGTCCGAGCATCCGCTCGATGCCGGCCACCGCAGCCGGGTCATGAAGATTTCCGCCGCATGTATACTCGAACAAGGTTGCGTCCGCCTCCACATCCGCCTGAAGCAGCCAGCCGTCTCCGCTCCGCGCAGGCTTCATCTTCGTCTTGAGCCCGGTGATCCGGGCGCTGTTGACCTTGGGCCCTCCTTCGCGGCACGGAAAGGAAATCGTCGTCCCGGACACTTCGCTGCGCAGCCAGAGCAGGCCCCGGCTCTCATGCGTGCGGATCCAGCCGATCATATGGTCGTCCCGGAACAAGGCCAGCTTCTGCAGCCTCACCTTCGAAGGCGTCGACGTGCTCTTGTTCGCGTCCACGCTGCGCACGCCCTCGCCCGATCCGTTGATCGCGATGCCGGGGGCGGCGGATGCGTGCAGCGGGCCCAGCAGCTGCAGCAGCATCGAATAGACGGTCTGGGGGCGGAAGTTGCCCCCGCTCTCTTTTTCCAGCGCGATTAGCCTCGTCAAGGCGTTGCCCGATATTCTCTCCATCGGAAGCAGCTGCTCCAGGATGGGCCGGGCTTCGCCCTCGGTCACGAACACCATGACCGTCTCCCGGGAATTGCCGTTGCGGAGATAGACGTCCAGCAAGCCGCCGATTCCCTTGCGGGCGGCACGCTCGCCGATGACGACGACCTGGTTGTGCCCGAAGTAGAGGCTCCGGGACATCTCCTGCGTCGCCCGGGATACGGCGCCCCGCACGCTCTCTCCTTCCGTAGAGAAGACGTTGACCGGAGATTCCGTCGTGCTCGTGAAGCCGTTCTGGGAGGAGATGGCGCTTGGAATGACCAGCTGATAGCTGATCTTCCACTTCCCCTCCTCGGTGACGTCGATGCCGGTCGCCGCGATGATGCCGAGCTCATTGAGCTCCTTCCGGTCCCAGCAGCCCGCAAGCGGAAGGAACAACAGCGCCGCCGCCAGCAGCAGCGCCCAACGTCTGATGATGCCCCGGCTCATGAATTCTGGCGCTTGGGCTTGCCTCCGGGCTGCCTGCGCCTGCCTCCCTTCTGCGCGATGACCGGCCGTCTGACGAGGCTCCAGCGCGGCGCCCGGACGAACGTATCCTTCCATTCGCCTTTGACATACGGAGCGACCGGCTTGAGATAAGGCACGCCGAAGGAATACAGGCCGGCGAGGTGGATGATGACGAACAGATCGACCGAGATGATGCCGACAAAGCCGAGAATTCCCGCGCTGACCATGAGCAGGAAGCGGATCAGCCGCGCGGCGATGGCGATGTTGATCTGCGGCACGACGAAGTTGGAAATCGCCGTGAAGGCGACGATGATGACCATCGCCGCAGACACGAGCCCCGCCTGGACGGCGGCCGTGCCGAGCACGAGCGCTCCTACGATGGAGATCGCCGGTCCGATGGCGCGCGGCATTCGGACCCCCGCCTCGCGCAGCACCTCGAAGGTCAGCTCCATCAGGAATGCTTCCACCAAGGCCGGGAAGGGGACGCCCTCGCGCTGCGCGGACAAGCCGATGAGCAGGTTGCTCGGAAGCATCTCCTGGTGGAAGGTCGTGATGGCGATATAGAGAGCCGGCAGATGCATGGAAATGAAAAAAGCGGCGATCCGGATCAGCCGCAGGAAGCTGGCGATGTCGAAGCGCTGATAATGGTCCTCCGGCGATTGAAAAAACCGGAAAAACGTCACGGGGCCGAGCAGCACGTAAGGACTGCCGTCCACCACGACGGCGAAATGTCCCTCCAGCAGCCCGGCGGCAGCCTGGTCGGGCCGTTCCGTGTTGAGCACGGTCGGGAACGGGGTGAACGAGGAGTCCTGGATGAACTCCTCGATGTAGCCGCTGTCCAGGACGCTGTCGATGTCGATGTCGTCCAGCCGCCTGCGCGCTTCCTTCACGATCTCGGCATCCACGATGCCGTTCATGTACAGCAGCGACACCTCCGTGCATGTCTCCCGCCCGATGCGCCGCGATTCCACCGTCAATCGCTCCGAGCGGATGATTCGGCGGATGAGGCCGATATTCGTCCGGGCCGACTCCGTGAACGCATGCTGGGGCCCGCGGATGACCGTCTGGGCCGTCGGTTCGCCGACCTGGCGGGTTTCCCCGCCGGCCGCTTCCGCCGCCACCGCTTCGTCGCTGCCTTCGACGAGGAGCAGGCAGCAGCCGAGCAGCAGCGCGTCGAGCGCTCCTTCCAGCGTCCGCACCGGCTCCGTCAAGCCGGTGGAGATCACGTTCAGACGCAGCTGCTCGATGCGGTCCTTGAGCCGGCCTTTTCCCTTGAGGCTGCCGGGCGCCGCTGCCTCCGCCGCCTGCAGCGGCTCAAGGACGTTCTTGCGGATCGCCTCCTCGTCCACGATCCCCTGCAAATACAGCGCCGCCAGCTGGATGCCGGGAAGAGCCCCGCTGGACAGCAGCCGCAGGCGGAGGTCTCCGCTGTGATGGAACTGCATGCGGATTGCATGGGCGTTGGCGGCCAGCGAAGGGCTCAGCGCAGTAGCCGTCTTCCTCCTTCCGAGAGGAGGGGGCTTCGCTGCGCCGCCATTGCCGCCATTGCCGCTGCCGGCTCTTCCTTTGCCGTCCTTGCCGCCGCTGGCGCCCCTGTGGCTTTGGCTGCCGCTTGCGCTGTTTTCCGCCGAGCCGTTTCCGTTTTGGGCTCCAGACAAAACAAACCCCTCCCTTATCCAGAATGACCTTATTCTGGGCATGGGAGGGGATTTTTATCCAGCATTGGTTCGTTGTCCGGGAGCATCATCCTTCAGGGATGAGCCGAATCGCTTTCCCTTGCTTGGATGATTCCGCCGTCGCCAGGAGGGCGGCAAGCGTGCGCATATTGTCCGCGCCCGAGATTTTCGGCTCCCGCTGCTCCCGGATGGAAGCTGCGAATTCAGCCAGGACGCCATGAATGCCTTCCAGCTCTTGCGCCTGAAAGCCGATCCTGCTCTTCGTGCGGCCGTCTGCAATATAGACGCCGTAGCCGTCGCCCAGATCGTCCAGATGGACCGCTCCGCCCTCGAACTGAAATCTCCAGGCGCCTTCCCATGGCGTCGCAGCGCCTTTCGCCAGCAGGCTGCCCAGGTAGAAGACGTTGACGCCTGATTCCGTTTGGTAAACGGCATGCACATGCGGATCGCCTGCATAGCCGCTGCCGGGAGTATTCCACGTCTTTCCCGTCACCTGCGCGATATCGGAATCCAATAGAAACCGAATCATATCGACATGATGGACGCTCATCTCGAGCAGAACGTAATTGTCCATCGTCTTCTGATAAGGCTTGCCCTCATGCCCGTAAAAGAACTCCGATTGAACAAACGACAATCTCCCCAGATTTGCGCTCTGCAGGGTCTGCTTCAAGGCGATCACCGTCGCAAAATAACGGTAGTTCTGATTGACCATCACATTGAGCCTGTTCCGGGCTGCAAGCGAATTCAGCTCCTCCGCTTCCTCCAGGGACAGCACGAACGGCTTTTCGATCAGCACATGGAGCTTATGCTCCAATGCGGACTTCGCTATCTCATAATGCACCGGAGAGAAGGCCGAGATGAACACGGCATCCGCATCCGCTTCTCGAAACGCCTGCTCATGGTCGGTGTAGCATAAGCTTTCAGGCAACTTGTTTTTCCGGGCATATTCAGTCACGGCGCTGCGGTTGATATCCACCAGCCCTGCGTAAGCAAAATCTCGGGATGCCAGGACAAAATGCTCGCCCACCCCTTGGCCATGATTGCCCAGCCCTACCTGGATCAGTTTTAGACGCACATTGTTTCCCCCTCCGCTAGTGCTTCTTTACTCCGCATCCGGCCCTTGCCGGTACAAGTAGCCCAGCCGGCAGCCTGGAGCAAGAATGCCGTAGATATAAACAGCCGTCATTTCCTCCGTGACAACGAGCGAATGCTCCTCGCCCTTCCTGGTCAGCACGAGATCCCCGGGACCGATCTCGTATTCATCCCCTTCGGTCGTGCAAATCCCCCTGCCGCTGACGATGATCCAATATTCATTGCAATCATGATAATGCAAGGGAACTTCTTGTCCCGCCTTCAGATGATTGATTCCGTAGTGGTTGATCTCGCTCCAATCCGGAAACAAGGACAACTCCTGCGCCTGCTCCTTGCGAATGACCGGCATTTGAAAACCTCCTGCTGCTGGGATCTCGGTTCAACCTATCCAATATAGCTCAAACAAGGCATGAAAAGGGGAGATTACAGGCGGAAGTCCGCAAAGAACTACCTCGCCTGCAGGGCCGATACGGTTACGCCGATAATCGCGCGCAGTCCTTCCAGCATCATCGGCTGCGGCATGAACGGGACCGAAGGCTGCGCGGCCGCCATCTCCGCCGAGGCGGGAAAATGCACGAAGCCGGCCCGGATCGGCAGCTCCCGGCGACGGATATGGTCCAGCACCCGGTACATCGTGTTGTTGCAGATGTAGGTTCCGGCTGTATTGGAAATTTCGCACGGGATGCCGAGTTCCGCCAGACGCTGCGCCATGGCGCGGATCGGCAGCGTGGAGAACAGTCCGTCCGGCCCCTCCTCGGCAATCGGCTCGTCGGTAGGCCGGGCGCCCCGGTTGTCGCCATGCGAACGGACCGGGACATCCTTGACGTTCACCGCGATCCGCTCCGGCGTAATCGCCGTCCGGCCCTTGGCCAGTCCGCATGCGATGACGGCATCGGGCTTGAACTTGTCCATCTCCTCGATGAGCCGGTCGGCGCATTCGTCGAAATGAACCGGAAGCAGCACCGTGTGCAGCTCCACGCCCTCGAATTGCTCCTCGGCCAGCTTCTCCATCAGCCAGCCCGTCGGATTGACGTCATCGCCTCCGAACGGCTCGAAGCCGGATACAAGCACCTTGATCATATGTACTCACTCTCCTTGTCTTTTCCATAGTAAAACATGCGGGCTCCGCAGGGAACCCGCTCGACCTTTATTTATAGTCCGCCTTGCGCATGCCGATATGCGGCGCTCTGCGGACGCTGATTCTTGATCCAACGTTCAATATGATCTTCCACAAAGCGGATTTCGCTCTCATAGTGCGCCAGTTGTCCCTCGTCAGCCATTTTGTGAAAGGCTGGATTCCCTTTGGCGGCACCGGTCTTCCATGTATCGCATAGTGCCGTCAGGCGCTGAACGATCCCCTTCGGCAAATCATCGGGTAAGGTCCATATTTCACGATCGGAGGAATCGGTTCCCAGAAATCTCGGCGCTCCCTCGAACCCTCGTTGTTCCAGCTGTCTTAGAAGCCGATGGACAGAAGGATCCCAATAACCTGTCGGGCGACGAACTGTGCTCGCCATGCGGACAATGTGATCGTGGAACAGCGGGATGCCTCCCGCCTGGAGCCTGATGAGATACGGGTGGAGATGATCGCCCGCCCGATAAATCCGTCGGACTTGATCCCGATTCGCGGCGCTTATCGGCACCGTATCCCGCTGCCGTGCATACCAGGCTATGAGGGCGTGGGATCCGTCATCGCGATTGGCAGCAGCGTGCAGAAATCCATGCTTGGCAAGCATGTATTGCCCCTTCGGGGAGAAGGAACCTGGCAGCAATATGTAAAGGCTTCTTCCTCCTTGTCTATCGAGATCCCCCCTTTCATTCCGGACGACGAGGCTTCCCGATCCTATATCAACCCTCTCACGGCATGGATTCTTTGCAAGGAGCTTCTTGGGCGTTCCCCGGATTCCTTCCTGCTCGTCAATGCGTTCAGTTCTGCAATCGGACCCATGTTCGCTCAATTGTCGGCTGTTTTCGGATACAGGCTCATCGCCGTCGTGCGGAGTTCGGACTCTTGGAAGCGACTCGCAACGGAGCTTGATCTCCGATCGAAACTGTTTCATCTGCGGCATTGGATACAAGGAATCTCCGTGGAGGACTGGCAAAATTCCTTCCTGAACATCTTTGCATTGCTTCGTCAAAAGCAGCTCTGCCTGGGAAATATCGAAGCGAGATATCCTTTGGCCAAAATCGCAAAAGCGGTGCAGGCAGCCGAACGACCGGGACGGCAAGGGAAATTGCTGCTCACATGATGAATCCATTCCACGAATCAGCCCAACAGCAAAGGAGCCGTCTGCCCCGGGCAGACGGCTCCTTGCTCCTATGTCGCGCCTCATTCGGCTTCACTTCCCCGCTCCGCCCTTCAGCAGCTCGCCGATCTCCGCCGTATAACGGGACAGCTGCCAGCTGATCTCCGAGCGCATGACCTCCCGCGTCATGCCGAAGTGCTCCTCGTAGCCCCGGCAATAGTAGCGGTGGTACACGACCGAGTTCGACTGCTCCTCCGCGAGGATGCGGATGTTGCGCGCCTTGAGCTCCCGCCGCAGGGCGTACAGGTCGTGCATGATCCGGTCCAGCACCCGGTGGCCCGCCATCCCGTACAGGCGCCTCATCAGATTGGACGAGTTCTCGAGCTCGGACAGGCTCTTCTGGACCATCTTCTCCATATGAGGCAGCAGGATGTAATCCCGGATCATGACGCGCTCCTCCGCCGTCGTCACCTTGGCCTCCCGGGCGGAATGCTGCCCGTCGTACTGCTCCACATGCTCCGTCAGCAGCATCTTGGACTTCCAGCGCTCGTTGCCGTCCAGCTTGCTCATTTGTAATGCCCCCCAATTTGTTCGGCCCGCTCGCGGGCCACGCCCGACTCCAGCAGCGAGGAAGCCCGCATGATGGCGTCGGATCCGAACCGCTCCTTGATCCGGTCGATCGTTTTCTCCTTGCTGTACGCCCGGGTTCGATCCTCGAACAGCGTCAGCTGCATGACGCTGTCGTCCGTCAGCCCCGAGAGGGAGATGTTCAGCCGGCCGACCGGCAGGCCGCTCCAATGCCGGACGAACAGCTCCCGAACCGCCGCAGCGACCTCATGCGTCAGCGAGGTCGGCTGGGGCAGCGTCAGCTGGCGGCTGAACCAGGACGAGCGCTCGCCGTCGGTCTCCATGGCGGCGACCGAGACGACCGAGCCCATGCAGCCATGCCGCCTCGTGCGCTGGCACACCTCCACGACGAGCTCCAGCAGCACGACCTCGATGTCGGGCAGATGGCGGTACAGCCGCCAGCGCAGCGCCTTGCCGTGGCTGACCGACTTCAGCTGGTGGCGGATGCCGGTGACGACCGGGCTGGGATCGATCCCTCTCGCCGTCTGCCAATAATAGCCCGCCTGGATGTCGCTCTGCTTGCCCATCTCCAGCCGCATCCGCCGCTTGAACTCGGAGAAGTCCAGCCGCGCGATGTCCCCGATCGTGTTCAGCCCCATCCGCGTGAAATGCCTCGTCATCCGCGAGGCCACCATGAACATCTGGTGCACGGGCAGCGTCCACAGCGTCGACTCCAGCTTGCCGGGATTCAGCTCGAAGACGCCTTCCGGGCTTTTCTTGGCGTAATTGTCCGTCGCCATCTTGGCGAGGATCTTGGTGGGACCGATGCCGACCCTCGACCAGATGCCCGTGGACAGCTGGATATGGTTCTGGATATTGCGCGCCATCTCGTCCGGCGAGCCGTAGTAGCCTGCCGAGCCGGTGACGTCGAGGAACTGCTCGTCGATGCTGTAAGGCTCCACGAGATCGGTGTACGTCTCGAATATCTTCGTGATGAACAGGGACACTTCAATGTACATGGCCATCCGCGGCCGGATGACGACCAGCTCCGGACAATGGGCCAGCGCCTCTCCGACCCGCGAGGCCGTCGTCACGCCGCGGGCCTTGGCCATCGGGCAGGCGGCCAGCACGATGCCGTTCATCCGGGACGGGTCGCCCACGGCAACCGGCTTGTCGCGATATTCGGGATGCGCCGCCTTCTCTACGGAAGCGTAGAACGACTGGCAGTCGGCCAGCATGATCACTCTCTCCACCGCGCACCTCCTGTTCTGCGGGAGCGGGCTCGCGGAGACTTCCCCTCTCCCTGTCGATCGAATGTATGTTCGCATCTGACTCTAGACGTATTATATACCGAATATATGTTCCCTATGCAAGGAGAAAAATCATCCAGCTGCCGAAGCCGCGCCGAGGCTGGGAGGACGACGTCCGGCGTCCTTGGAGACGGAGGCTCCCGGAGGCTCCCGGCAAACTCAGCCTCGCGCTTCCGCTTGCCGGAGGCGCGGCCCTCTCCCTTGTTTGGAAAGCGGATCGGAATGGTATTTTATGTCTGGAGCTGGATGTCCGCCTGCCCTATGAGGGCGGTATCCGGCGCAACCAGAACGATCAGGGAGAGATGACGATGCTGCTGGAAGCGGTCTATCACCGGCCCAAGCTGAACTGGGCCTACGCGTATGACAGGGAAACGGTGCATCTGCGCCTGCGCACGAAGCGCGGCGACGTCGACCGGGTACAGGCAGCAGCCGGCGACAAGTATGGATGGGAGCAGACGGTTACGGACATCGAGCTGCGCCTATTCGCGAGCGACGCCATGTTCGATTATTGGGAAGCGGCGGTCACCCCCGCCTTCCGCCGCCTCCGCTACGCCTTCAAGCTCTATTCCGGCGGCCGGACGCTCTATAGGACCGAAGCAGGCTTCTTCGAGGAGCTTCCCGACAATCCGCCGGCGCTGTTCGAGTTCCCCTATTTGAACCCCGCGGATGTGTTCGAGCCCCCCGCCTGGGTGAAGGACGCGGTGTTCTATCAGATCTTCCCCGAACGGTTCGCGAACGGCGATCCGTCCCTCAACCCGGAAGGAACGCTGCCCTGGGGAGGGGAGCCTACGGAGGAGAGTTTTTTCGGAGGAGACCTCCAGGGAGTGATGGACCGTCTGGACCATCTGACGGAGCTCGGCGTGAACGCGATTTATTTCACGCCCGTGTTCGAAGCCGAGACCAACCATAAATACGACACGCAGGATTACATGCGGGTCGATCGCCGCTTCGGCACCAACGCCAAGCTGAAGGAGCTCGTGGACCTCTGCCATGCGCGCGGGATACGCGTGCTGCTGGACGCCGTCTTCAACCATTGCGGACAATCGTTCGCGCCGTTCGCTGACGTCCTGGAGAACGGGGAGCGCTCCCGCTATGCCGGGTGGTTCCACAGGCGTCCGTGGCCGAGCGGCAGCGGCGGGCTCTCCCCTTACGAGACCTACGCTTTCGAGCCGCTCATGCCCAAGCTCAACACGGCCCATCCCGAGGTCAAAAAGTACCTGCTGGAGGTCGCGCGGTACTGGATCGAGGAGATCGGCATCGACGGCTGGCGCCTGGACGTGGCCAACGAGGTCGATCACCGGTTCTGGCGCGAATTCCGTCTGACCGTCAAGGAGGCCAAACCCGATGCGTACATTCTCGGCGAAATCTGGCATGATTCCATGATGTGGCTGCAGGGCGACCAGTTCGACGCCGTCATGAACTACCCGTTTTCCAGCGCCGTGCTGGAATTCTTCGCCCAGGAGGACATCGGGGCCGGCGAATTCGCCGATGCGATCGGCCGCCAGCTGGCCGCCTACCCGCGCCAGGCGACCGAGGCGGCGTTCAATCTGCTCGGCAGCCACGACACGCCGCGCCTGCTGACGATATGCGGCGGCAGCGTCCCCAAGATGAAGCTGGCCGCCCTTTTCCTGCTCGCTTATCCCGGCGCGCCCTGCATTTATTACGGGGACGAGGTCGGCCTCGACGGCGGCGGGGATCCCGGCTGCCGCAAATGCATGGAATGGGATGCCGATCGGCAAAACGCGGACCTGCTCGCCTTTTACAAGGCGGCCATCGCCCTGCGCCGCTCCTCTCCCGCGCTGCGGAGCGCCGGACTCCGCTTCCTGCTGGCAGAGCCGGGGGAAGGCGCGCTCGCCTACGAGCGCAAGGGCGGCGGACAGCGCCTGCTCATCGCGATGAACGCCCGCGGCGGGACGGCGAGCCTGCGGTTCGGCTCGGCGCCTCAGCACGGCAGCGATGCCGCTCAGCCTCTTTCCTTCCGCGGGTTCGGCGAGGAGGGCGAAGCCGCGGCTTCGAGCCCTTCGCCCGGACAAGCCGTCCGGCCTGAAGCCGCCTCGCCGGCGCTCCCGGCAGCTCCGTCGGGGATCGATTCCGCCCGACGAAGTCCCGCTTGGAGGACGCTCCTCTCCAACTTCGAGGAACGCGGTTCCATCCGGACGGAAAATGGCGGCGGGCTTGCTGTCGAGCTTCCGCCCTACGGCTTCGTCGTCCTGGAGGCAGCAGAGGCGAATTAAGGACCAGGGCATCCGTCCCCCGGCTCCGTTCCGGCCGGATATTTCCTTCATTTGGAACATTTCCCCTCCATTCACGTCAGTTATACGGAAACTCATTCGAAAGCGGGGGAAAAATCAAATGAATCCAATCAAAGCCTTGAAAGCTGCCGCGGCTGCGGCGCTGATCGCGGGAGCGGTCCTGCCGGGCAGCGGCCTGGCCGAAGCGAAAGCGGCGGCTCCCGCCCCTCTCCTCTTCATCGACGGGCAGGCCCAATCATCCGCTCTCAGCGTAGGCGGACGCATCCTGATCCAGCTCCGCTCCCTTCAGGACCCGGACTGGCTGACGTACTCGTACGATGCCAAGACTCGCACCGTGCGGGCCGCCAGCAAGGACAGCAGCAAGGTCATCGAGCTGAAGGAGGGCTCCAGGACGGCGAGCGTCAACGGCAAGCCGGTTCCGCTCGACGTCTCTGTCGTCATCCGGGACGGCAAAACCTATGTGCCGGTCCGGTTCGTAAGCGAGAGCATGGGGGCTTACGTCTCCTATGACAGCGCCAAGAGCCGCACGGTCGTCCGGACGCCGAAGGGGCAGAAAAGTTATGACGCGCTCATGGGCGGCGATCTCGCTGCGGCCCGCCAGGCTGCGATCGCCCTTGCAGTCCTCCCGCTGAAGGACCCGCTGGCTGTGGAGGGCGAGGGCTTCTCCGTCACCTACAGCTTCCCGGCAGGCGAAGCGCTGCGCTACGAGATGGTGTACAAGCAGCTGCTTTCCTCCATTGTCATCGACGCGGATGGTATCGCACAGACCGTCTATCAGAGGAGCGAAATCTACGGCCAGCCGCCCAAGGAAAAGGGAACCAAGCCGAAAAGCATCGCTCCCGGCTACTACTTCACGGACAATGTCATGGCCGATTATATCTATTACGGCTCCATCGATTCCAATGGCGAAGCCAAGGAGCTCGAAGCCATCGATCGCGCCAGCCATCCGGAGTACAAGAACAAGGTCATCGTCCCGATCGACGGGGAAAAGCGCACGGACGGAAAATAACTCTTGACGTCCGCAAGCAAAAAAGAGCGCCGTCCCTCCTTCGGAAGGGGTGGCGCTCTTTTTCACTTTTCGGCCAAGCCGCCGAGGAAAGCCGCCAGCGCCCGGAAAATCCATTTTCTCGGATGGATGACCAGCTGCAAGTCCAGCCGGATATCGGGATGGTGAAACGGCAGAACGGCGAGCTCGCCGCTCCCGATCTCCTGAACGGCTGCCATTGCAGGCAGCAGGCAAAGGCCCGAGCCGGCTTTTACGATCCGCTTGATCGCCTCGGGGTTGGACAGCTCCAGGCCGATGCGGCAGGTTCCGGCTCAGAATTTCTTCCTCCCGCGCCGTCTGCAGCGTGATCGACAAGCCGGGATACCGTTCCCGGATTCCATGGAGATGCGGAGGGAGATAATAGGCCGCCAACGTGTCCGCAGATAAGTCAGATCCACGTTCATCCACCCTGTCATCATCAATAATCGATTCCGGCAGGGCCATCTGCCCTCCGAGACGCTCCGTCTGCCGATGACCCCGGTCTCTCCGGAGCTGATTCCCGGCTTTCACTTCTTGGGATAAATCCGTTCCCCCCGCTCAAGCATGTCCGCGAACGCGAGGATGCGGGCCGCTCTCGTCTCCGGCTTTTGGGCCTGATGGACGCGGTACAGCATCGCGTACCGGTTCCGGCTGTCCAGCCCGGCGAAAAAATCCCGGGCCGCCGGCCGCCGTTCCAGCTCCGCCGCGAAATCCCCCGGCATCTCCATGCGGCTTTGGCTCTCGTAAGCCTTGTCCCACCGGCCGCTGCGGCGCGCTTCGTCGACCGCCTCCAGGCCGGGCGGCCGCATCCGCCCTTCGGCGATGAGCCGCTCCGCCTTGTCGCGGTTGATCCGCGACCAGACGCTCCCGGAGCGGCGCGGCGTGAAATGCTGCAGCCAGCCGTCCTCGTCCGCCTTCTCCTTGCGGCTGTCGATCCACCCCCAGCGCAAGGCGCATTCCAGAGCTTCCTCGTACGCAATCGAATGCTCCGCGGCTCCTTTTTTGGCGATCCGCAGCCTGATGCCGGACGATTCCCCGTGGAACTCTTCCAGCCAGGCGTCAAATTGAGCCGCATCGGCGAACGTCAGGATCGGCTTCCCCAGTCCTTTTTGTTCCGGCATGCCTGCCCCTCCTTTTCCAAGGTAATCTCCATGAATATCCAATTGACGTGCAGCCGTCCCTTCGCGGCCGTCTCTATGGAACGGGGGGACAGCTCCCTCCCCTCTCCCAGCCCGTTCAGCAGCTACCGCCGCCTCTCTTCCCCGCCGCAGTCGATCACGGTGCCGTACGGATCCGGCTGCTCCGCGCTCCGGAGGGGGACCTTGCGGCCGCCCCAGCGGGTGTTCAGAATGACGAGATGCAGCATGACGAGCCCGATGAAGAAATGATAAACGTTGGCATAGATCGTATTGGTGTAAATATTCAAAGCTCCGAACTCTGGAATGAGATCCAGATGAGCGGTCTTGCGGCGGATATAAGCCGCGTCGAGCAGGAGCAGGACGATCAGCGCCAATCCTGACAGCGCATTCTGAGCGGACCGGCCCCGGGTCGCCGCGGCGCTTCCGCGCAGGAGCCTGGCGGTCAGCAGCAGCAGCAAAGGATAGAACAAGAAGACGAAGAAGAGCGGAATCAAGCCGGGATTGCCGTTGCCCGAAAGGCCTCTGCCCGGCTCCAGCCTCAGCGTAAAGAGATGAACGAACACGACCGCTGCCAGCGCAAGCACGAATCCGATTCCGGTCCAAGCCGCTCTTGCCTTCACAGAATCCCCTCCCGCCTTATCATGCCACAAAAATTTCCAGGAGGATAGACCGCTCCTGACTTCCGCTCCCGCGCCGCTGCCCATGGACTGGACTGTACTGTACACGGACGTCCGGCAATGCCATCATCGCCTTCCGTCTCGACCAGGAATAAAAAAACAGGTCCGGGACGCTCCATGGAGCGAACGGGCCTGTTCCGGATATTTTTTTCGCCATCCGCCGATTCAAGCCTGGATGCCCCGCAGGGCTGCTAGGCCCTTCCCGGCAATCAGGCTTTTTCAATCAAATACTGCAGCGCTTCTTCATAGGAGGACCAATGCGTTTCGGTCGAATGCTGCGATTCCGCAGCCGCGCGGCGCAGCTGAAGCTCGGTGATCTTGCTGGCGACGACGACAGCCGCCGCGCTCAAGCCCGCAGCCTTGATATCGCGTTGATGCTCCACCAGCCGCTCCCTCGCCGCCGGAGTGAACGCCTTCATCTCCCGCATGTCGACGACAAGGCTGAAATCGTTCATGCCCTCGTCCTTCACCATTTGCAGCAGTTCCGCATTGATGGCATCGACTTCCTCCGGAGCGACGTTGCCAGCCCATACGATTTCCAGGATGCGCTTGGCTTTGTGAATGATTTTGACGGAACTCATGATCCACCTCTTGGCTGAATTTGTCCTCTTCTACCGACATCTTTATTAACGGAAGATCCGGTTCAAATAATTAGGTCTTTTTACCCATGAGTTTAAAGAAAAGTAAAAGCCGCCTATCCAGGGGAAAGGCGGCTTCTCCTCATCCATTCAACTCCATGCCAACGTGATCCGGACGCCGGTCGGCCGGCCGGGATGCCGAAGAAGCAGCGTGGACGATGCGGAATCGAATACGGTCTCCACGGAGAGCTCATCGGCGGCTCCGGCTCCATCCAGGCCGGATAATCCGGCAGAGCCGGACGCTTCCCCCGACGTTTCCCCGGATGCTCCATCATCGGCCGGCTCAGCCGATGCCCGGGCGGGACGGAAAGGGACCCGCAGCCTTGTGCTCACCAGGATGCCGGCCGGCGCCTCCGACACATAGGAGAAGACGGAGCCTTCCCGGCGCTCGTCCCGGATGCGCGACGAGCTGGCAAGCAGCGCGGCCGCGCAGCCGCCGGCCTCTCCGGCATTACGGCCTCCTCCCTCCGGCGCAGAGCCCGCAGAAGCTTCGGCGCTTGCGCCGGCATAGCTCAGGTCATAGAGCAGGCAATTCTCGCCCGGCGCCAGCTCGACCCGCTGCAGAACGGGCAGATCGGCTTCGAACAGATCGATGAACGATCCTTGAAGCACCGCCGCCGTGGCGGCCTCCCTGCCTGTCGCGGGCGCGGCAGCCGCCTCCTCATTGAATCCTGCCGTACTTGCTCCAGCTGCAATCTCAGCCTCTGCTGCAATCTCAGCCTCTGCCGCATTCGCCCCTGCCGCTCCATCCGATCCCGCCGCTTCCTCCTCGTCCAGCGCATGCGCGATCACATACGGGCCGCGCTGGATGCGCAGCATGCCGCTTTCCCTGTACTCATCCGCTTCTCCGCGCAGCTCCAGCGCGCGCCGGATCGAGGCGAGCACCTTCTCCGCGCCTTCCGGGGAACGGGACAGCCCCGCCGGATGGGACCTCAGATACAGAACCGCTCCATCTCCGACGGCATGCTCTCCTTCCTCCGGATTTCTCCCGAGCCCCATCGACTCGAACAAATGCTCCTCGGGACGCTCATAGATGCGGCTGCCGGCTCCCCGGTTCCACCACTCGCTGACGCGATGGAACGGATCCGAGCCGTCGCCGGCATAGACCAGCACGCCGCCCTCGCGCACCCACTGGCCGAGCGCCTGATGGATGCCGGGATGCTCCGGCTTCATGAATTCGTAGCTGAGCAGCAGCACCCGGTAGCCCTCCAGATAACCGGGGAAGGTCAACACGTTGTCCAGCTGGACAGGGCGAAGAGGAATGCCCTTCTTCACCGGCGGCAGCGCCAGCCCGTAGAACGCCGACCAGTCGAGCAGCTCCTGCTGCCGCTCCGTCAGGGCGCCTGCGGCTGCGGTGCCGTCGTAGTTGAAGCCCTCTCCCTCATCGCCCTCCGCCAGAACGTCGCCGCGCTGGTACATGGCCGAGTTGGCGAGGCAGAGCCCGATGCCGCCCGTTTCCGCAGCCTCTCCGCCGTCAGCCCCCGACACCTCGTCGTGGTTATGCATGTCGCGCAGCACGTTCATGACCGTCAGCAGAACGGTGGCGTACCCGCCGGGAATCGTCTCCTTGCCCTTCCCGTCCTCGGTCGGGTAGGGAAGCTCGAACACCCGCCAGGGCCAAGGACAGACCTCGTACCGGCTGACCCCGGGATGCAGCAGCGAGGCGGCTACCGTCGCCCGGTAGTTGCGGCGGTAGTCGCTCCAGCTGTAGCGCGGATTGTCTTCGATCGGATCATGCAGGAACCACATCTCCCGCCCCGTTCCGCGCGTAAGCTCCTGCATGATGCCGTACTCCAGGTACGCCGTCTCGAACGTCCGCTCGCGGCGGACTCCCTTGTAGACGTTGGCCGTGCGCGCCGTTCCGGTCCAGATCTGGGCGATGAAGCCGTCGCAGGCCGGCATCGAGACGAGCAGCGCCTCGGGACTGACGATCCGCCACTGCGTGTAGTTGATCAGGCTGTGCGTCGGCACGTAGAACCGGACCCTCCGTCCGTAGGCGACGAGGGAGTACTCCTTCATTTCGCTGCAGATCCGGTCGAGAGCGCGGTAATACATCGCCGCCTTCAGCTTGGAGGCGCGGTACTGGGCATCCGGCGAGGAATGCGGCTCCTGCCACTCCTCCCCGTAATAGTTCAGCCATTCCCGCTTGAACGCCTCCTCGTAGCCCGCCTGCGCCCAGAACTCCGGCTCCTCCAGATGGATCGCCTCGACGCCGCAGTCGATCGCCTTCTTGATCTGCGCGGCCAGGTAGTCGGCGAACGAGATCGTCGGCACCATGTACGGCACATCCTTGCCATGCAGCAGACGACTGCCGGAGGACTCCGTCTGCGCTTCATCCCAATGCTCCCGGCCGTCGAAGCGGCCGTACAGATAATCCTGGTACTCTCCCCAGGAGACGCCGGTCATGAGATGGATGCTGTAGCCGGCTTTCTTCCACCCTTCGATCCGCCGGGACAGATCCTCCGAGATGCCGTACACCATGACGAAGTCGGTACGCAGATCATACTTCGGCCCGTACGGACGGGATTCCTGGAATCCCGTCCACTCCTGCCTTTCCTGCCCGTTCCGGTTCAAATTCGCCCGTCCCCTTTCCAGCTGCGGTTTCTAGCCCGCCCGCAGCCTTTCCCGTACGTCTCCGGCTTCCCCGCGCCTTGCGGACTCAGGGTCAGTTCGGCATCGCCAGCTTGACGACTTCCTTGCCCTTCAGGTTGTCGTTCACGTACTTGATTGCATCCGGATAACCGGTCTTGTTCATCTGGTCACGCAGCGCGCCGATGACCTTGAGCGCCGCATCGTCGGACTTGGCGAAGATCGCTTCCTTCCATACGTCCCCGATCTTATCCATGGACGGCTTGAGCGCCTCCCACTGCGGCGACTTGGCCATGACATCGCCGGGGTTGTAGGCCGAGATGACCGAGATGCCGTTCGGGCGCAAAATCTTGCGCGCGTTGTCCATCTTGGCGATCCGGTCCTGATCCGCCCAGATGTCGCCTCCAAGAGAATTCAAGCGGTCCTGGCCGGTCATATCCTCATAGCCGATGCTGAAGCCTTCGTTCTTCTTGGCCTTGCCCGTCGTATCGCTCGCGAATTTGTCGAAGAACTCCTGCTTGGCGACGGGCTTGCCGTCCACCATATCGTAATGGACGCCCTCAACGCCGTAGCGGACCAGCTTGAAGCCTTCGTCCGACGCGAGGAAATCGAGCAGCTTCAGCGCGGCGTCGACGTTTTTGCATGCCTTCGTGATGACGGTCACGTTGTTGCCCTGGATGCCGAGATCGACCGGCCGGTCCGGCTCGGCGCCGGCGCGCTCCAGCGGGCCTACCGGCACGTAGTCGCTTCCCGGATGCGCTTTCACATAATTCTTGGAAGCATCGATGATCGCCGGCAGATGCGCGGCCAGGACGGCGATGCGGCCCTGCTTGATCTTCTCCTGCGCGATCGGGTCGGTCTGGGTGAACGTCTCCGGATCGAGCAGCCCTTCGGAGATCAGCTTGCGGTAGTAAAGCGTGTACTCCTCGTACGGCTTGGTGAAGAAGACATGCTCAAGCGTGCCGTCGCCCTTGTCCACGTAGTCGGAGCCGTAGAACATCGTATTGCCGATGCCGACGGCCCAGCCGTTGGAGAAGCCGCCAAGCGGGAACACCGGCATGCCGCTCTCCTTCAGTCCCGCGTCCTTGATTTTTTTGAGGAAATTGTACATGTCGTCCTTCGTCTTGACCGACTGCGGGTCGATGCCGACCTTCTCCGCGATGTCCTTGCGAACGTAGAAGCCGTACAACCAGTCCATGGCGTCCTTGTCCGTCGAAGGCTGGTTCTGGTACATCATGTACTTCTTGTCTCCGAACGCTCCGATCGCCTTGTCGTACAGGGCCGGCGGCACGTTTTCCTTGGCGATCGCCTTGGCGAGGTTCGGGTATTTGTCCAGCTTGCCGGAGATGTCGACGAGCTGATCCTCCTTGGCCGCCTTGATGATGCCGTCCAGCTCCCCGCCCCAGGCCGGTCCCGTGTAGATGTCCGGCAGATCCTGCGTCGCGAAGATCTGGTTCACCTTTTCGACCTCGCTGCCCTTGGTGTAATCCATCTTCACCTTGACGCCGGTCTTCTCCTCGATCGCCTTGGCGACGGGCGTCGGATCGACGTCCCCGGTGCCGGATCCGTTCCAGTTGTGCAAAATCTTCAACGTCACTTCCTTGCCCGAGCCGCCGTCCCCGCCGCCATTTCCCGCTGCCGCATCGTTGCCGCCGCCGTTGCTGCAGCCGATGAGCGTGCCGCCCATCATCGCCGCCGCGAGCAGCGCCGCCGCAGCCTTGCTCCGCTTGTTCCTCATGGTAACCCCTCCGATATTCGTAAGTGGTATATGATAAAGTCCCTTCCCAGCCGCCCGGCTTGAGCCCGGTTCACCGGCTGCGGGACGTTTACCCTAGCCTTTGACCGAGCCCATCATGACGCCCTTGACGAAGTATTTCTGCAGAAACGGATAGATGCACAGAATCGGAAACACGGTGATGACCAGCAGCGCCATCCGCAGCGATTCCGGCGTCGCTCCCGCCACGTTGACGTTCATCGTCTGGCCGCCCTGCTGGGCCGCCCGCTGCATGGAGGACGACAGCGCTTCCGCTTCGGTGAGCATCTGCTGAAGCAGCGTCTGGACAGGAATGAGGCTCTTGTCGGAGACGTAGTAAGCCCCGCTGAACCAGTCGTTCCAATGGGAGACTCCGATGAAGAGCGAGATCGTCGCCAGCACCGGCCCCGACAGAGGGAGAATGATCCTCAGGAAGATCTGGAAATCGCCGTAGCCGTCGATGCGGGCCGACTCCTCCAGCTCCTCCGGAATTCCTTGCAGGAACGTGCGGATGATGACGATGTGGAAGAAGCTGAACAGCATCGGAATGACATAGACCCAGAAGCTGTTGATGAGATGGAGCTTCTGGAGCGTGATGAAGTAGGGAATGAAGCCTGCGCTGAAGATCGTCGGCAGGAAAATGTAGAAGGTGAAGAACGTCCGGCCGGGCAGCGTCTTCTTGGACAGCGCGTAGGCCATCAGCGTGCACAGCGTCACATGCAGGAACGTGCCGAGCAGCGTCCGCAGCAGCGTGATCTTGTACGCCTGCCAGATTTTGGCGTTGTCGAAGATCTGCACGTAGTTGTCGAGCGTGAACTGGCGGGGGTAGAAGTAGAGCGCCCCCAGCATGGAATCTTTGCCGTCGTTCAGCGAGTAGACGAGGATATAGATGAACGGATAGATCATCGACAGCCCGAACAGCGTCAGGACGGTGTAATTGAACACGCTGAAGAGGGAGAATTGGCGCCTTCCCATGAACGGAACCTCCTTTCGGATTAGAAAAGGGATACGTCGCTGACCTTGCGGGCGAGCCGGTTGACGGTCAGGATCAGCACGAGCGCGATGAAGCTCTGGAACAGGCCGACCGCGGCCGCATAGCTGAGCCGTCCTTCGCCGATGCCGGCGCTGATGACATGCACGTCGAGCACGCTGCCGATGGCGGCGGTCGCCGGCCCGTTCAGCAGCAGCAGCTGCTCGTAGCCCGCGCTCATGAGGCTGCCGGTGGCGAGGATGAACAGGATGACCGCGATGTTGCGGACTCCCGGCAGCGTGACATGCCAGATCTGGCGGAACCGGCCCGCGCCGTCGATTTTCGCCGCCTCGTACAGCTGCTGGTCGATGCCGGCGATGGCGGCCATGTAGATGATGGAGTTCCAGCCGATGTTCTTCCATACGTCGGAGCCGACGATGATCTGGTAGAACCAGGTGGTGTTGTTGAGGAACTGGATGGGGTCCTTCAAGGCCCCGGAGGAGAGGAGCAGGTCGTTGACCGGACCGCCGTAAGGGGTGAGCAGGCGCTGCATGAGCGTCACGACGACGACCCAGGAGACGAAGTAAGGCAAATAAGAAAGCGTTTGCAAAGTTTTCTTGAATTTAAGGCTCCGAACCTCGTTGAGCAGGATCGCCAGCAGGATCGGCATCGCGAACCCGATGAGCAGCTTGAGGCCGCTGATGAGCAGCGTGTTGCGGATGAGCTGGCTGGACTGGTAATAATCGAAAAATTGATGGAAGTATTTCAGGCCGGCCCACGGGCTGCCGGTAAAGCCGCCGGAAAACCGGAAATCGCGGAAGGCGACTTGAATGCCGTAGAGAGGCACGTAGGAGAACAGGAAAAACCAGACGATGCCGGGCAGCATGAACAGGTAGAACAGCTTGTGCCGCCAGATCCGCTTCAGGAGCGGGTTAGCCATCATGGGATTCAACCTCCTTGTCGGATGGGGAAGCGGCCGGATATGACGGCGCCTGCGGTCGTTCGGCAGGCGCCGCTTCTCCGGGTGAATCGGGTCGAGCGAAGCCGCGGCTCACCAAGCGGCGAGCGGACCATCGGTCCGCAAGGGCAATGCCGCGGCTTCGCTGAACGGTAATAAGAAGACCATCGGTTCGCAAAAGCAATCCCTCGGCTTCTCAGAACGGCAGCCTATTGGCGGTCAGCCGATCGGCTCGACCGGACGGCTACGGCTGGAGAGACAGCTTGAGCGTCTTGACCTCGAACGGGTCGAAGGCCAGCTCGACCGCTCCGCCGGATATTTCCAGCGGGCGCTGCTTCTGCTCCATCAGATCGGCCAGCCATGCTTCCGAGAGAGCGAAGCCCGCCCGCACCGTCGTCTTCAGTCTCGTGCCGGCCGTCTCGTACAGCCGGATGACGAGGTCTCCGTCATCTTCGGCGCGCTTCACCGCCTCCACCATCACATGCGGATGGTCCGGCAGCAGGAACGAGCGTCCCTCCTCCCAGCCGGATGATGCTCCCGCCGACAGCATATCGGCCGCTGCGGCTGTCTCGGCTGCAGCCGCGCAGGCGGACACCGCCGCCTGAACCGCCGTCGGCTCGGCACCGTCCCCGGAGGACCGGACGGACGGCGATGCCGCGGCCACGGTCCGCAGAGGCACGTTCAGCTCGTAGCCGCGCCGGTAGATGCCGGCCTGGACATGGTCGCCGGCATGCGGATACAGGGAGTAGGTGAACTCATGCTCGGCCCTGTCGGCTTCCGGATCGGGATAGGACGGGCTGCGCAGCAGGTTGAGATCCAGCTCGCCGCCCTCGGCGCGGTGGCCGTACTTGCAGTCGTTGAGCAGCGCCACGCCGTAATCGGGCTCGGACAGATCCGCGTAGTGATGGGCGCAGATCTCGTCCTTGGCGTAATCCCACATCGTGTTGCGATGCGTCGGCCGCTTCAGGTAGCCGAACTGGATGTCGCAGCTGACGGAATCACAGCGGATGCCGAGCGGGAACGACGTGCGGAGCATCTTGCCCGCTTCCTTCCAGTCGACCTTCGTCTCGAAGTCGATCCGGCGGCTGCCTTCCGTCAGCACCACCCGCTGGACAAGGATCGAGCCGCCGAACGCGTACCGCATGATGAGGCCGGCCTTCGGCCCGTCCGCGAACGCCTCGATCTCCTCGAGCCGCAGCGCCGTCCCTCCGGCTGCCCGGTAATCCTGGCGGAAGTCCCAGGCGTCCCCGTCATCGGAGTAGACGCGCAGCGCGTTGGCGCCCCGTCCCGGCTGCACGAGCTCGCGGCCGGCTTCCTTGTCGAGGATGGACGTTATGCCGCCCTCCGCATCAAAGGCCAGCGCCAGCAGCCCGTTCTCGATGACCCGGCTCTCGGCCGAAGCCCGCAGATCAGGGAATTCGGCGGCATCCTTCGCCCCGGAAGCCGCTCCTTCCACCGAAACGAAGCCCATCGCAGGCACGCGCACGAGCTGCCAGCGGCCGTCCAGCCGGAGCCATTCCTCCCGCTCCCAGGGGAGCGAGTTGAAGACGGCCGTGCCGGATGCGCCGCCTGCCGCGCTGGCGTAAGCCGCCTCTGTCATCCGTTCCGTTTTGTCCAGAAGCACGGCGTACCGGTCCAACGATTCGTCGTAGACCCGCTTGATCGAGGAGCCCGGCAGAATATCGTGGAATTGATAGAGAAGCACTTCCTTCCAGATCTCCTCCAGCTCCCGGGCCGGATACGGACTGCCGTCCGCCATCCCGGCGAGCACGGCGGCGAATTCCAGCTCGCGCAGCGCCTTCTCCAGCTTGCGGTTGTAGCGCTTGCTCCGGCCCTGGCTCGTCAGCGTTCCCTGATGCTTCTCCAGGTACAGCTCTCCGCGCCACGTCTCGTAGCGCTCCGAGCCCTTCGCGAGCCGCTCGAAGAAGCGCGAGGACGGCTCCTGCTCCACCGGGCTGAGACCGAGCAGATCGCGCTCCCGGGCGAGCCGCTCCAGATGCTCTTCCCCAGGTCCGCCGCCGCCGTCGCCGATGCCGAACAGCATGAGCGCGCGGTCGGATATGCCTTTGTCCAAATACTCCTGCTCCGCCTTCACGATCGAGCGCGGCGCCGCCGGACTGTTGTACGTATCCTCCGGAGGCATATGCGTCAGCACCTGCGATCCGTCGATTCCCTCCCACATGAACGTGTGGTGCGGATGGCGGTTGTACACGCTCCAGCTCAGCTTCTGCGTCATCATGTAATCGACGCCGGCCTTCTTCAGCAGCTGCGGCAGGCTGGCCGTGTAGCCGAATACATCCGGCATCCAGAGCGACTTCATCTCCTGGCCGAACTCCTGCTGGAAATACCGCTTGCCGTAGAGCAGCTGGCGCACGAGCGATTCGCCGCCCGGAACGTTCGTGTCCGACTCGACCCACATCGCGCCCTGCGGCTCCCAGCGGCCTTCCGCGACGCGTTCCTTGATCCGTCCGTACAGCTTCGGATAATGGATCTTCATCCATTCGTACAGCTGGGGCTGGCTCGCTCCGAACACATAATCCGGATAGCGCTCCATCATGGACAGCGCCGTCGAGAACGTCCTGGCGCCCTTGCGGATCGTCTCCCGGATCGGCCAGAGCCACGCCAGATCGATATGCGCATGGCCGACGGCGCTGATCGTCAGGACGGGATCGCCGCCGCGCTTGGCGAGCTGCTCGCCGAGCAGGCTCCGCGCCTGCGCGATCTCCTCTTCCGTCAAGCCCACGAGCCGATGCGAGGCGTCATGCAAGGTGCGGAAGATCCGCTCCTTGCGGGCGGAGCCGGCAGGCAGGCGCTCCGCCGTCTCCAGCAGCACCTCGAAATCGTAGTACAGCTGCCGCAGCTCCTCCCGGCAGATCGCGACGACCGCTTCCTTGAGCGTGCCGCTGCGGTAGCGGCCGAACAGGTCGTTGCAGCCCGCATCGCCCCACAGGTCGATGGCTTCGTCTCCGCTCGAGCGCTCGCTTACATGCACGACCCGCTTGCCGGGCAAGCCGAGCGAAAAGTCGAACTCGGAATTGATGTTGGTCAGCCCCTGGACCGGCGACCCGTCCTCGTCCACCAGGCAAAGCTCGCCGTTCACGTCGATGAGCAGCACGACCTTTTCGTCCTTCGCCCGTTCCGGCACGGAACCGGAGAAATGGAACCAGGCGCAGTCCCACAGCTCTCCCCAGCGGTCTCCAGCCTGAAGCTGGATCGGCCGTCCCGACCGGCGCTCCCCGTAGGGCACCGGCTCGGGCGTTACCCAGGCCGATACGGCAAGCTCGGCGACCGGCTCGTATATATTCGCCTGCAGGCGTCCCAGCACGCCTCTCAATTGTTCAGGCCGGATGACTTCGTATGGCATGCTTTAACCGTCTCCTTTATGCAGGCTCAGCCTCTATTTCTTTTCCCAAGCTCAATCCAACTATAATATATCTATTGTATATGTTCAATATGTTTTTTAGAAAAAAAAGGAATAAAAAAACGGTCCCCTGAAGGAACCGGAATCGAATAAGCAGCGCCATCCAAAAACGGCTCCGCCGCCTTGAAGGCGAGAAGCCGTCTGCTGGAAGCCTTCTGCGGGAGCGCGCGGCATATGCCGGAACGATCCACCGCAAAGCGTCGTCATCCTTGAAGCGGCGGACCCGATGTCGTCTGGCGGACGACAAGCTCGGGCTCCAGCAGCGTTTTCGTGTAGCCGCCTCCGGCTCCGCCTTTACGTATGACCTCCAGCAGCTTTTCGGCCGCCCGGCTGCCCATATCGAATTCGAACTGCCGGATATGCGTGAACATGCTGAATTCCTCCACGATCGAGGTCGGATCGTCGAAGCTGACGATCGACAGATCCTCCGGCACGCGCAGTCCGGCCTGCAGGGCCATCTGGTAGATCTGCACCGCGAGCCGCCCGTTCAGCGTGATATAAGCGGTCGCCATCCGGTTGCGGATATACCGGAACAGCGGATGAGTCTCCGCTTTCTTGAGGCTTTCCACCCGGAAGCCGGTAATCATGTGGGCGGGATTGATGAGCGCCCCTTTATTTTTCAGCTCGTTCATGTACCCTTCGAGACGCTCCTGAACCGTAACGGTCTGCATCGGCGAGTCGGAGCAGATCGCGATCTCGCGATGCCCGAGCTCCCATAGATGGTCCACCGCCAGACTCGTGCCCATCCTTCCGTCGGATGCGATGTAATTCGTCTCCACCCCCGGCAGATAGCGGTCGATCAGAACGAACGGAAATCCGGAGAACTTCATCGCGAGAATTTCTTCATTGTACTGCTCCTCGTCCACGGGAAAGATCAGCAGCCCCTCGGCCCCGATCTCCTTCAGCGTCTTGATTGCTTCCTTCTCCTTGTCCACCTGGCCTCCGGAGAGCAGGATCACGCTTCGATAACCCTTGTCCTCAAGCGCCATGCGCACGCCGTCGATTAGCCGGATGGCGAAATAATCGTCGATGGAAGGCATGACGAGGCCGATCAGGCCGCTCCGCCGTCTCCCCGCTCCCCGCTCCGGAGCCGATAATGCCGCGCCCGGCTGCTGCAGCGGGAAATCCGGGGCGGCCTCTTCAGGCTGCCGGCCGCTCACGAAGGTGCCGCGTCCGGGCACACGGGAGATCAGCTTCTCGGCAGCCAGGCCGGACAAGGCGTTGACGACCGTGATCTTGCTTACGTTGAACCGGTCCATCAGCTCTTTTTCCGTCGGGATCCGGTCGCCTTCCTTCAGTTCGTTCGAATCGATAAGATCACGGATGTAATCCTGAATTTTCTGATACAGCGGAGTTCGATCTGTCGAGCTCATTTTCCATCACCAGTTTCGGTCCGAGATTTGTATATATAATATATTCTTGCTTATCGTTGCGCAACCGTTTCCCATTCCTCCTCCCTGGGCACAGAGCCGCAAATCCCTTTTGAAGCTCCCTGCTTCGCCAGAACTAAACCTCCGCCTTTCGGCGTGTTTTCCCTGCATTCTTTGTCGAAGTGCTTGAATTATATATGTATAATATATTTAATATAAATGCAAGCGCATTCAAACCTGATTAATTCGCCACTCCCGGATCAAGGAGGTGAGCCTCGGGAGCGCAGGGACCGTTCTCCCGAACAAGGCTTGGAAAGCAACCTATTCCGAACAAAAGAGGTGTTTCGTGATGATTCGCAAGCTTGCGGCAGCCAGTCTTGCATTGGCCTGCACATTGTCCTTCTCCTTCGCCGTCTCCGCCGAGCCGGATGCCCAGAAGGAGAATCGCTCCCCGTCCGGCTCCATTTCCTGGCCCCAGCAGCAGCAGCTCCCCCGCTTCGCCAAGGCCAAGCAGCTTGAAGTGGCGGATATCTATGACGCCCCCGGCGATGTGAAGCTGCTTTTGGCCACGCTCCAAGGCCTCGTCAACCGCAGCGAGCCGCGCATTTATTTGCTCGAGAGCAAGGAAGAAGGCAAGTTCGCCTGGCTGAACGATCTCGACGTCCCCTACAAAGTCCGCGACAGCGAATGGTCGCTGCTGGACAAGTTCAAGAGCGAGGTCAAGGGCATCATCGTTTATGACCCTCAAGTACCCGATTCCATCAACGTGGCGACTACCCTGGCGGGAATCAAGGATGCGGTCGCCGCAAGCCCCGAGCTGGCGAAAAAGCTGACGGCTTCTCCTTATTCCTTCAAGGTGCTCGACGATCTGCAGGGCCGCTTCAAGGACCGGCTCGATGCCTACACCTGGCAGTACGAGCATCTATGGAGCCAGACGACCCATCGGATGCTCGTCGGCCTCAGTCCCGATACATCCATCCGCCTGCCGTCCACCGGCATCCCAGCCTCGTACAAGACGGTCGCGCAGGAGACGTCGCAGGAGCGGGACGCAGGCAACCGCAAGGTGTACGATCTCGACCTGTCGCCTTACCTCGGCCAGCAGTCGGTCTATCTCCGCTTCGACGACGCCTTCCCCGAGGACGGCTGGGGACCGGCCGTTCACGAGGTTGCCGTCAAGGCAGACGGGCAGACGATCGCAAGCTTCGTTCCCGGCACTCCCGCGGAGGAGCCGTTCCTGTACGACGCCCAGAGCTCCCAGGTTTCGGCCGGCAGCGGCGGCCACCGCTTCGCCGACAACGGACGTTATTTCGTCTACCGCTTCACGCCTCCGGCAGGCACCAGGCAGCTGACCGCATCCGTCGAGATGTGGAACCAGTTCAAGGTCAGCGCGGGCAGCGAGCAGCCGGCCTCCTCCGAGCAGAAGGAGCCTTACGGCTACCTGCGCGACTACGCCGTCGCGAACAGGGCGATGGTGTTCTGGCTCGACTCCAACGTGCCGGCGCAGCGGGAGCTGTTCGAGCGCATCCTGTCGGATGTGCAGCCGGGGACCCCTTATCTCGGCTGGTTCAGCAACGATACCGTCGGCGAATTCAGCTCCGTGGAGATTACCTCCCGGCACAGCGTGTACGTGCTTGCCGCCGACTGGTTCAGCAACATGACCGTATTCTCGGGCGGCAGATCGGTAGCGGCGCCGCTCAAGGCGGCCAAAGCTCCGAAGCTGCAGAACAAGATCTATATCACCTATACGTTCAGCGAAGGCGACAACTTCCAGTACAACCAGCATCGGATGCGCGTCCTGTGGGACGATCCCGCACGCGGCAAGGTGCCGCTCAACTGGACATCCAGCCCGCTGCTGTACGACGGCGCTCCCGCCATTCTGGACTACTACCTGAAGACGGCGACGCCCAGCGACCAGCTCATCTCCGGACCTTCGGGAGCGGGGTACTTCTACGCGAACGCCTGGCCGGACAGCACCTTCCCGTCCTATTTGAAGTCAACCTATCCTTACTTGAAAAAAACCGGCATGACGATTCCGTACGTGCTCAACCGCATCGACAGCGAGAACGTTCCGCTCAGCGACGCGAAGGCGAAAGCCTATGCCGACGAGTATCACGCCCCCGGCCTGTTCCTCAGCTGGGAAGACCGCTTCGGCGTCGAGCTGGCCAAAAACAAGCTGCCGATCTCGACGATCCAGGGCATCGGCACGGTCAAGGACGGCCAGCGCATTCTGGCGGAAGCCAAGGCGAAGTGGGACGGCAAGTCGCCTCTCTTCATCTCACTCGGCCTGCTCGCCTGGAGCTTGACCCCGACGGACGTCGTCGCCTTGAACGGCTCTCTCGGGCCGGAATTTGAAGCCGTCAGAGCCGATCAGTACTTCTCGCTCGTCCGCGAGGCGAACGGTCTGCGGCCTTAAAGTACAGATCCGGCGGCCAACGCCGCCTGCTGAGATTCAAGCCCCTCTCATCAACAGGACGATGCGTTGTCCTAGGCGTCGTCCTGTTTGTGTTTTTGGGCCGATAAGCAGATGTAGGAGCCAGGCATCTGCATCCTGCACGATATAGAAGAACACATAGGATGAGAGGCAAGGAGAAGCAACGATGCCGCCAAATGGGGGGATGCTGTTTGCGGTTGAACAGCACCTCACTACTTGCGGCTTAGTTTCTTTCCCTTACAAAACACGTCCAACCGGATACGATCCGACAGGTAGAAAGCAAATTGCTTCGCTTCTTCCCATTGATGCCGCAGCTCCATTTCCTGTATCAATCCGCCGTGTTTCAATACTACGGCAAACTTTCCATCTTTCGGTTCAATTCGGATTTGATCCATGTCGCCCATTTCTACCTCCCGCTATTGCTGGAACACCGGAGTATTCGTCATGTGTTCAACTTCATTTGACCGAAGGGACGGCATGTTGAAGTTGGACGTTATTTTAATTAAAAACACATAGAAAACGGAACCCGCAATCCAGCGAGGCTCCGTTTTGGTTCTTGCGGAAAAACTAACCAGTACGTTGAAGAGGCTAAGTTGATCCTGGAGTGCTTCAGCAAAAAATAGATGGCAGAGAAAACTTATTCCATTATCTCTTTTCTCCACCAAGCACTCGTTGGAATTTCCTTGGACGTTATGATAACAGTTTCGCCGATTTTTGGAGTTGCGATGTTGACCTTTTGTTCGGACGCCGCTTTTGTGACCCGTTCTATGGGATCAGTCCATAAGTGAAAGGCTAGCGTGAACGCTCCCCAATGAATGGGAATCAAGAGCTTTCCTCTAAGATCAAGATGAGCTCGCACCGTTTCTTCAGGCTTCATATGAATCAAAAACCGTTCGTCATATTGCCCGCATTCCATCATTGTCAAGTCGAACGGTCCGTAAATCTCACCGATTTCCTTAAAGTGAGGACCATAGCCGCTATCTCCACTGAAGTAAACCCTCGTGTCGCTCCCGACGATGACCCATGAGCACCACAGGGTAGAATTACGGTTGAACATCCCTCTTCCTGAGAAATGCCTCGCCGGCATACAGGCCAACGTAAGACCGTCAATCAAGAGCTCTTCATACCACTGGTGCTCAGAAATTTTTTCCGGTGCGACTCCCCATTTGATCAAATGCCGCCCTACTCCTTTTGGCACGATAAATCGATGGGTTTTATCCTTTAGTTTACGGATTGAAGAATAGTCCAAATGATCATAGTGATCATGGGATAAGATAATCGCATCCATCGCGGGAAAATCCTCTGGCTGAAGAGGCAGCTTCCTGCTGTATCGTTTCTCGCCAACCCAAGGAATTCGAGTGCCTAGCATCGGATCAAAGAGAAGTCTTTTATTCTCTAGTTCAAGTAGAAAAGCCGAATGGCCAAACCATGTTACACGTGCAGCATTCGGAACAGTCATTATGTCCGCTAACGTAAATGTCTCTACAGCAAGATTAGTTGCAGGCTTTAGTCTCCCTCTTGTTAATAGAGCATCCCTCAGTAAGCTAAATATTGTCGCTAAACCCATTCTCATATCGGTCGGAATCTGATTTTCATATTTTTTCATGGTTGTTCTCTGTGGTTTATTCATCATCTTCACAACCCATCATTTGTGTAGGGCACGCTTTCAAGCCGTTATATCCCTCTAACTCCGGCTGATTTCAGCAGCGGGCTCGTGTGGAGCAGCATATTGGGTTCCTTTATCTAAATCCCCATTTACATTCTGGTTTCGTTTTTACACACCCGAGTATTTCTTTAAAGATCGGCAAAGCCCCAGAAAATGTACATGGTACATCACTGAGGCTTTTATCGTGCTCTACATGAACAATAGCTGGTTTGGGTTATTTGAAACGTTACTTTCCTTGACTATTTTTCCATGCGGTTTGCCCCAACAGTTCCCGCAAAGTAGTCATGTACGTTTCTTCCGACGTGGTCCATCTCAGTCTGGCCGTTTCTTCCGCATCCGGACCTGCAAGAAAGCGTAGTCGGTCAGACTTATCGTTGGCAGCAGCGTAAATCTGGCCGGCCACCTGGTTCACATCAGCATTACCAAATGGAAAGGTCATCATGCATTGCATCATGTGATCGAAATAAGGCTTGTACGATTCTGGAACGGACGCATCTTGGGATGCGGACATGGTGTTCGACCCGAAGCTTGTCGTTAGCATGGAACCTGGCTCCACCAGTTTGAGGGAGATATTTTGCGATTCAAGCTCGTAGGCCAGCGATTCCGACAGTCCTTCGACTGCATGCTTTGACGCTGCATAGACCGAAAAAAGCGGGAATGAGGTAAAGCCTATGTTCGAAGTGATATTTACAATGGTTCCGCCGCCTTGCCCGCGGAAATAAGGCGTAATCGCCTGAATGACGTTCATCGTACCGAAGACATTGGTCTCGAAAACCCCGCGGATAGCATTCATAGGTGTTGTTTCAAACACCGAGATGACACTGACTCCAGCGTTGTTCACAACCGCGTCAATCTTGCCAAACCTGGCGATCCCTGCCGAAATCGCGGCCTCGATGCTGGCAGGATTAGTAATATCGAGCGCCGTTACAAAAATCCGTTCGGGATTTTCCTCTGCCAAGCTCTGGTCCGGCTTGCGCATCGTCGCAACCACGTTCCAGCCCTCATTAGCAAACTTCTTGGCTGTAGTATGGCCTAATCCGGTCGAACACCCCGTGATCAATACGGTTTTTGTCATTGAGCTATCTCCTTCAACTCAGTTTTTATCGCTTCTATGTTAGCTTACTCGGTTATAGTGGCTCTAAGTCAATTCCATCTGTCTACTCCTTATTGTTAAGGGTTTGTAATTGACGCTATGTAAGTTCTGATTGTAAATTATATTAGAGTTACTCTAATCAATACAGGCGGTGAATGAACTCTAATGAGTCTGACTATTAAGCAAATTTCAAAAAAAATGGGCATTACTGCATATACACTTCGTTTCTATGAGAAAGAAGGCGTGTTGCCAATTGCTGACCGAGATGCGAAGGGGGTCCGCATGTTTAGCCAACACTACATCGATTGTATTGAGATGGTGCAAGCACTGCGTTCAACAGGGCTGCCACTATCAGAAATAAAACTTTACGTGGAGCTTTACAAGCGCGGGGATAGTACATTGCCACAAAGGAAACAGATGCTGATGCACCAGAGAAGCAAAGTGGAAGATCAATTAGCCCTATTGGTGAAAACACTGGAAAAGATCAATTATAAATTGGCGTTAATTGATGTCCAAGATAATAAATTTGAAAAGCTGCCATAATAGAAAGGGCAGCTTGAATGGTAAGCATAGTAGTGTCAGTAAGCTCAATCCTTAATCATTCTATATCCCCACCCGAATGCGCTTTTTGAACGTTAGTGAATCCAAGACGGCGACGGCTTAGCTCCGCAACTCGGAAATGGAAGCCAGAGCGGCGCTGCCAAAGAAAAAAATCGCCCAAGCTCGTCGAGGCAATCCAAGGCAATTGGCCCCCCGTCCCCCCGAGAGAGTATCCCGTTCGCAAATCCACTCCGAAGTGCTCGACTACTTCTGTGCACATGGTCATTGTTATCTCCAAGCAATGGAATATGAACACAATCCCATGAAAAACTATGCCCTCCAGTATGACTATTCCAGGATAAGAAGTATTAATTGAGCATTAAATTTGTACATATCTCATTTCCCCCGCGCTAAACTAGTAATCAAATATAAATTATAATTTGAAGGTATAAAGTAATCCTTACATAAGGAGACTATTTCTCTGTTGAAGCCGATTATTGATAATAATGTCATTCCTTTTATTGAGAAAGTTGAACGCGAGGCTTGGTTGGATATGTGTGCTTCTGCACCGGAAAGCTATGTGAAAAGTTCAAATGTCTCCTTTACGCGTGTGGGATCAAGTATTGCCCTCGCTAATCGCGGGCTGCCCTATCCTGATTTCAACCGCGTTCTCGGCGTAGGAATTGGGCCAGCAAGCGAAGCGGAGCTGGAACTGGCACTCGCATGGTTGAAAGAACATGCGGCTCCGTCCTCTCCCTTGCAAATTCCGCCGCATGCCCTTTCTAAAAAGATTCTTGAGTGGATGAACACAAGAGGCTTGGAACGTGTTGGAAACGGCAAGGCCGTATTTTATCGAGATTCATCGCCTGTGCAAAGCCATCCAATCCCACCTACGCTTGATATCCGTCTCGTTGGAGCACCCTGCGCTGAAGACTTCGGCTTTACCGTACATGCGGGGTTCGGTGTGCCCGAATCAAACATCCCGTTTTTTTCGGCGTTGGCTGGACGGCCAAAATGGAAAACTTACGCGGCCTATGACGGTAATAAACCCGTCGCTTCCGCAGCCATGTTCATCGACAACAGCTGGGCCTATCTTGGGGTAGCTTCGACGTTACCGGAATATCGCGGCAGAGGGGCGCAGAATGCACTATTCAAACGGCGCATAACGGATGGAATTGCTGCTGGAGTTATCGGTTTTACCGGGGATACTGGACAACCGCTTGAAGGGGAAGAGCACGCTCACAAGTCTTACCGCAACTTTCATCGAGCTGGATTTAAACGTGTTTTAGTGCGTCAGAACTTTATCTTGAAATAGATCGATTTACTCTCATCAGAATCATAGCGTGCTCCCATGCTCCCATCATGCTTGTAACCAATTCATGCTGCGAAAGCTGAGTATATAACTACTGGCACAATAACATTGGCAGGAGAAAACGGACCGGGTAGGGCGAACGCCTTACCCGGTCCGTTTTTATAGGATGTTTCATGTTGGAACACGTTTGGAGAATGTCACTTGGTCACTGTGTTCCTACTGTACACACGAACAAAATCAATCATCATTGTTTGCGGGAATATCGTGGAGCCATCGGGATCGCCATCAAAATCTCCACCGACGGCAAGATTCAATAAAAAGTGAAACTTCTTATTGAATGGAGCCGGACTCGATCCTCCTGAACTAAACCATTCATTTGAGTTTCGTGTTTGATACAGCTTTCCGTCTACATACCACCGAATTTGGTTGGGTTCCCACTCAACGGAATAATCGTGATACCCATTATCCGGCAAGGTGTAGTTCGAACCGATATATTTCCATGGATTACCAAAGTGAACGGTTCCCATCACCTTTAACGGATCCGATCCTCGCTGCTCCATAATGTCAATTTCGCCGCTCGCTGGCCATCCGCCATACTCATAATTTGTCGGAAGCATCCAAATAGCCGGCCATATCCCCTTCCCGTAAGGAAGCTTGGCACGAACGACAAATTTGCCGTACATCCAATCTCCTTTATTCTTCGAAACCAATCGAGCGGACGAATAGGACATTCCGTTTATGTTTTCTTTAATCGCTTTAATTACTAAGTGACCAGAACCGTCTTGATAGGCGTTTTTCGTACTATTCGTATAATACTGTTTTTCCTTGTTCCCCCATCCGTGCCCGCCGATATCATAGCCCCATTTGCTGGGATCAGGAGCCGTGCCGTCAGCCCCGTCGAATTCATCGCTCCATACAAGAGACCAGTTGTCCGGCGCAGGTGCAGGCGCAGAATCTGAAGCGGAAACGATGAATTCTTCCCATCCGGACGCAGAAGTCCTGTTCGCATAGAGAATCGATCCTTGATTCAAGTCCACAGATACGTATAGATTGTTGGCTACAGCTTGAAGGGCTGTTTTTCCGTTCCCTCGATCGATTTTCCTGAATTTTTCCCAAGCTTGAATCGTAGACGCCCTTGCAATCAGTTTAGTACCCTGATTCAGATCAGCTGTGACATATTTGTTGTTGGCAATCGATAAGAACGATACGGTATTGTCCGAATTATGGATGACATTAAATTTCTCCCAATTTTGCGCAACTGCCCGGTTGGCGACAAGCGGACTCGCCCCTGCTTGATCCGCAGACACAAATTGATTATTTACCGCTGCTTTAATCGTGGAAGACATATAAAACCTCCTGAAATTTAATCAAGAGCATGCAGTCCAAATAGGAAGATGGCCGCATCAATCAGCTCTTTAAGTATTCATCTTTCAGCAACCAAGATTATCGCCGGGGGTCACACCGAGAATCGAAGCAATCCGTTTATACTGAACCGTACGGCTTTGAACCTGCATCGGATTTCTACCGTTGCATTCCAATGCGCCATTAATCGTTCTAATGGTTTCACCGAATCCTTTAGAGTTAACCATCGCATTATGTCCCGTCATCGTTCCGGCGCCTGTTTGAGTGTTCCAAAACCAAAGTGCCGTTTTCCAAGCTACCGAAGCGTCCTGGGCAACTAGATCTGGATTGTTCAAGAGTGGAAGCCCCAATGCTAGGCCTGCCGCCCCATAATTGTAATTCCAGCTCAATTGCAGGGGACCGCGACCATAATATTGCTTTCCAGGCGCGGGGGGATACTGATTGTGGGCAGCAGAATAGTGCGAATAATTCGCCGTGTTCTGCTCAACGACATGGTATAATCCTCCCGTTTCATGATAAACGTTGGCAAGGAATGCGGCAGCTTCCTGCTTCTGAATGGTGATGCTGCCAGTTGTCGTAAAACCCGGGTAAGCGCTGATAGCAGCCAACAATCCAGAGTAGGTGTAGAATCGATTGCGGTTAGAGAAAATTTGGTTGAATTGGTCTTCAGTAACGATGAAACTGCCCGATTGCGCGGATGCAGGGGCAGTATTGGAAGCAGAAACGATGAATTCTTCCCATCCGGAAGCTGAATTCCTGTTCGCATAGAGAACCGATCCCTGATTCAAGTCCACAGATACGTATAGATTGTTGGCTACAGCTTGAAGGGCTATTTTTCCGTTGCCTCGATCGATTTTCCTGAATTTTTCCCAAGCTTGAATCGTAGACGCCCTTGCGATCAGTTTAGTCCCCTGATTCAGATCAGCTGTTACATATTTGTTGTTGGCAATCGATAAGAACGATACGGTATTGTCTGAATTATGGATGACATTAAATTTCTCCCAATTCTGCGCAACTGTCCGGTTGGCAATAAGCGGGCTCGCCCCTGCTTGATCCGCAGACACAAAATGATTGTTAACCGCTGCTTTAATCGTTGAAGACATATGAAGACCTCCTATAATAAGTTGAACTAAATGCGCGTTTTTTCGCATGTAGACAACTGCGTGGCAGAGAACAGTAGTAACGATGTCCGCTTTATAAAGCGGTTGCTGAAAACGAACGTATTCTTAATGTGCAAGCCTTAATGCCATCCATATCCCGTCAGAGTAGACCCCATTATGCTTTAATGCGTTTTTTTCGACCCCGTAGACTTCGAAACCTAAGGATTCGTATAGGTTTCTTGCCGCTTCATTTTCCGAAACGACGGCTAATTTCAGCTGCTCCACACCATCTATTTTCCTCGCCTTATGAATAAGTTCCAGCATAAGGGCTTTTGCCATGCCATGTCCGCGCAGTTCAGGAGCTACATACATTCCGTATATATTTCCTTTGTGGGCGTCCTTAAGGCCGGTGTCCCGCATGAAAGTTACCATTCCGAACAGAGTGTTATTGACAAAGGCTCCAAGGACAAATTTATCGGGAGTCGGTTTGAGGAGTTCTTTGTAAAATTCCAAGGGAAACTTGGCTTCCTGTTCATAGGAAGAAACGTAAGCTTCCGGGCTGCTTTGCAGCCCGTTTAAGCGCAATTGCTGGTATGCATGAGCATCAGATTCCGACAGGGAACGAATGTTCATTCATTTTCTCCTTGTGTTAAACGTGATGGCTTCAAGGACTTTATTTTCTCTTCCGTGGCTGCTGCTTCGATGCTGGGACAGCCTGATGCTATATTTTCTCAACGATCGTTTTGTTTAAAGTTCAAGGCTGTCGAGTCGGCTTATAGCAGACCGCCCGAAACGAGAATGGTATCGCCAGTAATCCAAGCCGCTTCGTCGGACGCTAAGAATACAGCTGCTCTTGCAATATCTTCGGGCTGTCCTACACGTCCAAGCGGTGTCATGGAAACAGCATGTTCTCGGATCTGGGACCAAGCTCCGATCGCTTGTGTGCCTTCTGTCTCCGTTGTCCCCGGAGCGATGGCGTTCACGCGGATATTTCGTCCTCCGAGTTCTTTTGCCATCACTCGCGTCATGGAGCCCGTTGCGCTTTTTGTCGCCGCATAGAGCAACGCGGACACAGAAGGATTAATGCCCTCAGTAGAGCTGATGTTAATGATATTGCCGCCTTTTGTTCCGAAATGCTGGACGGCTTCTTTGCTGGTCAGGATCGGCCCCAGAACGTTGGTATTAAAGTGACTGTGAAATTCATCCTCGGTTATTGCCTCAAGAGTCGCGAACCGAAAGATGCTGGCATTATTCACCAGGATATCGATTGGGCCAAATAACCGCTTTGTTTCTTCAAATAACCGTTTGACATCGGCTTCCTTGGAAACATTGGCCTGAATGGCGGCTGCCCGTCCTCCGTTTTTCATGATTTCGGAAACAACGAGATCCGCACCTTCTTTGCTTCCCGCATAATTGACGATTACCGCTGCACCAGCTCCCGCAAAGGCTTTTGCAATGCCTGCGCCAATCCCTTTTGATGCACCTGTCACGATCGCTACTTTTCCTTGTAGTTTTTCCACGGTTAAAACCCCTCTTCTTCTTTTATACTCCCTAAAGTTGTTTTGGGAGCCGTATGGCAATATGGCTTCAGCAGCTCAAGAGAAAGCCAAGTCGGACATTCTGAGGCCGACAGAAAGCACAAACTGCAACGTGATGAATGCAGACTGGCGAGCGTGAATCAACGATCATTTGTGTAGGGCACGCTTTAAAGCCGTTTTATATCCGTCTACAACTCTCCGGCTGATTTCAGCAGTAGGAAAGTATTCTTCAAAGCCGTGAAAACCTCCAGGGTATAGATGAAACTCTGTCGGCACCCCCGCCTGCGTCAGCCTTGTTACATAATCGATTGTTTCATCGCGAAATGGATCCAAGTCACCAACACAGGTGTATGTGGGTGGAAGTCCTGACAAATCCGTTGCTCGTGCAGGAGCAGCGTATTGGGTTCCTTCATCTAAATCCCCTAGATACATTTCCCACCCAAATTGGGTTTTCTCATCATTCCATACTCTTCGATCTGTGATTTGATTGAAGGACTTCGAAGTCATCCGATCATCAATCATGGGGTAGAGAGGCATTTGGAATGCTATTGCAGGCCCTTTGCGATCTCTTGCCAAAAGGGAGACGGCAGCCGTTAATCCACCTCCGGCACTGGGACCGATTACTGCGATTCTGGATGAATCAACCCCCAGCTCTTCAGCATTTTTAGAGAACCATTCGAGTGCAGCATAGCAATCATCAAGTGGAGCTGGATAAGGATGTTCTGGAGCCAGCCGATAATCCACTGAAACGATGACACAATCGAGTTCGGATACCAGTTGCTGCAAAGTAGGGTCCATCATATCAGCAGATCCAAGGATATAGCCGCCGCCATGAAGATACAGAACACCGGGCAGCGTTTCTTCCTTCACTCTTGGTTCGTAAATTTTGATCCGAACATCTGGATCTCCCTCTGCTCCAGGAACATGTTTCTCTGATGTTAAAACAGCATCATTAGCGGGCAACGTTGCAGCTATACCAGCAAACATCTCATTCATTTCGTTCCTTTTGGCATTTAAGTTCTCTCGGGTATAAATGACTTCTGGCAAATAAGAAAACATTTCTTTAATTTCCGGGTTTAGTTTGTTCTCCATCATCCACTCATCCTTCTGCTTAACTTCAGCTTTATTTTTCTCCTCTTTCAATATCTTTGCTTCTCAAGTTTTAAAGTTCCGCCATTCATCCTTTTATGTACTATATTTCCATGCTTTTTGCCCTAACAGTTCCCGCAGGGTCGTCCTGTAACGTTTCTTCCGATGTGGTCCGACTCAGTCTGGCCGTTTTTTTCCACATCCGGACTTGAAAGAAAACGGAACCGGACAGACTCATCGTTGGCTGCAGCTTAAATCCGGCCGGCAACCTGGTTCTCATCTGCATGATGGTTCAGCCGCCTGCCCGCGGAAATAAGAGGTAAACGCCTGAATGACGTTCATCGTACCGAAGACTTCCTTGCTGTAAGATTTCCTATTCCTGTCGAACATCCGTTTTTGTCAATAAACGGGCTCCTTCGAGTAATTTCTTTTTGTTTCTACATTAGCTTCATACCGTTTTTGTCATGGAATTATCTCCTTCGAGTAATTTCTTATTGTTTCTACATTAGCTTACCGGGTTAAAGTACCTCTAAGTCAATTCCATGCATCCAGGCCTTATAGGTAAAGGATTGTATTTGATTCTATGTAAGCTCTTATAGCAAATTATGTTAGAGTTACTCTAATCAATAGCGATCAACTTGTGCTCCATGTAGATTCCTCCCGCTTTGCTGCCTCAGAAAAGCGGCATTGACTAAACTACAATCACTACGCACTAACAGGGTCATCCGCTATTTTGCTTTAATGGACGAACTGGCGACTGTTTGCCGGAGGAGCTTCGTGCTGACGATGTGCACACTTCTCGCCAGTTTGTACGGATTATGGGCCTGTTCCGACATGTTGTTCAATTTTGGGCACTCGAGGCTAAGCAGGTCCAGGGCATCCGCTCCGTTCCCCCACCTATGCCCTCCTGACCGCAGGCGTTCTTGCCCTGCTCCCTGCAGCCGCGTCCGCCTTTGTGTCTATGCAGTGAGAAAGATACCGATGGAATGGATTCGGAAGCTTCTCTCTGCTCTTGCTTTTGCTTTGCTTTTTCAGCAAAAAAAGCCAATTCGGACCTTTTCAGGTCGAAATGGCTTTTTTTCTGCCGCTTTCTATGCCAGGTTCCATTCCTCATGGATTTTCGGCACATCGGCGATGAGCTGCTGCGTGTAGACATGCTGCGGCTGCAGGATGACCCTCTCCGCCGGCCCCTTTTCCACGATGCGCCCCTTTTCCATAATATAAAGCGTATCGCTGACATAGTAGGCCAGCCCGACGTCATGCGTGATGAAAATGATCGTCATCCCGTTCTCCTCCCGCAGCTTCATGAGCATGTCGAGAATGGTGGAGCGGGAGCACGCGTCGATCATCGATGTCGGCTCGTCGGCGATCAGGATGCGCGGCCGCATCATGAAGATGCGGGCAATCATGAGCCTCTGCATCTGGCCTCCGGACAGCTCGAACGGGTACTTGTTGTACAGCTCGTCGAACTTCAGGTTGACGAACGAGCAGGCATCGATCATTCTCCGGCGCTCCTCCTCCTTGCTCAGCTCCAGGCTTTGCAGGGCGATGCAGTCGCGCAGCAGCTTCTCCACCCGGTGGAACATATTGAACGAGGAAAACGGATCCTGGAAAATCGCCTGGATGTCCTTCCAGTAGTTCCGGCGCTCCTTATGCCCCTTGAGCCGTCTCGGAGCCCCCTCGTATTCGATCCTGCCGTTCGTTTCCTTGAGCAGGCCGAGCAGCATCTTGGCGAGCGTCGTCTTGCCGCTGCCGCTCTCCCCGACGATGGAGATGATCTCGCCCTTGTGGAAGGCGAAGTCCACCTCACGCACGGCCGTCTTTTTCTTCTTGCCGTAGCCGAACACCTTGGTGACGCCGACTCCGGCGAGCAGAATGTCCTTATCGCTGAACTTCTTCATCCGCATACCACTCCTTCAAGGTATCCACGCCGAATATGCAGCGGTATGTCCTGCCGGCCTCCACGCGCATCGGAATCTTGCCGCTGCGGCATTCCTCCCGCGCGAAGTCGCAGCGCTCCGCGAAGCGGCAGCCTTCCGGCACGTTCTTGAGGTTGGGCGGAGCCCCGGGAATGGCCGACAGCTTGTGGTCCTTCATGCCTTCCTCGGGGACGATGATGGAGCCCATCAGCCGCTTGGTATAAGGATGGACAGGGTCGAACACCATCTGCTGCGCCGTGCCCCGCTCGACGATCTCGCCCGCGTACATGACCATGATGTCGTCCGTCACATGGTAGAGCAGCGGCAGCTCATGCGTGATGAAGATGAGGGAACGGATGAACTTCTTGTCCAGCAGCTCCTTGAGCAGGCGGATGACCGCCTTCTGCGAGGTGACGTCGAGCGCTGAGGTCGGCTCGTCGGCCACGAGCACCTTTGGATTGAGGATCGTCGAGATGGCGATGACGGTCCGCTGCTTCATGCCGCCAGACAGCTCGCTCGGATAGGCGTCCAGCACCTCCGGAGCGAGATGCAGCGTGCGGAATCTCTCCTCCGCCATCGCCCTCACCTGCGGCTTCGTCAGCTTCGGCTGATGCTCCTTCATGAGATCCTCGATGAAGCGGATGATCTTCAGCGTCGGATTGAGCGCGTTCATCGCGGCCTGCGGAATATAGGCGATTTCCCGGCCGAGAATCTGCTTGCGCAGCCTCTCCTTGCCGAGCTTCATGATGTCGATGCCGCCTATGGAGATCGAGCCTTCTCCGTAATAGAGAGGCGGGAAATAAAAGCCCATCAGGCTCATCGACAGCGTCGACTTGCCGCAGCCGGACTCGCCGGCGATGCCGAGCGCCTTGCCCTCCTCGAGCGCGAAGTCGACGCCGTCGACGGCGAACACCTTTTCGTTCAGACGCGTCCGATAGTACGTCTTGAGCCCTTCGACCTCCAGTACGCGCCGCAGGGGCTCGGGGGCAAGTTCGGGTTGCAGGTCCGCCAGCTTCCGGCTCATGCGCGCTCACTCCTGATTTTCGGATTGAAGATCTCGTCCATGCCGGTGTTGATCATGTACAGCGAGAAGGTGATGACGGCGATCGAGAAGGCGGCCGGGATGAACGCCCACCACGCCCCGGCGACCGGAGCTTCGAAGACGAGCGCCCAGTTCATGATGATGCCGAGCGAGATCGTGTTGTACGGCCCCAGGCCGAGCATAGAAATGGAAGCCTCCGACAGGATGCCGGAAGCGACCTGGAGGATGAAGGCCATGACGACGTAGGAAGCGATATACGGCAGAATTTCGAAGACGATGATCTTCGGCGTGCTGTGTCCGGATATTTTGGCCAGATTGACATGATCCCGGTTCCTCAACGAGCTCGTCTGGGCGCGCACCGCCCGCGCGGTCCACGGCCAGCTCGTAAGGCCGATGATCAGGGCGACGAGCAGCGAGCTGCGGGAGTTGATGCTGACGGAGATCAGGATCAGGATGATGAACGACGGGATGACGATGAACATGTTCGTCACCGCGGTCAGGATGTTGTCGAGAAAGCCCCCGGCGTATCCGCACAGCAGCCCGATCGCCAGACCGATGATCGTGGCGAAGACGCCCGCGACGAGGCCGACCATGATGGAGGTGCGGATGCCGTAGACGAGCTCCAGGAACAGGTCGCGGCCGAAGTTGTCGGAGCCGAGCAGCAGCCCCCCGCCCGGAGGCTGGAACGCCAGCGCCTCCATCGACAGCGGATCGGCCCGGTTGATCAGCGGCACGATGACGACAAGAGCGACCATCAGCAGCAGCATGATGGCGCCGAACATGAACTTGGGCGAACGGATCAGAATGCCGGCGGAATGCTTCATCTCAGTTCTCCTCCATTTGGGACGCCTTAATGCGGGGATCGACGATGCCGTAGACGATCTCGATTGTGAAGTTCGCCAGCAGCACCGTCAGCGCGATCAGCAGCGTGCAGCCGGAGATGAGCGGGTAATCCAGCTGCCGGATGGCCGTGAACAGCCAGGTGCCGATACCGGGGTAGCTGAAGACGATCTCGCAGATGAGCGAGCCGCCGACCATCGTGCCGATGGACAGGGCAAGGCCTGTAATTTGCGGCAGCATGGCGTTTTTGAACACATAACGCGCCACGCGCGAATCGCGGATGCCGAGCAGCTTGCTGTACAGCACATAGTCGGAGTTCAGCTCGTAGATGCTCATCTCCCTCATGCCGATCGCCTGGCCGCCGATCGTGACGAGCACGATCGAGAGGAACGGCAGCGTGTGGTGGCGGAGCACCGAGAGGATGAAGTCGAGGCTGAAATGCGGCACCATCTGATAATCGTAGCCTCCGGACATCGGAAACCACTTGAGCGTGATCGCGAGCAGGTACAGCATGATGATGGCGAGGGTGAAAAAAGGGATGGAATTTACGAACAGCGCCGCCGGGAAAAGCACCTTGTCGAAGACGCCCTTGCGGTAGGCGGCCACCGCGCCGAGCACGTTGCCGATGATCCAGCCGACGAGGATGGCGGGCAGCTGAAGCGCGACCGTCCAGGGGACGGCGGCCATCAGGATGTCGGATACCTTGCGCGGATACAGGCCGAAGGATGTTCCGAGATCGCCGGTGACAAGCTTCTTGAGGTAAATGCCGAACTGCGCGAGGAGCGGTTTGTCCACCCCGAACTCCTTCATGAAGTTGTCGTACACCTTCTTGATGGAATCGCTGTCCGTCATTCCCTGCGACACCTGGGAAGCGATCGTGCTGACCGGGTTGCCCTCGATGAGTCTCGGCAGCAGGAAATTAAGAATCAGCGCGATCAGCAGCGTGACGAGATACCAGCCGGACTTCTTCAGGAAATAGCGGGCATAGGCATTCAAGAGCTTCACCTTCCTTTAAGGAGAAGGGCCGGCCGCATACGCGGCGGCCCTGTGGTTGCGAGGCAATGATTGCGGTCGAGGCATAGCCGTGCAAGCTTCCGAGTCCAAGCGTGCCCGGAAGCGGAGATGGCCGCGGCGGTTCGGTTCGACTATCCGCGCAGCGGCGGTTTGGTTCGACTGCCCGGAGCGGAGCGGGCCGAATCTCTCTGGAGAAGCAGCGCGTTCGCCTTTGAACGAGGATGCTTACCCTGCAAGGGGTCAAGCGATCGAGAGCATCCGAGTTCAACCGCGATCGGAAGAGAGATCGGCACGCGCAGCGGCCGCCTTGCCAGCGAAGTCAGTTCGTGATTTTATACAGAGCCTTGATGCCCGCCCCGTCTATCGCGATCTGCGGCGGAATGTTGCTGCCGTCCCCGTCGACCGGGAAGCCCTTCCAGACCGACTCGTTCACGGTGTAGAACACCCACGGACGGTACATCAGCGGAATGGACGGGACGTCCTTCAGCCAGATTTGCGTCAGCTCCGTGTACATCTTCTTGGCGTCGGCTTCGGATGCGGTCGGGATCTTGTCGATCAGCTCATCAGCCTTGTCGTTTTTATAGCGGCCCCAGTTCCAGAACGCCATCTCGCCGGCCGGCGCTACGCCTTTGGAATACATGATCGTGCGGGCGCGGCTCCACGGGTTGCTTGGCGTCACATTGCCGGCCGGCGTGTTCATGATGATGTCGAACTTGCCGGTCTGCAGGTCGTTCGTCCAGACCGGAGCTTCAGGGAACTTCGTACGAATTTCGATGCCGATCGCCTTGGCGCTCTGGGCGACGATCTCCAGCGCGGCGTTCCAGTCGGACCAGCCGTACGGGCACTCGACTTCGTACGGACCGAGACGCTGGCCGTTTAGCACACGGATGCCGTCCTTGCCCTTCTTCGCTCCGATGCTGTCGAGCAGCGCGTTCGCGGCTTTGGTGTCCGTCGTCCACTGCAGCGGCTTGATGGCGTCCTGGTCGACGAACTTGGACTCCGATGGCGTATCGAGCGTCAGCGAAGGCTTCATGTCGCCCGAATAGCCGCTCATGGCCAGCTGCGACACTTTCTTGTAGTCGATGGACATCGCGATCGCTTTGCGGACTTCCGGCGAATCGAGGCCCTTTTTCGACATATTGAAGAAGATGGATGGCATCGATCCCGGCAAATAGTAAGGCGCATCCTTCAAGAACGTCTTGATCGGAGCTTTCTCCTGCATCTTCCACACCTGCGGCGTGAACTGCTGCGAGACGTCCACCTGGCCGCTCTTGAACGCCAGGTCTCCGGCCGCGTTGTCCTTGTAGATGACATGCGTGATATATTTCGGAGCGGGCAGCTTGCCGAACAGCTTCTGGCCCCAATAGTTGTCGTCGCGGATGAGCGTGATCTTCTGGTCGTTGTAGAACATGAGCTTGTAAGGCCCGGTGCCGACCGGGTCGGCGTTCATTTCCTTGCGGATCGTCGCCAGGTCGTTGTTCGACTTTGTCTCGACGCCTTCCCATATATGCTTCGGCAGCATCGGCATCAGCTCGATGCTCTCGGTTACGGTCAGTTTGTTGGCGTTGGCGGGGTTCAGGCTGATGACGACCGCATTCGCTCCGTCCGCCTTGACGTCCTGGATGTAATCCCAGTAGCTGGACCAGTTGAGCTCGTATTTTTTGCCGAGGCCATAGGTATACACGACATCATCGGAAGTAAAAGGCTGGCCGTCGCTCCACTTGGCGTCGGGGTTCAGCTCGATGCGCAGCGTCTTGTCGTCCGTCCAGCTGTACGACTTGCCGAGGAGAGGCTCGAGCTTTCCGTCGATCATGTTGATCATGAACAGCGTTTCATACACGAGCTCGCGGGAGTTGCCGTAGTTGATCGGAAAAGCCGGGTTGCCGCTCAGCAGGTTGAAGTTGGTCGGCGCTCCCCATTGCAGGCCGTTGATATAGAGCGTCTCGTTGCGCGGCGTTTCCTTGGCTCCGCCGGAACTGTCCGTGCTCGCGGTCGGCTGCGGGCTGGCCGAAGGATCGGCGCTCGCGGCCGGCTCCTTGGTCGCCTCCGTTCCTCCGGTGTTCGCCGCGCTCGTTGGCGGCGGCGTGGAATTGCTGCATGCGGCCAGCAGCGACCCCGTCATCATGACCGAGGCGAACGTTAAGGCTAGCGCTTTACGCTTCATGGCTTCCTCTCCCCATTCCTCAACTAAATTGGATGCCTTTCCCTTAAGTAAGCGTTTACATAAACAAGTATAAAACGGCCTCGAAGGACCGTAAATGGTGGCAGTTTTGGGATTATATCTATTTTTTTGGGGTAGAGCCTCCGATCTGCGGCTGCGGATCTCAGGAAACGTCGGCCGCCGGGATGCGCAGGCGAACGCTGCGGACAAGGAATGCGTCCCCGGCGCGGTTCGGACGGCAAGAAACCGCCGTGACAAGGCCTTTCTGAACCATGATGCCCCGCTCCGCCACAGTCAGCTTCGGATTGCGGCCGTTGAGACGGCAGCGGCGGAAAGCTGCCGGGGTCAAGCGGGCCATACGGGTGATGACTCCGCCGATGGCCGGAGCTTCTACAATCCACTCCGCCGACGTCTGCGGCCCCTTATAAGCCTGAACGGTCCGGAACAGCCAGCCGCGGGTGGCGTTGCGCAGCCGGATGAGCCATTTGGACAGGCTCAGCTTGACGATGGAAGCCTCGATGAGGTCTCCGGGACATACCGGCAGCTTGATCCTCGTCTCGGCCTGAGGCAGTATTTCCCACCAGGCGTAATAGTTCGCTTTGCCGTTCACGTACTCATGCTCGGTTCCGGTCTGGATCAGGCAGCTGTTGTTGTAGCCGTCGAGGCCGATCCAGGCGGAGGAATACGAGGATCGCGCCGAGGGCAGCACGAGCGGCACGGTCCAGGAAGCGGAGATGCTTCGGAACGCGCCTTTGCTGCCGGTTGCCGCGTACCCGCTCCAGTTCGACGAGGTCCAGCCTGCGTTAGCGAGGACAGGCGAAATTTTTTTGCCGCGGCAAGCGGCTTTCATTCGTTGGGATAACCGATCGGGCATCATCTGTTCACAGCCTTTTGAGGGAGATGCTATATCAACTATGCATCGGGCAGAAGGCGTGCATGGGCATCCGGCTGCCATCGCAATCAAGCCAAAGAAATGCTATGGAGGCTTAGTTGCGCCAACCGAATGAAGGACAGTCGCTCCCTTCCCGAAAACGGCAAATAGCCCCCGCTCAATGCGCCGGAGCTGAAGCTCCGTCCCTCACGGCTCCACGAAAAAAATGTACATTCCGGCTGCTTTCTTGATCCGCTGCCGTTCGCCGACAGGGAGCCTTTTCAGCTCTTCGGTACCGTAGGCGCCAGCCGAAAAGCTGTTGTTGCCTGTATAAAAGCCGATCATGAAGAGGTTCCATCCTTGAGCGCCAACGAGAAGCTGATGCGGTCGCTGCCCGCATGCTTGAGCATCTCCCTTGAATCGTCCAACAGAGGCAGCGGCAGCCGGGTGCCCGGATGGACCGTATGCATCGGAACCAAATCAAAAAGACGCGGAATCTAGCATTCCGCGCCTGTTCCTTTGAAGCACCCTTTTGAACCGGATCAGTACATGAAAGAACTAACGACGATGACGAGAAGCACATACAGGACCAGGATGGCGCCTGTGCTGGAGTAAGTATTGCCATAGCCAGCTTCCGACATGATTCAAAACCCCTTTCACAAGTTCTACTCTACGTTATGTATCTCCCGGACGCGACGTTTGGACGGGAAGTATAATTGTGCTTATGCTAGGGGAGCCGGCAGATTCATAGACAGCCGTCCCCTCCTGCACGGCGATCCGGAGCAAGGCGGAAGCCTGAACCGAAATGAAAAAGACGCGGAATTTGCCTTCCGCGTCTCCCCATGCGCCCTCATCCGCTCCTTGAACT
>NZ_BIMD01000028.1 GCF_004000905.1 Paenibacillus humicus NBRC 102415
CTGCGCCGAGCCGTCGAGCCGGCCGACTGCGCCGCCGAGCGCGGCGTCGTCCGCCTGCGCATTCAGGCTGATGCCGGTGACGCGCACCGGCTTCTCCGCCGTGCCGAGCACGGCTTGTCCTTCAACGCGTCCCGCCGCGCCTCCGAAGATGTAGCCCGCCTTGCCGGCGGGCAGGTTCACGGACAGCCGGTCCACCCGGCTGTCCGTCACCGTCAGCTCGCCGAAGCCGCGGCCGAGAAGCCCGCCCGCTGCGAAGCCGTCTCGTCCTCCGGCCGAAGCGGCGGTTTCCGCCTCGAAGACGATGCTCGAGGAATCCTTCGCAGCCGGATCGCCCGCCGAGGCCTGCTCGATCCGTCCCGAAGCGCTGCCGGCGATGCCGCCGGCCGAGCTGTCGGATGCGACGGCTTTGAGCAGGAGATAAGCGGCCGACGCCTGCTGGACCGTCCCCTCGGAGCGGCCGGCGATGCCGCCGAACTCGCCTTGCGCCGTGATGGATGCAGGCGCCTCTGCCGTGCCGCCGGAGAAGACATGGCGAATGACCGTGCCTGCGGCTGCGCGGCCGGCAATGCCGCCCGCCTGCACGTCCGCCTGCTCCGCCTGCGCCCTCGCGTCAAGCGAGCCCTTGAAGCCGGCCTGGCCCAGCAGGCCGCCGCCGAGCTCGCCGACGATGCCTCCGGCGCGCACCTTGCCGCCGCCGAGGACATGAATGTCGCCGCTCGACGAGAACGCGCGGGGCGAGGCTTCCACCAGCTGAAGTCCGCTGGCTGCGGAGCCGAACAGACCGCCCGCATAGACGTCGCCGCCGCCCTCTGCCTCGACTGCCGCCGACTGCGCATACCCCTTGGACCACGAAAGCATCGGGCCGACATGGCCCGCGATGCCTCCGGCATGGACGGTTCCGCCCGCATGGACGTTGACTGCTCCCGTCGCCGGCAGCGCCATCGTCACCTCAGGCAGCGCCCCGTCGATCAAGCCCGTCAGACCTCCGGCGTATACCTCCGCCGCATCCGGAGCCGTCACCGTGACGGAGCCGCTGGCCGCCGTCTGGGCGGAGAACAGGACAGGAGCGCCGAAGCCGCCGGAGAAGCCGCCGGCATGAACGATGCTGCCCGCCGTAACCTGGACGGGAGCGGTATTCGCGATGACCGTATTCTGGTCGTTCATCGTCAGAATTCCGGCCGTATAGCCGGCAAGGCCGCCTGCATAGATGACTCCGCCACCGCCGGCCGTGACCGGTCCTTCGTTATGCGCCGTCTTCATCTGCAGGCTGCCGGACGATACGTATCCGATCAGCCCGCCAGCGTAGGCCGAGCCTTCGGTCGCGACCGCGGCATCGTTGGACACATTCGCCACCTGGCCCTCGGCCGAGCCGACGATGCCGCCCGCATATGCGGTGCCCGCGAGGCTTTTGGCCCCGATGCCGATTTCGTTCTCGATGTCGTAGACGATGCTGTAGCCCGCCATCCTGCCGACCGCCGCGCCGGCATACACGTTGCCGGACACGGTGGAGAGGCCGATGTAGCCGTCCGCCTCGAAGCGGAAGCCGCCGACCGTGCCTCCCTCCATGTTGCCGACCAGCCCCTGGTAAGGGATGGAGGATGGGACGCGCATGCCGGAGATGCCGAACTTCGCTCCATCCTTGGCGATGAGCGTGCCTTTGAACGGGTGGCTCTCGGTGCCGATCGGCACCCAATCGTATGCGGACAGATCCAGGCTGTGGTCCACTTCCAGAATTTTGCCCTTGAGGCCGTCGACGCCGTCATCCTCGTTGACGAGCTTGGCGATTCCCGCCAGCTTGGCCGGCGTGTCGATCTTGAATGTGGTATACGTCGAATCGAACCAGCTCGTATCCGCCGAGCCCGACCAGGTCTGGGCGCCGGCCCTGACCATCATGGCCGTGCCGCCAAGCGCGCCCGCGAGCAAAACCGCTCCGAGCGCGGCCGCTTTCCAGGCCGGTTTTCTTTTTGCTGCCTTCATGTCCTGCCCCCCGCCTATTTTCCCGTCCTTAGCAGACAACCCGCATCACGCTTGGAGCATGATGCGGGCCTGCCGTCTGCTGCGGCCGATTATGATTTCATCCAGTCGTTCACCCGGACCGCGATCGCAGCCGCCTGGCTGCGCGTGAGCGGCTCGTTCGGGGAAATGCTGCCGTCGATGCCTTGAATGAGTCCTGCCTGCACGGCTGCCGCCAGCGGTGCCCGAGCCCAAGCGGGAATCGCTTTGGCATCACCGAAGGCGCCCAGCACGCGGGCGGTTTCTTCCTCGCCCAGCTCCTTGCCCGGCCGGGCAATCGCCATCAGCCTGCCGGCCATGACCATCGCCTCCAGGCGGGTCAGAGCCGCGCCCGGATCGTACCGGTCCGGACTCTTGCCGCTGGTGAGGCCGAGGCCGGTCGCGACGGCGACCGTCCGTGCGTACCAGCTGTCCGCCGGCACGTCTCCGAAGCGGGCCGTTGCCGCGGGCTCGGTCATGTAACCGGCCGAACGGAGCAGGATCGTCGGATATTCCGCCCGCGTCACCTTGGCGTTCGGAGCGAACTTAGCCGCCGACTGGCCGAAGACGAGCATTCTCGCCGAGGCCTGCCGGATCGTGTCCGCCGCCCAGAACAGCGGCGCTACATCCTGGAACGTCTTGCTGTTGCTTGCATAATAGAGGCTGCCGGAGCCGGTCAGCACGACCTCTGCGGCCGATCCGCCCGCAGCCGGCTTCCATGGCAGCGGCGTCCAGCTGCCGTCTGCCGCCCTCAGCAGCACTGCCGTCACATCCTTCGTCGTGACGCCCTCGGGCAGCGGCAGAACCGCGGCCGGAGCCGGCTTCCAGCCGGATGACGGAAGGCCCAGCTGCAGCTTGGTGCCTGCGCCGCCGCCCAGCAGCCTGAAGCCTTGGGCGAGCGCCGCCGCATCCAGCGCGGCACGATCGGCGTTGTCGTTCAAGCCGAACGACAACGTAAGATCGTCCTTGCCGCCGCGCAGCTGCGAGGCGCCGAGCGACAGGCTGGCCATCGGCAGCTCGATCCGCAGCGTCTTGCCTGCCGCGGCGAGCTTGTCGGCGAGCGCGCGGGCGACCGTGATCCGGTAGCCCTCCGCCGCCGCTTCCGCCGAGCGGAGAACAACGTCGGCCGAGCCGTCCGCGCTCGAGGCATCAAGCCGGATGACGACCGTTTTGCCCTCCCATGCCGCCTCGACGGGACTGCCGTTCAAGCTGGCCTGCGCCTTGTCTCCCGCAGCCGGCGCTCCGCCGCCTCCGAAGCCGAAGCCGCCCGGCATGCTGTTCCAAATATTCGCAGGCAGCACCGAAGCGGCCATCGCCAGCTTCCCGGCGGAGGTACGCTTCGCCACGACGACGTTATCGCCGTGCTTCGCCCCGATGACGCCGTCCGAAGGGACGACGCTCCAGCCGGAAAGATCCTCCTTGAAGGCAGGCAGCTTGGCGCCCGCCCCATAGACGCGGTATGCCAGCTGCTGGCCGGTCATGTCTCCGGCATCGGAGACGACGATGCGCGTCTTATCCGACGAGCCGAGCACGCTTTCGGTCGAAGCATGGATCGAGCCGAGCGAGGTCGGCGCCGGCAGCGCCACCTCCGCGACGGCCATCGCCTGCAGCGTCATGGCGTCCGAAACCCGGTACTCCGCCGTAATCAGGCTCGCTCCGGCACCAGTAGCCGTCAGCGTGCCGTCCTCGGCCAGCAGCGCCGCTTCGCCGTCCGCCGTCAGGCTCAGCCGCTCCAGCTCTTCCTTGCCGAGCGCGACTTCCTTGAAGCGCGGCTTGCCGCTGCCGTCCTTGCCGTCCGCCACCTTCAGCACCGCCTGGAGCTTCACGCTCTCGCCAGGCTGCAGCTTCGGAATCGGCTTCAGCAGGATCGCGCTCGGCGCCCGGAAGCCGTCGTTCGTGACGTTCACGACCGCCGAGTTCCCGTTGCCGGCCGCGTCGCGGGCCACGAACTTCAGCTCGGCTGCGGCGCCTGCGCCTTCAGGCAGCAGCACCTCGCCGCTGAATCGCCCGTCCTCCCCGACCTTGACCGGCTGTCCGGCGACCGTGAGGACGTCGCCGACGGTCGTCGTTCCGGAGACGCGGATGCGGCCCGATTTGGTTCGGGCTCCGGTCGCCGGCTCGTCGATGTACAGCACCGGCGCGATCGTGTCGACCGTCAGGTACAGCATCGTGACCGAGACGTCTCCGGTCGCCTTGTTGCGGGCTCTCAGCTCCACCGCGAACTTGCCGTCCGTCGCGAAGCGGTCCAGCTTCAGCGTGCCGCGGCTACCGCCGCCCTCGGTGCGCATGTCCGCCTTGCCGAGCAGCTCCTCCCCGACATAGGCCTCCACTTCGACGTTGGGCTGGGTGGAGAGGAGCGTCAGATTCTGCTCCGTGCGGCTCGTGAGCATTTCCCAGAACTTCTTGCCGTCCGGCTTGGCCGGTCCGCCGCCGAGCGTGAGCTGCGGCTTCTGCGCGACAGGCAGCAGCGTCGCAGCCGAGTCGGCGCGGTCCGCATAATGCGGATTGCGGTTCTTGTCATCCGCCGCAGTCGGCACGGCGGAGGCGCTCACGCCGATCGTGTAGACCTTGCCCGTCTCCAGTCCGGCATGGCTCGCTTCGCCGGCCGGAACCGCCGTGCCATCGAGACTGGAGGTGTTGATCGTGTCCGAGGTCGAGACGGCGGCCCAGCCCCCGATCGGAATGCCCTCGTAACGTCCGGAAGAGGCGTTCCAATACGGCTTCAGCTCCTCCTCCGTCATCAGCACGGTGCCGAACGGCTCGTAGCTCTTCATCGCCTTGTCCTGCTCCTGCAGCGCCTCGATGACGTAGCTGCGTTCATAGGCCTGCTGGCCGGATTTGACCGCGCCGGGCTTGAACGACAGATGGAAGTAGCCGTTGCCGGCCGGCTTCACGCTCACGCCCTCGACCTTGGCCGGAGCCATCGGGTCCTGGAGCTCGAAGCGCTGCGCCGACGTTTTCGTGCCGAAGGCGTTCTCCGAATGGAGTTCCGCCCGCACATAATAGCTGCCCTGGCGCAAGAGGCCGCGGATATCCTCCGTGCCTCCCGCCAGCGGGATGCGGGTGACGTCGATCGCCGCGCTGCCCGCCGCGGCCGGCAGATCCTTGGCGATCAGCAGTCCGGCGTCGCCGGTCTGCTGGACGAGCTCGCCGGTCGACAGCTTCTCCATCTTGCCCGTCACCGCGTCGCTGGCCAGATAGAGGCTGACCGTATCGCCCGGCTTCGCATTGTCGACCTTCCAGGTCGCGCTGAACTTGTTGGCATCCGCCGGATTCGGCGTCAGGCCGACCTCGCTCAGCTGCGGCGCCGTCGGCACGTTCAGCAGCTTCGTCTCGACCGGCGCCTGCGCCGTCAGCGTCCATTTGCCGCCTGCGGCGGCTTTGTCCGCCGGCACGATGACGTATGCCTTGCGCATGTCCACGCCCGTCGGCGACTGCTTCGCCGGCACGGTCTGCGTGAACGCGTTCGCCGTCTTGTCCGTGTTCGTATTGTCGAATTTCACCGGATACAGCTTGCCGCTGCCGTCCTTGAGCGTAAATGCCGGCATGTCCTTGCTGTCGTATTCCATCTCGATGATGGCGTTGCCGCTGACTCCGCTCATCGGAATCTCATGCACGCGGCCGCCATTTTTGACCGTGATGCCGCCGACGCCGAGCGTCATGTCGCCGTTGTCGACGATTTTGGCGCCGTTCCCGATCTCGCGGTATTCGATCGCCTGCGATTCCTGCTCGGATGCGATGCGGGAGTCGGCCACCTTTTCTACGCCCGTGCCGATGACGAGCAGGCGCGGTCCGCGCTCCGGATCCTGGATGACCAGATGGGCCAGTCCCTCCGGCAGCTGATCGCTAGACGTGCCGAATTCCACTCCGCCTCCCCAGTAATACGTGATGCCGAGGGAGATGAACAGGATGCCGACGCTGCCCCACAGCTTGTCGTTGTTGACGCCGAGGAAGACGCTCGAGAGCGGCATGCCGCCGACGACCGGCACCGAGCCCGGAATCTGCACCTTGGAGCCGATGTAGCCTTCGAAGTCGGTGCGGTTCTTCTCCAGGTTCTGGCCGACGAAGATGCCGGCCTTGCCGACGATGATGTCCCAGCCGCCGATGTCGATTTCGGCCTGCACCCGGACGAACCACGGCGTCACCCACTGGGCTTCCAGCAGCGCCTGCGTCAGCATCGGGATGCGGTCGTCCTCCTCCGCATTGGCATCGGGCGAGTATTTCATCCGCCCCTCGATCTTGATGCCGGTCCGCTTGAGCGTCATGTCGATGTCGCCGAAGAAGTAGGCCGGCGCCATGCCGAAGCGGATGCCGACGCCCGCCTCGATCGTCAGCGGGAACGGATCCTCCTTGGTGCCGCCGGCGATCGTATCCGCCAGCTCCCGCACCGCGCCGCGCACGGCGGTCAGGTAGGTGGCGCCGGTGATGAGCACGCCCGGGCTCTTCAACTGCGTGCCGAAGGCGATTACATCCGGCAGGATGCGCCCGTCGTCGACCTGCTTGAGCGAGAATTCGATCGAGACCTCGGCCATGTTTTTCAGCTGCGCCTCGAACTCGAGTCCGTACTGGTTGTTGATCCCCTCTACCTTCTGCACGTAGTGGGTGACGCTGATGCTGCCGCTCGGCTTTTTCGGACCTTCGCTGTCCGCCTTCTTGTCCTCCTTCGGCCCGAACAGGCCGAGGCTTTCATTGAGGTCGAAGCCGAGCTTGGCGTCGATGCCGACAAACCCTTTGCTGTTGTAGATGACGTTGTTGATCTCCGCGTTCACGACCTTCAGCGACACGGAGCCGCCGAACGAGATGCCGCCCTCGCGGAGAATGAAGTCGTTCAGCGACAGGCCGAAGCCGTCGATGGAGAAGCTCGGCGCGCTGAACAGCGAGTGCTTGTTGAAATACACATTCTCCAGCATGATCTGCCGGAGCGGATTGAGCCGGTCGCCGACGCCGCCGACCGCCCACTTGAGGCTTCCATTCTGGCTGTCGTCCTCCGGGTTGGTCGCCGACTGCTTGTTGGCGTCCTTGCTCTCCTCTTCCTCGTCTTCGTCCTCGCCGCTGCCGGCGCGCGGGATGCCGTAGCCGTCCCCGCCGAGCGTCTTGTCGAAGCCGTTGAAGAAGTCGAGCGTCCATTCGCCCTTGTGGAAAATGAAGCCGCTGCTGGCCACGCTCAGCGTGCCGTCGCCCTTGACGAACATCGTATCGAGCAGCGGCAGCCCCTCCGGCTGCTTCATGCCGAAGATGTCGAGCTTGCCGCGCACGATGACGAGGTCCTTGCCGCTGTACGCGACCGAATCGTTGATGATGGCAGGCTCGGTCTTCGTATCGACGATGATCTGCTGATCGTCCCCGGTGCCGACCTGCTTCACCATGCCGCGCACGACGACGAGCGCCTCGCGGTCGATGTCCGCTTCCTCCGCCTCCTCCTCGAACGCCTCCAGATCCTCCTCGCTCTCGAAGATGCGGTAGTTGTAGAGCGGCGTCTCCGCCAGTGCCGATTCGTCGGCGAACCCGCTCAGATCGAATTCGGGATCGACCGCCTTGCTGGCGGCTCCGATGAGCGCGCGCGTCTTTTTGTAGCTCGTCGCCGCGGCGTACAGGAAGCTGCCTTCCTTGAACGGATTGCCGGGGAACAGGCTGTTCAGCTGCTCGAGCCGCTCCGCGCCGACCGTCGCGCCGTTGTCGAGGCCGCTCAGATCGACGACTTCCTTGTACAGCGCCAGGATGCCGGCCTCGCGGATGCGGGATTCGTCGTTGTCGGTGACGAGGATCGTCTCGCCGGCCGTAATGTCGTACATCGACGCGATCTCCGGATCGTCTCCGGCGGCCGCCTTGTAATCGATCGCGATTTCGTATTCGCCGAGCGGCAGCTCCGGTCCGAGTCCCTCCTCAAGCACCTTGCCCGTCTCGTCGACCTTGTCGCCGCCCCGGTAGGTGATGCGCATGTCTCCCGTGAGGCCGTCGTCGGTCGGCTGCAGCAGCACCGAATCCTTCACCGGCACCCGGTAGCGGTCGCCGGTCGCCTTTTCGATCAGATACAGGTCGAAGTTCGGCTCCGTCCCTTCGCCGCCCGTCGTGTACGCTTCGATATTCGAAAGGTTGACCGTCATGTACTTGACGTCCGTGCTGTAAAGCTCCTTCGGCGAGACGCCGTATACATACGTCGGCGTCGCCTCGCCTACCGGCGGCAGCAGAATGAAGTTGGACTTGACGGACTCGTACTGGGCCTGGATGCCCTCGTCCTTTACGCCCTCCAGCTTGCTGCGCGTCTCCGGGCTGCGCGCCGTCAGCATGTACTGGCGCGTCGTCGGCCACGGCTTTCCTTTGGCCATGACCTTGAAGGAAGCCGTCACTGTGTCGCCCGGCTTGTACTTCGGCTGGATGCCCTGACGGGCTTCCTCCGGCGTCGCCTCCTTGCGGTACTCCACCTTCTTGCTGCTCACATTGTCCACGAGCGGCTTGCCGGAGGCGTCCCGCCTGATGTTGCCGCGCTCGTCGAGCTGCACGAAGCTGAGCCCGCTCTGGAGCGTCATCTCGAGCTCGATGCGGGAATGCTCCATGCCGAACGCCGGCAGGTTCTCGATTTCGGCCGTAATGTCGAAGATGCCCTCGTCCCGGTAAGCGCTGCCGTCGGCCAGCGTCGCGAGCTGCTGCACCGGATCGACGTAGCGGACCGAGAACACCTTGTCCGGAGCGACGATCTCGCCGAGGCCGTATACCGTCTCGAAGCTCTGCATGCGTCCCGGCTCGATCGCGTCCGGATTCCAGTAGAACGCCACGGCGGAGTCGGCGCTGCCGTAGTCGTTCGTATCGCGCGTGAAATCCAGGTTCGGATGGACCGTATAGTCCCATTTCGTATTCGCAAGGCCGTTCCAGTGGCCGACGACCATCTCGTCGACGATGTTGATGTTCTGCTCGGCCACATTGTTGAAGCCGTAGGCGACGACGTTCGTCGCCTGCGGATTTTCCAGGTCGAGCTTGTCGCGCATGACCCAGTAGGCCGGAAGCTTGTAGAGCGGGCGGTCCTCCTCGGGAATGCCCAGCTTCTCCGGCTCATGGGTGAGCCTGCGCTCCACCGACAGCGGCGCCTTGTACGCCGTGCCGACCTGGAACGCCGGGCCGTCGTTGCCGCCGACCATCGTATCGAGCAGGATGCGGCTGCCGACCTCGACCTTGACTCCGCTGCCGTTGACGACCTCGTAGCGGATGTTGACGTTGCCCGAGTTCGCCTTGTCCTTGCTGTCCGTATACAGCAGCAGGATCTGCTTGATCTGCACGCCCTTGAGCGTCCAGGTCATCTCCAGCTGCTTCGTGCCGTTCGGCTTCTCGAGAAGCACCGGCTCCGTCGTGCGCGACTCTTCGCGCCCGAACTTGTACTTGTTGCCGAAAATATAGTCCGTGCCGTCGATGCGGAACGTCGTGAACGACGTCTCCGGATCGTCCCCGCGGAAGATCAGGCTCACGTTCTGATCCTGCTTGCGGATCGGCTGGCCTTCGACCGTCCGGATGCCGTATCGTCCCGTCTCGTTGTCGACGGTCACCTTGATAAATTCATTCTGAATCGTCGTCGTGCGGCTCTTGCCCAGCTCGGCGGCCACTGCGTGGCCGCTCTCGAACAGGGCAGGAAACACCAGCACGAATGCCAGCAGCGACGAGATCGCGCGTTTGAGCAGCCTCACCAAGCATCCCCCAGTTCCTTCGTTCATGACTCTATTTGACCGATCCGACAAAGAAGCTCGCATACTCGCGGTCGCGCTCCTGCGTCCGCACGACGATCGTGTACCAGCCCGCTTTCGGGAAGGCGACCGTGTAGCCGCCGTCCGCCAGCTGCTGGTACGTCAGCTTGGACGCGATCGACTTCATCTGGCCCTCGCGGTACAAGCCCGGCTGGTACAGCAGCTCGAACGTGCCGGCCTCGTTGACCGTCTCCTTGCCGCCGACCTTCATCGTGTTGTAGCCGCTCACGCGGAACGTGATGCGGTTCGTATCGAACAGCGCCTGCTCGCCGGATGCGGCCGAGATCAGCGTGCCGTTGCCGAAGATGAGCAGGCCGCCGCTCTTGACGACGACGACGTCCTGGTAGGCGACCGCACGGTTGCCGACCTCGTCGATCGCCGTGTAGGCGACGCGCTGGCGTCCGAGCTTGCTCAGGTCGAGCCCGCTGACCTCGACCTTGACCTTGTCCGCCGCCGACAAGTTGTCGGAGACTTCGTAGCCGCCGAGATCGGCCGCGGCGCTGAAGCCGGCTTTGTTCTGCACGATGCCGACCGTCGGCTGCTTCAGCTGGATCGCAGGCGCGGCATTGTCCAGTCCCGCCACCGTCACCGGAATCTGCGTGGCGTTGCCGAGCGCATCGGAGATCGACATCGCCGACGAGCCGTTCGTTTCAAAGATGCGGGAATACGAATAGGCTCCGCCGGCGCCGCTCACCTGATTGCTGTAGGCGCCCGGCGGCCCGATCGGCCTCAAGCCGGAGAAGACGGCGTTCGGCGCGGCGACCTTGCCGCTGAGCGTCACCTTCATCCTGCCGGCGGCGTACTTCTTGCCGCCGATCGTGACGATGCGGCTTGCCGGCAGCTCGGCACCCTGGCTGTCGACGAAGGCGTAGGAGACGCGCTCCGGCTGCGGGCCTTCGCTGACGACGCCTTCCACCTGCTCCTTGACGATCATCGTATTGCCGAGCGCGTCGCCGATCGTGAACGATACGGTCCCGTTTTTCGTCACCGCGACGCCGTTGTTCTGGCTGTGCACGACGAAGTCGCGCGCCTGGCTGTCCGCCTTGACGACCGACAGCGTCACGCCCGAGGAGAGCACGACGCGGCCGCTGGAATCGCGGAGAGTGCCGAAGCTCTGGCTGCCGTCCTTGCCGTAGGCGTAGGAGCGCACAATCTGCACGCGCGGCGGATCGCGGTCGATGTTCGACACGATTGCCGTCGCCTTGCCCGTGTTGCCGGCCGCATCCTTGAACTCGAATTCGAAGCTGCCGTTCTCCGTGAACGTGTAGACGCTCTTGCCGCCGTTGTTCGTCATGATGATCGGCTCCAGGCCGGTCAGCATCGCCGTCACATGGCCGTTCGTCTTGATGTTGTTGCTGACGGAGTATTGGATGACGCCCTCCGGCTTCACATCGTCGACGTTGTTCACGACGACAACGAGCGTCTCCTTGCGCTTCGCGTCGTTCAGGTCGGTCAGCTCGAACGTGTAGAAGCCGTTCTGCTTGACGTTGAACCGGTTGCCCGAGCGCGTCGGCTGATGCGGGTTGAGCTTGGAGATCGCGATCCGGATGCCCGGCGGCGGAGCGATCTCGAACGTCGCTCCATCAGCTCCGTTCACCGGCGTCAGCCCGGACATCGCCGCTACGGCATAGACCGGCTCGGCATCGGGATCGAAGCCCTTGGCGTCGACCGGATAGACGGCGCCGATCTTCCCGCTCGGCGAGCGGTATTTGACCTGCACCTGCAGCGCGGCAGCGTCGCCCGACGGCACCTTGAGGCTGACGAACGTCGTATATGGACGCCATTTCTGCCAGCTCTCGCCCCCGTCCGGAGAAACGGAATACTCATAGCCGGAAGGGTTGTCGGTCTGCAGCCCCAGCTTGACGATGGCGGTATAGCCGTCCGCCTCGTCGCCGGTCAGCCGGACAAGCGCCGATGTTCCCGGCGCGGCCGGCGAATCCTTGACCGGACCTGTCAGCTTGAACGTGCCTGTGGTGGCCGCGAGAGCCGTATTGCCCGCTCCATCGGTCGCCTTTACATACAGGCGGAAGTCCGCCGTCTCGCCGTCAGCCAGGACCTTTGCCCCTTCCAGCTCCGCGACACGGCTGTCTCCGAGAGACACCCAGCCGCCGGAGCTCTCCGAAGGCTCCGGCTCTCCCTCGCGCACCCACTGGTAGGAGGCGGTCAGGCCGCTCTTGCTGTACAGCTCGGCAAGCGTGACGAGCACGCTCTGCTTCGGCAGCGGATAGTTCAGGCCTTCCAGCCCGAAGCCGATCTGCGGCGGTTCATTGTCGAAATAGTACGCCCGCGAGTAATACTGCGTGCGCTCCCCGATTGCCGCCTTCACATGCACATAGCGGACGCCGCTCTTCTCCTCGTCCGGAATGGCGTACCCCGTCCAGCCCTCCTCGGCCGCGGCGTCCGGCTCCAGCGCCGCGAAGCCGCTGTCCGAAGGCCTCAGCGGGCTGTCCGACCAGGCGTAGCCGACGTAGTCCGGCGACGCTTGGCCGATCCAGAACCTCACTTCGCCGCTGCGCGTATAGGCCGCGTTCGGCTCCGGCAGGAACCGCGTCGGCAGCGCCTGCTCCGTGCTGACGGTGACCGGCGCGTTCTGCGGCGTGCCGACGATGAGGTTGCCGGCCTGATCCTCGGCCTTGAGATAGAGCCAGTACGCTCCGTCCTCGAATACGTCCGTGTACGTCGACTGCGTCACCGTGTAGGACGGCGCCTCGTCTCCATATACCGCTCCGGCCACCGTCGCTGCCGGCTTCCACTCCAGCTCCTGCGGCTGGAAGCCGTCCTTGACCCACTGGTAGCCGATGCTGCGGATGCCGCTGTGCGGCTCCTCCACGAGCGCCTGCACGGTCACGTCCGCCGTGCCGTCGGCGGATACGACTGCCGGCTCCAGCTGCGGCTGCAGATTGTCGAGGCGCAGCACGCCGACCTCATGCGTCCAGTTGGAATCATCGTTTTTGAAGTCTTCCAGCTTCCATTCGTTCTTGTCGCCGTACTGGCCGACGGCCGCCAGCGCCTTGTTGTCGGCGTAGAAGGTTTTGTCCGCCTCCGAGCCGGGCGCCTCCGCCTTCCAGGCCTCATACTGCTCCGCGTGCTTGAGGACGTAGTCCTTCATCTTTTCGTATTGCATCAGCTCGCGCGCGGTATCCCAGGTCATGTCCGCCGTCCATGTATGGAGGTACCACTTGCCGCTGTTCTCCGGCAGCAGCGCCTCGGGAGGCGGGGAGATGACGTTCGTCTTGTTGTTGGCGGCCGATAGCTTGAGCCCGGTCATCTCCGGATACAGCTCCTCCGACGGCTGCTTCGCCGACAGGGAGTAGCGCTTCACAGCCGCATAGTTGTCGGCCTCCTTGCCCGCCAGCGGATCGGCCGGTGATTGGCTCCAGGCGTAATACACGAGGCCGATCGACGGCGCCGCCTCTCCCGTCATATTGCTCGGACGGTAGATGCCGCGGCTCGGGCGCTCCGCTCCCCGGTCCTGTACGGCCGGATCGAGCGCCGGGACGAGCAGGGACGGATCGTTGGCGTCGATCGTCACCTTGCCTGCCTTGGCGTAAGCCGTGGCCGTCGCGCCTCCCGCCTCGTAGCGGTAGCCGATGAGCGGCTTCGTGTTGTCGATGAACAGATTCGCCCAGTCGATCTTGGAGTTCACGAGCGACGGCTCCACATCCATCGGCGCGTTCTCGAACACGCCGTCGTAGTTCGCCGGCTGGATGAGCAGGTTGCCCGCATAGTCCTGAATGACCGACAGGTCGGACAGAGCCGGCGTCTTGTTGTCGTGAGACAGCGCGATCACCTTCAGCAGCGGCGTCTCCAGATCGACGGAGTCGCCGATGACGGCGCGGAATTTCCAGACGCTCTTGCTGTAGCCGGAGACGTAGTAGGCCTTCATGCCGTTGTTGAACAGCAGGTACGTGCCCGCCTCCTGGCCTTCCCAGATCCGGTTCACGATGCCCGGCTCCGTGAGCTGCACGCTGAAGTCGATGACGTCGCCTTTGTTCAGCGTCGTGCCGGTGAGAATCTCCGGCTGGATGCCGTTGCCGGACTTGCTGTACTTCGGCCGGACCGCATCCACGATGACCCGGTAGCCGCCGGCCTTGTAGTCGAACGGATCCAGCGTATGCCCTTGCACCTTCGGCAGGCTGGCCGCGCTGGCCTTGTTCGGGAAGCGCATCGTTGCGACGTTGCCCGCGGCGTCCGCCAGCACGGCCTGCTCCAGCTTCTCCTTGAGCGACAGATCCATCGGAGCGGCGTTCAGCGTGCTTCCGTCGACCTTCGGCTCCAGCGGCAGGTTGCCGCTGTTGTGATAGGCCGAAGCGGCGTACCGGTAGGCGATCTTGTCATGGTACGTGCCGAGATTGGCCGCGCTGTACGTCGTGTTTTGCAGGTACTGCGGCTGGCCGGCCGCCGGCAGCCCGGTGCCGTCGGGATTGACGAACAGCGGATGCCTTAGGAAATAATCGGAAAAGCTTGCCGTCACCGAGGTCGGCCGGACCGGCTCGCTGAAGTTGTAGGCGAGGTCGACGAACTCGTTCTTTTTCACATAAAGCTCGGTTTGATGAATCTCTTCGTTCTCCCGGGTAGCGCCGTTGCCGGTGAACGTGTAGCCCTCCAGCACGGGACGCTCCTTGTCCTCGAACTTGATGTACAGGCCGCGCACGCCCGTCGGGCCGTCGTCGTCGTCCTGGCCGAAGATGCGGATCGTGATGACGGCGCCCGGCGTCAGCAGGCGTTCAACCGATTTGTTGTAGATCTGCGTGCTGCCGCTCGTGCTGTTCGTGTTGTAATACATGATTTCCTGGCCGTTGACCTTGACTTCGATGCTGGAGTTTTCCGATCCGGAAAACACCCCGTAGTTTTTGCGGAGCGTTCCGAAGCCGATCTTCATCGAAGCGTGGCCGCTCAGCGCCATTGCCGAGAGCAGCGGATTTTCGCCGACGCGCAGCGTGTAGGTCGCTCCGGATTCATCCGTGAATACATCGCCGGCGCCCCAGTCCGCCGACGTGTCCGGATCATGCTGCATATAGAAGCCCTGCTCCATGCTGTTGTAGAAATTGCCGAACGCATTCTGAGCCTCATAGCTGAGATTGCCGATGCGGTTGCCGAATTTTTGTGTAACCTCCAGATCGGCCGCAGCCGCCTCGGCCGGCGCAGCCCAGCCTCCTGCCGCGGCTCCGACGAGCAGGCTCGCCGCCAGAAGCAGTTTGAACCCTCGTTTGCCAATTTTGCGCAGATGCACCTCAGTGCCCCCCTTATCCCCTTGTCGAAGACTGACTTCAGACCCACTCTAATTTCGACACAATCCGAGTCCATTCTAGGAAAAAGGAATAAACGAAAAATAAACAAGCGATAGAAAACACAAAAAAAGCCAGGACTTTAGTTCTAAAGTCCTGGCTTATCGATGAAATTAAAAATGAGCGGCGTTCATGAGCGACGCGAACGAACGGGAAGGAGCCGCGCCGAGATCGCGGGCGAGCCTCTCCTCCAGCTCCCGGTACTGCCTGGCCGCGTCATGGGTGCGGCCGAGGCGGATGTAGAGGCGGATCAGCTCCACGTGGATATCCTCCCGCAGCGGATCGAGCTCGATCATTCGCTGTAACAGCGGAAAGGCGGCCTGAGGCTTGCTGTCCCGCAGCAGCAATCTCGCCTTCCCTTCCATCAGCTCCATCCGCTCCCGCTCCAGGCGCCGCGACAGCTCGCCCGCCCATTCGTACAGCTTGCCGGTCAGGAACGAGCCTTGCGCCGCGGCCTCCGCCTGGTCGAAGCGCAGCAGATCCGGCGACGGCTCCGCACGGATCCGCTGGACGATGCGTTCGTACTCGTACAGATCGCAATCCACCTGCGAGGCGTCGATGCGGATATCGTAGCGTCCGGCCTGCAGCAGCGATTCCAGGCCGGCGTCTGCGAGCGGCCGGCGGATATAATAGAGCGTGGAGTTGATGTTTTTGGCGGCTTTGTCCGGGTCGAGCCCTCGCCACAGCGTATCGGCGACTTCCTCCCGGCTGACGGTCCCTTTGCAAAGCAGGTAGACGAACAGCTCCTCGGTCTTGGGGCTGCGCAGCTTGATCGGCGCTTCCGCGCCGCCCGTACCGTCGTAGCGGAAAAAGCGGATGCCGCCGAACAGGCGGACGCCGAGCTTCGGCTGCGCAAGCGGCTCCCGAGACGGCTTAAGGCGCTTCTGGAGACGTTCGAGCGTCTTGGCCAGCCGCTCCGCGTTGACCGGCTTGAGGACATAGTCCGCCGCGTCCTGCTCGAAGGCATCGACCGCGTACCGGTCGTAGCCGGTTACGAAGACGACCTCAAGCGACTGCTGCAGCTGCTTCAGCCGGGCTCCAAGCTCCATCCCGTCGATCTCGGGCATGTTGATGTCGAGAAAGGCGACGTCGACGGGATGGCTGCGGATGAACTCGCAGGCTTCCGCCGGACTGAAGAAGCTGCGGCGGATCTCCACGCCGCCGATCTCGCCAGCAATTCGCGACAGCCGGCGAACCGACAGCTCCTCGTCATCCACGATAATCGCTTGCAGCATCGCTCATCCTCCTTTGTCATAACCGCGTGCGGACCTGGCCGCGACCGGAACCCGGAAGGCCAGCCTCGAGCCTTGCCCCGCCCGGCTTGTCAGGTCCAGCTTCTCCCCGTACAGCAGCCGCAGCCGCTCGCTGACGTTCCAAAGCCCGACTCCGCCGATGCGCTCCGGCTGCTGCAGCCGAACATACATCGCCTCCGCATCGAATCCGGCGCCGTCATCCTCCACCGCCGCATGCAGGAAGCCCTCCCGCTCGGAGATCGTGACCTTGACCTCTCCGCCCCGCCCCCTGGAGAGAAGGCCGTGGCGGATGGCGTTCTCCACGAGCGGCTGAAGCAGCAGAGGAGGGAAGCGCAGGCCCGGATCGGCGTCGCAGCGGAGGCTTACCTTCAGCCGGGAGCCGAAGCGGGCTTTCTCGATTTCGGCATACGCCTCGATCAGCTTCATCTCCGCTCCGAGCGAAGACAAGGAGTCCAGCTCCCGGAAGTCGAAGCTGCCGCGCAGATATCCCGATAGATCCATCGTCAGCTTCTCCGCCTTCGCCGGATCTTCGACGCACAGCTCTGCGATGGCGCCGAGCGCGTTGTACAGGAAATGCGGATTGATCTGGGAGCGCAGGAAGGCGATCTCCCGCTCCCTCGCTTCCTTGACCGACTGCCGCAGCTTGACGAGGCTGCGCACCCTGGCGAGCAGCTCCTCCGCCTCGAAGGGCTTGGCGACGTAATCGTTCGCGCCGAGATCGAGGGCCAGCTTGCGGTCCTCCTCCCGGCGCCGGCCGGTCAGCATCAGCACGGGAAGCTCGGAAGGCGAGAAGCGCTCCCTCGCTTCCTGAAGGGCTTCGTAGCCGCTGCCGTCCGTGAGCGATACGCCCAGCAGCACGAGGCATAACTCCCGTTCCTTGCCGAGCGCCTCCCGCATCTGCTTCGCCGAATGGACAGCCTCGACCCGGAGCCCTTCCTGCTCCAGCAGCTGGGAAATCGCGTGCAGGCTGGCGGTGTCGGGATCGGCCACAAGCACGGCCGGACGCTGCCTGCCGTCGCGGGCGGCCTGGAGGAAATGGGCGGCGGCAGCCGGCTCCTTCGCTCCCGTTCCCCTCCGGGCCGGCTTGCCGCCATGCTCGGCCTCCAGCAGCAGGGCGAATCGGAACGGCAGCTCCGCCTCTCCCGGCGCCGGCTGCAGCACCCGGCCACCCTGCAGCTCGATCAGCCGGCGGGAGATCAGCAGCGCCAGATCGGCGGAGTCCTCGCCGGACAGGGGAGGATCGGCGATGAATCGCTCATCCGAGTGCATCGGCTTTCTTTTCCCGATGAAACGGATCGTCACGACTGCAAAGCCTCCCTGCTCCTCGGCATCGATCTCGATTCTGCCCTCTTCCGCCCGAAACGCGGCTTGTCCGACCAGACGATGAAGAATCTGCACCAGCCGGTCCTCGTCCGCATAGACTGCCGCCATATTTTCCTTTACCCCATTCAGCAGCAGAACCGGCCGGCGTCCCAGCAGGGACCGGTGCAGCCCAAGCACCGATTCGACTGCGGACCTCAAATCGAGGTTGCGCAGCTCCGGCTGGATGTCCTCATGCTTCAGCCGGGAGAAATCATGCAGATCCTGGACGAGGTACCCGAGCTTGCGCCCCGTACCGGCAATCAGCTCGAGGCTGCGCGCGGGACCGGAGCCCGGCGGGATGGCCGTGCTCTTGGCTACGCTGTCGGCCAGGTGGACGATATCCTGCAGCGGCGCCCTCAGCTGATAGGTCGTCGACGAGAGGAATTCGTCCTTTTGGCGATCCAGCCGCAGCAGCTTGCGGTGCATATGATCCATCTCGCGGAATGCCGAGTAGAAGCGGTAGACAATGATCAGAAAGACGACCAGGCTGAACAAAACGACGTAGATCTGGGTCAGCAGCAACGAGTTGAGCAGCGACAAGCCGAACAGCCAGCAGCAGATGGAGTACAGAATCAGCAGCAGCACAGCCAGCAGCAGCAGCAGCGCCTCGTACCGCTTGGCCCGGCTTGCGCGCGCATAATGAGCCGCAGCGCTCCAGAACAGCCAAACCATCAGCAGCTGCTCAGCGAAAATGATGAGCTGATAAATCAACAGGTACTCCCGGATGTCCAGAAACGGAAACAAAAGCAGACTGACCAGCAGCGCCAGCACGAACAGCCGCAGCCATCGGTTGGGGCGGTCTCCCTGCAATAGCCGAAGCAGATAGACGGAGACGATGAAGCCGGCTAGAGAGCTCATATCCTTGATTGTATATAACGTTTGAAAGGACAGCCCGTCCAGCAGCAGGGTCAGCGGCCTTTCTCCCAGCAGGCCGTTGAATACGGCCAAGCCGAAGCAGGTGAGGCCGAACAGCAGCAGCGAATAATCCCGCTGCCCGTAGAGCCACACAGCCGCGAACAGCACGAGGTGAATAAGGCCGACGACCGTGAGCACAACGGCCATGGTCGATTCTCCGAGCAGGCTGCGTTCATGGGCGGCGCGGACGGCCTCCTGCTTGCCGAAGTAGATCGGCATCGGGATGCCGGAATCGAGATAGTCGTAATTGGATGCATGCACGACAATCTCCGCCTCTCCGCGCTCCAGCTCAAAAGCAGCAATCCTGGGAGAGTTGCCCGGCACATACGCGTCCTCGCTCAGAGCGGGCACGCCGTCGATCAGCACTTTTTTTCCATTGATGTAAATCTCGCTGGCAAAGCGGATATTCGTCTTTTTGATTGCATAAACGCCGGACTCCGGCACATGGAGAAGCCTGAGCCGGTATGTCGCCGCGCCGTAGGCAGGCATTTCATCCCCGCTTGCCTGTCTGTCGTTCCATGCGCCCGGCACCTCCATCCAGGCCGGCTCTCCCTGCCGGGAGGCCTCTCCCGGCGCAAGCAGCTCATTCCAATAAAATTCCCATTCGCCGTTCAGCGCGATCCGGCCGGAGCCGTCCCAGCCGGCAAGATCGAGCACGCCTTTTTCCGCCCGCAGCCGATTCGGTTCCGAACCTCGCTCCGAGCTGATGCCGAGCGGTATCCAGATGCTTAGCGACACCACGAGGAAGATGATGCCGGCAACCCTCCGCATCCACATATGCCTCCATCCGCCTACTAAAATATCAATAAATCTAGATTGTATTTATCGGTTGAAAACCGGCTTTCGTGAAGAGCGCGTCAGCTTCTCTATCGTTTCTTGCCGTCTTCCTGCTCGAATTGAATAATATAGAACCAAAAAAAAGCCGCTCCCTCCACTTCGGGAGAGATGCGGCTTTGGATAGCCTATTAAGCTGAAGGACAAGCTCTCCGAGGAGCAAAGCCTGTCAGGTGCTGATCAGTTTGCAAGCACTGTCGGCTGCCGCGGCTTAAACAACCGTGTTGCTGATTACCTTCGAATAACCGTTCGAGGAGGCTGAGTCCGTCAGCTTCGCCAGGGAATTTACTGCTGTCTCGCTGAACAAATACCATTGGTCGCTCTTGGCGTCATGAATGAGGACCTTTGCAAATCCTTTCAGATCCTCAGCCGGGAAAGCCTCGACCAAAGTATAAACATCATAACGCTTCACGCTGCTTCCCTTGCTGTCCAGGAAGTCATATTGCTTATTTTTATAATAGGACCCAGGCACATCGATGTTGGCCCTCCACGCGAAGCTGGCAGGCGCATCGACCTTCTGGCCTTTGCCGCTATCCATGAGCTTGTAGACCGAATCGATATAGGAATTTCCATTGATCTGCTCGACGACGCCGCCCATGGTCATATGGTATTCGGTTTGAAGGGTCTTTATTGCGATATCATTAATGACCAGCGGCGGAGAATCGACCGTTACCGTGGAATTGCTGTAACCGACCGTGCAGCCAAAGGTTTCGGCAATAAATCGCAGCGGAACGAGAACCCGATTGTTTTTGACGTACGGCTTGGAGTCCAGCTGAACTTCTTCGCCATTTTTTACCGCAGTCGCACTATTGGCCTTTAGAATCACTTTCATCTTGTTCTTCGTCAGCGTCACTTCCGAATGGGACCAATCGACCGCAGCTCCCAAATTCTCGCTGATTACACGCAAAGGCACCATGGTGCGATTGTTCTTCATTTCAGGCTTTACATCCGAAGCGACAGCTGCCCCATCAACCTTGATATGGCTGCTAGCCGCATGGGCGGCAGGCGGCGAGACGAGCACGGCTGCTGCAAGAAAGAGGCCGGGAATGATCTTCTTCATTTTTCCATCCATCCTTTTATAATCAATTGATTGAGAACGGGACAATCTTACAGACGGAACAACTGGAAAAAGGTTCCTGCCGAGTTGTTACCCACAGCTTGTGGATAATAACTAATCCGCAATTGTGGATAAGTCCTGGTTCGGCCTTGATTGGCCGCTGACCGCATCGGACAAGAGCCGCAACCGTATCTGGCATGTGCAGCTCAATCCGTTATAAGAGCTACTTTCTCTATCCATTCGCTGTCATTCCAGATATCAGGATTGTCGATCGTCTGACCATCCCCGCGAACGATGGAATCGTAGCTGTCCTTTCCGCTCGCATACCAATCCGCAATAACTGCCTTTCCATTTGAACGATGGACAAGAAACTCGGTAGGTTCAGCATAGCTGCCCACGTCCTTTTGAACGCGCGCATCTAATTTCAAATAGACGTAGCTCTTGTCTCCTCCGTCGTACTCTGCTTTACTAACGCCAATATCAACATCGGTCACCAGGTTATCCACAAGATTGTTCTTGAGAAACAGATCATACTGGGCTGCAATCTTTTTTTTCATATAATGATTAAGGTTTTTGTTCTCGATATAAGCATCCAAATCGATCTCCGAGCCGTTCCAGATCGCCTTGTAATAGTCAGCCAAAGCTTTTGCGCACATTTCATACGCCGTTTCAAAATCCGAACCAGCCCGATCGCCTTCAACCTCGACGGAAAAGCCGGGGGGGATCTGTCGAGCCCTGTTCTTTCGTGACGGGCAGAGCTGCTGTGTTTATAGCACCTTTCGCGTTGCTATCTTCCACGGCGGCAGGAGTGTTTCCTTCGTCGCTGCTCTCACATCCGCACAGTGTACATACAAGCGCCAGAAGCAGGCAAGAACGTTTCACCGCGCTTCCTCCAATCTGTGCGTCCGGATATGCATGTTCACGTCAGCCTCCCCTTTCTACTCAAGGAAACGAGTCGGAGCGTCCGGAAGGTTGCAATTTGGCAACCATTTCGTATGATTTTATGATGACCGTCCAGGTTGATTTGAAGTATGTTATACTAACCCTCTATAGAAAAAAACGACTCGGCGCCTTGTTTATTGGGAAACTAGTGAAGATATCCATGGTCCGTGTTCATAAATAAATAGGGTGCGTCTATCATTCCTAGGAACGACAAGTGGAATTTGCACTTTTAAACGAGGTTTGGATACACGGTGCTTGTACCTCTCGGTGCGGCTATGAGCCTTATAAGAAGCTGGCCGCATGGAATTTGAACGGCAATTGGCAACAGGAGGTTGTGAACATGGCAAAGGCAAAGGTCCCCAAGCGTCCCACGAGAGATGAGTTCGTCCTGGAGGAAATAGGGAACCAAATAACCGAAGCGTATCAGGAGAATTCGGAAATCGTTCTGACGGTCTGGGGCCGGGAGGAGTTCGTGCGAGGGCAGATCGTGGTCATGGATTCCCGCACGGGCAAGGTTCATGTCCAGCAGGCGCAGGATATGGTCAAAATTCCGTTCATGGATATCATGTCCGTGGACTATCCAAGAGATTGAATTGACGGACCATGATCAATACCCCAGGACCCTTTGGTCCTGGGGTATTGTTTTTACGAGGCGGCTTCCCCGCCACCTCCAGACGCCCTGTTGCCGGCAGCAGGCTTGAGCTGCAAGCCGGGCGAGCACGCTCCGCGGCTCCTTATGACCTTCCCGGCTCCGGCATCGGCCGGCAGCTTCGCCATAGGCGAACGGCCATCAGACGATTCGGCTGGGCGCGATTCCATGATGCTGCTTGAACAGCTTGATGAAGTAGCTCTTATTGTCGTATCCGAGCGAAAATGCCGCCTCTTCCACCGATTTTCGGGAATCGCTGATGAGGGCCATCGCCCGCTCCATCTTCATCCGGTTCACGAACTCGATGAAGTTTTCTCCGGTCTCTTTCTTGAAGAGGCGGCTGAAATAACTGGGATTCAGATGCAGGTATTCCGCCGTCTCTTCAAGCGAAATCTTCCGGCTCAGGTGCAGCCTGACGTAGTTTTGCGCATCCACGATCTCGGTCTTTTTGCTGCTGCTGGCGATTCGTCCGGCCTGGGCGACGGCTTCCGCCAAAAACCTGGCCAGCCACTCCCTAAGCTCGCTGACATGCGTCATGCATCCGATCTCCTGCTGCACCCTCTCCTTGTCGTACGCCATGCCGAGCCGCAGCTTGAGCAGCAGGTCGAGGGCAAGCTTCCAGGCCAGCTGCTTGACGGCCGCAGGCTGGAACCGGCGTTCCGCCACCAAGCCGATGAACGCCTCCACGGCCGGGCCGACTTCGTCGCTCGTCTCCAGCAGCAAGCGGCCAAAGCGCTCCGCGTAGTGGAAATGATAGGCGAAGGGATCTTCCCGATTCCATTCCCGCTGCAGCTCGGCCTTCTTGACCGCGACCGGCCCTTCGGAGTAAAACAGCCGCTCTCCGGCTTCCTGCAGCTCTATCAGCTGCCGCCTGAGGCTTGCTCCCGTCGAGGCTTCCTCTCCGATCGCAACGGAATACTCCAGCTTCAGCACGCCGGCGAACGCCCGCTGCAGCTTCCCCGCAGCGGAGGCGGCATGCTCGTAGGGATTGCGCGCCAAGTCTTTCCTGTATCCGTAGAGCACGAAAAACGCGCTTCCCGCATGCCCCATGAACAGCATGTCCGGCTCGTCCCGCAGCAGCTCCTCGGCTGCGTTCTCCACGATGAACCTGACGGCATCCTCCTGCCGGTAGCGCCGGATCGCCTCCTGATGCCGGTGGGAGCGGAACAGCAGCGGAATGAAATGTCCCAGGCGGGCGGGCAGGCCATGCTCCCGGAGCTGTTCCAGCAAAGTCGAAGGATCCGCATAGGCCGATGAGAGCACCTCTCTCAGCCACTGCTCCCTGGCTGCCGCCTTGCTCTTGCTCGCCTGGACGCTGAGCCGGTCCACCTTGATCTTCAGGCTCTTGTCCTCTTCGATCTTGACCTGTGCCTTGCGGATCATTTCCGCGATGCCCTGACGGGTCAGCGACTCCTTGAGCATGTAGTCCTGAACGCCAAGCTGAACGGCTTGCTGGGCATAGTGGAATTCATCGTGGCAGGACAGAATGACGAACCGGCTCTTGGCCCCCTCGGACTGCAGCCTCCGGATCAAGCTGAGTCCGTCGAGCTCCGGCATGCCGATATCGGTCAGAATCAGGTCGGGGTATCCCCCTCGGCATGCTTCAAGAGCATCCAGCGCGTTCGTATAGGTCCCCGCCAGCTCAAAGCCGAAAGCCTCCCAAGGCACGAGCTGCTTGAGAAAGGCCAGCACCGCCACATCGTCGTCCACGAGAATGGCTTTATGCATGAAGGAGCTCCTCCCTGCTCTGCAGCGGAATTTTAAGAATGATCCTCAAGCCCGCTCCAGGCTCGCTCGTCATCTCCATCTCGAACCGGATTCCATACATGATCTGCAGCCGCTCCTTTACGTTCCTAAGGCCGATGCCGGACATCGGGGCGCCGCTGCGGAACAGCTCCAGCGCCTCTTCGGCCATGCCGATGCCGTCGTCGTGGATTTGAATAAAGAGCGTCGCCTGCCGCTTCCAGGAAGTAATGGCGATTTCTCCGCTCTTTTGGCGCAGGCCATGGAGGTAAGCGTTCTCCACAAGCGGCTGCAGCGTGAACCGCGGAATCGACGCCAGCAGCGTGTCCGAGGCCAGATTGACGGTAAGCTCCGCCTGCTCATGATGCCGGAAGTTCATCAGCTGCATGTAATGCCCGACGGTAGCGACCTCTTCGTGCAGCGGAATGAACTCGTTGTTGCGGTTGATCGTCATGCGCAGCAGCGTGGACAGAGAGCCGATAATGCCCCCGATTTCCTCTTCGCCCTTCAGAATGACCTGCATGCGGATGGAGTTGAGCGTATTGAACAGGAAATGGGGGTTGATCTGCGCCTGCAGAAGCTCGAGCTCGGCCATCCGCTTGCGGGTCTGCTCCTCCTCGATCTGCACGATCATGTCCGAGATGCGGTCCAGCATGCGGTCGAAGGCAAGCCCCAGAAATCCGACCTCATGCCGTCCTCTGACGCCCGAGCGCTCGTCCAGAAAACCTTTCTCGACTTTGGAGGCCGTCCGCGCGAGCCGGATGACGGGCTTCGTCCATTGGTTGAGAAAATAGAGCAGCAAAAGGGCGAACAGCAGGAAGAAAGCAAGCTGCAGCACGAACGTCCGGTTGAACACGCTGCCGATCCCGCTCGTGACTTTTTCGTATGGAGTGAGGCTGAGCAGGCTCCATCCGGCAAAGGGCAGCGAGTGGCTTACCGTCAAATAATCGGCTCCGTTCCATTCGGAGCGGCCGTTCTGTCCCTGCGGCGGGGCTGGCACTGGAGCTCTGGACCCGATCTGCGACGGGTCGGTATGAGAGACGATCACGCCGTTTTTATCCAGCAGCATCAACACCGGATCGCCTTCGTAACGAGCGAATATTTGCCGGAACTGGCCTTCGGGCTTGCTCAGGATGATATAGGCGCTCACGCCGTTGTTGTACAGCTGGAACTTGCGGATGATCGTGACCACATGGGGATATTTATCGGCTTCCGACCGGATGTAGTTGTTTTGCGTGCCCAGCCATGTAGTCGTGTTGCCCGGCTCGGCGGCCATCTCCTCGAGCCACTTCTCCTTGTACATGAAGTTCAGGCTGTTGTTGTAGGTCGAATAATTCGTGAAGTACAGGCCATTGGGCAGCAGAATGGTCACATAGGTCTCTCCGCCGAAAAAGGTGATCCGGTCCAGCTTCTCCGAGAGATGCCGGAACGAGAAGAAATCGACCTTCCCCGTCCCGTCCTGCTTGTATTTGTTCCAGGCGATGCGCATATCCGTTATCGTCTCGCTGTCGTATTGGATGGAATTGAAAGCGTTTACCATATCCTGCATGATATTGGACGTATACAGCTCGGCCACTTCCAGCGACTGCTCCGCCTTCTCGACCGCTTTGGCCTTCAGCTCGTTTTTCGCATACAGCCCAAGCAGGATAAGGGTGATGACGGACGGCACGACAAGACAGAGCAGGGACATTACGATCAGCTTCTGCCTCCAGCTTATCAACGGCATGCGCATGGCCCCTGCCTCCCGTCCGCGTTCCGGAATAAGTTCATCGTTCCGCCGTTCAGGCCGGACGTTTTTTAAGATGGAAAAGGGGATGCCGCAAGAGCATCCTCCCCCCCATTATAATTTTGGAGCTACTTGTTTGCATCTATAATTTTTTGCAGGCTCGCCTTGATGGAGGCCATCGTCTTATCGATGTCATTATTGCCGAGCATGTACGTGTCCGCTTCCGCGATATAAGCCTTCTCCAGATCGCCTGCGTAGGACACCGTAATCGGCGGGATCGGCAGCTTCGTCACGCTCAGGACGTTGATCAGCGATGCCTTGTCGATTTTGTCCGGCGACTGCGTCGCGCTCACGATCCGGTCGACCTCCTGATTGATGTCGGCCTTCTTCCAAGCCGAGAACTGGTGGGTCAGCGCCATTCCTTCGGTCGACAGATAGCGCAGGAAGCGATAGGATTCTTCCTTGTGCTTGGAATGGGAGGAGATGACGAGCGGATCGGCGCCGCCGAACGAGTAGACGTCGTCTCCGGCCGCGTTGGTCGGCCAAGGCGCGAATGCCGATACGAATGTCGCCGGAATCTTGTCGGTGCCGCCGGCCTCGGCTACCATCCACGGTCCGGTCGGGAGCATGGCGGCTTTTTGCTGGAAAAACTGATTGCGGTAAGGAATCTTCTGCGTAATGACGTCCTGATAAGGCGTCGCTGATTTATCCGTCTTCTCCATCTCGTAGCGCAGCTCGAGCGACTGCTTCATCAGCGGGTTGTCGGCATTGAGCGTCTGGCCGTCGTCCTTCATGATGCCTTGATCCGTCGATGCGCTATAGAGCTTCAGCAGGAAGTAGTCCTTCCATTCATGGAAATGCGCGCCGTAGGTCTTGCTCGCCCCTTCGCCCTTGGTCAGCTTCTTGGCGTAGTCCCGGAATTCATCCCAGGTCCAGCTCTTCGGCACCTCGAGGTTCGCCGCGTCCAGCAGCTCCTTGTTCAGAAGAATCATCCACGGCCCGAACTTTCCCGGAAGGGAATAACGCTTGCCGTCCAGCTTTTGCTGCTCCGCCTTGTACTCGTCCTCGTATTTGACGCCTTCCTTGGCCAGATAGCCGTCCATCGGCTCCAGCATCCCGCTCGCGGCGCGCTGGGCGAAGGCCGGGGCAGAGTTCAGCGTAAAGACGTCAAAATCGTCGTCCGAAGCGTACATCAGATCGATCTTCTTGATCGTTTCGTTCGAATCGTTCTCGACGAGCGGAACATAGTCGACTTTGATATCGGGATTCGCTTGCTGGAAGGCGTCGATGGCGGGCTGATAGACGGATGCCTTTTCCCAGCCCAGGAATTTGATGGAGACGGGCTCCTTGACGGCAGGAGCGGTGGCGCTCGGACTCGCGCCGCCAGCCTGCTTGGGCGAAGCTGCGTCGTTCGCAGATCCGTCGCCGCAGCCGGACAGCAGGCCTGTCGCCAGCAGCGCGGCCGCAGCGGCCGACAACCATTTCTTTTTCATTTTTCAACCTCCCGGTTTAGGTGCATCTCTTTTTTGACAATCAAAACTTACCATAGTCCAGAGCGTGATCAGAGCTACTATTTTGACTGATCCGGAATTATTTTTACCCTTTTACGCCGCCCATCGCGATGCCTTCGATGACCTGCTTTTGCCCGATGACGAAGATGACGATAAGCGGCAGGATGGCCGATACGGTCCCTGCCATGATGAGAGAATAGTAGACTCCGCTCTCCGAAGCGAATTTCTGAATGCCGAGCTGAATCGTCGAGAGACGGTCGCTGCGCAGGAAGATGAGCGGATTGGCATAGTCGTTCCAGGTCCAGATGAACCGCAGGATGCCGTAAGTGGCCAGCGCGGGCTTCACCAGCGGCAGCGTGATCTGCAGGAAGATGCGGGCATGCCCGGCGCCGTCCAGCTTGGCCGCCTCCAGGTAATCCCTGTGAATGCCGAGAAAGAACTGGCGGAGCATGAAGGTGCCCAAGGCGCTGAAGGAGCCGATCACGATCAGGCCAAGGTGGCTGTCGAACAGATGCAGCCATCTGAAGAGGAGGAACTGCGGCACGATGATGGAATAGCTCGGCACCATGAACGTCATCAGCACGACGAGAAACATGACGTTCCTGCCCTTGAAATCCACATGCGCGAATCCATAGGCGGCCATGCTCGACACCAGGACGGATACGACCGTCGTAAGCGCGCTTACCTTGATTGTATTCCAATAATAGGTGCCGAAGGGATGCTCGCCGAACCACACCTCGCGGTAATTGCCATAGAGGTTCCAATGCTTCGGAATCCATTCGATCGGATAATTGAACACATCGATCTCGGGCTTGAACGAAGCCGAAATCATCCACAGGAACGGCGTGATGAAGGCGGCGCCTATGATGAGCATTGCGATCGTGGCGGCCGTCCGGACGCCTCTTTTCTGTTTATCCATATGTCGTCACCCCGATCAGTAGTTGACCCATTTCTTTTGCCCGTACAGCTGGAACAGCGTAATCAAGAGGACAAAGCCGAACAAGATCAGCGCCATGGAGGAAGCATAACCGGTCTTGAGGTTCTCGAACGCCGTCGTATAGAGGTAGTAGGTCACGACGGAGGTGGAGTAGGCCGGTTTTCCTTCGGTCAATACCTTGATGATGTCGAACGCCTTGAACGAGCTGATGAACCCGGTGACGAGCAGGAAAAACGTCGTAGGCGACACCAGGGGTAAGGTGATCCGGCTGAACCGGGTCCACGCGCCCGCGCCGTCGATGTCCGCGGATTCGTATAGATCCTTGGGGATGGACTGCAGAGCGGCCATATAGACGATCAGGCAAAACCCGATTCCTACCCAGACCATGATGATCATGACGGACGGCAGGGCATAACGGATATCCGCGAGCCAGGTGGGCGGGCTGCTCACGCCGAGGGAACGCAGAAATTGATTGATCGGACCGTAGGACGGCTGGAAGAGCAGCTGGAAGCAGATCGAGACGGCCACGATGCTGGAGATATACGGCATGAAAAAGATGATTTTAAAGAGGCCCTTCCAGTAGACCAGCCTGTCGATGATGACCGCGAGGACCAGAGAGATGATCAGCTGGATAGGGACGACGAGCAGCAGCCAGAGGTTGTTCTTGAGCGAGGTGAGGAAGACATCGTCGTCGAACAGCCTGGAAAAGTTTTTAAAGCCGGTGAATTTGAGCTTGTCGACGCCGGAAATAAAGCTCCAATCCGAAAAGCTGAGAATAAAGGTAAGGAGCGTCGGGATGATCGTCAGGATCAACAAGCCCAGAAACATCGGTCCGATGAAGATGTAGCCCGAGAGCGTCTCCCTCCGCCGGGCGGCTGAACGGACGCGCGGCTTCGGCTTGCTCCTGGCCGTCTTCAGGATGGTATTGTTCATGGCTCGCACCCCTTCATCATTATCGATCTCTGTACAAATCGTACCGAAGATCGCCGAAGGGAATAAGCCTTGGAAATGACCGATTTGAAAATATTTTTACTTTTTCATGATGGGAACCTTAGAGGCAGCCCCGGCGTTCGGGCTTGCGGACAGATCAAAACGGAGATGCGCAAGCGCACCTCCGTTCCCGGCATCTATTTAGCTTTAATAGTAGAAATGGCTTTGTTATAGCTTGTAATATCGTGAATACCGTTCAGCAGCAGGCGTTCCGGTTCCTTCATGGCGGGAAAAGAATAGGTCTGCTCCCGTAGGACCTTCTGGATGTATGATCTGTAGAAAGCAGAAACCCTTCTAGGCAAATAGAGTCAACTTCCTAGAGCGAAGTCCTTATTAAAAGGCAGGAGCAGGTGATTCGTCTATTTTCATACGGAGCAAGCTATAAGGCTTCTGCCGCAGGTCATATCCATAATGAAATCTGGCCTGCCGATGCAATTGGTTCACGGTGAAATATAAGTATTGATCTGGACCAATCGCAAAAGTATCCGGCCATAAAATTCTCGGATCATGTGCGATCGTTTCCATGATGCCGTTGGGCAATATCTTTCGAATACTGTTGTTTTCATAATCTCCAACATAAAGGGTTCCTTTTGCACCGGTGAACATTCCATCTGAAGCTCCTTTTTCTCCCCCATACTTCACGTGATCCTGTACATTCATATCCGGTATCGTTCGGTCTCTTAGGACTTCCGTTGAAATCGAGTACAGCTGTCGACTGGAGAGAGGACAAAAATACAAAATCTTGCCGTCCGGGGAAATCGCTATACCATCCGAGGCTAATCTAAAGGGTGAAGTAGATCCATCTTTGTTGCGGTTCATCAGGATTTCGCCTTCGACTTTCGGTAAAAAAAAGAGATCGGGCGAAGTTGAATTTGCCCCGTTCAACCGTCTCCAGGCATATCCCGTTTCTAAATCAACGACAATAATGGCCCCCGGTCCTCGGGTAGACGAATCCGTTATATAAGCATAACCTGATTTCCCAACACGAAAATCAAATCGGACATCATTCAGATAAGTGGTTGGCAGGACAACATCCTCTGTAAATGTAAATACGCTTCTTATGGTATTTGTATTTAAATCGACAGCGACTAACTTCGCCCCCCCTTTGATGGGTTCTGAAAAATTAGGAGCCCCCGTATCCAGTACCCAAAGCGTTCCCTTTCCATCCGCAAAGACACTTTGGACACTAATGAAGGACGTTGTGATTGTCGATTGGCTTGCCAAATTAGCTTCTAAACTAGGATAAGGCTGCAAGGTTCCGCAAACGATTTCAGCCACCGTAAATTCAACATCGTCTCCCCATTTTGGAAAACAAATAAAAACTCGTCCGGTTTCAGAAACAGCAACGCCTGTAGGCATGGCTCCGTAAAATAAAAAAAACGCCTCAAGCTTTCCGAAATACCTTTCACTCGGCAACGTCATGAATAAAATCCTCCTCAACAGGTTCGAACTGCTATCACTTATATATGACTGAATGAGGGGCTTCAAGTGCCCGGGTAATAAAATTTTTTACGGAAATGCCCCGGGACGTCGCCCGGCTTGCCCTGCTGCGCTCCTGCTTGCGCCGCGCTGTGGTGCTGAAGAACTTCGGTTAAGCAGAAGAAAGAGGGAGGCCCCCTTAAGGGCCTCCCTCTCGCTTGTCAAGATTCGCGGCGCGGGTCCGTCCAATCAAGCGCGTCCGCCGACGTGCAAAAGGTCTCCTTGAAAGGAGGCCATTTCCGCAGTCTGCTTATAATTATCGGCGTAAGTTCAGAAAACTACCCTTTTATTGTTGGTCCGGCAGACGCAATGCGTTTGCCGAAGTTTGCGCTTGATCTAAAAATTCCTCTGCTTGGGTCAATTGCTGCCGGGCCGTCTCCAGGGCTTGTGAATTTGTTGCCGCATTAGATTCACTTATCGAGCTTATCGCTTGATTTAAAGCCGATTTCACCTCAGAAACCGCGTTAGATGCATGCTGCTCCAGCGCATTGCCGCTCGAGTCAAGTGCGCCTTCTGCCGGTTTTCTTGCGTTTTCGGTGCTTAGAGCCATTTTCTTTTCATTGGGCAAGGTGATTCCTCCTTCCTTGAGCAAAGATCAGCCACTTAAACAGAACTAAGTATGCGGTTGAAATTTTGTTTATATTCTTACGCCTGCATGGGAATTATCCGACCCTACATTTCCGGCAATCCTTTTTAGAATAGGATCCGATGAATTGGAAAATCTAACGTAGTGAAAAAAAGGAGGGGATAAATTCTCAATGAATACGCCAACGCTAGCGCCGCACGAATCGATGGAACTGCATGAAGCTTTAAACTTTAAAACGCTCTGCATCGCCAAGTCAAAGCTTATGCAAGGCTTGGTCTTTGACCAAGAGCTGAAAGCTTTAATGCAGAAAGACGTCATTCAATCCACACAACAAATCTCCGAGCTGCAAGCAATCTACGCAAGAGCTCCTTTCCAAGCGCCAGTTCCGAATAGCCCCACACCTATAACACATTAAAGGGGAACGCAAATGAATACTGATCATCTAGACCCGATTAATTCATTAAATATGCCGGAAATGGCAGATATGACTTTTGCAATGGACTTCCTTCTTCGTGCCAAGGAGGGTGTGCGAAATTTGTCCATCGCCCTGACGGAAACGGCTTCTCCGGATGTAAGAGCTCTGCTGCGCAATCATCTTAATCAGGGGATTGCTATGCACCAAGAAATCACGGAGCTCATGATTCGCAAAAAATGGTTCCATCCTTACGAGCTGAACGAACAGTACCAACTCGACCAGCTTTCGGCGAAAAATACGGTCATGATCGGGCAGATGAATTTGTTCCCGGAGGATACGTCGCGTAAAGGGATGTTTGATCGGACCCCAGATGAACATATTGGAGGACATAAAGCATGAAGGCGGTAACGTATCAAGGGATTAAAAATGTCTTGGTCAAAGAGGTGCCGGATCCGAAGATTGAGAAACCGGACGATATGATCGTAAAGATCACCAGTTCCGCCATTTGCGGTTCCGACCTTCACCTTATTCACGGGATGATCCCTAACCTTCAGGAGAACTACGTCATCGGGCATGAACCGATGGGGATCGTAGAAGAGGTAGGCCCAGGCGTGACAAAGGTAAAAAAAGGCGACCGTGTGATCATCCCGTTCAACATCGCATGCGGAGAATGCTTTTTTTGCAAAAATCAGCTGGAAAGCCAATGTGACAATTCAAACGAAAACGGGGATATGGGCGCATTTTTCGGCTACTCCGGAACAACCGGCGGATACCCTGGCGGGCAAGCCGAGTATCTGCGAGTCCCGTTCGCAAACTTTACCCACTTCAAGATTCCCGAAAACTGCGAACAACCGGACGAAAAGCTAAGCTTGATCGCCGATGCCATGACGACGGCATTCTGGAGCGTAGATAACGCCGGCGTAAAGAATGGAGATACGGTCATCGTGCTCGGCTGCGGTCCGGTCGGACTTCTGGCCCAGAAATTCTGCTGGCTGAAAGGAGCAAAGCGGGTCATAGCCGTCGACTATGTCGATTACCGCTTACAGCATGCTAAGCGAACAAACAATGTGGAAATCGTAAACTTCGAACAGGATAAGAATATCGGCAACAATCTCAAGGAAATGACCAAAGGCGGCGCCGATGTCGTGATTGATGCGGTAGGAATGGACGGAAAGATGAGCGATCTCGAATTTCTGGCCAGCGGTTTGAAACTGCAAGGCGGCACCATGAGCGCATTTATCATTGCGACTCAGGCTGTCCGTAAAGGCGGGACCATCCAAGTCACTGGGGTATACGGCGGACGCTATAACGGATTCCCGCTCGGCGACATCATGGAGCGCAACGTGAATATCCGTTCCGGACAAGCTCCGGTCATTCACTACATGCCGTATATGTACGAGTTGGTTACGTCGGGCAAAGTGGACCCTGGAGACATTATTACGCACGTCATTCCGCTCAGCGAGGCCAAGCGCGGCTATGAAGTGTTCGATACGAAAACGGACAACTGCATCAAAGTCGTCTTAAAGCCTTGAATATGGATAGATACAAGGGAGGACCATCCGAATGAATTCCAATTACGCTTTGCATGAGATGCTGGAGGTTCATGAAATGGCTGCGTTCAAGACCATCTGCATGACCAAAACCATAACCTTTCAAGCTCTGGTAACCGACCCGGAACTCATGCAAATTTTGCAGCAAGACGCACAATTATCCCAGCAGCAGCTTCAGGAGCTCAGTGGAGTGCTGTCTAAATCGACCTTATAGGAGATAAAAACATGAACACAATATTAGAACACATGACAGGGCTTCATTCGCTGACCGATGACGTGATTGCAATGGACTGTTTGATGAACGCCAAGAGCGGAGTCAGAAACTACGCCATGGCCGTGACCGAATGTGCCACCCCCGAAATCAAGCAGATTTTGATGAAACAGCTCGACGAAGCCATAGATTCCCATGAAAAGATAACAACCTACATGATGCAGCGGGGCCTATACCATCCCTACCATATTTCAGAGCAAATTCAGCTCGATCTGAAAAACATTCAGACCGCTATGAACATTCCGTCCTGACACCGTATTCGTATCCGTCCCGACAAAAACGCGCAAAACCGCTATGGTTCAGGCGCGTTTTTTTGATTTTAGCCGAAGACTCCAAGAGAATAAAATGTTCCCCGTGTCTCGATTTATTTCATTTTTTTCGCAATCATCCATTTGTCCTTATCCGATTTTCCAGTCGATTTTCTCCATGATGGCCTTCAGCGACCGAATATTCTCCTTGGCATACCAATCCGGCTCGGACTGGCGGCTGTGGAAGCCGATCTCGGCGGCGAGGTAACCGCCGTAATTGATGTCCTTCAGCGCTTGCAGCACCGCTTCAAAATCGCCGCGGCCGTGTCCGGGCGGCAGACGGTCGCTGTCCGAGATGTGGACATGGTGCAGCTTGTCGCCCATCCGGTATACATAATCGCTCGGCACCTCGTTGCGGTACAGGGCGTGAATCGTATCGAACATCAGCTTCACGTTGTCGTGGCCGGACTGCTCGGCGAGCAGGATCGCGTCGTCGGCCGATTCAATCAGGTTGCTGTCCGTCGGCGTCGGCTCGATCACGAGCGTGATGCCGAGCTCCTTCGCATACGGCGCAATCTGGTCGAGCGCCTCGAGACTATAATTCCAGGCCTCCGTCTGCGACGTGCCGAACACGGCCCAGCCGGCCAGATAGATGACGGTCGGGCACTCCCAATCGTGGGCCAGCCGGAGAATGTCCTTGTAATGCTCCACGACCCAGGCGCGCTCCTCCGCTACCGGCGAGCTCGGGTTGTTGCCCGGTCCGCCGCCCGGCGCCGGAAGCATCGACGAGACGGCGAGCTTCTCCCTGCGCAGCAGGGCGAGGATGTCCCGACGGCGTTCGGCGTTGAGATGCGGGGGCCAGGCGTGGGGGCTGGCGCAGCCGATCTCAATCGCATCATAGCCGAAGCCCGCTATGCGCCGGATCGTCTCCTCGAGTGGATACGACGGAACCCATACGGGGAAGCTGCTGTACACCCAGGTATTGAACGAAAGTCCTTTCATCGGTACACGTCCTCTCGGAAGGGTAGTCTTGCTTCTTGTACGCCCGCGTCAGTCCCAGACAAAGACCGCTTTCTCCGTCTTGCGCTCGTCGAACATCCGGAACGCGGTCTCCGCTTCCCCGATCGGAAACGTGTGGGAAACGAGCTTCTCCACCGGAAGGCCCTTCTCCATGATGAACCTCGTGATTTCGTCATATTCGAAGATGGGAAAATACCAGGAGCCCATAACGGTGACCTGCTTGCGGATCAACTGATTGCTGGGATGGATCGTCAGTTCGCGGCATTCGCCGATGAACGCGGCGCGGCCGTGCGGCCTCAGGGCGTTCAGTGCCGTATTTTCCGCGTGCGGGCTGCCGGAGCAGTCGATCGCGGCATCGGCGCCGCGGCCTCCCGTAATCTCCATCACTCGGGCCAGCACGTCTTCCTTGCCGTTAATGACATAATCGGCACCCAGTTCCTTGGCGACCTCCAGCCGCTCGTCCAGCATGTCGACGGCGATGACGGTAGCGCCGAGCCCCTTTGCGACCATGACGCCGGCGCCCCCCATCGGGCCCATGCCGAAGATGACCAGCGTGTCGCGGCCGCTGATGGCCAGCCGCTTCTGCGCGTGGTACAGCGTGCCGACCGCATCGGTAGATACCGCTGCCACCAGGTAGCTCATGCGGTCGGGGATGCGCATGCAGTTCTCAGCCGGCACGACCATGTAGTCCGCGTCGCCGCCGTGCTGGTCAAAGCCGATGCATTTCCATTCCGGGCAAAACATCCGGTAGCCGCTCTTGCAGTGCGCGCATTCGCCGCAGCCGACGGCGAGGTACACGGCCACGCGGTCGCCTTCCTTGAAGCGGGTTACGCCTTCGCCCACCTGCACGATTTCACCCGCCGGTTCATGACCGGGGTGGATGCAGCCGGATTTGGCCGCTTCTCCTCCAACCACCGCATCGCTGCCGTAGTACAGGCTCATATCGCTGCGGCAGATCGCGGACGCCTTCATCTTGATCAGCACTTCGCCGCCGCCCGGCGAAGGAATCGGAACTTCCCTTATTTCGACCTTCTTGTCTCCCGGAAAAACAACCGCCTTCATCATAATGAGTCCCTCCTTGGTGGTTAGGTTGTTACGCGTATCCAGCGTTCCTCTTCGTGGCTCTGAAGGATGGCGTCCGTAATGCGCATGGACAGGTGTCCGTCCTCGAAAGTAGCGAAGTTCGGCCGGTCCTTGCGCGGGTCCTTACGATCGCGGATGAATGTATAATATTGAAGCATCATGTTCTTCAGCGAATCCGGCCAGCCTTCCGTATGCCCGCCGGGGTGGTGGATGGATGTCCGAGCTTCCTCCAGGAACAGCGAAGGATCCGCCATCAGAACTTCGTTCGATTTGTCCCGGTGTCCGATCCACAGACTGGCGGGCTCCTCCTGTTTCCAATAAGCGGATTTTCGGCTGCCGTTCAACTCGAAGCTCAGCGCATTCTTACGGCCTGCGCTGGCTTGGGAAACCGTAAAGGAGCCCTTGCTTCCATCCTCGAACCGGACGAGCACCGACGCGCAATCCTCGGTGCTGACAGGCACCTCTTCGTAGGCGGTTTCGCCGCCGTCCGTCTGCAGGCCGAACGTTGCACCGCTCGCGATCGGCTTTTTCCGGACCGGGTGGACCGTCCACAAATCCGCGAAGACGGCCGTGATCCGCTTGCCTGTCACATACTGTACCGTATCGCACCAGTGCGAGCCGATGTCCGCGACTGCCCGCGACCTTCCGCCGATCGCTTGGTCGAGCCGCCAATTATAGTCGGTATCGAACAGCAGCCAGTCCTGCAAGTAGCTGCCGTGCACGAGATGGATCGGGCCAAGCTCGCCTTGCTTTACCATCTCGGCCAGCTGCTTCATCATCGGGTATTGCCGGTAGTTGAAATTGACGCCGTGCACGACGCCGCGATCGCGCGCCAGGCGAAGCAGTTCCGCCGACTCGCGGCTTGTCATGGCCAGCGGCTTCTCGGACAGCACATGCTTGCCCGCAGCGATAATGGCTTTGTTGATCTCGAAATGAAGGTGGTTCGGCGTGCAGTTATGCACCACGTCGATGTCTGGATGGGCCAGCAGCTCCCGATAATCGCCATAGGCAAGCGGCACGCCAAGCTGTGCCGCTTTTTCCCGCGCCATCTCTTCGCCGTTCTGGGCGAGGGCGATGACTTCGACGAATTCGAGCCGGCGCATGGCCTCGATATGCGCCGGGCCGATAAAGCCGGTTCCGATGACGCCCGCCCGAATTTTGGGGGCCGTCATTTCTTGATCGCCTTTTTGCCGAACATCACGGCAAGGATGATGATAAGGCCCTTGATCATCATCTGCTGGGAGACGTCGAGGCCCATGATGATTAAGCCGTTGTTGATCGTGCCGATCATGATTGCGCCGACGACCGTTCCGATGATCGTGCCGACGCCGCCGAACAGGCTCGTGCCGCCGAGAATGACCGCGGCGATGACCGAGAGCTCGTCGCCTTCGCCGAAGGAAAACCGCCCGGCGTTCATCCGGCCCGCATAGAGCAGTCCTGCCAGACCGGCCATCAAGCCGGTACCAAGGAAGACGAGCAGCTTGATCCGCATCGTCTTGACGCCGGAAAAGCGGGCTGCGGTCTCATTGCCGCCCGTGGCCAGCGTCTGCCGACCGAACGACGTTTTGCGGAGCAGCACGTGGGCGATGACCGTGAACACCAGCGTCCAGATCAGCAGAACCGGAATCGGACCTATATCGCCCGAGCCGAAGATAAAGTTGAACGTATCGTTGACGATCGGTACCGGCGCCGTGTCCGTGACCCACATGGCAAGACCCTTAACCGCCCCCATCGTACCCAGTGTCACGAGGAATGACGGGATGGCCGCCTTCGTCACCAGCATGCCGTTGACCAGCCCGACAAGAACGCCGGTTCCAAGTCCGGCGATGAGACCGCCGATGACGCCGAAGCCGTGCGAAACCGCCAGGGCGCCCGTCAGCGAAGACAAGGCAGCGATGGAGCCGACGGAGAGGTCGATCTCGCCCGTGCTGATTACGAACGTCATCGCCAGACCCATCAGCGAGATGGTCGCCGTCTGCCGCACGATGTTGAGCAGGTTGCCCGTCGTCATAAAGCCGTCCGAATACAGGGTGACGGAGAAGTAAATGAGCACGCCGATGAATGCGATATAGACGATATAGTTGCGCCATTCGAAGCCCTTGAGTCCCGCGAACGGGGCCGGCTTCGCCGGTTCAATACCCTTGGATGGCATACTGAAGCTCCTCCTCTGTGTGAATGTCCTGCCGCTCCAATTCCTTGATAAGCCGGCCTTCGTGCATGATCAGCACCCGGTCGCTGAGCGCCAGCAACTCGGGCAATTCGGAGGAAACGACCAGCACCGCTTTACCGCTCTCCGCCATTTCGCGGACGATGTCGATGATTTCGGTTTTGGCGCCGATGTCGACGCCGATTGTCGGCTCGTCGAGCAGGAGAACATCCGGATCGTTCGCCAGCCATTTGGCGAGAACGATTTTTTGCTGGTTGCCGCCCGACAGCAGGTTACTCGTTTTGAAAATGTTGTCCGTCTTGATTTTCAGCCGTTCGACCATTCGCTTGCTGACGTCGTTCGCTTTGCGGTCGTCAAGCCAGGGGCCTTTCTTCATCTTCCGGATGATAGGCAGGATCATGTTGTCCCGCACGCTGTGCTGCAGCACCAGACCCTGCACGCGCCGGTCCTCCGGGATAAGCGCGATGCCCGCGTCAATGGCATCGGTCGCGCTGCGAATGGTGCGTCGTTTGCCGTTGAGGCGGATCTCGCCGCCGTCCATCGGATCGATGCCGAAAATAGTGCGAAGCAGCTCCGTCCGCCCGCTTCCCATTAGGCCGGCAATGCCGACGATTTCGCCGGGCCGGATGCTCAGGCTCACGTCCCGGACGCGTTCGCCCGAGGAGACGCCGAGCAGCTCCAGCACCGGCGCCGCTTCCTTCGCGTAGTCGCGCGCCACCCATTCGAACGCCTTATTGAAGGACTGGCCGACGATATGCTGGATAACGGATTCAAGGTTGGTCTCCTTGATCACTTCCGTCGTGATTTTACGGCCGTCCCGGAGGATCGTGATCCGGTCGCAGATTTTGAAAATTTCGTCCATCCGGTGCGAAATATAAATGATGGCATAGCCTTTGGCCTTCAGCTTTTCGATGAACGAGAACAGCACTTCCGTCTCCGTCTTCGTCAGCGACGAGGTAGGCTCGTCCATGATCAGCACTTTCGCTTCCTGCGATAGCGCTTTCGCAATTTCCGTCATCTGCCAATAGCCGACGCCGAGGTTCTGCACGACATCGTCCGGCTTGATGTCGACGCCCAGGTCGTTCAGGAGCTTCGCCGTCCGGATTTTGTTGTCCCTGTCGTCCAGCAGCCCCATCGCCGTCTTCGTCTCGCGCGTCAGAAAGATGTTCTGTGCAACCGTGAGCGTGGGGATCAGACTGAACTCCTGGAAGATCATCGAGATGTTGTTCGCCCTCGCATCTTCATAGCTGTGAATCGTAACGGGCTTGCCCTCGATCCGGATTTCGCCCTTGTCGGCGGAATACACGCCGGTGAGAATTTTCATGAGCGTCGATTTGCCTGCCCCGTTGCCGCCCATCAGCGCATGAACCTCGCCTTTATTCACCGAGAAGCTGACATCGTCGAGAACCGTAATGCCGTTAAACGCCTTGGAAATGTTCGTCATCTCCAGCACGGGTTGATCCATTCGCACTCACCTTCTTTGTGGGATGGCGGGAAAGGCCGCCCGGGTGCGGCCTTCCGCCTGATTCTGCTCCTTATTGCTTCAGCGCGTTCTTCACGCTGTCCGGTGCGTCCTGACCGTAAATCAGCTTCCAGTTGTCGAGCACATTCTCTTTCGTCACCTTGATCGCCGGGGACGCGACGTACGCGGGCGCCTGTTTGCCCAGAAGCGCGTAGCCCGCCAGAATCGCCTGCGCCACGCCCTGATCGTAAGGCAGCTGGGCGCCGAGACCGCGGACGATGCCATCGGACGCGATCGAAATCGCTACGTTCGTGCCGAGGTCGACTGTCGTCACGATCAGATCGTTCCGGCCGGCCGTCCGGGCGGCCGCCATAACGCCTTCGGCCGGCACGTCCCATGGGGCAAAGATTCCCTGAATGTCGGGATGGCGCGTCAACATCGCCGAAGCGACCTCTTCGCCCTTGTTCGGATCCGTGATGCCGCCGCGGGCCACGATTTCGATGTTCGGATATTTTTCCTTCATTCGTTTCTCGAAGGCGTCCGAGCGGTTCTTCGTGACGAAGAAGTTGACGTCATGGAAGACGACCCCGACCTTTCCCTTGCCGCCGAGCTTCTCGGCCATGATGTCCGCCGCGAGCGCGCCGTTGCCGTAGTTGTCGCCCGAAACGATGCTGATGTAATCCTTGCCGGGCTTCATGCCCTGCGCCGCGCCGTCCATGAACACCAGCTTGACGCCCTGCTGAACGGCTTTCTTGTAGGCGCCGGCCGTCGACACCGCATCGACCGGAACCGAAATCATGACGTCCGGCTTCTTCGCGAGCACCGTCTCGATGTCGTTCACCTGTTTCTCCGCTTTGAACTGGGCGTCCGTTACCGCAACCACCTTGATGCCCATCCGCTCAAAGGTGTTCTTCATGGCGCCGACGGCCGCGTTCATATAGTCGGTGCCGGAGTAATGCATGACGATGGCGGCCGTGTAATGGCCGTCCTTGATCTTCTTGAGCTCATCCTCGGTGAGCTTCAGCTCCTTGGCGGACACCGCCTTCTCACCGTTCGGACCGATGTCCTGCACCGGCAGGTCCGGGATGTTCGGATTGATCGTAAGCGGTCCGGATGCATCCGCACTGTAGTTTTTGGAGGTGACCTCCGCCGCCGACGTAGTTGTTTTTGCCGAGCCGCAGCCGGCAAGCGCCAGCCCGCTGACGAGCAGAACCGCGACTGCGGTTGTCCACGACTTTCTCTTCATGCTGCTTCCCCCGCTTTTTTGTTTTTTTGTCGAACCTGACGGTTGCGAACGATTCGTATCCTGAGTATATCGGGACCGGGGAAGCGGCTGTAGCCGACGATTTTAACCGCGCGGGGGGAAATTTTTAGCTGGAGGACCCTGACAAAAAAAAACGGGTCCGCGAACAATTCGCGAACCCGGTACTTCATTCAGTAGCCTTCCATGATCATGAATTGCGAGACCGTATCCACCGCCTGGTCCAGCGCTGCCTTAGCCGACTGCCTGCCGGACAGGTAGCTCTGGACTGCGGTTTGCACAGCTTCGGACAGCTGATTGTAGTTCTTGATGCGCGGCCGGCCCACGCCGACGCGCAGCGACGCTCCCAGGACGTCGTAATATTCCCGCAGTGACGTGTCCCCAAGGTGCCGTGCCGCCTCATAGGCCGACATACGCGTCACATGGTGGCGGTATTTCAGGTAGCCCTGCTGAGCCTCAACCCCCGCCAGGTAGGCAGCCAGGTCGAAGGCCGCCTGCTTCTGCCGGGAGTACTTGTTGACAGCCAGCCCCCACGAGCCGAAATGGGGTCCCCTTATGATCGTACCGTTCCGTTCCACGCCGGGCAACATGAACGAGCCCACCTGACCCTGCACCTTAGGGTTCAGCTTCATGTCGTGATAATTCATCCCCATCGCCGTCTGCCCGTAGCCGAAGGCAATCTCGACCTCGTCCCAGGTGTACCCCGTTACGCCGGGAGGCGTCACCTTGTCCTTGAGGATCCAATCGCCGTACGTCTCCAGCGCCCGGACACCAGCCGGCGAGTTGAAGACCGGCCGCATATTGTGGTCGAACAGCTCCCCGCCATATACGTTCAGGAACGATTTGAAATCGACGAAATTGGCTTCGCTCATGCCCGCCATCAGCGTTGTGCCGTACAAGTCGACCGTTCCGTCCCCGTTTGTGTCGCGCGTAAAAAAACGGGCCAGATCGAGGTACTCGTCCAGCGTCTGCGGCACCTCGAGCTCGCGGCCGTACCGCTCCCGGAATGCGGAACGGTTGGCCGGGTCGAGGAACAAATCCTTCCGATAGCTGACGGTCAGCACATTGGATTGGATGGGCAGGCTCCAAATATCGAAGCCGGCGTTCTGGATGCGGTCCACATCGACGACGTCCATGGCGGGCGGCTGCTGGCGCGACTGGATGGAATCGAAAACAGACGTATCCAGAAACACCTTGGCGATAAAATCGTCTACGCGGATTGGCGGGTTCGCGCTCCGGATGTAGGCGGAAAGGGGCTCCAGATGAGGAAGAATCCGCGGCATCCAAGGCGTATCCACGGCCATGAGGTCATACTGGGCGCTTTTCCGCGCGAGCTCCGAAAACACCTTTTCCTGCAGACTGTTGTAAGGAAACGTGTCGACTTCAACGGGTTGGCCAGTGATGGCCTGATAGCGCTCGGTCGCCGCAATCACGGCCTCCGAGCCGGCTTCAACCGTTGCGTACAACACCCGCAGCGGACGCGGCGCCGGGGGCTGCTCCTCGGGCCCGCCGCCGCCTGACTGGCTGCACCCTGCGAGCAGCAGCGAAGCAGCCAGCAGCGTAATCCATCCGACTCTCCATCGTTTCACTCCGGCTGTCCCTCTTCCGCACGGCATCCTGATCACTCCGGCACCCCGTCGATTCCATGCTGCCTGCGAAACTCGGAGGGCGAATAGCCGAATTCCCGTTTGAACAGGCTTCTGAAATAGGCATGATCCGCGTAACCGGTCTCTTCGGCGATTTCATTGATTTTTTTAGGCGTACGCAGCAGGCGTTCCCTGGCATACGACAGCCTTTTTCGCGTCAGGTAGCGGACAAAATTTTCGCCCATTTGCTGCTTGAACATCCGGCTCAGCGTGACGGGATGCACGTTCACCGCATCCGCGACCGCCTCCAGGCTGACGTTCATGTCGGTGGAGTTCTCGATAAGCGCCAAGGCCTGCTGAAACCAGCTGCCGGGGGGCTGCTCCCGCTCCGAGCGCTCCTGGCGCTCCACGTCCTGGATAGCCTTTACGCCGCCAAGAACGATTCGCTGCAACCGCTGCTTAAGTTCTTCCCAGGAGGCATGGTTCGACACCCATTGCTGCCAGTAGCGCAGCGTATCCTCGTCGACGATAAGCATGTCCTTCTTCGTCAACCCTTCGTCCAGAAGCGCCATCAAAAAGGCACACTGGTGCTCCAGGGCGTTATAATCCAGATGGCCAAGGCTGTCCATCCATTCTTCGAAGGCACGCTCCAGCTCTCCGTAATCGCCGCCGCGCGCATGCAGGACGATCCGCTCCCGGCAGGCGGCCGCCCGGCGCGCCCATTCCTTGCCCGAGCGGCCGCCGTTGTCCGCTGCCGGACGCGAATGAAAAAACATGCGGGCCCGATGCTTCCGGTATTCGGCCAGAAAAGACGGTAGGAATGCCGCCTTTTCCCGGAAGCCTCCGGACGCCGGCTCTACTGTCATGCCGACGACGGCCCCTTCCGTTCCGTCCTCTAGGGCGAAGGCGAAGACCAGGCCGGTTTCGCCGTTGCGCGGACTCGCCGGTTCCATATCCCGGGGCTCGAAGGAAACCGCCTTCCACAGCCTTTCGTCGAACCATATTCCCGCTTCCTGCGGCACGATCCGGAAACCGGCGAGCATGGGAATGCTTGCGGCGTCGATCCGCTGCCGCATGTCCTGGAGCAGCAGCATATGCAGGGAGTCTCGGACCCTGTCGACGATTTCCCTGAGCTGTACGCGGTCCGCGGGCTTCAGCAGATAGTCCGATGCCCCGGATTGCAGCGCCTGCCTCGCGTATTCAAAATCATCGTACCCTGATATAATGACCACATGCATGGCCGGGTAACTGGCTTTCAGCCGTTTAAGGATGTCGATCCCCCCGATCTCCGGCATGCGGATATCCAGGAAGGTCAGATCCGGGCGTACCATCTCAATCCGCTCCAGCGCCTGATGACCGAATTCGGCGTCAAATATTTCGTCGTCCGGAAACAGCGCATTCAGCTTCTGAAGAATGCTCATCCGGACCTCCCGTTCGTCGTCGACCACACAGATTTTCATAATCGAACTTGCTCCTTCCGGCCAACCTGAGCTGGAGTACGTCACACGCCAGGAGGTCCTCACGTGGCCATGCCCGCCTTTGTCATGCGTATCGTAAACCGGCTTAGCTTGAAATTCAAGCTGTTCGTCTTGCTGATCCTTATATCCATCATCCCGATAACCCTGGTCGGTTACAACTCCAATACGTTCATGTTCCGCTCGGGAACGGCGTATTCCGGCTCCATCTCATCGCAATACGTGGATTTCGTATCGACGGAGTTGAACGCCTACCTCCAGAGCCTGAATCAATCCTTCGACCCCCTGTTCAGCACGCCGGCCTTCGTCCATTACATGGGTACGCCGGACAGCTGGCTGAAGGAGCAGGCGGAGGATCTCATGCGGTTCCGGCCGCTCGTCCGGAGCTCGCTGCAATTCCACCCCGAAGTGACTAGCGTTCTCTACTTGGACCGCCTGGGGAAAGTGTACTTCGACTCCTATCAGCGGCAGCTCGATCCGGCCTTTGCCTTCGGCGAAGACCCATGGTACCGGAAGGCGTTCCGGATCAACCGGAATGCGCTGAGCGAGCCGCACGCCATGCCGTACGTGCTCTACAGCAAAGATACGACGTTCTCCTATGTCCGACCCATCCTGGACACGGATACCGGCGTAACGAGGGCCGTTTTCGTCGTGGAAATCCAGGAGAACCGGATCAAGAGCATGCTCCGGGGCGAGCAGACCGACCAGCCTGGTCAGGTGATCCTGATGCACACCCAAACCGGTGCCACTGTGTCGGAGACGCCGGTCGATTCCGGCGTCATGCGCGATTTCAAATCCGCACTGGTCGATCAAGCAGGGGCGAAGCAGCCTTTCCTTTTCCACTCCGGCCCTACCGAATACCAAGCCAGCTACGCCGCGCTACCCGACAGCCAATGGCTGGTCGTCTGGACCGCGCCCCTGAATACGATCAATAAAGCGGTGCGGCAGACGGTTCAACTGTCGCTGCTGATTGCGGTCCTCAGCCTGCTAACGGCACTCATCGTTGCGTTTCCGGTCATGAGCGTTCTTCTGCGTCCGCTGTACAAGCTGAAGGCCGGCATGCTGAATCTGGGGCAGGGCAAGTACGTGCCGATTCCACAGGGCGAACGGTACGACGAGATCGGCTACCTGATCCGCAGCTTCAACAAGACGCTGGAGAAGCTGCAGCGGATGGAGCGCGAAGTGTACCAGGCGAACCTGCGGGAAAAGGAGCGCGAGCTGCTGCAGCTTCAGGCCCAGATCAATCCGCATTTCCTGTTCAATACGCTCGAAACGATCGATTCCTACGCTTCCCGGAACAACGGCGTTGCGGTAGGCGACATGGTGCAGTCGGTCTCGCGCATGATGCGCTTTACGGTCCGGAACGATGACGGCTGGGCGCCGCTCCGCGAGGAGCTGGAATACATCCGTAATTTCCTGACCATCCATTATTACCGGAACGGCCAGGAGGTAAGCGCCATGTTTGACATCGATCCAGCGGCCATGGACGTGCAGGTCATGAAGCTCAGCATTCAACCGTATTTCGAGAACGCGATCAAATACGGCTGGAGCCCCAACATGACGGCGGACGAATTCAAGCTCACCGTGAAGGTGTCCCTGCAGGACAATTATCTGGAGGTCGACGTTCAAGATACGGGCACCGGCATGCCGCCGGACGTGCTTCGTCGCATCCGTCAGCTGATTGCGGAACAAGGCGAGTCGAAGGACCCTTATTTCCGGTCGCATACCGGCGTCCGCAACACCTTCCGCCGGCTGTTTCTCGTCTACGGCAGCGAGGCAGATGTCATCGTCGAGAGCGTGCCCGGCGCGGGAACGCGTTTCCGGTTCCGGGTTCCAGCCGGACGACCGGCCCTTTAAGCCCCTGCGAGATGAAACGACAAAGAGGCAGTCCCGAACGGCGATCCGCTCGGGACTGTCTCTTTCTGATGTATCAAGTGTTCTCGGAGGGTTATTCGACCGTTTTGACCCATGTGCCGCTCTCTGCGGAAGCCATGATGGCGTCGGAAATGACATGGATGCGGTAGCCGTCATGGAAGTTCGGCGATACATCGGTATCGTTGACAATGGCGGAGATGAAGTCATGCGCTTCGATGATTTTCGTCTCGCCATAGCCGATGCCGAGCGCCGGAATCGGCCAAAGCGCCGGGCCGTTCGGATGCGCCGGACCCGTATAGATCGTCCGGAATCCGCGGCGGTCGTCCGGATCGTCGGCGAAGCAGACCTGCAGCTCGTCGCGGCGCTCGTAGTTGAACGCGATGGAGCCTTTTTCGCCATGGATTTCGAACGTCAGAAAGTTGTTGCGTCCCCACGCGTTGCGCGTCGCTTCAATGCTGCCGACCGCACCATTCTCGAACCGGAGCAGCGTGCTGATCTCGTCGTCGACGTCGACGGCTTCCTTCTTGACCTCGCCCGAAGCCTTCACGGTCCCGAGCTTGTCGACCGGCCCGGACGATACCGGACGCTCCTTGATCCAGGTCTGCGCCGTGCCCATGACCTCCGTAATTTCGCCCACCAGATAGCGGGCAAAGTCGATGACGTGAGTGCCGATGTCGCCCAGCGTGCCCGATCCCGCGATATCCTTCCGGAACCGCCAGGACAGCGGCGAATTCGGATCGGCCGACCAGTCCTGCAGGTAGGTCCCGCGGAAGTTCAGCACGCGCCCGATCGCGCCTTCCTCGATGTATTTCTTCGCCAGCGCGACGGCCGGCGTCCTACGGTAGTTGAAAGCGACCATATGCTTCACGCCGGCTGCGGTGACGGCATCCAGCATCTGCTTGGCTTCCTCGGTCGTCCGGGCAAGCGGCTTCTCGGAAATAATGTGCTTTCCCGCCTTGGCCGCCGCGATTGCGATTTCGGCATGCGTATTGTTCGGCGTCACGATGTCGATAATGTCGATGGAAGGATCCTCGACAACCTTTCTCCAATCGGAGGCGTAGGATTCGAAGCCGTAACGGGCTGCCGCTTCCTTAGCCAAGTCGTCTGAGATATCCACGACAGTCTTGCGGAACGGAATGGCCGGCGCCGGCCAGAAGAACATCGGCATCCCCGCATAGGCGAGCGAGTGGGCCTTGCCCATGAACCCCCCGCCAATCATTCCAACATTTAACGTACGCATGTGGCCATCTCTCCTTTTCTGTCTGCGCCTGCTTGTTGGGCACGGAACTTCCGCATCGGCTTATACGCCTTATTTCTTGGCCGCGTCCTGAATCGTTTTCGGCGCATCCGCATGGTACACGGTCTTCCACGAATCCAAGATGTTCTCCTGATTGACGGGCAGCGCCGGAACCGCTACATAAGGAGGTGTCTCCTTGCCGAGCAGCGCATTTGCGGCCAGGATGGCCTCCGCTACGCCTTGGTCGTACGGCAGTTGGGCGCCGAGACCCTTAATCATGCCGCCCTTGGCGATTTCCAAGGCGACGTTCGTGCCGAGATCGATCGTGGAAATGGCGAGATCAGTGCGGCCTGCCGAACGGGCGGCGGCCATGGCGCCTTCAGCCGGGACATCCCATACGACGAACATGCCCTTCAGCTTGGGCTGCTTGGTCAGCATGGCCGCAGCTACTTTCTCGCCGTCATTCGGGCCTGCAATGCCGCCGCGCTCGACGATATGAATATTTGGATACGATTCCTTGATCGTTTTCTCGAACGCTTCGGTGCGCTGCTTCGTGACGAAGAAGTCTGCGTCGTGGTAGATTACGCCGATGTCGCCTTCTTCGCCGATCGCTTTTGCGAGGATGTGTGCGGCTTCAACGCCGTTGCCGTAGTTGTCGGCGGAAACGACACTCACATAATCCTTGCCGGCTGTAAGACCGGCGGCTTTATTGTCCATGAAGACGAGCTTGACGCCCTGAGCGGCCGCCTTCTTGTACGCACTCGCCGTGGATACGGCGTCGACCGGAATGCTGACGAGAATATCCGGCTTCTTGGCCAGAATCGTCTCGATATTGGCCACCTGCGTCTCGGCTTTGAAGTTCGCGTCCGTTGTGGCGACGATCTCAATGTTCATCTTGGCGAACGTATCCTTAAGCCCTTTAAGCTGAGCGGCCGACCAGTCGTTTCCGGCATAGTGCATGGAAATCGCCGCCGTGTAGTTGCCTTCCTTGACCTTAGCCAGATCCTCCGGCGAGAGCGACAGCGTCTTGGCGGAGACGGCGCTCTCGCCGTCGGGACCCTTGCTCAGGATATCCTTGTCCGGCAGGTCCTGGTTAATCGTGATCGGGCCGTCGGCAGTGCCGTCCGCATCCGCCGTCCCCGAATTCGACGTTGTGTTGGCTGCGGCACCGGATGCCGTATTGTCCGGCGCGCCACCGGAGTTATTCGTATCCGCTTTCGAGCCTCCGTTGCCGCAGGCTGCGAGCAATAACAGGCAGACGAGCATAATGGAAAGCAGGGTCGATCTTTTCATGCCATATGGCCCCCCAAATTTGGTTTATCCTAACCTTCTATCGCAAATGCAGCGTATCTCTCAGGTATGCTCTGCTTATGCCTGCCGCCTTCGCCGGATCGTCGTGGCTGTCCAGTTCGATCGTAACCCAGCCGTCGTATCCCTGCTCCCGCAGAAGCCTCAGCATGTCGCCGAACGACTGTCCGCCTTCACCGAGCGGGACGAATGCGCCCGAGCGGTAATCCTTGAAGTGAATGTATGTGATCCGGCTGCCGTATTTCCGGATGACCTCCAGCGGGTCGCCGCCTCCCGCTTCGATATGCGCCGTATCCGGACAAAGCGGAATGTCCGTCAGCGGCATAAGCCGGTCCAACTGATCGGGGCGCTCCACCATGGTGCCCAGATGCGGATGATAGCTGGCCTGCAGGCCGTGTCGCCTTGCAATCCCGGCAGCGATGTCGAGCCCTTTGGCAAGCGCGGCAAAGTCCTCGTCCCGTATACCGGCAGCGCGGACGGCTCCTCCACCGAGCACCAGATGCTCCGCGCCCGCTGCGGCGGCAAGCTCGGCCGTTTTCTCGATTTTGGCCATTTCGTCCGGCAGGATGTCCTCATAGATGAAGTTGGCGCCGGTATATACGCCGATCAGGTCCAAGCCGCTGCCGCTCAGCAGCCGGCGGAATTCGTCCATCCGGTTCTCGTACTGGACCAGATTGCCGTCGAACAGCTCAATCCCCTGGTAGCCGGCAGCCGCAATGTCGCGGATCGCCTGCTCCGTGGAACCGTTGGCCAGATAGAACAGATCTTTGACCGACGTGACTCCGGCCGGATGACCGACGACGCCCCCCCAGGTATTCGTCTGATAGCCGATTTTCATGTTCCATCCTCCTTTCCCCTTTTGATCTGATAGCGCCTTCATCTTCCTGCAACGCAACAGGCACGGTTGGCTGCTAAGCCAAGTATAAAAGGCATTGCGAACCGGAATAAGCGGAATAAATTAGCCGGAAGCGCTGATATTTTTAGCGTACGCGTCTCCTCGATGACGAACACCATTTCATTACCGTCCTGCCTGGCGGTGAGCTTGATTTCCCCCTTCCCTTCAGGAAGCTTGCTGATCCCGTGCTTCACCGCATTTTCCATGATCGGCTGCAGGATCAATTTGATGATTTTTCGTTTACGAAGGCTCGGCGCGATCTGGCCATCCGACAAGTACCCGGATACGGCAGCTCATATCAGCAAGGCAATTGCAGCCGGCAAGTCAGCGGTCTGCACGATCAATCGCTAAACCGAAAGCGACCGCCGCGCCAGCAAACGTCTATTACAAAAACTGCACAGCGGTTCGAGCAGCCGGAAAAGCGCCTCTTTACGTAGGAGATCCTGGATACAGCACCAAGCTTGATCGGGACAAAGATGGCGTTGCATGTAAATGAGCCCTGCGGAGCTTTTTCTTTTATCTAGGCTATGATAAATCTTAATGTTGATTTTCAACCTAAAGAAAACCGCCCTACGTGGGGGGCGGTTCATTGAGCTAACGTAATCCGTTAGTTCAATCTCATTTACTCTTGACGATATTTTTATCAGTTAAAAATTCATCATAGAAGGTCTTTAGTCTGTCATCAATATCTTTGTCATATGATAATAAACTCCATAGATTTGGATATTTTGATTCGGTCCAAACGACAAACCTATTATCATTTTATTTTCTTTATCGTATAGTTGATGACCTCCACCACCTGTCCATGGATTTGTGTTGTCTTCGAATATGTGGTTGCTCTCATTGATTGGATAAAATGATTAATTTCAGCCTTGTTCTCTGACTGGTAGAGCAAGCCGTTTCCCCCGTGTCGATATTCTATCTTTACGACATCTCCTGGTGGTTTAATTTCATTAAAACTAACGAGGCTGACGGTAGTTGAAACTTATACAATGGCTTAATTTTCTCACCAATTACATTCATCTTTGGACCTCCATATATAACGAAAATTGGGCCGTCCTCAGCTTGTAGGACGGCCCATGATGTTTAATGGGTGGTTCCACAGTTTTTTACTGGTTCCACACTTTTTTATCACCGGACAACGTTTTGTTCAAAGAAAATAAAGTATAAAACTGGAGTTGTTGATTTGACGCGGTTTTTGAGTTGGAAAATCGTCAGCTATTGAGAAATAAGTTTTAGACTGCTTTCCTACCTGTAGGAACATGCTGTTCAATTTTCAAAAATAAAGTATTAGACTGACATTCTTTAGGCTCTTTTCGGATTTCTACATTCAAACTAGCAAATCTCTGTATAAGACCAACTAGTTCCCAATCTCTGCGAAATTAGGAAAGTATCTATAAATAGAATGATAGCGTTCAATATCCTTTTTAGGTATACCAATAGACTCTAAGTTAGATAGATCACTTTGAGGAAATTGAGAGTTTAAATGCTTTAATTCTTTATATGTAAGCATTGGAATTTCAATTTTGAAGGGCTCTTCGTCTTCTTTTATAAAGTTAAGATTTTGAAAACCACAAGAGGTAACCTTATCTGACTGCCCTTGATTGTAAATAATTCCTCCCACTGTTATCATTTTAGCGCCATCAGAATAGTGAAAGTTATATAATTGCTTATAACTCATTTTTTGAGTGCTAGGACGTGCCACATTTCTCGCTTGGAGAGCTTCTAGAATTTCATTGTTTATTATACGACGACAAACTTTTGCAAAGTCCCATCCTCTTAGATTTCGGTAAGTTACATCCGAAGGTAATTTATCCTCTCCAATACGTTCTTTAAATCGTGTATAAAAGTTCGGTAAAGCTTGATCTAAATTTAATTCTCCCTCTTCATCTTGAAAGGATGGGGGATCCGCTTTAACCGTCACGATTATTATGCTGCCAGAACAAGATTTATTAGTAACTATTCGTATATCATCAAGAATTTCTTTATTAAGATCATAGTCATAATCCAACCAAGTTATCGTACATGTATCGTCCCAGTGAAATTGTGGTAATACATTAGATGACTCATCATAATACATATTTATACAATTAAATGGTCTATTAAAATCTATTCTAGTTTGCTCTTTAGGACTACTCGTATGTTCAATACTATTCATATCCGTTAAATTTAATTCTTTATGAAACAAACTAAAATCACTAAAATAAAGCGAACCAAATCCAATGTACCTGTAAGATTCGATACTTTGAAAAGCACTCAATTTCCTTAATGATTCATTTATCATTTTTCTTTCTATTGATTTAGCAGGCCTTAAATCGTAGTTTATCCTGTTGTAGCTTGGCACTTAATCCTCACACTCCATCTTGAAGAAATAATCGAATGTTTTTTCTCCGATTTCGGTGTAGGTCTTTGCTTTGAGTTTTTTCTTTACAATTTCTAGTTCTTCTTTCGGCTTTTCGTATCTTATTTTGCCCATCTCGATTTTTATTATTTTGGGTTCCGGTTTCGGCTGTGGAGCAATAAATACTTGTTCAGTTTTAATTTTATCCACTTCAACAGTTGTAGCTTGGTCCAATATAATTTCTAATTGGGTTGGGCTGTCATCTTCTTTATTTTTCTTCTCACTTTCGAGTTTATTGAGAAAATCTATTATTGGTCTCATCAAATTTAACATTTCCTGTCTTGCAACGATAAAACTTTTAGATGATACATCCAAACCGGTTTTAGTGGTGTTCCATGGCAACACTTTCGGATCATCCGCATCAAATAAAATATATCCTCTAAATCTGGCAAACTGATTATGGAATCTTGGAATTCCGTCTTTCCATCCTGTAACTTCCGTTTTATCAGCCTCTAAAATTAGCCTTCCATTACAATATACGTACCAACCTGCCTTTTCTGGTTCTGATTTGCTTAATCCAGCGTAGATACTAACATTCAGAATTGATTCATCAATATTGAATGTAGTGCTGAGATGTGCAGGTTGAAGATCCAAAGAACTAAGAAGACCTGTGGGTTCAAATGTCAAAGGTATTCCATTTAACGTCATTACAAGGCCATTCTGCAAACTGATTTGATGGTCTGTTTGTAAAGTCATTTTAACCTTTTTTTCAAAGTTCTCTAGGGCAAACTTTTCAGATACAGTTTCATGTAGCCGACTTACAGTTATTGTCGTTCCGGTTTCTTCTCCTTCCTTTAAGGGGTAATTCTCTTGCACCTCTTTAAACTTAAAATCCCAATCTTCCTCGTCCTTAGCTAACCATTCATTAATATCTTCTTCAACTACAAAATATGAATCTATAGTACGTGACTCGATTTTAAAATAATTCCCCATTTTAAATAATGCACGCTTCATTCCAACTCCAAAGTGACCAATAGTTCTTCCTTGTTTTTCAATAGCACTTGGTCTTCCAAATCTAAAGGCATATTTTCGAGCAATCTCTACAGGGATGCCGCCGCAATTGTCTTCAATTCTAAACTGGTTTTTATTAAGATCAATTCTAATAGTTTTATCTTTAAACATACTTTCGCTTTTTTCTTGAATTGCTCGAGCACCATCTACACTGTTATCAACAAGTTCAGCAATTGCACTTTCAATCAAAATGTCTTTCGTTAGCATATATAAAAAGAACTCTTTAGTTGGTGAAGCCTTAATTCTCAACTCTTCATTTATTTCATCCATTGTCCTTCACCTCAATAATATCGTTGTAATAATCATTGACTACGCTTTAAATAGATGCTCTTTTATGCGATTCAAGATATGCTCCGATACAATTGGGGAGACGCTGTTCCCAATCTGTCTAAAACTATGCCACTTGGTTTTATGAAACTGAAACCAATCAGGGAATCCTTGTAATCTGGCCGCTTCCCTTGGAGTGATGACTCTATTTTGAGTAGGGTGTATGGGTCTTACCGCCTGATAAGAACCTCTATCTTTATTAGTACCAGCCCTTAATGTAGGACAAAAGCCATTTTGTCTCAACCTTGGGGCCTTGGAGATCTTATCAGTTTGTCCTTCCATTACCAACTCAAACCGTTGAATAACTTCTTCAGTATGCCTTGTTCCCACCATGCCGGATATTTCAGACTTAATTAGGAAACGCTCGATCGATGATGGGTCCCCTACTCCTTCAGGAATGAAATTGGAGATTTTATTACTGTATGAATCTTGATGCTTCTCAGCATTTACCCAACAATCTTCTTTAAAAATAACTTCATCCGACAATCCCAGAAGTGCATCTTTTACATAATTGTATTTTTCTAACTGAAGACCAAACTCAATTCTTGGTGCAAGCGATTTATAACATTTTTTGACTCCAATAAAGAAAACCCTAGTTCTTGTAGTAGGTGCTCCAACATCTTTTGCGCTAATCGTTACTGGTTGCAGAAAAACATATTTCTTTTTCAAAAGCGCAAAAGCTTCTTCCCTAATTTTATCATATTTGGAATCGAGTATCCCAGGGACGTTTTCTGCAACAAAAAAGTCAGGTTGTAATTCGCTGACTATTCGGAAATAATGAATAAACAAGGAGTTGCGTGGATCTTCAATATCTCTTCTCCCCATTGAACTAAACCCTTGGCAGGGAGGACCGCCAATTATTCCAGTAGGCTCTCCACGGTTTAATTTCAATTCACTCCTTAGATCGTCACCGGTCAGGCTAGATACATCACACTTTAAGTGAATACTCTTGGGAAAGTTTAATTCGTGTGTTTCGATTGCGATTGGGTCTAGTTCCACAGCACCAGCCAATGAAAACCCAGCTTTTGCTGCTCCAAGACTCATGCCTCCGACACCCGCAAATAAATCAATTACTTTCAACGCAAATTCCACCTTATATTTTTCTTAATCGTACATTTAGTTAAATGATTTGTCGATCGCTAAATTATGAATAATTTGAGGTGCGTTGTAGTATGAGCGATCACGTTTCTAAAGAAAAACGGTCGGAGATAATGCGTTCCGTTAAATCCACCCACACAAAACTTGAAGATCGTATAACCAAAGATTTATGGGCACAAGGACTACGTTTTAGAAAAAACACTAAAACCTTACTTGGAAAACCAGATATATCGATTAAAACCAAAAAGAAAGTAGTTTTCATTGATTCTTGCTTTTGGCACGGTTGTCAACTTCATTTCAAATTACCAAAGTCTAATCTAGACTTTTGGGAGAATAAAATTAATAAAAATATCCAAAGAGACATAGAGGTTACCGATTTCTATATTGCAGAAGGATGGAATATATTGAGAATTTGGGAGCACGAAATTAAAAGCGATTATCCGGCTACTCTAGAAAAAATCCACTTGTTCCTTCGTAACTAATTTCGACAAATCATATCGATTCCCTATCATAGTTAAGAATTAATTTATTTTTTCAATCAGGCTCTATAGGCCCATTCTTTGTTTGTATCACTACGATAATGCCCGAACTTATCAATGCTCATTTCACTGCATTGATTGAGGACATCCCGATCCCAGTGGCCGCCTATTTGAACCAAACCGTCAAGAAGCAGGGTTAATGTTCTGCTCAGCTGCTATTATCTTGATCTGATTTATTGGACGTAGTATAAGTGTCGATAATTGACCATTCATCCTGCCTTGCCACCTCAACAATGTAAAGTACTGAACTCCCATATTCAACATGAACAACTGCACATGTCCTTCGTGGTCCATTTGGACACACAGAAAGCGTTTGCCACTTGACACTCTAAGGACTGACATTCTTATGCTCACTGAAAAGGACGACTTTAAGATCTCAATTATCTGAAAGAACTGCTCAAGTTCAATAGCTTCATTAGCAGGAATCGTCTCCAAGGTTTGAAACTCAATAGGAGGAGTGTCGCTTCCAACCATCGTATCCTGGGTGCTGACTTCTCTAACTCCTTCATGTTTTTCACCCTTGCACCGATGGTATCCATTTTTCTTCCGCTTTTATAAAAAAGGTCCCGAATGATTTTAATCATCGGGACCAATTCTAGGTGATATTTATGCTCCTGAGTCTTCAATGGAACACCAACATTAATGTCCGTACACCAACTTTAATGTCCGTACACCAACTTTAATGTCTCCGAACAGTTACAGACTTTATTACTCAGTTATAGTCTTTATTTATCAGTTACAATGTTTTTCAGTTACAAACAATTTTTAACCCATTCACGTTTTAAACCCGTCTCGCCTTCCTTACTCCACCGTCACGCTCTTCGCCAAGTTCCTTGGCTTATCCACGTCGTTGCCGAGGGCCAGCGAAGCATGGTAGCTCAGCAGCTGGAGAGGAACGACCGACAGCGCAGGCGTCAGCAGCGGAAGCGTGCGAGGAATCGAGAACACCTCGTCGACCGACTTCATGACTTCTTCCTCGTAGCCTGCGTTGGCTATGCCCAGAACATGCGCGCCGCGAGCTTTGACTTCCTTGATGTTGCTCAGCGTCTTCTCATACAGCTCTTCCTGCGTCGCCAGGGCGATGACCGGAATGCCTTCCTCGATCAGAGCCAGCGTGCCGTGCTTCAGTTCGCCGGCCGGGTAAGCCTCGGAGTGGATGTAGCTGATTTCCTTCAGCTTCAGAGATCCCTCTTGGGCGACGGCGAAGTCGAGGCCGCGTCCGATGAAGAACAGATTGGCATGTTTCGACACGGATTCGGCGACAGCCTTGAAGATGTCCGCTTGCTCCAGAATCTGCTCGACTTGCTCCGGCAGCTTCTGCATGGCGGCGATGATCTCCGCCGCTTGTTCCGCCTCGACGGTTCCGCGCTCTTGCCCTAGGTACAAACCAAGCAGGTAGAAGGCGATCAGCTGGGAGGAGTACGCTTTGGTCGAAGCGACCGCGATCTCAGGTCCCGCCCAGGTCGTGATGACATCATCCGCGTCGCGGGCGATGGAGCTGCCGACCACGTTGGTGATCGTAAGCACGCGCGCGCCGTTGCGCTTCGCTTCGCGCAGAGCGGCCAGCGTGTCTGCCGTCTCGCCGGATTGGCTTACGACGATGACGAGCGTATCAGGAGTGATGATCGGTGAACGGTACCGGTATTCGGAAGCGACATCTGTCTCTACCGGAATGCGGGCCAGGCTCTCGATGACGGTTTTGCCGACGAGACCGGCATGGTAAGCCGTTCCGCAAGCGACGATATGCACGCGGGAAATGCCGCGGATCTGCTCCGTCGTCATGCTGATTTCCTTCTTGAGATCGACCGACTTGCCGTCTTCGCTGATGCGGCTCATCATCGTGTCGCGGTAAGCCTTTGGCTGCTCATGGATTTCCTTGAGCATGAAGTGATCGAATCCGGCTTTTTCCGCGGTGACGAGATCCCAGTCGACATGGAATATTTCCTTGGAAATAATGTCGCCCGAAGTCGTCATCAGTTCGACACCGGAGCGCGTCAGAACAGCCATTTCGCCATCGTTCAGGATGTACACGTTGCGCGTATACTCCAGAATGGCCGGGATATCGGAGCCGATAAAGTTCTCATTCTCGCCGATACCGATGACGAGCGGGCTTGCGAAACGCACTGCAACCAGCTTCTCCGGCTCGTATTCGGTCAGAACGCCGAGGGCGTAAGCGCCTCTCATGCGTTTCACGGCACGCTGCACCGCTGCGACGATATCGCCGTCGTACTCGTCTGCGATCAGATGGGAGATGACCTCGGTGTCGGTTTCCGACACGAAGGTATGGCCTTTCGCGCCGAGCTCTTCCTTGAGATCCAGATAGTTTTCGACAATGCCGTTATGCACGACCGAGAACTTCGACGAGTTGTCGGTATGCGGATGGGAGTTCACATCGGACGGCTTGCCATGCGTAGCCCAGCGCGTATGACCGATGCCGACGGACCCTTGGATCGGCTCGCTGACGAGCTTCTCCTCCAGGTTGGCCAGGCGTCCCTTGGATTTGCGGATTTCCAGCCCGTTGTCCGTGAATACGGCGATGCCTGCGGAGTCATACCCGCGGTATTCCAATTTCTTGAGTCCTTCGATCAGAACTTCCTTCGAGTCACGATTGCCGATATAACCTACGATTCCACACATAGTGAAATAAACCTCCGTATGCGGCGCCGGCCGCCCGGTTGGATGCCATTAGACGCAGGCTTCCCCTGCGCCGATTCCGTTTTGTCGAATCAGTGGTGGCGCGGCAGTCCATGGGACGCCGATGACCTTAAGCAGCAGAAAACAGAACCCTGGATGTCGCCATCCTTGGCCTAGTATCCGCAGCAGCCCGATCCCTCATGCGCTCGGCGCATGTTCATACGGGCATCGCAAACCTTCAGGGCGGCAGACCCGTCCTGTAGTAGTATGTTGCTTCTAAAAGAATCTATAAGGTCCAAAAGCAAACCGGCTGCGATGCCGGCCATGCCCTCTACGTTTCATTCCTGCATGGTGCCGTTCGTTTGTAAGACCGGTTGCCCGCGTCCTTTTGCGATAACGGCTGTCGATGTCATGCCCACCGGAAGGTCCCCGCCGAATGTTTCGAACACCTTCACCTCGTCAGCTTGCTCTGGGGATGCCTCAGGAATCCAAAGGCCGCCGCTCCTCGCGAAGCTGCCCGGTCCCGCCGCTCCCGCCTGGATCTTCTATCCGGCGTCGTTGACCATGGACCGTACCCGTATGACACGGGCTATCCTTTGCTCCCGCTCCGTGGCCGGGAGTCCTGCCGAAAATCGGCATCCTTTGTTGCAAGCTCTGGCGCTTATATTGCCTGATCCAACCTCGATCCTCGCTTTCCTTCCGGAATCAAAACCAATACCCTATATCATATTCAATGCGGGCTTGAATTGCAACTGAGCGTCCGCAGTGCTTAGCCAGCTGGAAGACATTAACCCGGGAAGCGCCCGGGTTAACCGTCATCTGCTTTTTTTGAAAAAGGGGACGTTCTTAGCCGAGCTCGGCTTTTACAACGGCAACGATCTGGTCGACGTAAGCCGCTACTTGATCCTTGTCCGGGCCTTCCGCCATGACGCGGATCAAAGACTCCGTTCCCGAAGGACGTACGAGCACGCGTCCGTTGTCGCCCATCTCGCCCTCCACCTGCGCTACGGCAGCCAGAATCGACTGATTGTCGTTGTAGAGCGATTTGTCGGCCACCCGCACGTTGATGAGCACCTGCGGGTATTTGCGCATCAGGCTGCGCAGCCCGCTCAGCTTGCCGCCCGACTTCACGAGCGTATCTGTCAGCTGCAGAGCGGTCAGGATGCCGTCTCCGGTCGTATTGTGATCGAGGAAAATGACATGGCCGGACTGCTCGCCGCCCAGGTTGAAGCCGCCGCGGCGCATCTCTTCCATGACGTAGCGATCGCCTACAGCTGTCTTGGCTGTGCTCAGACCGAGGGATTCCGCCGCCTTGAAGAAGCCGATGTTGCTCATGACCGTCGTCACGACCGTGTCGTTCATGAGCTTGCCTTCGCGCTTCATGGCATCCCCCAGTATGCAGAGGATGAAGTCGCCGTCGACTTCATCGCCGTTATTGTCGATGGCGATCAAACGATCGGCGTCGCCGTCGAAGCTTAGACCGAGATCCGCTCCATGACGCAGCACTTCATCGCGCAGGTATTCCGGATGGGTCGAGCCGACGCCTTCATTGATGTTGCGGCCGTCCGGCTCCGCTCCGACCGTGATGACCTCCGCCCCCAGCTCGCGGAACACCGCCGGGGCGAGCTCGTAAGCCGCTCCGTTGGCGCAGTCGAGGACAATTTTAAGCCCCTCGAAGCGGGAAGAAACGGTCGTCTTGAGGAAATCGATATATAGACGCTTCGCATTCCCTTCATAACTCGCCGTGCCGATGTCTCCGCCCGTAGGACGCGGCAGCTCGTCGATCTCGGCGTCCATCAGGCGCTCGATCTCGTTCTCGGTCTCATCCGACAGCTTGAAGCCGTCGCCGCCGAAAAACTTGATGCCGTTGTCCTGCACCGGGTTATGCGAAGCCGAGATCATGACGCCGGCATCGGCCTTCAGCATCCGCGTCAAATAAGCGACAGCCGGAGTCGATACGACGCCGAGGCGTACGACGCTTGCGCCGATTGAAAGAAGGCCGGCGATGAGCGCCGACTCCAGCATCGGGCCGGAGATCCGGGTGTCGAGGCCGATGACCACGGTCGGCTTGTGTGCTCCAGCTGTCAGTACATAACCGCCGCAGCGGCCGATTTTATATGCAAGCTCCGGCGTGAGTTCGCTGTTCGCTACCCCGCGAACGCCGTCGGTTCCGAAATATTTGCCCATAGTGAGTGAAAAGCCCCTTTTCTGTAAGCTCCCTTTTAGCAAGCTTTTATGATAGAAATGATCAAGGATAAGAATGGTATTCATTATAAAGGGTTTAGCCCATTAAAACTATCGCAACCTTATGCCATGGAAAATGGCCCCGGAATTCATCATACGCAGACCGAGCCCAGTTGGGTTCCAAATTGCATGACAAGATAAAACTGGAATTCCAAAATGATTTGATAAAGGCTGCTTCCCCGCTCCGATAGTGCTGTGTCAGCATAGTGAAAGCAAGCGGGTATGTAAGCTATTGCCTTACGTTATTTGCTTTACTTATTTGACGTTTGCATTACGTTATTTGCTTTACAATATTTCATTACGGTATTTGCTATGCTTAACGGTTATTGCTTACGTTATTGCTTTACGGTTTTTGCTTTACGGTTTTTGCTTTACGGTTGCTTTACGGTTTTTGCTTTACGTTATTGCTTTACGTTATTGCTTTACGTTATTCGCTTTACGTATTTGACGTTTGCATTACGTTATTTGCTTTACGTTATTGGCCTTGCTGTGTACATTATTGCTGGCGTTGTTGCTATTGGCTTGTTGTACATTATTCCTGGCGTTGTTGCTTAAGTTATTGCAAGTTATTCCTGTTCGCCAGTCAGCTGCTATACATTAACTACGGTATATTAGTTGCTTGCTATGCGGGCCGTTTCTTTACGTTCGTTTCTGTAGGTGAATTTCTGCGTCGCCATACAGTTGAGATCCGGATATTTGTTTCTTGCGTTGGCCGTTTCGTCCATGCATCCTCCCGCTTATCCAGAAAGAAACATTTTCACGGAGCATTGTTCCCTCCATCAGAGGCATTGCCCTCCCCGGCAGCACCGTCTCCTGCCGGCTCATTCCCTGCGCCGCCATCATTGCCGGGCGAAGGGCTGGGCGAAGGAGACGGACTGCTCTCGGGCAAGCCCGAGGCAGGCTCGCTGGCAACGAGCTTGACGGTCACGAGCGGCGGCTCGCCGACAGCTTGGACACCGTTTGGCAGCGTCAAAGCGAGCCGCACCTCATGAGCGCCCTCTGCGAGATTCGCCAGGCTGGCGACAGCGCGGATATCCGCAGCGGTCAGCCGGCCCAGCTCCTCCGGAGTGCCGCTTACCTGGATGTCTACGGTTCCGTCCCGGGGCGCCTCCAGCGCTGCATCCAGTCCCCTCGGCGTATTCTCGAAGGTGACGGGGACCTGGAGCGTCTTCGTCCCCGAAGAAGACAATGTCACGGTTACGGTGACTTTGGACGGCTCGACCGCCTTCAGTCCTTCGGGAGGCAGCAGCTCCAGCTCGACATCGCCCGAGCTGCGGATCTGGCTGAGATCCACGTCAGCAGCCAGCTGGTTGACTTCGTCGAGAAGCCCTCTCGGCCCGTACAGCCTGACGGTGCTCGACTTGGACTGGATTCCGCCCAGCGTCAAGCCGCCGGGCAGGCTGCCCTTATAACCGATCTGCAGAGGGACTTCCTTGCTTGGCATCGTCAGCGGCACCTCTACATCCAGAGTGCTGGGGTTCAGCGCCGCTCCTTTGATTTCGTTGCCCGATTTGTCGAACACGGAGATTTTGGCTTTCTTCTCATGCACGGGCGCATCTTCTCCATCTACATTGACGAAAACCTTGACGGAGCCGACGCGGGCAAGATCCTGAGCCGGCAGCGTGACCTCCACCGTGCTTCCCGGCTTGATGACAGGCGTTCCCAGCTCATACCCTTCCACCGGCTTGCCTTGGGTAACGACGCCCGCCTCGAACGTTCCTTTTTCCAGGCGGTCGATGACGACCTGAACCTGGCTCGGCGACAGCGTCACGAGCTCGATTCCCCTGGGCAGCTTGCCTACCGTCAGCGGAATGGTATAGGTTCCCGGGCCCTTGCCTTCCAGATTGACGCTGATGGAGTAATCGTCGTTCGTCGTAAAGGCAAGCGCGGACCGGCTGCCCTTGACCATCATCTTGGCCACGCTCGGCTCCAGCAGCTTGAGCGAATAAGCCGACTCGTCCAGACCGGTCGTCTGGATTTTCACGACATCGACGCTTTGGGTCTCGGTCGTGGAGGCGACGGTGTTGGGCGTGGACTCCGGATCGAAATGCACCACGGCCCAAAGCAGGATGCCGATGACGACCGACAGGATCTTGATGGCCGTTGGATGGCTGAGCCATTTATCCATTGGCATCGCCTTCTTTCTTTTTGCGCAGGCTGAATCTGGATCTCTGCTTCGCTTTCACGGAGCTTTGCAGCGTCAGCTCCTCGAACAGCTTGGAGATGAGAGACTCCTCCTTGATGTCCCGCACGATGATGCCGCCAACGGCAAGAGTAACCTGTCCCGTCTCTTCGGAGACGACGACGGATACCGCATCGGTCACTTCGCTGACTCCGATCGCGGCGCGGTGGCGGGTTCCGAGCTCCTTGCTGATGAAGGGGTTCTCGGAGAGAGGCAAATAACAGGCGGCCGCCGTGATTTGCGGTCCCCGGATGATGACCGCTCCGTCGTGGAGCGGCGTGTTCGGAGTGAAAATATTGATGAGCAGCTCCGAGCTGATGCGCGATTCCATCTTGATGCCGGATTCGATCAGCTCCGTAAGGCCGGTCATGCGCTCGAATACGATGAGCGCTCCGATCCGGCGCTTGGACATGAACTGTATCGCCTTGATCAGCTCGGTAATCCGCTCGTTGAGCTGATCCCGATCCGCCGACGAGGTGCGTGCGAACAGCTTGCCCCGGCCGAGCTGCTCCAGCGCCCGGCGCAGCTCCGGCTGGAAGATGACGAGCACCGTCACGACTCCGAAGGTGAACATTTGGTTCATGAGCCACTTCAAGGTGTACAGATCCAGCCAGGTGCTGATGGCCCAAGTCGCCACAAGCATGAAGATCCCTTTGATCAGCTGCACGGCCCGGGTGCCACGTACCAGCAGAATTAGCTTGTATATGATATAACTGACGATGCCGATGTCGATCACGTTGCGGATCCAGCTCTGCCAAGTCATTTCCGTGAAAAATCTCATGTTTGATACCCCCGCCCGCTGCCTGCCGGATGTCTTTTTTTCTGTTGTCCGCAGGCTGACCCTGAGTGTTGTGCTAACCCTATTCTTTTCTAGTTAGCTTACCACAAATCCTTGTCAAGCAAAAAAAAAGCTCCCTTGCGCAGGGAGCGTGGCCTGTAGCCTTCACGGAGTGCTTCCGAAAGTCTGGGTCACCTTGTACCAAAGCCGGTCCAGCAGCTGGTCGATCTTGCGTGTCTGACCGGCGATGTGAGCCGTGGAGGCCGTCAGCAGAGAGCCGTCCACAACCGTGACGCTGCCCTGCACGTCTCCCCGCACGTCGGCGATGCCGTTCTCGACCGTCAGGCTGCCCTTCAGATGGGCGCCTTCGGGAACGATGACCGTATGACCGTCGATGACGACCTGTCTCAGATCGTCGCCGCGCACGATAAGCTCGGAACCGTTGTTGACGGCAGGCGTGAAGCTGGCCAGCATGACCAGCACGAAGACAGCCGCTGCCGTCAAGGCAGGATGTCTGCGAATCCATCCCGTCCAATCTCTATGACGAGCCGGAGGGGGAATTTGTTTTAGAATTCTTTCGGTCAGCGCCGCCGAAGCCGCAGGCGCAAGCATCGGCTCCCTCGGTTCCGTCATGGCGGAGGATAGCAGCGCCTCGGTCTTCTCGAGCTGCTCGAAGCGTGCCCGGCATCCCGGACAGGAAAGCAGATGCTCCTTCAGAACGACGGCGTCCTCGCGGGGCAGCTCGCCGTCTATATAGTCATGCATCCAAACGATGGCGACATTGCATTTCATGGCAGCCAGTCCTTTCTTCAGGGAACGGGTCGTTTCCCGATGACTTTTGAAAAACGCGCTGATCGGCGCTCTACTTCATAGCTTACGTTGCGAGATCGGGTTGTGTTTCGTTTTTTTGAGCCTGTTATGTGAAGCCCTGCGGCTTATAATTTGTGCTCAAGCTTCTTGCGGAGGAATTCCCTTCCCCTATGGACGCGCGTCTTGATCGTCGTGACCGGCATATCGAGCACATCGCTGATCTCCTGCAGCGACAAGTCCTCCAAGTAACGCAGCACCATGACGGATTTGTACTTTGGAGGCAGCGTCTCGATCGCGGTGCGGATGATCCGCTGGGTCTCCGACAGCAGCACCTCGTCCTCCGGAGATGCATCCTCGCTGGCGAACATGGAATAACCGTCCAGCCCGTCATGCTCCGGCACCTCCGCATCCAGCGAGAAGCCCGGCTTGCGGCGGCGCAGCCGGTCGATGGCCAGATTGGTCGTAATCCGGTAGATCCAGGTCGAGAACTTCATCGACTCGTCATACCGCTCCATATTGCGGAACACCCTCAGGAACGTCTCCTGAACGGCATCCTCCGCTTCCTGGCGGTTGTACAGCATCCGGTAAGCCAAATGGTATAACTTGTCCTGATACATGCCAACCAAATCCGCAAACGCCCGCTGGTCTCCCTTGAGCGCGAGGCGGATGAGGTTGGCTTCGATGGATTTCACTGCATTCATTCCTCCAGACTTGCCGGACTTTCCTTGGCGGGAGCCTTCTGCGCCAGCGCGATGCCGGCCAGAATAGCCGCTATGCCTCCCAGCTGGAGGGCGCTGAGCGTCTCTCCTCCGATCAGCCAGGCTGCCGCTGCCGCTACCGGCAGCTCCATGGCCCCCAGCAGCGCGGCAAGGCTGCTCCCTATGCGCGGAATCCCGATCGTGAACAGCAGCGTGGGGATAACTTGCCCGAGCAGCGCAAGCATGACCGCCCACAAGACGAGCCGGGGTTCGGCGTCTCCTGCCCATGCGCCTCTGCCGAACAGCGCCAGGACCAATATAAATCCGAATGTGACCATTATAGCAGAAGCCGCGGAAGGATTGAGATCCGCCCGGAATCGTCCGGTTCCCGCCAGATACAGGCTGTAGGTGACCGCGGCGCCTAGTCCGCACAACAGCGGCATGGCCGCGGCGTGCGGCCAGGAGGCTCTGCCGATTCCGAGCGCGAGTACCGTGCCCGCCAGAATGACCGCCACGCATCCCAGCCTTCCCCAGCCGGGAAGACGGCGGCTCCAGATACTGTCTAGCGCAATCGTAATCCAGGTGAACTGAAAAAGCAAGACGATGGCAAAGGAGGCCTTGAGCCCTTGCAGGGCTTGATTGTACAGCACCGTCGTCATCGCGAGTCCTGCCGTGCCGATGAGAGCAAGCCCCGCCCATTGCCCCATGGATAGACGGGGCCGCAAGGAAGCCCCCCGCCGTTTCCCCGCCGCTGCAGCCACGATCCACAGCATCGCGGTCCCGGCAGCCAGCTGATGCACGACAACCTGGCTGAACGTATAACCGAATCCATACACATGCTTGATGAGCGGCGACATCAATCCGTAGCTGGATGCCCCGAGCAGCACGAGCAGCACGGATGTCCAATAGCCTTCTCTTGCCAGTCTCCCCATAGCCTCTGGACGCCCCTTTCAGGCCGGGAAAGGCAGCAAGAAGGCCGCAGCGCTCATAGTTGAGCAGTGCGGCCGCTTGCTGCCTTTCCTTCGGATGAACCAGTCAACCTGGTGTAGATGAGGTGCTTTTCCGTTCAGGCTATCAGCCTGTATTGCGGAGGCCTGCGGCAATTCCGTTGATCGTGAGCAGCACTTCGCGCAGCAGATGGGCGTTGTCGCCCTCTTCCTGGCGCAGCTCCGTCAGCAGCTCCACTTGAAGATAGCTGAGCGGATCGACGTATGGATTGCGCAAGCGGATCGATTCCTGTATGACCGGAACGTTGTCCAGCAAGTCCTTTTGTCCCGTAATGTCGAGAATGAACTTCAACGTCAGAGCGTATTCCTCCTCGACGAGGCGGAAGATCCGGTCACGGACCCCATCGTTCTGAATCATGCCGGCATATTCTCTAGCGATGATCAGATCGGCTTTGGCCATGGCCATTTGCAGGTTGTCGACAAGCGAGCGGAAGAACGGGAAGTCCTTGTACATCTCCTGAAGGGTCTGGAGCCGCTTCTCATCCGCGCCGGCATAACTCCGGAACGCGGTTCCGGCGGCGTACCAGGCCGGAAGCAGGTAACGGCTCTGCGTCCAGGCGAATACCCAAGGAATCGCGCGCAGATCCTCGAAGCGGTCGCTGTTCTTGCGCTTGGACGGGCGCGACCCGATGTTGAGCTCGCCCACTTCGGACAGCGGAGTCGTTCCCTTGAAGAACTCCATGAAGTCCGGATCCCGGAAGATCAGATCCTGGTACTTCCGCTGAGCCGTCTCGGAGATCTCCTTGGCGATCTCATTCCATTCCGGATTTTCGGGAGCCATTTGCTCCGGATGCATCGCGAGCCGCGCCGCGGTCAGCAGCGCCCAAGTCGCCTGCTCCAGGCTGCGGTACGCGATTCCTTGCATCGAGTAGCGCGACGAGAGCACCTCGCCCTGCTCCGTGATCTTGATTCCGCCTCCGATCGTATGCGGAGGCTGAGCGAGAATGCTGCGGCCGAGCGGCATGCCGCCCCGGCCCAGCGCCCCGCCCCGGCCATGGAAGAACTTGAGCTTGACGCCGTATTGCGCGCCCGTCTCCGTAATATCGTTGAGGGCCATGCGCAGCTCCCAGTTGGCCGTTACGACACCGCCGTCCTTGTTGCTGTCGGAGTAGCCCAGCATGATCTCATGCTGGTTGCCTCTTGCCTCGACGGCTTGGCGGTACAGCGGCAGCTCGAACAGCCTCTTCATGATCTCCGGCGCGGCATGCAGGTCGTCAATCGTCTCGAAGAGCGGCACCGACTGGAGCGTGCATCGCACCGAGCCGTCCGCTTCCTTGCGGAAGAGGCCCACTTCCTTGGCGAATACCATGACCTCCAGCATATCGCTGGCGCCTTGGGTCATGCTGATCAGGTAGCTGGAAATGCAGTCCGTGCCGAACTCCTGCTGGGCGCGGTACACGGTCTGGTAGACGTCCAGGCATTCGCGGGTGCTCTCGGAATAATCCAGATGGCCCGACGTAAGCGGACGCGGATCGTCCAGCAGCTTGGCCAGCAGCGCGATCTTCTCTTCTTCGCCCATCGCTGCGTAGTCCTCGACGATATGCATCTTCGCCAGAACCTCCGCCATGGCGTTCTCATGCTCCTGACTGTGCTGGCGGATGTCGAGCGCAGCCATATGGAAGCCGAACAGCTCCACCTGGCGGATCAGCTTGCGGACATGCGTATCGGCCGTATAATCCGCATAATGGGAACGCAGGCTGCGGTCGATGAGCAGCAGGTCCTCCTTGAATTCATCCGGACTGCCGTAGCGCGTGGACGAGCCGCGAAGGGAATCGTCTCCCGTGTTGACAAGCTTCTCAAGCATGTAGCTGAGCTTGATCTTGTACGGCTCCTTGACGTTGCGCCATCTGTCGACGCCTCGCAGCTCGACGCTCTGCTGATCCTTTGCGATGGAATCCATCAGCTCCGCCGGCACTTCCACGATATTCGTGCTGAAGCTGAGAATCTCCATCCATTGCTTCAGGACGGTCTCATACTTGCGGAGCGCGAGCTGCTTGTGCAGCGTCAGCGTCTCCCAGGTCACCTTGGCCTTGACGGAAGGGTTGCCGTCCCGGTCGCCGCCGATCCACGAGCCGAACTTCAGGTAAGTCGGCACATGCCACTGCTCTTCCGGATAATATTTGTGAAGGCAGCGCTCCAGTTCCTCGTAGACGTTGGGAAGAACTTCGAACAGCGTTTCGTCGAAATAATAAAGGCCGTTGCGCACCTCGTCGATGACCGTAGGCTTGCGGTCGCGCAGCTCATCGGTCTGCCAAAGGATGAGCACTTCATTGAGCAGCCCTTCGCGCAGCTTCTCCCGCTCCCGGTAGGTCAGGTTCGGATTGTCCAGCTCCATCATGCCGACAGCGATCCGCTTGTGGATGTCCTGCACGACGCGGCGGGTCGCCTCCGTCGGATGAGCCGTCATGACGAGCTCGAGGGAAATGTCGTTCAGCATGGACTTCACGTCGTCGATGGAGATATGGCGCTCCTGCAGCCCTTGGACAGCCGCTTCGATCGAGCCTGGCTGCACCGCTTCTCCAGCCGAGCGCTCATAGTCCCTCTTGCGGCGGATCCGATGGTTCTGTTCTGCAATATTGACCAGCTGGAAATAGATTGCAAATGCCCGGATAACCTGATGGCGGATATCTGGGTCCAGCGTCGTAATCGTCTTCTTGAACTCATCGTACAGCTCCGTCACGAACTCGGCGCGCAGCGCCTTGCTCATCTCGCGGATTCTCTCCACGACTTCTAGCAGCTCCTTGCCGCCCTGGTGAACGAGTACATCCCCTAGAATATTTCCCAAGAAACGGACGTCTCGGCGCAGCAGATTATTCGATTGCGGGCGATTCGCCGCTTGGGCGGTTACAGCCTGTTCCGACATTCTGTTCCTCCTCCAGGTTCCTTGCCCAAGGCGGGCGGAACCGCATCGTTAGCGTAGAGTGCATGAAATGGCTGATTTTGCAAACACGGTAAGCGCGGCTGCTCTCCTGCTAGCCCCGCTCCGGTTACCGGTACGCTGAATAACAAGGCGTCGTATCGAGGCGTACGGCATGTTCATGCCATTACCTCAAACCCTTGCTGCTCAAACGTCATGTACGGCCGGCCCTCTGGCCCGTCTTACCCGCTAACTGGTGCCTAAAAATCGCTTTAATCATCATACTACAAAACCTTTTGGGATAGAAGACTGTCGAAGCCAGTATTTTTTGGTGAGTCACAGCGGTAAAGCAGCGGCATCCATACGCGGTATACAAGAAAAAAGCCTTGAGTCGCTCAAGGCTTTTCGGCTTTGTTCCATATCGGCCGGCTGTCGTACCGGATCAGCTCACTGACCGTAACGAACCGGTACCCCTGTTTCTTCAGGCTGGGAAGAATCTGTTTCAGCGCTTCGATCGTCTGCATGCTGTGCTCCACCCGGTCATGGAAAAGAATGATATCGCCGCTCCGCACGTTCCGCATGACTTTATTCACGATGGCGCTTGTGCCCGGCCGAGCCCAATCGCGCGTGTCCTGATGCCATGACCAGAGGATCGTCATCATCCCTTCTTGTTTCATCGCTTGCAGCATCCGCTCGTTGTAAATGCCTCCCGGCGGCCGGAACAGCACCGGCTTGATGCCGGTAATGCCGGTCAGCACCGCCTGGCTGCGCTTCACTTCACGGATCAGCTTGTCTACTTGAGGCGGCTGCCTCATCAGATGGGTATACGTATGGTTGGCTACTTCATGGCCTTCCTCCGCTTCCCTTCTTACGACATCCGGATATTTCTCCGCATTTTTACCGATGACGAAAAAAGTAGCCTTCGCTTCGTATTCCTTCAGTACGTCGAGGATGAGGGCGGTCTTTACCGGGTCAGGTCCGTCGTCGAAAGTCATCGCGATTACTTTTTGATCGGATCTCACCTCCCATAACGCCTGGCCCGTAGACTCGAAATAGTCTCTGCCCTTCTCCCCCTGAGGCGCCGCGTACCCGGTACCGATAATCGCTGCTATGCCGAGCAGCATCCAGCGCGGCTTTTTCGCCGCACCGACAAATCTCTTCGTAGGCATCTTGCAACCCCCTTGCATGGGCTAGGCAACCCGATTCTCATTCCGATTCAGGTTTCCCAAGGGGGCCGCATTCCATCCCAAAAACAACAATCCAAACAAAAAATCCCTGCCCGAGGGCAAGGATTAGAAAGGTTATGTAAATATGGAGCGGGTGATGGGAATCGAACCCACGCTATCAGCTTGGAAGGCTGAAGTTCTACCATTGAACTACACCCGCAAACTAAATGGTCGGGATGACACGATTTGAACATGCGACCCCCTGGTCCCAAACCAGGTGCTCTACCAAGCTGAGCTACATCCCGATATTTAAATGGCGTGCCCGGAGAGATTCGAACTCCCGACCTTTTGATTCGTAGTCAAATGCTCTATCCAGCTGAGCTACGGGCACACACTATGGAGCGGAAGACGGGAATCGAACCCGCGACCCTCGCCTTGGCAAGGCGATGCTCTACCGCTGAGCCACTTCCGCTTGTTGTCATCGCTTTTGTTCAGCGCGACAAGTAATAATATATCAGCTTGCCCAAAGGAATGCAAGTGTTTTTTTGAAATTGTTTTTTGTTCTTTTAAACCTTCTGCATCTCCCGGATTTCCTGTATCATTTTGTCGCGTTCGGAAGATTTGAGCCTTGGACAAGTATAGCAGTATTTCGCGAAGTCCGTCATGTAAGCCAGGCAGCATGAAGCCCGCATCATGCTCTGCTCCCCGGGCTTGTACGGATTGTCCACATATCTCATCGGAATGGCCAGCGGATTGCGATCCAACCCTACCTTCTCGCCTGGCATTTCAGTCAGCACATAACGAAAGTCCGATTCCAAGGACATGAATTCATTTTCTGCGGGGGAGTCTGCAAGCAGTGTCGCCTTGGTATAGTTCAGATTGGTCGCCATGAGCCGCCACAGGTCGTTCTGGCGAACGCCGGACACATCAGCGAAGGTGCGGAAAATAGGTGCGATCAGCTCTCCGTATAAACGGTCCATGACGGTCTGCGGGTCGATAGCCGAGCCGTCGCCTTCCACTGTGACAAGCGTGGCGGAGGAAGGCATGAAGCTGATGGAAGCGTACGCTCCCGGCTTGGCAAGCACGACGGTCCAATCCTGCGGAGCTACCGACAGGCAGCCGCCGCGGCTGGCCAGGAGCCAATGCACCGCGCTCGTAAGGCTTCTCGCCCAGGAACAGAAGTAAGTAGCCGAAGGCTGAATCGAAGTGGACGGAAGCAGGCCTGCATACAGCTCCAGGAACCGGGATGCCGTGTCTGGCCGCGCCAGCTCCTCTGCGGTAGCGGTCATATGAATTCCATCGGGAAGCTCCCAGAGCAGTCCATGCTTGTCTGAAAGCTTCTGCCTGATATCTGCGTTCATGCTTATCCCTCGATTCCTAAACTCCGTTACTAGACGTTCTAGCGGCCCGAAACAGCCGCCTGCAATACCTGCTGCGGCTCCAATGCCGCTGCAGCTACCGTTTCCCTGCGCTTTTCTTTGGGCGCCAAAGCGTATGGAAGGCACAGAGGAACTCCTGTACGCGGATCCGATACGATATCGGCTTCGATGCCGAATACATCCCTCATTACGGCAGGCGTCATGACTTCAGCCGGCGCGCCCTCGGCCATAACTCGGCCTGATTTGATCGCGATCATATGGTGGGCGAAGCGCGAGGCATGGTTCAAGTCATGGACCACCATGACAATCGTCCTCTTCGCCTGCTCGTTCAGCTCTTCAAGAAGCTGCAGAACGTCGAGCTGATGAGCCATATCGAGAAATGTCGTCGGTTCGTCGAGGAAGAGGATATCCGTCTCCTGAGCCAGCGCCATGGCAATCCATCCCCGCTGCCGCTGTCCGCCCGACAGCTGGTCCACAGGACGATCCGCGAATTCCGTCATGCTCGTCGCCTGAAGCGCCCAGTCCACGATCTCGCGGTCTTCCTTGCGCATGGAGGCAAATCCCTTCTGATAAGGGAACCGGCCGTAGGAGACAAGCTCCTGCACCGTCAGGCCATCGGGAGCCGTCGGGTTCTGAGGCAGAATCGCCAATTCCTTGGCGACTTCCTTGGTGGCCTGCTTATGGATGGACTTGCCGTCAAGCAGCACCTGTCCGTTTTGAGGAGACATCAGGCGAGCCATCGTCTTCAGAATCGTCGACTTGCCGGAGCCGTTAGACCCTACCAGCGCCGTGATTTTCCCCTGAGGAATGCTCAGGTTGAGGTCACGGACGATCTGTCTCTTTTCATAGGCTATATCCAGCTGGCTGGTCGTCAATCGAACCATGGCTGCAAGCTCCTCTCTGCTTATGCGGATCGCTGCGACCCGATTATTTGATAACGATTATCATTATACAATGTATGATAACGGTTCTCAATTGAAATGTCAAAGATTTATGTGGTTAAGCCGCTCGCGACGATTCAGCCTTTTATTCGGAAAAACAAAAAAAACCTTGATTTCTCAAGGTTTTGTGGATGCGCGTAGAGGGACTTGAACCCCCACGCCGAAGGCGCCAGATCCTAAGTCTGGTGCGTCTGCCAATTCCGCCATACGCGCAAACAAAAAAAGTGAGCCATGAAGGACTCGAACCTTCGACACCCTGATTAAAAGTCAGGTGCTCTACCAACTGAGCTAATGGCTCGCAAATGGCTGGGGATTCAGGGATCGAACCTGAGAATGACGGAGTCAAAGTCCGTTGCCTTACCGCTTGGCTAATCCCCAACAGGCATATGGTGGAAGCTGAGGGGATCGAACCCCCGACCCTCTGCTTGTAAGGCAGATGCTCTCCCAGCTGAGCTAAGCTTCCTCAATAATTTGCCCACTGAACCATTTACTATGTAAAAATAAAAAAAATGGTGACCCGTAGGGGATTCGAACCCCTGTTACCTCCGTGAAAGGGAGGTGTCTTAACCCCTTGACCAACGGGCCACGCTTGTGGAGCTCTCAACCGGGATCGAACCGGTGACCTCATCCTTACCATGGATGCACTCTACCTACTGAGCTATGAGAGCAAA
>NZ_BIMD01000029.1 GCF_004000905.1 Paenibacillus humicus NBRC 102415
TCGGCTTATTCTGCGAGCGAACGGTCCGCAAGCGGAAATAAGCCGAAAAAATCGGCTAAGTCGGCTAACTCCGCTCGGGAGGTTTCTATCCTTACGGCCCCAGCCGCCTGCCGAGCGCGGTGCCGTTCTGAAGCTTATAGGCCATCAGCGCGATTTCCAGCCCGACGCGCTTATGCGGCTCCAGAAACGGCTCGCCGATCAGCTCGGTGAGCTTATCCATCCGGTTGTACAGCGTCTGCCGGTGGATGAACAGCCGTTTGGCGGTTTCATGCTTCGAGCCGAAGCATTTGAGATACATGTCGAGCGTCTCCAGCAGCTGCAGGCGGCTCTCCTTCTCCAGGCGCAGGATCGCGCCGAGATGGTCCTGGACGAACCGGTCCAGGAGCTGCGGATCGGGAATGGCCTTGAGCAGCTGGTACGCGCCGAGGCTGGAATAGAACACGACCGGGCCGAGCTCGGTCACGCTCCGAGCCACCTCCAGCGCCTGGGCCGCTTCGCGGAAGCCGAGCGGGGCATCCAGCAGCCTGCTGCGCGGCTTGCCGGCGGCGGCGCGCAGCGCGAGGCCGTCGAGCTGGTCTTCGCCGAAGCGGCGGATGTCCTCCAGCAGCGACTGCGAGGACGAGAGCAGCCGGTCGGAGGCGGCGGCAGGCGGAGCCTCCAGCGCCAGCAGGAACTGGAGTCCGCCGCTGCGCGCCTGCACGCTTCCCTTGAGGCTGTACTTGCGGATCAGCGTGCGCAGCAGCACGGCCAGATCCCTCAGCGCGGCTTCGAGGCGGTCTCCGCCATCCTCGGGGGACCGCTCCTCAAGCTCCAGCTGCCCCGGCAGGCTGAGGCAGATGCGGTCCTGCGGGATTCGTCCGGTCAGCCCGATCATAGTGCGGGCCTGATCCTCGCTCGCGATCCGCCCTTCCTGCAGCTCCGGGATAAGCTGGTCCTGCAGCCGGTTGTCGTGCTCCCGCCGGAATTGGGTGCGGAGCATGAGAGCGGCGATAGCGGAGGCGGCCGCATCCAGATAAGGAGAGAGCTGCGCGGCAGCCTCCCCGTCATTGTCGGGCAGAGGCGTTCCGACCGCCGCGAGCAGCTGGCCGTAACAGGAAACGGGCCGCAGGAGCAGGCTGCCTCCGCTGTCCAGCGGCAGCAGAAGCTCGCTTTTCCCGTCGCCGAGAACGCCTTCGCGCTCCAGCCGGCGGAACGGGAAATCGGCAAGGCCGGGCGCACCGCCGGAGACAGGAGGCAGCTGCGGGTAATGGCGATCCGCTTCAAGGAGGGAATAAAAGACGATTTGCCGTCCCGTATCCCCATGAAGCAGGCGAAGGACGGGCATAATATCGCTGTGCTGGAGCGTCAGCTGCTGCAGGCGGCGGGAGAAGCCCTCCGCAAGGTCCCGATGGGAGCGCTGACGGTTGATGATGAGAGAGTGGATGTCTTGGGTGATTTCCGAGAACCGCACCGGATGGTCGAAAACGATGACGGGGAAGCCATGCTGCTCCGCCAGCTCGAGCACCTCCGCGGGAACCTCTTCGATGCTCGTCCCGAGCTCGAGAATAAGTCCTGCGGCTTCCTGGCGGATAAGCTGGCGCAAATAGTCGAGACGGTCCTGCTGGGCCTGCTTCAGCCAGAGGCCGGTCGTCAGAATCAGGTCGTCCCGGCTGATGAACGGGGCTACCTGCACGATTTCGATGACATGCACCCAGCCGACGCGCTTGCCGAGGCCTACCTGGCCGGCGGCGAGCCGGGCATGGGCGAACAAGGGACGCTGAAGCACGTCCCGGACATGCAGATCGGTTGTTTTCACTCGCTAAGACACCTTTCCGGGCAATCGCGACATGCCGACGGCGGCAAAGCTGCCAGAACCGTGTGAGCAATCGGCAAGAAGTCGAGCCCAAGGAGAGAAAATATCGACAACGTGTAAGATGCCAGACTTGGCCCCTTCCCGTATCATGACGGTAGAAGGCAATATCCATTATAGACGAGGTGGCTGTCCCATGAAAATCGGAATTCCAAAGGAAATCAAAAACAACGAGAACCGCGTCGCCTTGACGCCGATGGGAGCCGTTGAATTCGTGCGCGCGGGGCATACGGTGCTGGTCGAGCGCTCCGCCGGAGCCGAAAGCGGATTCGAGGACTCCCAGTACGAAGCCGCAGGCGCGGTCATCGTGGCGGAAGCAGCCGATGTATGGGGCAAAAGCGACATGGTCATGAAGGTCAAGGAGCCGCTTTCCTCCGAGTACGGCTACTTCCGCGAAGGCCTCATCCTGTTCGCTTACCTCCACCTCGCGGCCGAGCCGCTCCTTGCCGAAGCGCTCCGCGAATCCAGCGTTACCGCCATCGCCTACGAGACGATCCGAGTGAACGGTGCGCTGCCGCTGCTCGCTCCGATGAGCGAAGTAGCCGGCCGCATGTCGGTGCAGGTCGGCGCTCAGATGCTGGAGCGCGCACGCGGCGGCAAAGGGATTCTGCTCGCCGGAGTGACCGGCGTCAAGCGCGGCAAGGTGGCCGTCATCGGCGGCGGCATCGCCGGCACGAACGCGGCTCAGATCGCAGTCGGCCTCGGCGCGGACGTGACCGTGCTCGACACCAATACGAACCGCCTGCGCGAGCTCGCGCTCATTTTCGGCAACCAGCTGCAGACGCTGCAGTCCACCTCGCACAACATCGCCGAAGCGGTTCGCGAAGCGGATCTCGTCATTTCCACGGTGCTGATCCCGGGCGGCAAGGCGCCGAAGCTCGTCACGGAGGAAATGGTCCGCTCGATGCAGAAGGGCTCCGTCATCGTCGACGTGGCCATCGACCAAGGCGGCAGCGTGGAGACGATCGACCGCATCACGACGCATGACGATCCGGTGTTCGAGAAGCACGGCGTCCTGCATTATGCGGTCGCCAACATCCCGGGAGCGGTGCCGTACACGTCCACGCTCGCCCTGACGAACGCCACGCTGCCGTTCGCGCTCCAGATCGCCCGGTCCGGAGCCCAGGACGCCATCCGCGCATCCCAGCCGATCCGCGAAGGCGTCAACACGATGGGCGGCCATGTCACCTACGAGGCGGTCGCCCGCGATCTCGGCTATGCGTACAAAGCACCCGAAGAGCTGATCGGCTGACCGTCGATCCACAGATGCGAAAATCCCCGAACCGGACGGTTCGGGGATTTTTTTATTTAGTTGAACGCAAACCCAGCTGCCGGCAGCGCTGCCCATAGCGGATAAGAACGGACCCGCGAGCCTGATCGCATGAGGACTCCGGGAGTTCCTCTCCTGCGGATGGCGGCGAGTACTGCGTCAATCGCCGGAGGGAAGATGCGGAATGACGATCTCCTGAACGGGTGCGGGCTGATCCAGCGTGGAATCGGAAGGCTTGGAGCTGATGAATACCCTCATGTCATCCGCGGCTCCCTGCAGAGACTCGTCGCGCATTGGGATGGAGCGGAATCCGTCCGGCGAGGCGGCGGCAGAGGAAGCGGACAGGGAGCCATAGACCTGGAATATGCTTTCCACCCGCGAGCGGCGGCTTTCCTCGACGGACACGAAGACGAGCAGGCGGTTGTTCTCCAGGAGAGCCCGGTACGCTTCCGCATCCTGCTCGGGGATGCCGAGACCGACCAGGCCTCCGACGACGCTGCCCGCTCCTCCGCCGACGGCGGCTCCAGCGAGCACGGTGGCGATAGGGCCGGCGGCCAGCAGCGGGCCTATGCCCGGTATGAAGAGAAGCCCGGCTGTGGCCAGAATGCCGGCTGCGCCTCCGAGCACGATTCCCGCGGCGGCTCCGGCGGCCAGCCCTTCGGTTCCGTTCGTGCCGGACACGCCTTCGTATTCCTCGCTTCCCCGGCGCAGGACGGAAATGTCCTCTTTGGAGCAGCCTGCGGCTTTGAGCTCCTCAATGACGGCAATGGCATCCTTCTCGGAGTTGAAGATTCCTGCAATCGGCGTTGTCATGGTGTTTCTCCTCCTCTTCGTTTTTGGGTCGGCGTATGGCGCTTCAGCTGAATACTCGTAGATACACGGCTTCGGCTGGAGGGGAAACAGGGCGGACAAGCAGGGTCCGAGATTTATTTTTAGAACGTCCCGCCGGAAAAAAAAGAAGCCCCCGTAAAAACGGAGGCCGCTGAAAAAGTTGTCGCTGCGTTCGCGGATCATTCTTCCGATCGCTGTTGTCCCCGTATTTCTCCGATTCTTGCCATTTTTGCGGTCGAAATGCAGTGACAAAGGTCACCACATCGTTGCTCCGGAACGATTCCGCGCCTTTCGCTTGTTTTTCAGCGGCCTCCAAAAACAGGGGCATCCATAAGTCCGCTATACCCCGCAAAACGGGGGTTCATAAGTCCGCTCTATTTGGCGTCGTCCAGCAGCCGCTCGCCGGAAATGCCGGGAGAGGTCATCTGGTACGGATTCAGAATTTCGGTGATCTCCTCCGGGGTCAGCAGTCCGCGCTCCAGAATCAGATCGCGGATGGACAAGCCGGTGCGGAGCGCCTCCTTGACGAGCTGCGCCGCGACCTCATAGCCCAGATGCGGGTTGAGGGCGGTCACGATGCCGAAGGAGTTGTTGACGTACGTCTCGCAGCGCTCGCGGTTCGCTTCCATGCCCTCGACGGCGTATTTCAGGAAGACGTCGACGCCGTTGCGCAGAATTTTTAGCGATTGCAGCAGGTTGAAGGCGATGACCGGGCCCATGACGTTCAGCTCGAACTGTCCGGCCTCGCATGCCATGCAGATCGTATGGTCGTTGCCCATCACCTGGAAGGCGACCTGGTTGACGACCTCGGCCATGACCGGGTTTACCTTGCCCGGCATGATGGAGGAGCCAGGCTGGCGCGGCGGGAGCATGAGCTCGGCGAGGCCGACGCGAGGACCGGATGCCATCAGGCGGATGTCGTTGCAGATCTTGGACAGATTGACCGAGCATACCTTCAGCGCGGCCGACAGCTCCGTGTAGCCGTCGCTGTTCTGGGTCGCGTCCACAAGATCCTCCGCCGCCTGGATCGGCAAGCCAAGCTGCTCCTGCAGATGGCGGATGACCGACTCGATGTATTCCGGCTTTGCATTGAGGCCGGTTCCGACGGCGGTCGCTCCCATGTTGACGGTGAGGATGTTGTCGGCCGAACGCTTGATGCGGGCGATGTCGCGCGCCAGGACGGCCGCGTAGGCGCCGAATTCCTGTCCCATCCGGATCGGCACCGCGTCCTGCAGATGGGTCCGGCCCATTTTGATGACGTCGTCGAACTGCACCTTCTTGTCCATGAACCCCGCATGGAGCGCTGTCAAAGCGGTCAGCAGGCTCTTGGTGAGTCCGAATGCCGCGATCTTGAGCGCGGTCGGAATCGCGTCGTTGGTCGATTGCGACATATTGACGTGGTTGTTCGGATTGCAGTGGAAATAATCGCCCTTCGGATAGCCGAGAATTTCCAGCGCCCGGTTGGCGAGAACCTCGTTCATGTTCATATTGATCGAAGTGCCTGCGCCGCCCTGGATGGAGTCGACGAGGAACTGGTCCGCGTATTTGCCGTCGATGATATCTTCCGATGCCTTGACGATAGCCTGGCCTACGGCAGGCTGCAGCAGGTGCACGTCCATATTGGCCCTGGCCGCCGCTTTCTTCACGTGAGCGAGAGCCGTCAGCAGCTCATGATGGATCGGCACGCCGGTGATCGGGAAATTCTCGACCGCCCGTAAGGTCTGGATTCCGTAGTAAGCGCTTTCGGGAACCTGTTTCTCCCCTAGAAAATCATGCTCGAGCCTGAAAGCCATTGTTCTCATCCCTTCTTGGATCCCTGTCCCAATCAATTGTAGTGTTTCCTGGCACGCTCCTATCATACCGCATTCTACATGGTTCGGGTATGCCCCCTCGCGGACGAAGCATAGAATGGAACAAAAGGAGGCGACGGCACATCATGAGTCCAACCGGCAACCATCCCGTCACCGATTCTGTCATCCGCCAAACGGAAGCTTACGGGGCGCGCAACTACCATCCTCTGCCCATCGTCATCAGCCGGGCGGAAGGCGTCTGGGTCGAGGATCCGGCAGGCAGCAGGTACATGGATATGCTGAGCGCCTACTCGGCTCTCAACCAGGGGCATCGGCATCCCGCCATCGTCCAGGCGCTCAAGGACCAGGCCGACCGCGTGACGCTGACCTCGAGAGCGTTTCATCACGACAAGCTCGGAGAGTTCTACGAGAAGCTGGCTTCTTATAGCGGCAAAGGCATGATTCTGCCCATGAATACAGGGGCAGAGGCAGTGGAAACCGCCGTCAAGGCAGCGAGACGCTGGGCCTACGACGTCAAGGGCGTGCCCGACGGGCTCGCGGAAATCATCGTCTGCGAGGGCAATTTCCACGGGCGCACGGTCACGGCCACCTCCTTCTCCTCCAGCGAGGAATACAGGCGCGGCTTCGGACCGTTCACGCCGGGCTTCCGGGTCATCCCTTACGGCGACCTGCCCGCTCTCGAAGCCGCTGTAACGGAACATACAGCCGCATTCCTCGTGGAGCCGATCCAGGGAGAAGCCGGAATCGTCATTCCGCCGAACGGCTATCTCCGAAAGGCCGCCGAGCTCTGCCGCGCCAGCAGCGTCCTCTTCGTCGCCGATGAAATCCAGACCGGCTTCGGGCGCACGGGCCGGCGCTTCGCCTGCGACTGGGAAGGCGTGGAGCCGGACGCCTATCTGCTCGGCAAAGCGCTCGGAGGCGGCGTCTTCCCCGTCTCGGCTGTCGCGGCGGATGCCGGGCTGCTCGGCGTGTTCGAGCCGGGCTCGCACGGCTCGACCTTCGGCGGCAACCCGCTGGCGGCCGCAGTCGGAATTGCCGCGCTCGAGGTGACGCAAGGGGAGCGGCTGGCGGAGCGCTCCGACGAGCTGGGAGCTTACGCTGCGGGACGCCTGGCCCGGCTGGCCAGCCCGCTCGTGCGGGAGGTGAGGGGCAGAGGCCTCTTTATCGGCATCGAGCTGTTCACGGAAGCCAGGCCGTATTGCGAGAGGCTGATGGAGCTGGGCCTGCTGTGCAAGGAAACGCATGAGCGGACGATCCGGCTGGCGCCGCCGCTGACGATAACCCGGCAAGAGCTCGATTGGGCGCTGGAGCGGCTGGAGCTCGTTCTGACCCCTTGAGCTCACGTCCGGATTGCGACGGCCTATAACGACGCCTTTAACGAAGCAGCAGCCGTCCCTCGGCCGCATCTTGTGCGGGAGAGGGACGGCTGCTGTATTGTTCGGACTTAAATATAGCTCAAGCCTGCCGTGTAAGGGAACGGAATCGGGAAATAAGGCCTCAGCATCCGAGCCTGCTCTTGGGTAAAAGGGAGCCTTGGACCGCTCGCCGGATCCGCCGGGGTCTGGACGGCGACCGCCGTCTCGGCGGAGGCATCCGCCCCGGAACGGCTGGTGGACCGGGTAGACCCGGCATCCGCTTCCGGAGCGGCACCTTGCCGGACGAAAGCGTCGGGACCGTCGTCCAGCTCGGCATCGGGCCCGTCGAACAGCAGCGCCGTCCACTCGCGCATGGAGAGCGGGATCTCGTCTTCTCCGAGCCGGAGCGCGAATTCGCCGCTGGGGCTGCGGACAGGCTCCATTACGGAAGGGGCGGCCAGCCCGTTTTTCCGCCTGCCTTCCAGATAGGGGCTCAGCTGCCGCCACAGCAAGGGGAGGTCGATGATTTTCACCGTCCCTTGGTTATGGCTCCCGGAATACAGGCTGCCTTGCAGCAGCAGCTGCATCTGCGTTTCGTGGGAGCCGACGAACAGCAGCAGGGAGGGAAGCCTCATCTCCTGCATGGCGGCCCTCATCGCGGCCAGCGCCTTGAAGTCGTCCCCGCCCCATTCCACGACGAAAGGCTCCATGTCCGAGCCGGCGGGGATAGGCCCGGAAGCGATGACGGCGTATGCGGCCAGCTCTCCGTCCTCCTCCAGGACAAAGGAACTGTGCGTGAAATCGTACATGCTCGCCACTGCCGCGCTCCGGAGCTGACCGGCCAGCTCCGCGACGCTGCGCCGGTAGGCGGCGGGCTTGGCGTTGGAAAGCGAGTGGAGACGGAACCAGTCGGAGGGCCGCAGAAGTCTCGCTCTCGGATCTGCTTGCGGCTGGACGCCGGCTTCGAGCCGGTAGCGGCGCATCGAGCCGAAGGCGTGGCAGCCGTTGCGGCGGTATAGGGAGCGCGTGCCGGAGATCAGCATAAGCGAGGCTCCGATGGCTTCGGCTTGATGGAACGCTTCGCCGAGCAGCACGCTGGCATGGCCTTGCCCGCGATAATCGGGATGGGTGCATACCGATCCGAGCGCGCAGGCGTCGAGCACGGCGTCCCCGACGGCGATCTGCTGCGGCACGAAGCCGATGAAGGAAACGACTCTCCCTTCCTCGATCACGCCGAGGGACAGGCCCAGAGCCGGGTCGAATATAGCGGGGAACGATTCCCCCATCGAGCGCTGGCCGGGATCCCGGAAGACGAGATCGGCGAGCTTGACTGCCTCGGCGAGCTCCAGCTTGTCCAGATGCTTCAGCTGCTTCATATGGAGCACTTCCTTCCGCAGGTGGATTTCCAGGCTGTGCCGGACGATCGGCTCCCGTCCTGTCCCGTCAGGGCCGATCGCCCCAGGGACAGGAAGGTGCGGATTCGAGCCCTTCAACACCCTTTTAAACGCATCCGGCGCACTCTAAAGCCGAAAGGTGCTTGCTGTCTTTTTATACCATGCCTTTTGCCGCGCCGGCAAATGCGCCATGCCCATGAAAAAAAACGGCAGGCCTGGCAGGCCTGCCGTTCAAAACCGGTCAAGAAGGCTGCTGAGCGCGTTGCTGCTTGCGGCGCTCCGCTCTTGATGTGAAGCGGAAGATCGGATCCAGCACCGCGTACACGCGCTTGCTCTCCTTGGTGAACAGCGGTCCCAGGATAGCCAGGATCAGGACGTAAAGCGCGGCGAACGGCTGGATGATGCCCGACAGGCCGCCGGCTATGGCCAGGTTGGCCATGATGATCGAGAACTCTCCGCGCGCCACGATCGTCAGTCCGATCTTGGCCGATGCGTACGGCGGCATCCCGGCGCTGCGGCCGGCCAGCATGCCCGCGGCGAAGTTGCCCGCCAGCGTCAGGGCGACGGCGATCAGAGCCATCCAGACGGCTCCGCCAAGGGCGGTCGGGTCGATGGTGAGGCCGAAGCCGAAGAAGAACAGAGCGCCGAAGAAATCGCGGAACGGCAGGATCAGCTTCTCGATTCGATGCGCATGCTTCGTTTCCGCGAGCACGAGCCCTACGAGCAGGGCGCCGATCGCTTCCGCGACATGGATCGTTTCGGCGAAGCCGGCAATGATGAACAGCGCCGCGAAGACGACGAGCAGGAACAGCTCGTTGGAGCGGATGTCCAGCCATTTGTTCAGCAGCGGAACGATTTTGCGGCCGACGAACAGCACGCCGAGCATGAAGAACAAGGCGATGAGCGCCGACAGGATTACGCCTCCCACCGAAGAGGAGGAGCTGAGCACGAGGCCGGAGACGATGGAGATATAGACAGCCAGGAAAACGTCCTCGAACATGATGATGCCGAGAATCATCTCCGTCTCCGGGTTGGCCGTCCGCTTGAGATCGACCAGAACCTTGGCGACGATGGCGCTTGAGGAAATGGTCGTGATTCCCGCAATGATCAGCACCTCGGCAAGCGGAAGGCCGGTGAGGAAGCCGAACAGCAGGCCGACGGTGAAGTTGATGCCGATGTAGATGCTTCCGCCCACGGCGATCGACTTGCCGGATTTGAGCAGCCTTCCGACCGAGAATTCGAGTCCAAGGTACAGCAGCAGGAAGAGGACGCCGATGCGGCCGAAGAAGTCGATCAGCTCGGCGCTGTGGATGAAGCGGAGATCGAAGTGGCCCCAGTGGAAGGCGTGCGGTCCTACAGCCATGCCGATCAGGATATAAAAAGGAATGACCGAAAATTTAAGCCAGGAGGACAGGATGCCCGCCATGGCGACAAGAGCGATCGCCAAGCCGATTTCCAGTACGATATGCTCCATGGTCACTCACATCCGTTCTTCAGGATGTCCCGGAACGCCTTCTGCTGTCCGCGTTCGCCTGCGACGATGAGCAGCGCCTCCTCGGTCAGGACCAGCTCGGGTCCCGGATTGATATGCTTGCCGCCTGACCGGTCGACTACCGCCAGAATGCTCGCGCCGGAGCGCTGCCTGACCTGGAGGCTGCCGATGGACTTGTTGCGGCATTGATATCCCGGCTCGACCCGGTACCACTCGATGATGAGGTCGTCCAGCGCCATCTCGATGCTTTCCACCGCGCGCGGCTTGTACTGCATGCCTCCCAGAATGGAAGCGATCATGCGGGCTTCGTCGTCCTCGAGCGTGAAGACGGGGAGGCTGTCATCGTAATCGTCCGTATAACGGAAGCATTCCCGCCGTCCGTCGTCATGCACGACGATGACAAGCTTGTCGCCGCCGATCGTCGTCAGTACGAATTTTTGCCCGATTCCGGGCAGATAGGTTTCACGGATATCCATTAGGAAATCCCTCCTGTTCATGAAATGTCTCATGGTCTGCTGGTTATAGAATGCCTAAATAACCTCTTTCCAATCAAAGGCTGCTCAAGAAAAGAAAGGCACGGTCAAAGCGCAGGGGAGAGCCAAGCCAGCCCTTGGAAAAGCAAGGGAGCGGCAAACAGGCCTCTGGAAACCGTGGAGCAGGACGAAGGTTTGGGAAGCGGTCATGAGTCTTCTACAAGCAGCTTGGCGCCATGGATCCTTTCAGGACGGGAAGAAGCTTCTGGGACAGGAGTCTGCGCTCGATGCGCGGGGAAAAGCTGGCCTTGAGAGGGAAGCAGGAAGACAGCAGGAACAGGAGCATGAAGGCTCCCGGAATTTTGGCGGTCTTCGGCATCGGCTTGGTCTTGAGGATGGCTGCGGCCTCATTGCTCGCGCTGGCGCTGGATCTTACCGTTGTGTGGATGCCGGTTTCCAGGCTGCGGACTACGGTCGCGGCGGAAGAGCTCTCGGCTGCTTCATGAATGCCGAGCGGAGGAGTGGGAGTAAACAAAGTCATGATGAGCACGATAAAAACCGATGAAAACAATCGATAGAACGAGCGTGAGTGCATCATCATGATCTTTTCCCCCTTTTTCCGTCTATTACCCTAATTATAAGCCGAAAAAGCGCCAAAATGCAAAAAAGACCGGTTCCCGCCGGACAATCCGGGGGAGCGGCCTTTGCTTCGGAGGCTTCGAAATCGAAGCCGGAAGGCTAGAATTTGCTGTCGTCGATGCTGTCCAGCCAGCCGTTGATCTGGCCGATGACGCTGGTGACGGCGCCGTCCTGGAAGGGCGAGATCAGTCCCGCGCTGGCCACGAGGCCGGTGAAGGATTTGCTTCCGCCGAGGCGGCAGAGCGCGAGATAATCCTGCCATGCGGTCTGGAAGTCCTCGCCCGAGCGCTTCCAGAACTGGAACGCGCACAGCTGGGCAAGCGTGTAGTCGATGTAGTAGAACGGCGTATGGAAAATATGGCTCTGCTTCTGCCAGAACCCGCCGCGCTCCAGGTAATCGTTGCCGTCGAAGCTTCTTCCCGGACGATAGGTTTCCTCGATTTCCAGCCATTTGGCTTTGCGCTCGGCAGGCGTCGCCTCCGGATGCTCATAGACGAAATGCTGGAATTCATCCACGGAAACGCCGTACGGAATGAACGACAGCGCCGAATCGAGATGGTTGAAGCGGTACTTGTCCGTATCTTCCTTGAAGAACAGCTCCATCCACGGCCACGCGAGGAATTCCATGCTCATGGAGTGGATCTCGGCCGCTTCCATCGTCGGCCAGAGGTATTCGGGAATGTCGAAGCCGCGGCTCATGTACACCTGGAAGGCATGTCCCGCTTCATGGGTCAGCACGTCGATATCATGCGAGGTGCCGTTGAAGTTGGCGAAAATGAACGGCGACTCGTAGGAGCTGATATACGTGCAGTAGCCTCCGCCTTCCTTGCCTTTTTTGCTCAATAGGTCCAGCAGCTCGCGGTCGGACATGAACTGGAAGAATTCGTCGAGCTCCGGAGCCATCTCCTTGTACATGCGGCGGCCGTTGTCGAGAATCCAGTCGGGATCTCCCTTGGGCGTGGCATTGCCGCTGGAATAGTTGAAGTCCTCGTCGTAGTAATGCAGCGTATCGACGCCGATCCGCTTGGCTTGGCGCTCGCGCAGCTTGATGACGGCCGGGACGATGTGCTCGCGGACCTGGCTGCGGTAGCCGGCGACCATCGCCGCATCGTAGTCGGTCCGTCCGAGGCGGTCGTACCCGAGCTGGACGTAGTTCTCATAGCCGAGCTTGCGGGCGATGGAGGTGCGGACTTTGACGAGATCGTCATAGATGCGGTCGATGACGGGCTCTTTTTCCGCAAAAAATCCGAACCGGGCTTCGCTGGCGCTGCGGCGCACCTCGCGGTCGGTGGACTGGGTGTAAGGAATGAGCTGGGAAAGCGTCAGCTCCTGGCCGTCGAACGGGATTTTGGCGGATGCGATCAGCTGGCCGTACTCCGTCTTCAGCTTGTTCTCCAGCTGCAGATCCTCGATGATTTCCGGCTTGAAGGTTTTAAGCGACAGCTCGGCGATATCCAGCAGCTGCTTGCCGTATTTGGCTTCCAGCTCCGAGCGGAATTGAGATTCCGTCAGCGCCCGGTAGAAATCCGTCGTGTACTCCTGGAGGACAGGGCTGAGCTCGTCCGCGTACTCCTGCTCGGCTTTGTAGAATTCATCGTTCGTATCCACGGAATGGCGGATATAGACCAGCTGGAACATGGACTCGACATCGCTGCGGCTTTTGTTGAAGGCGGCGATGGCCTCATCCTGGGCTTCGAAGCTTGCTGCCTCGCGGATCGAGGCGATCAGTTCCTTCAGACGGCCGGTGACGGCCTCGCGCTCGGGGCGCTCATAACGGTATTCGCTGAATTTGACTGCCAATGAAATCCACCTCTTTGGATAAAAGGATATGTACTGGTTTCAATTATAGCGGAATGAGATGGCGGTGATTAGGGTTTTTTTGGATTAATGCGAAAAGGCTGGGGGAAACGTTCGGCACCGAAATCGGCTTGCTATGCGAAAAGGCCGGAGGAAACGTTCGGCACCGAAATCGGCTTGTTATGCAAAAAGCCCGGAGGAAACGTCCGGCACCGAAATCGGCTTGCTGCGGCTGTAACCGTCGATGATAATATGGTATGGTTGGACGAGTGAAAAACGTTGGTGGAGGTTGCGGAAAATGAGCATGCGCGCAAATGGGACAGAGCCGCGGATTACGGTCGTGGGCAGCCTGAATATGGATTTGGTCATCAGCATGGACCGGATGCCGGTCGAAGGGGAAACGCTTGCAGGACGGGAGCTGCACACGCTGCCCGGCGGCAAGGGGGCCAACCAGGCAGCGGGAGCGGCGAGGCTTGGGGTTCGAACCGGCATGATCGGGCAGGTCGGAGACGATGCTTTCGGACGTCAAATGCTCGACCAGATGAAAAAGATGGGCGTACAATCGGAAGCCATCGGAGTCCATGAATCGGCGCCGACCGGAATTGCTTCGATCTATCATACCGAGGATGACAACTGCATTGTCATCGTAGCCGGAGCCAATGGGGAATGCACCGGCGAGTGGGTAGAGCGGCACCGGGAGCAGATCGAGCAGTCCCATGTGCTGCTCGTGCAGCTGGAGGTTCCGCTGGATGCGGTGCGCCGGTCGCTGGAGATTGCCCGTGCGGCAGGTGCCGCCACGGTGCTCAATCCGGCGCCCGCACAGGAGCTGCCGGCGGACCTGCTTGCCCTGGCGGATTATGTCACGCCGAACGAGACGGAGTTCGCGGCTCTTTCCGGCAAGGAGCCGGCCAGCGATCCGGAGATCGCAGAGGCGCTCGGGGTATGGCAGCGCGAGGTCGGCAGCCGCGTCATTCTGACGCGCGGCGGCGCGGGCTGCTCCTTCCTCGGCGAGGACGGCAAGCTGCAGACCGTGGCCGCCCCGAAGGTGAAGGTCGTGGATACGACCGGCGCCGGAGATACGCTGAACGCGGCCCTGTGCGTGAAGCTGGCGGAGCTTGCGGCTGGCGGCGGAAGCGCGCCGAATGACGGCGAGCTGCGCGAAGCGCTGGCGTTCGCCGTGCAGGCCGCCTCGCTGTCGGTCACGCGCTTCGGCGCGCAGGACGGGCTTCCGTCCCGTACGGAAGTGGACGCGGCGCTGGCTTCGGCCCGCTAGGCGGGGGGCAGGCTCTCCGCGGAGCGCGGGGCGCGTCGCTGCAGTAGGGCCGCAGACAAGCGAGCTGCGTTGCCGCTGCGCGGCTGGGTGGCGCAGACAGGCCGAAGCGCGAGAAGCATCGCTGCTGCGTGGCCGTACGGGCGCCGGCAGAGGGGCAGCATTGCCCGCTTTGCATGTCCGTAAGGGGATCCCCTGCAGAGGGGGGAGCAGCATTGCCGCTGCGTGGCAGTATGGGCGCTTGCAGTTTAATTTAGGGGAATCCAGTGTCATAACAACGAAGTGGGTACAAAGTGCTGGACTTTTATCGGACATAGGATCCGTTATTTTGGAATAACCCCCATAATTTTTGACTTATCGGACATAGGATCCGTTATTTGGCGGAAAATGAGCTGAAAACAGCCTTTTCACTCAAAATAGCGGATCTGATGTCCGTTAAATTTTTTATAACGGAGTAAATGGCCTAAATAACGGATCGTATGTCCGATAGAACGGCATCACATCTTACTGGCTCCTAAACTGGCCTTGCATCAAATCGGAACAGCCGTCCGGAGAGCACAAGTGCAGGGCAGTTAACTAGTAAGATAACTTCCGAGAGTACGTACGAGAATAGTTAGGTTAACCAGCAAGAAAGTCCTCGCCATGAATCGACGACCTTGAAGAGCAAAAGCTTGAGTTAGTTAGTTGGCTATCAAGATCATTCCCGCTATGAAACATCAACATGAAACGTACTGGCACTAAGGTAGTTAACCCGCAAAACAACCACGAACCTGCGACATTGAAGCGCAATGGATGAGTTAGTTGGCCAACAAGATCATTTCCTCCATGAAACATCGACATGAAGCGTACGAGCAGAAGGTAGTTAACCCGCAAAACAACCCCCGCCACGAACCTCGACATTGAAGCGCAATGGATGAGTTAGTTGGCCAACAAGATCATTCCCGCTATGAAACATCAACATGAAACGTACTGGCACTAAGGTAGTTAACCAGCAAAACAACCACGAACCTGCGACATTGAAGCGCAATGGATGAGTTAGTTGGCCAACAAGATCATCCCCGCCATGAAACATCGACATGAAACGTACTGGCATTAAGGTAGTTAACCCGCAAAACAAACCCGTTATGACCATCAGCCTTGATGAACATGAGCATGAATTAGTTAATCAGCACGATAATCCCCACCATGAACCATCGACCGTAAAGCGTACGAGCATGGGCTCGTTAACCAGCTCAATATACATCTCGCTCAAATTCCCTTAAAGCCAAATTTGATAGGACCGTATGCGTTTTGTGCCGCTTGCCGCTCTCAACAGCTGAAGCGAGGCCAGTTTTCCGAGAATCCGCCTGGCGTGCCTGTCGCTGACCTTGATATGGGCTGCAAACTCCAGCGGACTGAATGGGCGCAGAATCCGCCTTGCATAGCGGAGAGCCTCGGCCTCGGCTGCCGTAAGGGAAGCCGACAGATCCGTGCTTACGAATTTGCCGATAAAAGCCAAAATCAGCTGCTGGCATTGCTTGGGCTCGTCCACAATGGACGGGTAGGCTATCGGCAGGAATATCCACCCGTCCAATGCCAGCAGGCAGTGACGTCGGCAGAGATCCTTGAAGCGTCTAACGTCCAAATCCCTTGCATGAGGTCCGTAACCTTGGATTTCTATGCCGCCTTTGGCGTTTCCGGGTCTATAGGCCAGATCCAGGTACCGATAGCCGTTGGCAAAATCTCTCACTTCCCACTCGGGATACAAATGTTCAAAGTGGCCGACGGAAGGAAACCAGACCGTTCGGAGGAATTCAACCGTACCATGTCCGAGACCGACTTCGAGACGCTCTCTCCTGCGCGGGTTTTCTTCTTCCTGGATGTTCTTGCTCAGCCAAGCCTCGTATTCCGTCTCGAATAAAGATTGCATAGCTATCACTCCCTTTAGATTGGTTAACCAGGTATGATGCAACCCATCCAACGGGCAGAAAAAAAGCCGCCCTGGCCGCAGCAAAGCTGCGGACCAATGGCGGCATGTTCTTCATGACCGGCTGACAATATGGGGGTGAAAATGAAGTGCTAAAGATGCAAGCCCTTGCTTGCTGCCGAATCATCCTTGCAGACGAATCATCCTTGCTGCCGGCTCATTCTGGCAGGACAACAACCGGCTCATCCGCGTCAGACAAACAGGGGATGGACGATGGTCCGGTTGATAACCCCGGCAAGCTCCTCCGGCGTATAGCCGGTCTGGTCGCGAAGATGGTTCAGCGATTGGGGGGCGAGCGTCGATATGAGCAGATGGGCGTTGATGGGCGGACAGACTCCCGCTGCGGCAGCGCCGGTATCTACGGCCTCCTGGAGCAGTCCCTGCACCGTGCCGAACAGGAATTGGTAAGGAGGAGAGTCGAAAAAGGTCGACATTTCCTTCTCGCATCTGCGTCCGGCGAAAATGGCGGCGTAGATCGTTTCCATCAGCTGGATATTGTTCATCAGATTCAGCACAAGCTCGCGGATGACGAGCGTCGCTCTCTCTTTCACCGCCAAGGAAGCGTTTTCGGTTAGAGACCGTTGGACGTCTTCCTGAAGCCCGTTGAAATAATCTTCCATCAGCTCCATGCACAGCTCGCCCTTCTGTGAAAAGCGGCGGTAAAGCGTGCCTTGGCCGACACCGGCCGTCTTGGCGATCTGATGCATGCTCACGGCGTCGACGCCGTGCTCGGCGAACAAGGCGCGGGCCGTTTCTAGAATCGACTCGCTGAGTTCCTGGGACTCCTTGCGCTTATAAATCGAAGACATGAACGTCACATCTTTCTATAGCAAAATAGCCGTATTGACACCCGGACAATTGTCCGCTATAGTCAATACGTTCATTAGCGGACAATTGTCCGCTGTCAGTCGGGGCATCGTTGCTCAGTGTCCATATTGTATCTTTTTGCTGGCAGACGGTCAATGAACGCGACAAAGAGAAACCACGGAAACCGTGGAAACAAGGAGTGGGAAACCGGTGTCGAGCCAACCTCAAGCCTCACCTTCCGCAGCAGCGGAAGTATCCATGCGCGCCATCATGGTGCCGCTGGTCGCCATCATCATCGGCATGTTCATGGTCATTTTGGACGGGACGGCGATGAACGTGGCGCTGCCCCAGCTGCAGCAAGATTTCGGCGTCACCTCGCTGACTCTGGTCCAGTGGACGGTAACCGGCTACGCGCTTGCCCAGGCAGCCGTCATTCCGCTCGCCGGCTGGCTGTCCGACCGTTTCGGGGCCAAAACGATCTTTCTCGTCTCCGTCATCTTGTTCACGGTCGGCTCGGGCCTCTGCGCCTTGGCGACGACTGTGGATCAGCTGATCATTTACCGCGTGCTGCAAGGGCTCGGCGGCGGCATGGTTGCGCCGATCGCCATGGCGTTCACCTACCGAATCGCTCCTCCAGGCAAGGTCGGAGCCGTAATGGGCATGATCGGCATTCCGATGCTGCTCGCTCCGGCGCTCGGCCCGGTCGTTGCCGGCTGGCTCGTTCAGGACGTATCCTGGCACTGGATCTTCCTCATCAACCTGCCGATCGGCGTCGTCGCCGTCCTGCTCGGCCTGCGCACGCTGCCTGCCATCGATCGGCAGAGCGTTCCGGAGCTTGATATCAAAGGCATGATTTTCGGCCCTCTTGCCTTCGCCGGTCTCGCCTATGGCGTATCCGAAGGCGGCACCGACTGGGGCTCTGCGCGAACGATTACCGGCCTTGTTGTCGGTGGCGTATCGCTGATTATCTTCATTATCGTCGAGCTTCGTCGACGCAATCCGCTGCTTGAGCTGCGGGTGTTCAAATCCGCCAACTTCTCTCGGGGCGTCATCGTCCAGTGGATTTCCCAGATCGCGCTCTTCGGCACGATCTTCATGATTCCGCTGTTCCTCCAAACCGGGAAAAACTATACGCCTCTGGAAACCGGCCTCGTCTTGCTGCCGCAAGCGCTGGCGGCGGGCCTCTTCATGCCGATCGGAGGCAGGCTGTACGACCGCATCGGCGCTCGTCCGCTCGTCATCAGCGGGCTGACCCTGATTACGGGCGCAGCCTTCCTGTTCTCCCGCATTACCGTCGACACCGGCGTATCGGGCATGATCCTGCCGCTGGTCCTTCTTGGCGCCGGCATGGGCATCTCCATGATGCCGCTCAACACGCATATCATCCAATCGGCTCCGGCTCATCTGGTCGGACGCGTCACCTCGCTGACGGCCGCGCTTCAGCAGGTCATCTCGTCGCTGGCCATCGCCGGATTGTCCACTTACGTGACGAGCCGCATCAAGCATTATTCGCCGCAGCTCGGCCAGGATCCCCATAAGCTGCTGACAGCTTCTTATGGCGATACCTTCGCGATTCTGATCTGGGTCGCCGTGCTCGGCGTTCTCGTCGGATTCCTGCTGAATAAGCCGAAGCCTCAGAAAGGCGCGGACGGAAGCGAACGGAGTCCGGAACCGCAAATGATGATGGGCGGCCACTGAAAGAGACGTGGGCTGATGTCTTCAACGGCTAATCGCCATGGCACACTTGCTCTTGCCTGATTCTTTCTACAAAAAGCAGAACGCCCTCCGGCATGGCCGGAGGGCGTTCTGTATTTCAAACCAACGAAGGTCGAGCCCGGAACCTTGTTCCAGAAGCGTTCATGCCATGCTTGAGTCTCCAAGCAGCACCGCTTGATTCATAAACCGCCCATGCACCGCTTGTCTTAAACCTCCCATGCGCCGCTTGATTCATAAACCGCCCATGCAGCGCCGCTTGTTTCCTGCAGCGCCGTTTCTTTTCGGGAAGCTATTCCGGGCGAGGAGCGGTCCGGGAGCTGCCGGGAAACGGGTAACGCGAGCACCAGAGCACCCACCAGACCAGCAGCGGTTGAAACGCCAGCCGGAGCCAGAGAGCCGCAGGGGAGGTGTGCTCGGTTCCGGGAAACGGAATTCCTTGGGCCGCCGCATATATATTGGCAGGAAAAATGAGGATCAAATACAGCGCTGCAACCCTTCCAGTCCAGCCGCGCGCAGCCGGAAGGAGAAGCAGCACGGCAATGGCCGCTTCCAGCACGGCCGTCGCGTAAATGATCGGGACCCGCAGCGGGACCCAGCCGGGCAGCATCGAGGCGAAGCCTTCCGGCTCGCGCAAATGGTACAAGCAGGCTGAAATCATGAGAATGGCGAACAGGATGAGGCCGACCAGACGAGGCCATGTCGTGCGATGGGCTTTGGACAGGGATGGAGAGGGCATAGGAATCTCCTTTAAGCTTTCATAGGTCTGTGCATTCATACACGCCAACCATGCCCTTTGAAGCACTCGGGAACATGGAATGGAAAGGATGCGCTTCAAACCCAAACATCAAGAAAGCTTGCGGAAATCCAGGATAAAGGCCGCCAAAGAGGCGATCGCCGCAAGAGGCCGGACATGGTTCCGCGGAAGCCGATTATCCGGATAGAGCGCCCAGTTGTCTAGCCCATCGGCATCCGGCACGGCCGCGCTGCCAAACCGTCACATTGAACCATAGCGCAACCAGGGGGTTCATGATCGGGAGGGAAGGCATGAGGCCTGCCGGCTGGCCGCCTCTCTACAACCGGTAGCTCGCAAAGGGCTCGCCGTAGCGGAACGGGCGGCTGATCCGCTCAAGCTCGTCCTTGATGGACGGCTCCAGAGCAAGCTCGAGGCTGCGGAGGTTCGCCTCCAGCTGCCTGGCGCTTGTGGCGCCGGCGATGACGCTCGCCACGGCCGGCTTGTCCAGCAGCCAGCGCATCGACAGGGCCGCGGGCTCGCATCCGGCTTCCTCGGCCAGCTCGGATACGTCTTGGCCGAGGCCGATATAATCGCCCTTCATGAAGCGGCCGAACGCCGGATCCGTCTCCAGCCGGGAGCCTGCCGGGGCGTCGGCTCCAGCTGCATATTTGCCGGTAAGGATTCCGCCTGCGAGCGGGAAGTAGGGAATCAGGCCGAGGCCTTGATCCAGACATAAAGGCACCAGCTCGATCTCGGGCGTACGGTCGGCAAGCGAGTAGCTCGTCTGAATCGAGGCATAGCGGCTCAGGCCGAGACGATCGCTGATTCCGAGCGCTTTCATGAGCTCCCAGGCCTGATAATTGGAGGCGCCGATGTACCGCACCTTGCCGGAGCGGACCATGTCATCGAGCGTGCGGAGCGTTTCCTCCAGCGGGGTCTCGGGATCGAACGTATGGATCTGGTAAAGATCGACATAGTCCGTTCCGAGCCTGCGCAGGCTTCCTTCCAGCTCCGTCATGAGATGGCTGCGGGACGCTCCGCGGCTGTTCGGTCCTTCGCCCCTCGGAAGCCCGGCTTTCGTCGTCAGAACGATGTCGGCTCTTCGGCCCTGAATGGCTTTGCCGATGATCCGCTCGCTTTCGGTGCCGGCGTAGATGTTGGCGGTGTCGATGAAATTGATGCCGTGGCTGAAGGCGCTGTGCAGGATCGAGATGCTGGTCTCTTCATCGGCTCTTTTTCCGAAGGCGTTCGTGCCGAGACCGATGGCCGACACGCGCAGCCCGCTGGCGCCCAGCTTGCGGTATTCCATGGTTATATTCCTCCTTGACTGGTGATGGACGGCCCGGGCCGGGCCGATGCCGCGAATATTCCAACGCTTCCAATCCATACTAGCGCTAGGCCGGCTATATTGGCAATCCGAGTGAATCGAGGTGCAGCAAACGATGAAAGCCTGGAAGAGAAGATCACCCTCCGGTAAAAGACGGATATCGCCGGCAATGGCGTCCGTGCTGCTGCTGGCTGCTATTGCCGTCGCCGGGGCCGCAGCCGCTCCGTTCCGTCTCGACAAGGATGTCGTGGACGATACGACGGTCGTCAGCGCATCCCAGCTTGCCAAGCAAGCCGACTGCATCGCCGTCGGCCGCTTCTCGGACAGCGACCGGATGGTTCTGACCGACCGCACGGCTCCTCATGGGAGGCTGGTTAATTTTGTCCAGCCGTTCACCGTGGAGCGGATGCTCAAATGCCCGTCCAGCAGCACGGTCCGAATCATAACGACCGGCATCGAGCCGTTGCCGCCGCCTTCGCAGACGGAGGCCAACGAGCGGTATCCAGGAGCCTGGGCATCCGGGCCGGACTACCTGATCTTCCTCAAGAAGCTGGAAGGACAGGACGGCTATCAGGTGCTCGGCTTGCTGAAGGGCGTATACCCGATTCAGGCTGGAAAGACGGTGAGCCTGGAGCGTCAAGGCTTCCCGGAGCTGAACGGAGTGTCCAAGGAAAATCTGGAATCCGTCGTGAAGGGACTTGAAGGCCGCTGAGCTTGCGGCTGAATTATATCACAGACGGGCCGGAAGCCGCAGGCTTCCGAAGCGGGAGCAGCAGGATGCGGCTGCCAGGCAATGGACTCGGCATAGGCTCCGAACCGGCGGGAGCGAGCCGCTTCAGCAGCTCGGATGGAATGGCGGACAGGCTGCGGCTGTCCGCCATGAGCGCTGCTGCCCGATCCGGCCTTGCGATCATCGCTCCGTATGCGGCTGCAGCCGTCCTTTCCGGACCGCCGGCAATGGAAATGAGCCGCTGGCCGGGACGAAGAGGCGATCGATTCAAAAGCTTCCTCAGACCGGGGAGGTCCGGGCGTGCGATCAGCAAAGCATCCGGAAGCAGAACAGCCGGAAGAGGACTCCCGGAAGCCGGGAGCTTGCGGCGGGTCGCTTTTGGGGAGCGGGAAAATCCGATCGCCCGCAGCCGCGAGCATAGCGCGGTCAGGAACAGCCGGGGATCGCTGTTGAAATCCGGCGAGCCTTCAGGGCTCCCGTACCGGCAGCTCTCGTAATTCACGCGGATAACCCTGGCTCCCGTGCCGCGCAGGCAGCCGCAGAAGGCGGAGGTGCATCCGAGCGCCAGCACCAAATCCGGCTTGGATGGACGGGAACCGTCCGCGAGGCCGAGATGGAGCGGCGAGCCGGAGGGCAGCGAGTCCAGGCCTCCCAGGCTTGCTGCGGCGGGAATTCCGGTCAGCTCAAGCAATTCCCGGAGCTCTGCGGCGGCGCCGGAGAGGCGGACCCCCGCCCCGACAGCGAGGAGCGGACGTTTAGATACGCGCAGGCTGTCGATCAAGCCGTCGAGGTCGGAATCCCGAATCGGGGGCTCCGAGGCGAGCAGCTCCCAGTAGGCCTCCGATTCCTTGAACGGCTGCAGCGGAAGGGAATCGGCGTTTTGCTCCAGAGTGATTCCGGTCAAGCGGAACGATGCCCGGAGAGAGCGGGCGCGGTCAGCTAAAAAGAGGGCTTTGCCGATCTTGGCGTACAGGTCTGCAGCGCCCGCAACAGCGTCGAAAGAGGCGGCGTCCTCCGAATGGAACGGAGGCGTCGCTCCGTCGGCAGCAAGCCTGCCCGACGGCAGGGCAGGAAATCCTTCCTTCTCGCTGTATAAGAGCAATAACAGCGCAGTGCAGCCGCCTTGCGGCCCGCTTGTCCCGATGACGGCCGCAGGCCGGCCGGCTGCAGCCGAACAGCCTTCGGCCGCAGCCTCGGCCAAGGCGAGATCCGGCAATCCTTCGGCGGCGATGCCGGAGCGGGCCGCAGCGGCGAGTAAGGATGTCTTCTCCGGCGAAGCGGCGGACCGGTCATGGAACAGATGACGGATTCCGTGGCGGGCGAGCAGGTTCATGACGGCATCCGACAGTTTCATACCCGTTTGATGTCACTCCTTTGGATGGGATCTGGCAGCCGGTCATTTCAAGGAGCGGCTGCCGAGCAGCCGCTTCTTCTTCTCTATTTACATATGTTTTCAAGCCGGTCATGGAATGGGACATTCGGTGATTTCACCGGATCCGGACGTGAAATCGGGCGGATACGCAAAAGAAGGCGGCCCGGATATTCCGGACTGCCCTCGGTTCTACCAGGTCCGCGGACCGATGAGGTCGGCGAAGGTGGTCGTTTTGGGATAGGATTTGGCCAAAGCCATGCCTTTGCGGGCTTCGGAGCGGACGGCGGCGAGCTCGGGACTGGAATAGAAGAACAGCACCTTCTCGTCGCGCCGGTCGACGGGCTTGATCGGCTTGTCGTACAGAATGAACGCGGCCCAGGCGTCGGCGATGTCCTCTCCCGCCTGATAGGCGCTGGCCTCGCGGAAGAACAGCTTCGTGTAGATGGCGGTCATGGGCTTGCCGGCCCGCGCATCCCGCACGACTTCCGGCGTCCAGAATTTGCTGTAGTACCGGGTCATCAGCGAGTCCTTGCGGAAATAAGCCCATTGGCCGCTTCCCGGAGCGGGACCTCCATATGCCGAGCCGATGATTCCGCCCGCTCCGTCCGCAGCCGCGGACGGCGAACCCAGATGGTCCAGCTCGGAGCCGCCGGGACCTTGCTGGGTGACCAGGCGTCCGAGCTCATGGGCGAGCGCCCAGCGGGTGCGCTCCTTGGCTCCCGGCGTCAGGTCGGAAGGATCGAGAACGAGCCGGACCTGGGCTTTGCCGATCGTTTCCGTCCGGGAGACGGCTCCCCGCTTGATTTCCAGCCGGAACTGCCTGATGAGGGACAGATAGGCTTTCGGATACATGGCTTTTACCTGCGTCCACAGCTGCTCGGCGGCGGCCTGCTGCATCAAGGTGACTTTATATCCGCTCTCCGGATGCAGGTTCAGCCCCCCCGCGGCGCTGATGTCGTAAAGGCCGGCCGGAAGGGTAGAGCCGTAGATCTCGCTGCCTTTGATCCCGATCGCGGTCCGGGCGGCGGCGGGCAGAGCTTCGATCAGATCGGCCACTTCCTGGTGGCTCTCCAGCATGTCGGCGTACAAGCCGTGCTCATACTGCTGCAGGCCAAGCTCGGCTTTCTCCTCGAGGCGGTTGTAGGCGGATGGCGGCAGCACAGGCTTCGCCGCCGCCAAATACTTCGATATGCCGCTGAAATAGGCCGTGCCGGCCAGCGTGCCGGAAGGGCTGTCCGGAGCGGTCAGGCCGCTCTCGGAGCCGCTGCCGCTGCCGGATGAGCCGGAGGAAGCGCTGCCCGTGCCCGTCCCGGTCATGCGGCGGGCGCCGGCGTAGCGCTCCTGCCAGTATGCCGAAGTGAGGCTCGACAGCTTGACTCCATCCACCGTGGCGGCGGCGAACTCGCGGTTGCCGGTATAGATGCCGGCGAAAGTAATCGCGGAGCCGCTGCGGAAAAAGACGGCGTCGCCCGGCAGAAGCAGGCTTTGTCCGCCTACGTCGGCTCCCTGCTTGAACTGCTCCGCGATCGTGCGCGGCAAGTTCAAGGCCGCGGGCGAGTAGCGGTAGACGTAGTAGAGGAAGCCTGAGGCGTCGAAGCCCGTTGGCGACGCGCCGCCGTAGGCATAGGGAGTGCCGAGCTGATCCAAGGCGTAATCGGCGATTGCTCCCGCAGCTTGCTGGCGGTCAGCGCTTCCTGCTGCCGATGCCGCCTGCGGGCTGCCGCCCGCTTGCGTTCCCTGCGCCGCCGGAGCGGAGCTGCCGCCTGCTTGCGTTCCCTGTGCAGCCGAAGCTGCGCTTCCGCCCGCGCCTGACGCCGCCGAGACTGCGGGCGTCTGCGAGCCGCCGAGCATGCCTGCGGAAGCCTTGGCTGCGGTTCCGTCCGCATAGGCTGTGCCCCGGGTCTCCGGTTCCTCATGGCCCGGCTGCTGAGACCGCAGTCCCTGCCCGCTGGCAACGGGAGATGTCTCTTGTCCTGCTTTTGCTCCCGATTCATAGGATGCCGTGCCCGGAACCGCGTAAGCGGCCCCTCCCCCTGCTGCAAGCATGGCAATGGCCGTACCTGTCCAAATGATTCGCCTCAATAGGCTCACTCCTGACTGAATCTTGGTGTATGTAGGACGAATTTCGTCAAATCCTTCCGTATTATAACAGGATAGCGATTGAAGATAATCGGACCTAGGGCGCAAGACATATATACAACGATATCCAGTTATCGAGATATTGAGGCCTTTATTATCCGTGAAAATGGAAGGATAAGGATCGGAACCAAGGCCCAACGGCTCAGCCAGGAAGAATTGAAGGTATTTTGTGGGTCTTTCGAACCGTAATTTTTTGCCGATCGCCGCAGCGCCGAATGATTCCAATAGGGGCGCAATCAGGTATAATGAGGCATAAAGATCGTCGGCGGACCGGATATTCGCCGGCGGGCGCGGCTCAGGCCGCAGGAGAGGAGGAGCATCGATGAACGATTCGAAGGTCATCTCGTTCCGCGGGGTGACCAAGCAGTACGATGACGACGTTCCCGTGCTGAAGGATGTCAGCTTCGACATCGAGCGGGGCAAGTTCTACACGCTGCTGGGGCCGTCAGGCTGCGGCAAGACGACCATTCTCCGGCTGATCGCCGGATTCATGGAGCCGACGGCCGGGGAGATTCTCATGGACGGCAAGAGCATCAACTCGGTCCCGGCCAACAAGCGGCAGGTCAATACGGTCTTTCAGGACTATGCGCTGTTCCCGCATCTCAACGTTTACGACAACGTCGCCTTCGGGCTGCGCATCCGCAAGCTCAAGGGAGCGGAGATCGAGCGCAAGGTGAAGGAAGCTCTCCGCTTCGTCAACCTGGAGGGGTACGACAAGCGCGAGATCCGGGAGATGTCCGGCGGCCAGCGGCAGCGGGTGGCGATCGCCCGCGCCATCGTCAACGAGCCGCAGGTGCTGCTGCTCGACGAGCCGCTCTCGGCGCTCGACCTCAAGCTGCGCTACGAGATGCAGTACGAGCTGCGCGAGCTGCAGCGGCGGCTCGGCATCACGTTCATCTTCGTCACGCATGACCAGGAGGAAGCACTGGCGATGTCCGACGAGATTTTTGTCCTGAACAAGGGGATCATCGAGCAGAGCGGCACGCCGACGGATATCTACGACGAGCCGATCAACCGGTTCGTCGCCGACTTCATCGGGGAATCCAACATCGTGCCGGGACGCATGCTGGAGGACTACAAGGTGGAGTTCGCGGGACAGGCCTTCACCTGCGTCGACCGCGGCCTGCGCCGGGGAGAGCCGGTCGAGGTCGTGCTGCGTCCGGAGGATCTGGAGATGAAGCCGGCGGACGAGGGCCAGCTGCGCGCCGTCGTCGAGACCCAGCTGTTCCGCGGGGTGCATTACGAGATCATCTGCCGCGACGACATCGGCAACGAGTGGATGGTCCATTCGACCCGCAAGGCGATCGTCGGAGAGATCATCGGGCTTGATTTCGAGCCGGAGGCGATCCACGTCATGAGGTTCGGAGAGTCGGAGGCTGACTTCGACAGGCGTCTGGAGGGGTACGAGGACGCGGACGGGACGCGCGAGTCGGCCGAAGCGGGCGGAGCTGCCGGCGGCACGGATGCCGCGGGCGCGGCCGGAGGAGGAGCCGAGCCGGGCTCGGGAGCGCCTGAGCCGGCTTCCATCGAGACGGGCAGGCCCGGAGGGAACAGCTAGTGGCCGTCCGCAACCGCAACTTCTTCCTCGTTCCCTATGTCCTGTGGATTCTGCTGTTCGTGGCGGCGCCGATCGCGCTGACGCTGTACAAGTCCTTCTTCGATGTCGACGGAGCGTTCACGCTGGACAACTACGTCCGCTTCTTCACGCCGGTCTACCTCAAGATGACGCTGAGCTCGTTCTGGTACGCGTTCCTGATCACGCTGTTCTCGCTGCTGATCGCCTACCCGGCCGCCTGGCTGCTGACGCGGACGAAGCACAAGCAGCTGTGGCTGCTGCTCATCATCTTGCCGACCTGGATCAATCTGCTGCTCAAGGTGTACGCCTTCCTGGGCATCTTCGGGACGTACGGCGCCGTCAACCGGTCGCTGGAGTGGCTCGGCATCGGGGCGCAGCAAATTCTGTTCACCGATTTCAGCTTCGTGTTCGTCTCGGTCTACATCTTCATTCCGTTCATGATCCTGCCGATCTTCAATTCGCTCGAAGAGCTGAATCCGTCTCTCGTGTTCGCGGCGAGGGATCTCGGCGCATCGCCGTGGACGACGTTCCGCCGGGTCGTGTTCCCGCTGACGCTGGACGGCGTCAAGGCCGGCTGCCAGGCCGTGTTCATCCCGGCGCTGTCGCTGTTCATGATCACGCGGCTTGTCGCCGGCAACCGCGTCATTACGCTCGGCACGGCCATCGAGCAGCATTTTCTCGTCACGCAGGACTGGGGCATGGGCTCCACGATCGCGGTGTTTTTGATTATCGTCATGGTGCTGATCATGTTCGCAGCCGGTAAACGGGAGGTGAGAAGGTAGAAGTGAATGCCACCAGAAAATGGCCATGGTCCAATCTGTATCTGATCGCGGTCTTCGCGGTCATGTACGCGCCGATCTTCTATCTGACGTTCTACTCCTTCAACAGCGGCGGCACGATGCACGGCTACGAAGGGTTCACGCTGGATTGGTACAAGGAAGTGTTCGCCGATACCCGGCTGCTGATCATCGTGCTGAACACGCTCGTCATCGCCCTGCTGTCCGGCCTTCTGTCGACGGTGCTCGGCATCGTCGGCGCGCTCGCCATCTATGAGGTGCGACGGCGGCGGAACAAGAACACGCTGCTCAGCTTCAACAACGTGCTGATCGTAAGTCCCGACGTCATCATCGGCGCCTCGTTCCTCATCCTGTTCACGATGATCGGCATCCGGCTCGGCTTCTTCAGCGTGCTGCTGTCGCATATCGCCTTCAGCGTCCCGATCGTCGTGCTCATGGTGCTGCCCAAGCTGCAGGAGATGAGCCCGACGCTCATCGATGCCGCACGCGATCTCGGCGCGAGCCGCTGGCAGGTGCTTACGGGCGTCGTGCTGCCGTTCATCCGTCCGGGCATCTTCGCCGGCTTCTTCATGGCGCTGACCTACTCGCTGGACGACTTCGCGGTGACGTTCTTCGTCACCGGCAACGGCTTCTCCACGCTCTCGGTCGAGATCTACTCGAGGGCGCGCCAAGGCATCTCGCTGTCGATCAACGCCTTGTCGACGCTCATCTTCCTGTTCACGATCCTGCTCGTCACGGGGTATTACTTCATCACCCGGCGGAGCGGGGCGAGAGCCGGCTCGGCGTCGCGCGGCGGCGTCATGGCCGGAGCGGGAGAGGGGGAATCGCGATGAAGGGCTTGATCCAGGCTTTCGCCGCCATTCTGGTCGCCTCTCTCGGCTGCATGTACCTGGCTTCCTACCTCAATTCCAGCCAGGGATATTCCGGGTCCAATACGCTGACCATCTACAACTGGGGCGATTACATCGATCCCGACCTGCTGACCAAATTCCAGAAGGAAACAGGCATCACCGTCATCTACCAGACGTTCGACTCCAACGAGGCGATGATGACGAAGGTGCAGCAGGGCGGCACGACGTTCGACGTCGCGGTCCCGTCCGAGTACGCCATCGACAAGATGAAGCAGGAGAACCTGCTGCTGCCGATCGACCACGATCGGCTGCCCAATCTCAAGCATATCGATTCTCGTTTCCTGAATCTAAGCTTCGACAAGGACAACCACTATTCCATCCCTTATTTCTGGGGAACGGTGGGCATCATCTACAATCCGGAGCTGACGCCCAAGGATCTCGTGTTCGACAGCTGGGACGACCTGTGGGATCCGCGCCTCAAGAACAACCTGCTGCTCGTCGACGGCGCGCGCGAGGTGATGGGCTTCGGCCTCAACAGCCTCGGCTATTCGCTCAACGACCGCAAGGAGGAGCATCTGCAGGAAGCGCTGCGCAAGCTGCAGAAGCTGACGCCGAACGTGAAGGCGATCGTCGGCGACGAGATCAAGATGCTGCTCGCGAACGAGGAAGCGGCCGCCGGAGTCGTCTGGTCGGGCGATGCGTCGGAAATCATGGACGAGAACGACAAGCTCGACTACGTCATTCCGAAGGAAGGCTCCAACGTCTGGTTCGACAACATGGTCATTCCGAGGACGGCACGCAATCTCGACGGAGCCTACAAGTTCATGAACTTCATGCTCGATCCGGCCAATGCCGCCCAGAACGCCGAGTACGTCGGCTACTCCACGCCGAACAAGGACGCGATTCCGCTCCTGCCCGAGGAAATCTCCTCGGACGAGCGCTTCTATCCGCCGGAGGAGCTGACGGGCCGGCTCGAGGTGTACGACAACCTCGGCAAGCGCATGCTCTCGCATTACAACGAGCTGTTCCTGGAGTTCAAGATGCACCGAAAGTAAAGGGCGTTCCGGGCATCCGTCAAATAAAAACCTGTTCCCGCGCATGGCTTCCAGGCGTGCCGGAACAGGTTTTTTTGTTCTTTCCTCCTCTCCGTGACGGAGCTTGCCGCGCAGAAGAGAGGGAAGGGCGGGCGGCGTGTGGAAGGATAGGGAGCAAGGGAAGGAATTCGGATATAAACGCATGGAGGAGAGAGCTGCATTGCCGATCGCACTGATATTCGACATGGACGGAACGCTTTTTCAAACGGACAAGATTTTAGAGATCTCCTTGCAGGATACGTTTGATTACTTGAAATCGCTTGGCGAATGGTCGGGCGCGGCTCCAATCGGGAAATACCGCGAGATCATGGGGGTTCCGCTGCCGGTCGTATGGAAAGCTCTATTGCCCGACCATACGGATGGCATCCGGCATAGGGCGAACGATCACTTTCATGTGCAGCTGATCGCGAACATTGCCGGCGGCCGAGGAGCCTTGTATCCTCACGTGATCGAAATATTCGATCGATTGAAGCAGGCCGGCGGCCCGATCTTCATCGCAAGCAACGGGCAGGTCGAGTATTTGAACGCGATTGTCAGCTATTACAAGCTTGACGCTTGGATCACGGAAACGTTCAGCATCCAGCACATCCCGTCTCAAGACAAGGGAGACCTGGTCGGCCATATCCTGAAGAAACATGACATCGAACAGGCAGCCGTCGTCGGCGACAGGCTGTCCGACATCCATGCCGCGAAAAAGAACGGCCTCATGGCGGTAGGCTGCCGCTTCGACTTTGCTCAAGAAGACGAGCTCAAGCAAGCCGACGTCGTCATCGATGATTTGCTGGAGCTGGCGGAGCTGTTCGATTTGCAGCCCTTCGGCCCTCATCGTAGATAGAAGCGCGTTTTTGTCGAGGATTCAGGAGCCCGAGGCAACTTTTATCCGCAAGCTCCGTCTAGAGAAAGGAGACTGGGAGTAAACCCCAGACGGGGAGGAACCGCTGCCGGTTATTCCGGCGGGATTCCTGCTCCACTACCTTCAACGATGGAAAGGATGCATGCCCATATGTTGACTTCTACCCGAAAAAACTCCGCTCTGCGGCTGTCTTCCGCGCTGCTTGGCGTATCCCTGCTGCTCGGAGCGGCGATTCCCTCCGCTCCTGCAAGCGCCGAGGCGCCGGTACTGTCCGCGCCGGGCTACGCGCCGGCAGCGCTGAACGCGCCGCTGGCCAAGCCTCTTTGGACCGCCCCGATCGACAAGCCGGGGCCGCAAGGCTTCCTGTACGCGACCAATGCGGTCGCGGAGAAAGGAAACGTCTATTCCGTCATGGGCGGAAAGCTCCTTGCCCGCAGCGCCGAGAGCGGCAAAGAGAAGTTCCGTTACGGAACGGGACTTCGACCCTTTGTCGTGTATGAAGGCAGTTCCGTCTATGTCGTGCAGCGGGACGGCAAGATCGCCGCTCTGAATGCCGCAACCGGCAAGCTCAAATGGACATCGTCCGCAGGCGGGCAAGAGGAAGGACGCACCCCTATCGTGCGCGGCGATACGGTGTACGCGACGACTGGGAATGTCGTCACGGCGTTCCGGGCTTCCGACGGCAAAAAGCTGTGGAAGCAGACGGAGAAGTCGGCAAGCTACGCGCCTTATGAAATCCAGGAGCATGACGGGGTCGTGCTGATGTCCTATGTCGTATCCGGGGCCATTACATCGATCCAGCTGGACGCCGTGGACAAGGGAACGGGCAAGCTGCTGTGGAAGGCGGACTCTACGAGCAGCCTGCTCGACGTGAAGGACGGGAAGGTCTATGCGGTCAAGGACGGCTTGCCCAATGCCGATCTGGACGCGACACCGAACCGCGTCTTCAAGGTCTCGGTGCTCGACCTGCGAACGGGCAAGTCGCAGGGAATCCGGGAATACGGCTACAAGCTGCCGGGCCAGCCTCCCTATCCATACGGAGGAGAGAGGGCATTTCTGGACGGAAGCGACCTCTATCTGGATACGGGCGCGAATGTGCTGAAGTTCGACTTCAGCCGGTACGTCCCGGGCCAGAAGCCTTCAAAGACATACGCCAAGCGCAGCGAGCGGACGGAGCTGGCGGGCAAGCCGGCATCCGGCAGGCTGTTCCTGGTGGACCGGGACAGCGGAGCGCTGCGCGGGCTCAAGACTGCCAACGGAGATCCCGTGTCCTGGGCAGGAGACAATCCTGCGGTCCGCACGGAGGTGTTCGGCAACGGCGTCTACTCCGCCCAGTCGGACGGCTTCCTGTATGCGTTCAATCTCCAAACGACGGATCCCGTCCTGAAGGTGAATGCGGGATCCCGCCTGTTCGGACCTACTCTCCGGACCGGCTCGATCCTGATCGTGCAGACGGACGGCAAGCTCATCGCCGTCCGCATCCCTGGCGCGCTGAACTAGCAAGTCCCGCCCCTTCAGGCTGAAGTTATGAGCTTCGAGCCTGCCGATAGGCTGAAGTCCCCGAGGAAGATCACATTGCCGCCTTCAGAAGGCGGCGGAATTGTGGCCGGCCGAGGGGGTTTTTTTCTAATCCCGGAAGCAGGTCGAGGAGCTGGCGGAAGCTGTTTCGTTCGGGCGTATGGACAAGCCGTTGATGGATGAACGGGATGGAATCTTGTCCGGGATGGCGAAGGCGCCTTGAGAATATAGGCATAGCCGAGCCTTGCGGTGCAAGGGAGAGATATCTTCCTTCAACGAAATGAGAGATTGGCGGGAGGCGGGATTTGCGGTACGATAGGTGAATTCGATGTATTTCGGCCGGGCGGGATTGGGCGGATCGCTCCCTTTCCGCATCCGCGGCTGAATCCAAGGAGGATGCATCTTGCCGACCACCACTGAAGACCATCCGCAGCCGGGCCAAGAAGGAGCTTCTTCCCGACAGCCGGCCGGCAGCCAGGCAGCGGTCTCAGCCGGGCAGCCGGACGCCGGAGCGGATTCCGCAGCGCCGCGCCGCTGGGGATTGGCGATCATGCTGGGCTCGCTCACGGCGATCGGGCCCTTTTCGCTGGATATGTACTTGCCGGCGCTGCCGGAAATGACGGCCGAGCTCGGCGGGACCAAGCTGCTGGGGCAGCTCAGCCTGACGTTCTGCATGCTCGGCCTGGCTGCCGGGCAGCTGCTGGCCGGTCCGCTCAGCGACGCCCGGGGCCGCAAAAAACCGCTGCTCGTCGCTCTCGCCAGCTATGCGGCTTCCTCGCTGCTCTGCGCCTTCAGCGGCAGCATCGCGATGCTGCTCGCCTGCCGGCTGATCCAGGGCCTCTCCGGAGCAGCCGGCATCGTCATCGCCAGAGCGGTCGTGCGCGATCTCTACTCCGGCAAGGAGATGACGCGATTCTTCTCGCAGCTCATGCTGATCAACGGCGCCGCCCCGATTCTGGCGCCGATCTTCGGCGGCCAGCTGCTGCGCTTCGTCAGCTGGCGCGGGACGTTCGTGTTCCTCGCCATTCTCGGCATCATTCTGCTGGCGGCCGCATGGCTCGCGCTGCCGGAAACGCTGGCTCCGCAGCGCCGCGCCAAGGGCGGGCTGAGGCAGACGATCGGCAGCTTCGGCTTCTTCCTGAGGGACCGTTCCTTCATGGGCTTCGTGCTGACGATGAGCCTCGTGTCGGGAGCGATGTTCGCATACATCTCCGGCTCGTCCTTCGTGCTGCAGCAGCTGTACGGGGTGTCGCCATCCCAGTACAGCTTCATCTTCGCGCTCAACGGAGCGGGAATCATCATCGCCTCCCAGTTGACCGGAAGGCTGGCAATGAGCATGAACACGGAGCGCCTGTTCCGCAGCGGCGTCCTGATCGCCCTCTGCGGCGGCGCCGCTCTGCTCGCGACCGTGCTGCTGGGAGGAGGCCTTGCTCCGGTGATGGCCTCCCTGTTCATCGTCGTGTCGAGCGTGGGCATCGTCGGCACGGCATCGACGTCTCTGTCGATGCAAAATGCCGGCAGCGCCGCAGGCAGCGCATCCGCTCTGATCGGAATGCTGCAGTTCGCCGCCGGAATGGCGTTCTCGGCGCTGTCGGGACTCGGAGGCGAGGGCAGCGCCCTGCCGCTCGCGATTGTCATCGCCGCCGCCGAAGCTCTGGCCCTGCTTGCGATGGCGACGCTGCTAGGCCGCCGCCGTACCCGCTGAGGCCTGCCGCCGGCCAGCGCGTCCGGTCAGGGCGGGCATATACGCTGGACGGAGGCTGCCCTCCGTCCATATTTGAACCCCAACGGCCCCGCGTGGATCCAGGTACGCATCCGAGCTTGTCGGCTCCTTGCTGGAGGCGATCCGCTTCTGGCTGCGGTTCGAATATATCGGCATCCCTTCGGGACCGTATTCTTCATCGCTCAGGCCAGCCGGTTGTTCCAGCTGGCCTTTTTTCCATTTCCAGTGGATTCATGCGGCATGGTTTTGACCTTTTGCCCGTTTTCCTTGTCTCCCGGAAGCAGCCGTGCCGCGCCAGGGTTGGATCCTCCAGCCGCTTTGTCATGAAGACTGCGCTCGGATTGCTCCTTTTGTCCCTCGATCCCTCCTTTCCATATGGTACAATTAGGAAACAAGCCTGGCCGCGCGGGAGGGAAGCCGAAATGGGCAAAACCAAAGTATTCATCAGCTCCGTCAACGAGGACGGATTGAAGCCGCTGCGGCGGACGGCTTTCCGGGAACTGGAGAGCCTCGGCCATGAACCGCTGATGTGGGAAGAAAATCTGGGCCCGTGGCCCTCCTATCTCAACCCGGTGGAAAAATGCCTGGAAGCGGTCGGGGAGTCCGACCTCTATGTGCTGTTCATCGGAACGAAGGCAGGGACCTACGATCCCGTCTCGGGCATCACGGTGACCCATTCGGAGCTGATCTCGGCGCTCGACAAAGGAATCGCGGCTCTCGTCTGGGCCGACGCGCAGGTGAAGGCCCGCTTTTTTGCCACCGTGGCTCACCGGCTCGATGCCTATATCGACCGTTCGGTCGAAGAGACCGGCCAGTATCCCGATAATGGCCGGCTGCTGGATTATCTCCGCACCTGCGAGGAGGCGGACGCCCATGTCGATCCCTATGTCTGGCTGCTCCTGTACGACCTCCGCCAGCGCGGCATCTATGTGGAGGACCTGGCGTCAGCGGTTCCGATCGACTGGAAGAGCTACTTCAGCGATCTGCTGCGCCGCGGCCTGCTGCTGCTCCCGCTGGAGCCGTCCATCATGGACAACAGCCTGCGGCTGGAGCAGGCCGGACAAAGCTTCGACCTGATGACGGCGCTGCTGCCGCAAGTCCGGCTGGAGCCTCCGGGCAGCTGGGCGGACTGGCTGGGCACGGTCAGCCAGCGGCTGCAGGGCCGCCAGGTGAAGCATGCTTATGGCAGCTGGAGCCGGGAGACCGTCGGACATTATGAAGCCTGCAACGGGGCTTCTCTCTACCGGCATGAGGGCGGAGAGCTGCGCTTCGTCGCCTGCTGCGGGCAGACGTCGGCGGTGCGGGCGTTCGCCCTGGACGATCAAAGCTCCTATATCGCGCTCACGTACGGCATGGGAAGCCGGGCCGAGGGCGTATACTACAAGGAAGCCCGCCAAAAGTTCTTTTACTGTGTCCGCAGCGGCCCTTACGTGGCGACATTCCATTTTCCGGCGGGACCGTCCTGGAGCAACCTCCGCTATATGCGCTACAAAGACAGCGTGAATAATGCTATAATAGGGCCTAACACGCAGATGATCCGGCTGGTGAGCTTATTTCTGGGAGGGATGCGGCAATGAAAAGCTGTGTATGGGTATCCAAGAACGGCCGAGTATCCGAAGCGGACGGCATTCAGCCCCGGGACGCGCTCCTGTTCGCCACCGGAACGGCAACCTCGGAGGACCTGCTCCTGCAGCAGAGAATAGCCGCCGAACAAAATATCAGACTGATCCGGTCGAGGCTCGCGGAAGCGACCCGGCGGTAGCGGTTGCATGAATCCGTCCCCCGTGGCGGATTTTTTGCTGCATCGCGGGATGTGCCGACTGCGCAAGGATGCCAAGTCAGGAAATGGAGGCGCATGCGATGGTTTCGGAGCTTGAACTGATCGTCCGGTCGACGGAGATCGATGTGAACGGGCATGTGAACAACGCCAAGTACCTGGAGTATCTGGAGTGGGGACGGGAAGACTGGTACGAGCAAGCGGGACTGGATTACGCAGCCTTCCTGGAGATGGGCATCCAGACGGTGACGGTCAACGTGAACATCAACTACAGGCGGGAATGTGTGCAGGGAGACCGCCTGACGGTGCGCACGCATCCGCTGCGGGCCGGCCGGACCAGCTATGTCCTGAAGCAGGAGCTCGCGGATGCGGCGGGAGTCGTGAGGGCCGACGCCGAGGTGACGAGCGTCTGCATGGATGCGGCCGAGCGGCGCAGCAGGGAGCTGCCCGATCGGCTGCGAGAGGCGCTTCAGGCCGCGGACGCATAGGATCGAGGAAACGTTTCAACAGAGGGAATCTAGAGGGGGAATCATCATGACAGGCAAACTGATCTTTTTCGATATCGACGGAACGCTGCTCGACCATGACAAGAACATCCCGGCTTCCGCCAAGGAATCCGTCCGGCTGCTCCAGGAAGCGGGCCACGAGGTGGCGATCGCGACGGGACGCGGACCGTTCATGTTCAAGGAAATCCGCGAGGAGCTCGGCATCGAGTCGTTCATCAGCTACAACGGCCAGTATGCGGTCCGCAAGGGCGAGGTGATCGTGCGCAATCCGATCCGTCCGGAATATTTGCAGCGGATTACCGAGGCCGCCGCAGCCAATGACCATCCGATCGTCTACATGAACGAAGAGACGATGAAGGCCAATATCGAGCAGCATGACTACATCGACGAGAGCATGAGCTCGCTGGCGCTCAAGAACAAGGTCATGGAATGGGACAAGGAGTATTACATCGGGCGCGAGATCTACCAGTGCCTGCTCTTCTGCACGATCGGCGACGAGCTGAAGTACCGGGAGACGTTCCCGGAGCTGGACTTCATCCGCTGGCATCAGTTCTCGATGGACGTGCTTCCGCTCGGCGGCTCCAAGGCCAAGGGCATCGAGGCTTTCGTGAAGCTTGCGGGTGTCCGCCCGGAGGATGTCTACGCGTTCGGCGACGGGCTGAACGACATCGAGATGCTGCAGCTGGTGCATAACAGCGTGGCGATGGGCAATGCGATCGAGAGCGTGCAGAAGGCGGCCAAGCATGTGACGAAAGATGTGGCCGAGGACGGCATCAAGCATGGCCTGGAGCTTGTCGGCCTGCTGTAGGCTTCGGCAGGCATGTATCGGATCGGCGGAAGGCGGACCGCTTCGCGCCAAGCTGGTTGGTCCATAGTAACCGTAGCTCCCGATGCATGTCGAGAGAATGAATACGGATGCATAGCATAGGAATGAACGGCGATGCCTAGCAAAGCATGAGTTGGCGTAGCAAAAGGCATAGCGATACCATGCACGCCAATGGCATGGCGATGCCATGCACAAAAAAACCAGCCGTCCAACGGCTGGTTTTTTGATTCCGTCTTGTCAGCTGCGGGCTTGAGCCGTCCGGGTTACCCGCCGCTCGAGATGCCGGGTGCGGATGAGGATGGCTGCGCCGACGAGCATGAGCCCGTTGATGACGAACACGTATCGGATCGGAATCCAGCCGCCCAGCAGCCCTCCAATCATCGGGCCGAGCATCGTCGCCAGCTGGGTCGCGGACTGGTTCAGCCCGAAGGCGCGGCCGCGGAATTCCGGCTCCGTCACTTTCACGATCATGGCGTTCAGGGCCGGATACACACCGGCGAAGCAGAGGCCGTAAAAGAAGCGGAGCACGCCGAAGCCGACATAGCTGCTGGAGAAGAATTGCAGCAGATTGCCTATTCCGCCTCCCATCAGGCCGATGACGAGCACATTCGTATAGCCGATCCGGGAGCCGAACTTGCCCCACTGGGGAGCCGCGATCAGCGTCGCGATGCCGACGGCGGAGAAGATGATGCCGGAGAGCAGCGTGGCGTCGCTCTTGCCCGCTCCAAGCTCGATCACATAGACGGTCAGCAATGGCTCCAGGATCATGACGGAGAACGTGCCCAGCGCGACCAGTCCCAGCATCGTGACGAAGACGCGGTTCGAGAAGGCTTCCTTCAGATCCTGGCGGACCGAGGAGCGCACCGTCTTGCGGTTGAAGTTCTGCTCCTTGACGAAAAAGACGGCGATCAGCGCGGAGACGAGCACGATGCAGCCCGAAAAGACGAAGCTTTCGCGGTTGCCCATGTAATGGCTGACGATGCCGCCGATGAGCGGCCCTAGAATGCCGCCTGTCGCGCCGGAGGTCGCCATGATGCCGAGCGCGTAGCCGGTCTTCTCTTCCGGAGTATTTGTCGCCACGAGCGCGATTGCCGCGGGCACGTATCCGGCGAGCAGGCCCTGGCCGATGCGAAGGAGGAGGAACAGATAGGGATCGTGGATGAAGAAGGTGAGCATGTACAAGGCCGCAAGGGCGAAGCCGGAGCGGATGAGCATCGGCCGCCTGCCGTATTTGTCCGAGAGGGAGCCCCAGTAGGGCGCGATCAGCGCGCTCGCGAGAAACGTGATGCCGAAGGCGAATCCGGACCAGAGCGTGAGCCGGCTCGAGACGCCAAGCTCGTTATGCAGGAAAATCGGGATGAAGGGGATGGAGATCGAGTAGGCCGTGCTGCAAAAAAAGACGCCGGTCCACAACACAAGGAGGTTGCGCTTCCATAAGAATGAATCCGCCATGAGGGGTATCAAATCCTTTCTGGGGGCTGGCTGGACCCTGGTTCTAGCCTATATTGGGTTCGAAATTATTCCCGAACTCGGTTGCTTGCGGTGTTCTCCGATCGTTGCCGTCATCTTCCATTCTACTCCTCCCCCTCTCGGAATCCAACCCTCAAAGGCAAGTTGGGCGCAGGGTCAATCCCGGGTATGCCGATTAGCTTCAGCTGAGTTTCGGTAATAATAGCAGAAGAAAGCTATGCCGGAAGGAGACGGAAAAGAGTCATGCGATACGATGTCGTCATTGTCGGGGGCGGACTTGCGGGACTGAGCGCGGCGGTTCAGCTGGGCCGCTACAACCATAAGGTGCTGGTCGTCGATTCCGATAACGGGAGATCGAACTTCTGCCTTCGTTACCAGAATCTGATCGGCTGGAAGAACGGGGTCGGCGGTCCGGAGCTGCGCAAGGCGGGCAAGGAGCAGGCGGAAAAGGTCGGCGTCAGGTTCGTCAAGGGAAAAGCCGTCACAGCGAAGGCGGACGGAGCGGAAGCGTTCGTCATCGAGACGGATGCCGGAGAGCGGTACGAGGGGCGGAGGCTGCTGCTGGCGACAGGCGTCATGGACAGGCTGCCGCCGCTCGAGGGACTGGTTCCTTGTCTCGGCATCAGCATCTACGTCTGCCCGGATTGCGACGGCTACGAGCTGTCTGGCCGGAGAGCGATCGTCATGGGCTCGGGAAATCCGGGAGCGCATATGGCGGATATCCTGACTTATTGGACGCAGGATCTGGTCTATGTGAACCATGAGCAGCAGGAAGTCGCTCCCGATCTCATGGACAAGCTCCGGCAGAAGGGCGTCGAAATCATGGAGGAGCCGATCCGCCGCCTGATCATCCGGGATGAGCAGCTGCAGGGAATCGTCCTGGAGTCGGGCAAGGAAATCGAGGGAGGCAAGGCATTCGTCGCCTTCGGCGGCAACGAGGTGCGTTCCGGACTGGCGGCGCAGCTCGGCGTCGCGCTGCACGGCAACCGCCATATCGAAGCGGATCCGCGCACCAAGATGACGAATGTCCGGCATGTGTGGGCTGCAGGCGATGTCCTTGCGCATTCGGAGCAGGCTTCCATCGCCATGGGCGACGGCTGCCAGGCGGCGATCTGGATACACAAGAGCCTCATCGAAAAGGATGGGAGCAAGGCGCTGAGGCCTTTGGAGGCGGCGGCTGAGCAGGGAATAGAGTTGGAGGAATGCAGGAATGTAGGAATGTAGGAATGTAGGAATGTAGGAATGCAGAATGTAGGAATGTAGGGATGTAAAATGTAGGAATGTTGAATGCTGAATGTAGGAATGTTGAATGTTGAATGTAGGAGAAGGGGAACGTTTTGCTGCGCATTGGAAACAGGCTGTGGCTATACTGATCAGCAGTTGCGGGCAACCGTCTGGTTCAGACAGGGCTGACGAATGGCAGGAAGCTTTGCTTCCGGCGATCCGGCAGCCCTCTTTGTGGTCGTGAGAGGTGTCCAGGAGACGAAGCGGCCTATTAGTTGGATTATGGGAGATACAATAGGATGTTGGTAGGAACGACAAAGACGGGTTTTCCGCCTTATTCTTTGAGTTTAGGAAAAATAGGAACGAGTAAGACGAATTTTTCGTCTTACTCCTTGAGTTTAGGGGAAATAGGAACGATTTAGACGAATTTTTCGCCTTATTCCTTGAGTTTAGGGGAAATAGGAACGAGTAAGACGAATTTTTCGTCTTATTCCTTGAGTTTAATTGGAAGCCAGCGTTTAGGATGTCCAGAAATGGAGCGGGTTCTCCGACAATCTGAGTGTGCATGTTGTCGTGGCCCATTCACCGGACCTGACCGTGAAATTCCGGAAACGCTAATCAGCGTAACAGTTGCCGATCCCGTTTCGGACGGGTGGCCGATCTTTGTCATGACGATTCGGATATCGGCCAGTGGACGTTGGACGGGTTCAGTGTCTACATGCGGCGGTTCTTACAGTCGAGCCGCCCAGCGCGATCCAGCCTTTCGCCAAGCGAGACTTTCCAGCTCTCCAACCGGTTGCTGCGACCGCCGCAAAGGGCTGCGCAAATCCGGACGATACCGTAGAGGCACCAGACCAGTTCGTACGAAGCGCCCACGTCTCTTTCTATGATGGCGCTGGGATTGTTTCGAATCATGGAAACCCTCCTTTCTCCTTATGTCCGTTGTCGGTGACAGCGTATCAAATCGGCCCGCATGAATCCACTTTTTTACATTTTATTGACGGAATGGCTCATCATCTTCCTTTTTCCGTATACCGGCGTTAAAATGAGGCTCTAGAACAAATGTTTGGAGCCGCCGAACAACGGAGGAGGACAGGCGATGCCGTTCCAGTTCAAGGCCGGGGATTATCCCGACACGCCCGGCTGCTACCTGATGCGCGACGCATCGGGCCGTCTGCTGTATGTCGGCAAGTCCAAGAAGCTGAGGAGCCGTCTGCGTTCCTATTTTCATACCAATCATAAACGCAAGCGGCTGAGAGAGCTTGTCGGCCTCATCGATTCCATCGAAGTGCTGCTCGTCAACAACGAAACCGAGAGCCTGCTGCTGGAAAACAATCTGATCAAGATTCATAAGCCGCCTTACAATCGAGCGCTGAAAAAGGACAATAGCGGCTACGCCTACCTGATGCTGACCGCCGAAAGGATTCCAAGGCTGGACGTTTACTATCGCGACCGCCGCGAGCAGGGGAGCGAGACCGCCTCTTCCGCCGAGGCGGCTGGTCAAACATGCCGGCCCTTCCAGTCCAAAGAATCGAATGCTCCGGGCGCCTTGAACGCCTCGAACGAGCCTAACGCTCCCGGCGCATCAAGAAGCGGGTGGAACTCTTCAGCTTCAACAGCCTCGGCTGCGGGCAAGAACAGCGCGACGAATGCGGGACTGGAGCCGAAGCGCTTCGGGCCGTTCGCGAGCGCCCGCTTCCGCAACGAGCTGCTGGAGTTCGTCGCCGACCACTACAAGCTGCGTTCCTGCACCAAGCTGCCCAAGCGGGCTTGCCTGCTCTACCACATCGGCAAATGCAGCGGAATATGCGAAGGCCATATCACCGAGGAGGAGTACGGCGAGAAGGTCAAGCAGGTATCCGAGCTGCTGTTCAGCGGCAGCAAGGAGGCGCTGATCGCGCAGATGTACCGTCAAATGGGCGAATATGCCGAGCAGCTGAAATTCGAGAAAGCCCAGAATATGCTGGGCCATATCCGCAACCTTGAGAAAACGCCGGACAAGCAGATCGTCGACCGCGAGACGAATGTGAACCAGGAGGTTCTGTACTTCGGCGAGGAAGGCGTCATGATCGCCAAGGTTCAGGAAGGCATGCTCCGAGACCTGCAGCTGCACGAGCTGGAGCGCGGGTACGGCGAGGCGGCCTGCGACCGTTTCCTGATCCATCGTTATCGGCACAACACCAAGCCGGACGAGCTCATCGTCAATGCCGTGTCCGATCCGGGAGCGGTTCGCAGGGCGCTCCGCATGCCCGGAGAAGGCCGGGCCCGCCCGCTTCTCATTACGCAGCCCAAGCGCGGATTGAAGCATGCGCTGCTGCAGCTGTGCAAGGAGAACTACGAGTATCGGAAGGGCGGCGGCTGACAGCCGGCCATTGGAGCTTAATTCGGAATGAAGGCTTGCCACCGGATAGTGAGCCTGTCTTCGGACAGCAAACTTCTTCGATAGCAAGCTTGCCTTCGGACAGCAAGCCTGCCTTCGGACAGCAAGCTTGCCTCCCGGATTTCGAAGCTTGCTTATCCTCCTTCTTGGGTAATAGGACATAGTTTGAACGCAGAGGCCGGGATTTGGAGCCGGCGGCGAGCGGAGACAGATCCGTATCGTGCAGGCTTGACCGGATTCAGGCTATTCTGGAGAGGAGGCGCAGCCATGCAGCAGCCGTTGATGCTCGTTACCGGAGCGAATTCCGGCATGGGTCTGGCTACGACCGTCGAGCTTGCCCGATCGGGAGCAAAGGTCGTCATGCTTTGCCGCGACGCTCGGCGCGGAGCGGAGGCGAGGGAGGAAGCCATCCGGCGCAGCGGATCGGGAGATATCATGCTGATGACAGCCGATCTCGGTTCTCTCGACAGCATTAACCGGTTCACCGAAGATTTCCGTGCCCGCTACTCCCGGCTTGACGTGCTCGTGAACAATGCCGGGGTTGTCACCGTGAAGCGGGAGACGACGGAGGACGGCTTCGAGCGGATGATCGGCGTGAACCATCTGGGTCATTTCGCGCTCGTCCACGGATTGATGGAACCGCTCCTTGCAGCGGGGAGCTCACGGATCGTAATCGTCTCCTCCGGCGCCCATAAGGCGGGCAGCATTCATTATCCCGACCCGCATCTTACAAAAGGGTTCAATGTCGTCAAGGGGTATGCCCAGTCCAAGCTCGCAAACCTGCTGTTCGCGCTGGAGCTGAGGAAGCGCTACAGCGATCGAGGGATTCGCGTGCATGCCCTTCATCCGGGGGCCGTTTCGACCAGTCTTGGCGTCAGCCGCGACACCGGCTTCGGCAAGGCTGTCTACAAGCTGCTGAACCCGTTCTTCCAGACGGCTGAGGCAGGCGCTTCTACGGCCATCTACCTGGCGCTGTCGGAAGAGGGAGGAGAGGAAGGAAGCCTGTATTATATCAAAAGCAAGCCGGCCGAGCCTTCCCGCAAGGCTTTGGATGAAGAAATGGCCGCGCGGCTCTGGCGATGGAGCCAGCAGCAGACCGGCTTGGTCTGGAGCGAGCCGCCGGCAGCCGTACTCCGCTGAGCTGCGGGATGCGAGCGCTTAGGTCCCAATAGACAAAAAGGCAGCCGGAACTTCCGGCTGCCTTTTCCTTGTATGGCCGAGCGAAACCTCTCTTACCCGGTCCTTCAGCCTTCACGCCCCAGCTTCACGCTCCAGCTTCACACTTCAGCTTCACGCTCCAGCTCCACGCTCCAGCTCCACGCTCCAGCTTCACGCCCCAGCTTCACGCCCCAGCTTCACACTCCAGCATCTCGCACCAGCTTCTCACCATCTTCTCGCTCCAGCCGTTCATCGTCTTCCAAGCTTCTCATGCTTGCGGCCGGACTGCCGCCAGGAAATCCTCCAGCCTGCGCTGGAACAGCTCCGCCTCGTCGAACAGCAGGCCGTGCCCGCTCTTCTCGAACCGATAGGCGGCCGCTCCGGGCAGAGCGGCCGCGAGCTGTTCGGAGGCGGCTCGCGGGACAATGCGGTCGTGAACGCCGTAAAAGACGGCGGAAGGCAGCCCTGCGAGCCTGTTCAGCTCTCCGCTCAAATCCTCGGCCAGCGCCGCCTCGGCCCCCGAGACGGTTCCGGACAGCGAGGCTTCCAGCCCGAGCGAGGCGAACCAGCTCATGAATTCGGGGCTGTGGTAGCGGTAAAACATTTGTTTGGCATACCCGGTCACCATAGCCGGACGGTCGGCCTTGGCTTTGTCGATCAGATCCTTCGTTTGAGCCGCATTCAAGCCATGGGGCCACTCGGCGCTCCTGGCAAGGGAGACGGCGGCGGAGACAAGGGCGAGTCCGGCCAGCTTCTGCTTGCCGTGGCGGACCGCATACCGGATCGAGGCTCCTCCTCCGGTGGAGAAGCCGGCCAGCACAAATCGTTCAAGGCGGAGCGACTGTCTGATATCTTCCAAATCGTCAGCGGTCTGGTCATGGGAATAACCGTTCCATGCGGCGTCCGAACGGCCGAAGCCTCTCAAATCCGGAGCGATGCATCGATAGCCGAGAGCGGGCAGCCGCGCCAGCTGCGCATCGAAGATCCGATGGTTCAGAGGCCATCCGTGAACCAGCAGCAAGGGAACGCCTGCGGAGGGGCCGGAGACATGGACATAGAGGGCGGTGCCGTCCCGGGTTTCAATATAAGGCATGCTGGACCTCCTTTGGACCAAATAAGACTGGACTAAGAGGATATGTCCGCCTTCTTTTTCTTATGAGAAATGTTCTTTCCCTTTTCCTCCTCGCAGAGGCTTCTATTCGAATTCCGGACATGCGATTATACTGGGATTAGACAGAGAGTGGACAAGGAGAGTGTGAGGAGAAATGGAACCTATGACCCCTGATCAGAAAACGGAAATCATCCGTGAAGAGAAATTCGAGATCGTAATCGTCGGCAAGCGGGACCGGGATCTGCATGAGCTGATCGGCAGGCTCGACGAGGAGCTGCTGGAGCGTTATCCCGCCGATGAGATTTTCGGGCTTGATTTTGACAGTCCCAAAGCGGATGAGACGACGTTCGCAGTCGCCTATCTCGGCAGCCGTCCGGTCGCCTGCGGGGCGTTCCGTCCTCTGGAAGAGCCGTATGCGGAGATCAAGCGCTTCTTCGTGGAGAGGGACAGCCGCAAGCTGGGCATCGCTTCCCGCATGCTGGCCTATCTGGAGCGCAAGGCAGCCGAGGCCGGACATGCCGTCATGAGGCTGGAGACCGGGGAGGCGCAGCCGGAAGCGGTCGGCTTGTACAGCAAGTTCGGCTACGAGGTCATTCCGGCATACGGCGAATACGCCGGCTGCGAATCCAGCCTGTGCATGGAGAAAAAGTTGAACAATCGATAGATCGACGCCGGAAAAAAAGGCTGCCGGAGAACTCCTTCAACCTTGCAGGAGATAACCGGCAGCCTGTTTGTTTTGATCATCTGTTACGGTTTCAAAGCGACCTTGATGCAGTCTTCCTTCTTGGTGTCGAACACATCGTATTGATGCTCCGCCTCGCTGAGCGGCAGGCGGTGGGTGATGCTATCCGTCGGATCGAACACGCCTTCCTTGATCTGCTTGTACAGCTCGGGCACGTAGTGGATGACGGGGGCTTGGCCCATGCGCAGACTGATGTTCCACTCGAACAGGCTGTATCGGAATAGACGAAGTAGGCGCCTGTATCGTGATTGTCGTTGGAGTGGCCGCATTGGCTCTCCATCTGGTTCTGGCAGAAGAAGCATTGCCCGCCGTGTAGCCCTAATTTGAGTTTCCAACCGGACTGTATGTAGAATGAAAACATAAGGAGGCGGGAGCCGGGATGAACAAATTCAAATGGCTGTCGGCAGCCGCATATGCCGCCGTTCTGGCGGCCGTCTACTTCTATCATCAGCCGATTATCGCCTGGATGAAGGCTGGCAACGCCCCGGCGGCGCTGATGGCCCTGGCGGCGGCAGGCTTCGCTTTCTTTCCGATTATTCCGTACGGAATCGTGATCGGCGCGCTTGGCTATATGTACGGTCCTCTCGCGGGAGGGCTCATCAGCCTGTTCGGGGCATGGACAGCGGCGCTGCTGATGTTCGGCGCGCTGCGCTATTTCTTCCAGGACAAGGGACGCCAGTGGCTGGGCAAGGTCAGGCAGCTGGACGGCTTCGTGCGCATGACGGAGCGCCATCCCTTCCTGTCCATCCTGATCGCCAGGATGATTCCGGTCATTCCGCAGTATGCGGTCAACGCTTATGCCGCCGTCGCGGGGATTCCTTTCGCGCTGTATGCGGCGGCTTCGGCGCTTGGCAAGGTGCCCGCCATGCTTGTCTATGCGTACGCCGGCCAAAGCCTTGCCGCCCATCCTTCCCGCATCGTCGCCCTGGCAGTGGGGTATATCGCTTTTCTCGGGCTGGTCCTGATCGCCTACAGACGTCTGGCGTCGCGTTCCTGAGAGAGGTTGAATGAGACGGACCCTTCTCGGGTAGAAGAAAGGTAAGGGAACGATGCGGGCGGCCGATCCGGGGGAACCGGAAGCTGCCGGCGATCCGACACGCGCTCCCGGACCAGGGAACAGGAAAGGTGCCGACATCCATGGGCTATGCCTTTATCGCGCTTTACTTGCTGATCATCCTGATCGTGCTCCGTCTCAGCACGATCCTGCTCGTCATGACCGGCATGGAGCCGAGCCAGTCCAGCTTCCAGGCCGCATCCATGCTGACCGGAGCCGGCTTCACGACGTCCGAATCGGAGCTCGTCCTGCGCCACCCTGTCCGCCGCCGGATCGGTCTGGCGCTCATTCTATTCGGCGCCTTCTCCTTGGCGGTGCTTATCTCGGTCATCAGCAGCCTGATCTCCGAGAACGACCATATGTCCGTGCTTGCGGCTGTGGCTGCCCTGCTCGCCTGCGCCTGGCTTCTTCTGAGAGTGCCTGCGGCCAACCGCCGAGTCGCCCACTGGATCGCGAACCGGGTTCCGTCCCATACGGAAGGAGCTCCGGTTCCGGTGGAGGAGCTGGCGGACGACCTGCACCAGGAGGACGTCATGGGCATCCAGATCGCGGAGGATTCGCCATGGCTCGGCTTGACCTTGAGGGAAGCGCTGCCCGAGGGCGAGGAGATCGTCCCTCTGGCCATCAAGCGCGACGGCCGCAAGATCCGCAAGGACCGTTGGGAGACGCCGATCGAAGCCGGCGACTTCGTGCTGCTGTATGGCGAGGAGGAAGCGATCCAGGCTTCTTGCCGGGCGGTTTCGGCTTCCGGGGCGCCGTCAAGGAGGAACGCCGATGACGGTGAGGAAAGGTAGGAAATTCGACTACGGAATGGATTTCGCAGCCATCGATTTCCGCAGTCGGCCCGAGCTGTACACGGTCGGCAGGGGAGAGCAGGGCGTGCTCATGATCGAGCCGTACAAGAGCGAGATTCTTCCTTTTTGGCGTTTCAAAACACCGGATGCAGCGGAGGAGTCCTCCCGAAAGATCCTGGAGCTGTTTTGCGGTTATAAGGAAACAGCTGACTTTCCCGGCATGGACATGGCACGCAAATTTCTGCAGATGGGCTATACGAGAGCGAGAAGGTACGCCAATCATCGGAGCGGCCGCAAGTACGACCCGGAGACGGGAAAGGAATTGCCGCGGGAAATCGACGAGGTTAAGGCCCGTTCCGCAGCTATTTTCAAGGAAGCCTGGGATTCAGCCCGGAAAGACCCGGATTATATTCGAATGAAGCAGGAGCATATAATCAATTACGAGCAGGAAGGTTAGGCTTTCTGTCCCAAAGGAAGGCAGGAAAGAACGGATGGCTTTGACGGAAATGAACGAAAACACCTTCCTCGCGCTTGGGCGCATCCACCGCAGGGAGGCTCTTTTCTTTTCGACGCCCTTATGCGGAACATGCCGGGTGGCGGAGAGGCTGCTGGAAGCTGCCGCTTCCATCGGCGGCACGGTGCCGGTGAGCAAAATCAATATCAACTTCGCTCCGAAGCTGCGCGAGAAGTGGCAAATCCGAAGCGTGCCCGCGCTTGTCATTCTGGAGAACGGCCAGCCGGTCGAGACCGTCTATGCGATGCAATCGGCGGCAGCGCTGTTTATGAGGCTGAAGAAACCGGGTATAGAGGCTTAATGGAAGAACCTGGGCCTAAAGGGCTAAAATCTTTCTTATTCATGGGAAAATATCTTTCATGAGTAAGAATTCATTTCTTTTTGTAACCGCTTGCTATGACATGGAGGAGAAAATTTTCGGCATATAGTTCAAAATGAGCAGATTATAAGTTATGATAGTTAACATATTCTTATTGAAAAAAGCGTAACAGCACGATCAGCCTCTTACTTTCACTTTATCGGAACGGAGGTATGCCATGATTTCTTTCCGGCAGGTCAACAAGCACTTCGGGAATTTTCATGTCCTTCAGGACATCAGCCTCGATATCGCCGAAGGCGAGGTCGTCGTCATCATCGGGCCTTCCGGATCGGGCAAAAGCACGCTTCTGCGCTGCATCAACCGGCTGGAGGACATCTCGGACGGCGTGCTTGAGGTGGACGGCGCGGCCGTGCATGACAAGGGGACGGACATCAACGCTCTCCGCCGCCGCATCGGCATGGTTTTCCAGCATTTCAACCTGTATCCGCATCTCAAGGTCATCGACAATATTACGCTCGCTCCGGTGAATGCCGGAGGGGTAAGCAAGGAAGAAGCGCGCAAGACCGCCAAGATGTATCTCGAAAAGGTCGGCATTCCCGACAAGGCGGATTCATACCCGTCCGAGCTGTCGGGCGGCCAGCAGCAGCGGGTTGCCATTGCCAGAGGCCTGGCCATGAAGCCCAAGATCATGCTGTTCGACGAGCCGACCTCGGCGCTGGATCCGGAGGTCATCGGAGAGGTGCTCAGCGTCATGAAGCTGCTCGCCAAGGAAGGCATGACGATGGTCGTCGTTACCCATGAGATGGGCTTTGCCCGCGAAGTGGCGGACCGGGTCGTGTTCATGGACGGCGGACGGATCGTCGAGGAAGCGAAGCCGGCGGACTTCTTCGAACGTCCGCAGCAGCCTCGCGCCCGCGACTTCCTGAGCCGGGTCATCAACCACTAAACCAGATAAAGAAAAGGGGAAACGGACAATGAAGAAAAACAAGCTTTGGGGCGCAGGCGCGACTATGCTGCTGGCAATTGCCCTCGTGGTTTCCGGATGCGGCGCGAAAAACGACAACAACGGAGGCGGCTCCGCAAGCAACGATTCCGCAAGCAACGGTTCCGCTGGAGGCAGCGAGGAATCCGGCATCATCAAGGATATCAAGGACCGCGGCAAGCTCATCGTCGGCGTCAAATACGACACGAAGCTGTTCGGCCTCAAGGATACGGCTTCCGGCAACGTCGAAGGCTTCGACATCGACATCTCCAAGGCGATCGCCAAGAAGATCTTCGGCGACGAGAGCAAGATCGAGCTCAAGGAAGTAACGAGCAAGACCCGCATCCAGATGCTCGACAACGGCGACATCGATCTCATCGTCGCGACGATGACGATTACCGACGAGCGCAAGAAGCAGGTCGACTTCTCCGACGTGTACTTCAAAGCCGGCCAGTCGCTGCTCGTCAAGCAAGGCAGCCCGATCACAGGACTGAAGGACATCACGAAGGATTCCAAGGTGCTTGGCGTCAAAGGAGCGACTTCAATCAAGAACATCGAAGACAAGGTCCCGGGCTTGCGCGTGATGCAGTTCGAGAATTACCAGGAAGCTTTCGCCGCTCTGAAGGCGGGCAAAGGAGATACGCTCACGACCGACAACGCCATTCTGTACGGCATGGCCAAGCAAGATCCGGGCTACACGGTCGTAGGCGGCACGTTCACGGATGAGCCTTATGGCATCGCCGCCAAGAAAGGCAATACCGACCTTGTCGCTCTGGTCAACGAAACGCTGAAGGAAATGAAGGACAGCGGCGAATACGCCACCATCTATGAAAAATGGATAGGCGAGAAGCCTCCGACGGAGTAGGCCTATGCTGGACTTCTCGGTACTGACCAACAACATTGACGATTACCTCGAAGGATTCAAGTATACGATCTATGCCAGCCTGCTTGGGCTGGCAGGCAGTTTCGTGCTCGGCACGCTGATCGCTGTGTTCCGCATTTCGCCTTTTGCGGCTCTTCGCGGCTTCGGCACGGCTTATGTGGAATTTTTCCGCAATATTCCACTGCTTCTGGTCGTTTTCCTTTTCTATTACGGTCTGTCTTCGTTTGGGCTTCAACTGGATGGGTTTACCTCCGGAACTCTGGGACTTATGGTATACACGTCTTCCTTCATTGCCGAAGCGATCCGTGCCGGAATCCAGTCCGTACCGGCAGGGCAGATGGAGGCAGCCCGCTCGACGGGATTGACGTACGTTCAGGCCATGAGATTCATCATTCTGCCTCAGGCAGTCCGTATCGTAATTCCGCCGATCAGCAACCAGTTCCTGAACTTGGTCAAAAACTCCTCCATCCTGGGAGTATTCGCCGGATTGGATCTCATGTATTTCGGCGATCAAGTAAATCTGGACACTTACGATGCGGTCAGCACGTACTTGTTCGTAGGAATGTTTTATCTTATTTTGACTTTTCCGCTTGCCTATGCGACCCGCGTATTGGAGCGGCGGATGGCCAATGCGGCTTAGGTCGGGAGGAGGACGCGACATATGGACTTTGGAGGCGCCTATTCCTGGCATAATCTGCGATTTATACTGGAAGGCTTCGGCTATACGCTGAAACTTGCCTTTGTTGCTATAATATTGAGCTTTGTTCTGGGCGTTGCGAGCGGAGTCATCCGTTACGCGCGAATTCCGGTTTTGTCGGCTATCGTCGGCGCGATTGTAGAGACACTCCGCAATTTGCCGCTGCTGCTGCTCATTTTGTTTGCCTATATCGCGCTTCCCCAGATGGGCATCAAACTATCGATTTTCTGGGCGTCTGTATTGGCACTGACGGCATTCGAGGCTGCGATGATTTCCGAAATTGTCCGCAGCGGGCTGGCGTCTGTCCATAAAGGACTGATTGAAGCAGCGCGCTCCTCGGGTCTCACGTACATCCAGACCCTCCGGCATATCATTTTGCCGATAGGTCTTCGCCGGATGGTTCCGCCTACAGTCAGCCAGTTCATCTCGCTGCTGAAGGACACGTCACTGGCCGTCATTATTTCCGCGCCGGAGCTCATGCACAATGTAGGCATTGTGAGAGGCCAGCAGGAATCATACTTCTTCCCGGTTATCTTCCTCGCCGCCCTCCTCTACTTCCTCGTCAACTACGGCCTCTCCCTGCTTTCCAAGCGATTGGAAGTCAACGAGGGAGCACGCCGCAAGCCGACCGGCAAGAAGGCGGGGCCGGGAGCGGGAACCAAAGCAGCTGCAGAAGCCTGAACATCCCGACGGGGCATGGACATCCATGCCCCGTTCGCTTTACAATGAACTCACTTGCCGTCCACTTTATGACAAACGGGGTCGAAAACATTCATGACAGGGGACATCTTCGCTTTAGTGGCGGCCGGGGGGTTTCTTGCCGCCTTTGTCGATTCTGTCGTCGGAGGCGGAGGCCTCGTCTCCGTGCCCGTCCTGCTGACGGCCGGGCTGCCGCCGCATCTGGCGCTCGGGACGAACAAGCTTGCCGGCACGATGGGCTCGCTTACGAGCACGCTTGCGTTCATGCGCTCCGGCAAGGTGGAGATGAGTGTCGTCAAGCGGCTGTTCCCGCTGACGCTCATCGGCTCAGCATGCGGCACGCTGCTCTTGCAAGCGGTGCCATCCGCATGGCTGAAGCCGCTTGTCGTGGTGCTGCTGCTGGCCATCACCGTCTATACGCTGCTCAAGCGCAGCTGGGGCGGCGAAGGCGTTTACCGCGGCAGCCTGACACGCCGGGCGGGCTTGCTGCTGGCTGCCGCGGCTCTGCTCATTGGCGGCTACGACGGCTTTTTCGGACCCGGAACGGGATCGTTCCTCATCTTCGCCTTCCTTATGGCAGGGTTCGACTTCGTCCGAGCGGCGGGAAATGCCAAGGTGCTCAACTTCGGCAGCAACATCGCCAGCCTCATTACGTTCGCAGGCCTGGGAAGCATCGATTGGACAATCGGCCTGACGATGGGCGTCTTCATGGTCGCCGGCTCGCTCGCCGGATCCCGGCTCGCCATCCGCCAGGGAGCCAAGTACGTTCGGCCCCTGTTCATTGCCGTCAGCTCGTTGTTGATCCTCAAGCAGATCTGGGATCTCGCATCCCGCTAATCTATCGATGAAGGGAAGTCTTTCGATGGCACTTATCCAATGCGATTTTTTCTCCGACGTTCTCGGCTTGTCCTGTTCCATGAACGTAATCCTGCCGCAGCAGACGACCCGTCAGATCGGGATGGAAGGAAAGGCGGGAGAAGGCGGCCGCTACCCGGTGCTGTACCTTCTCCATGGCCTTTCGGACGACCATTCCATCTGGCTGAGGCGCACATCCATTGAACGGTATGCAGCCGGACTCGGCCTTGCCGTCGTCATGCCGGCCGTGCATCGCGGCTTCTACACGGACATGCATCGCGGCGGGCGGTACTGGACCTTCGTAAGCGAGGAGCTGCCGGAGCTCGCCTGCCAGTTCTTCCCGATCTCGCGACAGCGGGAAGACAGCTTTGCAGCCGGCCTGTCTATGGGCGGATACGGAGCGATGAAGCTGGGCCTTGCGCGCCCGGACCGTTTCGCGGCCGTCGCCAGCTTGTCAGGGGCGATGGACACCCGCCGCCGATACGATCAGGGCGTGACGGAACGTCAGGAGATCGAGAATATATTCGGTCCGGAGGAGCAGCTTCCCGGCAGCATCAATGATCTGTTCCACTTGGCGGAGCAGACGGCGGCGCTCCCGGCGGAGCGGCAGCCGATGCTGTATCAATGCTGCGGAACCGAGGACTTCTTGTATGAAGAGAACGTCGAGTTCAAGGAGCATGCTCTTCGTCTCGGCCTGCCGCTTCATTATGAGGAAGGACCGGGCGAGCATGAATGGGGATATTGGGATGCGGCGATCCAGCGCGTGCTGGCGTGGCTCCCGCTCAAGGAAGAAGCGCGCTCGTAGGAGCGCGCTTTTTTTCATGGGAAGCCGGCTTCCACGGATTGCCTGCAACCGTAGAGCCCGGAGATGCGTCAAAGGTAACATAGAGGAAAAAGACAATGGGCAGACTGCTTCTGTGCGCATTGTAATCCCGCAGCATTTCCTTGGGAAAACGAAAAAAGCTCCCCGAAGGGAGCTGATCGATCCGGCAGCGGCCGAGCTTGTCCTAGAGGACGCGGCGAGCCGTGTTGTAGTGGTCTTTCCACCAGCCGGAGTTGATGGTACTGGTCGTGACGCCCGGCTTGCCGTAGGTGTGAACGATTTTGCCGCCGCCGATGTACATGCCGACATGCGTTACAGGAGAGTAGAAGAAGACGAGATCCCCGGGCTTGAGGTTGCTCTTGGAGACGTAGGTGCCGACCTTGGATTGCGCTTTGGACGTACGCGGAAGCGTGATGCCTGCTTTCTTGTAGGCGTACTTCATCAAGCTGGAGCAGTCGAAGTACTTGGTCGTGCTGGTCGAAGCGCCGAATTTGTAAGGAGTGCCCATCTGCGCTTTGGCGGCATTGATGATGGTCGTGGCTTTCGAGGAAGCCGATGCGGTTGCCGCCTCTGCTTTCGGTGCCGACAGGAGAGCGCCTCCGGAAATGGCGATGCTAAGTGCAATCGCAGCGGCTGCGATTTTTTTTGTAAGTTGATTGAGGTTGTATTTCATGATGTATGATTCCTCTCTTCTTGTGGAAGTATTGGAGCGGCTGATCAATTCCGCATAAACACCATAACACAGCTGAAAGCTGCCAACCCTTTCCTCTGAGACCTAAGAACTAGATTTCATGCGGCTTTCTGGCCTTTTGTGAGAATAAAATGAGAAACCTCTCATATCGGTTTAAGCCTTCTTTCAGCTGGCTTTAAGCCCGAAAAGGCGCCAAGCAGACCGGTTTCCGGTTTGCTTGGCGCCTTTGTCATCCTTTCCTTCCGCGTTAGTAGAGCTTATGGACGACATCCTCGAATTCCGGCTCCCTCATCCGGATATCTTCCAGCTCCCCGTACTTTTCAAGCTCACGAAGCACCTGGACGCTGCTGGAGGTTTTCAGATCGCATTCAAGGACGAGCGTACGGTCTTCAAGGGATTTCAGGCGGATGCCGGCAGCAGCTGGGGAGAGCGGCTCCGGACCATGAAGTCCGCCTGCCGCCTCCGTGGCGCTATCGCCCAGGCTTTGAAGCTCGCCGGCCGCGGCCGCGGCGCTCTCCGCCTGCCGGAAGGTCACCTCCATGACGGCGGGCAGCCCGATGCGGGCCCGCAGCTGCGCGATGCCGCCATCATAGTCGAGCTTGCCTTTGCTGATGACGAGCACCCGGCCGCACAGCTGCTCGATATCGTCCATATCATGCGTCGTAAGAAGGATGGTCGTCCGCATCCTCTCATTAATATCGCGCAGGAGAGAACGGATATCCCGCTTGGATGCGGCATCGAGGCCGATCGTCGGTTCATCCAGAATGAGAATGGACGGCTCATGCAGCATCGCCGCCGCCAGATCGCCTCTCATCCGCTGGCCGAGCGACAGCTTGCGGACCGGCGTGTCCATGAAATCCGACAGGCGCAGCAGGTTCTCAAGCTCTTCGATCCGGTCTTTTTTCCGTTCGGGGGTCAAGCCGTACATAGCGGCCAGAATATCGTAGGAATCGCGCAGCGGCAAATCCCACCACAGCTGGGTGCGCTGGCCGAACAGCACGCCGAGCGTGCGCGCGGCTTCCTTGCGCTTGCGGTGGGGATTGATTCCCCCCAGCCTGACTTCTCCTTGGGTGGGATGCAGAATTCCGGACAGCATTTTGATGGTCGTGGATTTGCCGGCTCCGTTCGGACCGATGAATCCGGCGAATTCGCCTTCAGGAATCGTAAAGCTGATGTCCGAAACGGCCTGTTTCGGAATGGAGCGGCGGCTGAACAAGCCGCGCCGCTTGGCCGATGCATCCGGGTCCGGCACCCGGAATTCCTTTGTAAGTCCGATCGCCTCGATCATTTCCATTCTCCTTTTCTTCATGAGCCGGTGCTTTGATAGCGCGACAGGCCGAATTTCCACAGCTTCAGGGACAGGAGGAGCATCACTCCCGATACGGCGACGCTGAGTCCGAGCGTCCAGGCGCCATGGGTGCCGCGAATGATATAGAGAGCGGGCATATAATTAATGAAGGCGACCGGAATAAGTCCGGTAAGCAGCCCCTGCAGCCAGCCTGGATAAATGGTGAGCGGATATTGGGCGGCAGTTCGGGCAGCGTCTTCGGTGAGCACCTGAAGCGCATCGATCCGGGTCAGCCAGAACCCGGACGAGGCTGTCAGCAGTCCAATTCCGAACATAAGGACGGCTCCCGATGCGATAGCGAGTACCGTCAGCGGGATTGCGGTCCAGATGGCGGGATCGTCTTCAAAGATCGCTCCGAGAGAGATGGCGAGCATGGACGCGCCGAGCAGCGTCTCGCCGAATCTGGGAGAGAAGTTTTGCGTCATCAAGATCAGCAGCACGGGCGCCGGGCGCAGCAGCAGTCCGTCGAGATCGCCGCTGACGAGGTATTTCTCCAGATGATGGACATCCGATGCGAAGCTGCGGTACATGGCTTTGGACAAAGTGATTACGGCATACAAATAGCCGGATTCTGCGATGCTCCAGCCCTGAATCGTGCCGAACCGGTGAAGCACGACAGCAAGCAGCGCGAACTCGACCGCATTGATTATCGCCGCGGCGGCAGTGCCGACCCAGAAGTTGAATGTATACTGCATCCGGCTTCGGAAGCTGGAGCGGATCAGAATGCGGTACATAGTCATGAATCGGCTCCATTCGGCTCGGTTCATCCGCCTTGCACCTCCACCCTGCGCCGCATGAAGCCGGTGACGGCCAGGCAGGCGAAAGTGAGCACGACGGACCAGATCAGCGACGGATAGATGGCGGCGATGCCGTCGTAGCCAAGGTAGATCCGGCTCGGTATGTAACTCAGGCTGGGGTAGAAAGACCAGCGGCTGATCCATCCCAGCCAGCCGGGCAGCCACTCGATCGGGATCAGGAAGCCGGACAAGAGAGTGGAAAAAGCGTAGTTCAGCCACTGGAACCAAGAGGATTCCGTCGTCCAGAGCGCAGCTGCGCCGATGAGATAGTGAACGCAGATGGAGAGATAGGCGGCGCAGACTACGGCAGCCGCCGAGGCAGCGGCGGCAGGCAGGGCAGGGAGCCGCAGCGGAACGGCGAACAGGTAGACGATGTACATCGGCAAGCTTTTGTACATTGCCTGGTAAGCGATCTGTCCCCATTCCCTGCACATCAGCTGGTAGAACAAATGCACCGGCCTGGCGAGCTCGGTCGCGATCGCTCCGGTACGTACGAGCTGCGGAATTCCGAGGCCGTTGGAGGTGAAGGAAGTCACCCATAGGAGGCACTGGTTGAGGGCTACATAGGACACAAGACCGGAAAGCCCGTAAATTCCGAGATCCTTGGTCTCGCCGATTCCGGTCCATATCGACAGGTAGATGAAGCCGAACAAGGCGCTGGCAACGTTGTGAAGCAGATGGGATGCGCGGTATTGCAGGTTGCGGTTGAAGCTGGCGCGAGACAGCGCATAGAAAAGCATGAGTCACCTCAGTTCTTCAGATAAGGGGATATCCTCCAAATTAGGTGAAATGCGTAAGAGAGCGGAAGAAGATCATATACCAATACATGCTTTCGGCGCAATCCCTTTTTGACGCATTTTTCCGTATTCTCTGGACAACATAGGAAAGATACGGAAGGGAGGAGTCCAACAATGCCGCAATGGCTGGAAATCGTGTTTCGAACGCTCAGCTCGGTGGTGGTCATGTTTATCGTAACGAAGCTGCTCGGCAAACGCCAAATCTCCCAGCTTTCGTTGTTTGAGTACATAACGGGCATATCCATCGGCAATATCGCCGGCTATATCTCCATGGACACCGATACGCAATGGTATCTGGGGTTTGTCGCGATCGGCACTTGGTCGCTTATGTCGATCGGCATGGAATATGCCACGATGAAAAGCCGGGCTGTCGGCGGTTTTGTCGACGGAAAAGGAACCGTGCTCATCAAGAACGGCTCCATTCTCGAGAAGAACCTATTCAAGGAAAAGCTGACGCTCGACGAGCTTCTCGAACAGCTGCGAAAAAAGAGCGTGTTCAAGGTTTCTGAAATCGAATTTGCCGTGATGGAAAAAAGCGGGGAGATCAACTTGCTGCTCAAAAAGGAAAACCAGCCGCTGACGCCTTCCATGCTAGGCTGGAAAATGTCGAGGGAGCAGGAGACGCAAACCGTCATGATGGACGGTCAAGTGCTGCAGGAGCCGCTCAAGGAGACGGGGCTGGACGAGGATTGGCTGCGCCATGAGCTGGCCAAGCTCAAGGTGAAGCCGGAAAACGTGTTTCTGGCGCAGGTCGACGCCAAGAAGCAGCTGACGGTACAAACGGGTTCACTGGACGGCTCGCTCGAACCGAACAGCCTGACGCCCAGACAGCAGCTGCTCGCAACGCTGCAGCAGGCCAAGGCGGATCTGGATCAGTTCGGCCACTTCGCCCGCACCGACGAAGAAAGGGAGGCCCTTCTGTCCGGATCGCGCCAGCTGGATCAAGTCATCCGCCTCGCGCAGCCGGAGCTGAAGTGACGCTCCCCGTGTTGTTTCTATATTATATAGAAGCTTGTCAGCGATTCTGGCTGGCGCCGCCGGCGTCGCCGGGATTGCCGAAGCTTCCGGTCTCCGGATCGGAGCCGCTGTATTTGCCGATGATCGCCTTGCCGCCGTTTTTATCGGCCTTTTGCTTGATGATCTGCAGAGGAACGGGCATTTCGTTGCCGCCGGCAAAATGCTTCTGCACCAAAATGTTGAACGGCTCCACATAAGGGCTCAGATCGCTGCCGGCCCAGGATTCGCGGGAGTACTCGACGAATTGGTTCACCAGATCGCGATTGGCCGTAATGTGAACCTCCTGAACCGCAGGAGCGAGCTTGCGGACGCGCACGGCGATCGTCTGCTTCAGCTTGCTCGAGAGCTCGTTGTGGTCGTTGACCGAGAAATACGAATTGTAGGGTGTGACAAGCTGGCGGTTGTCCCACTTGTCGCTGCCGGTCTGATGGTTGTAAACGCCCTCCATCCAGCCGCCGTTGTTCTGCTCGCGGATGACCTTGCTGCCGCTGCGGACCGCATGGGTGGCTGTGCCGTCGAGCACGATGCCGACATAGGCGTTCTTGTCGGTCAGCATGACGATGGCTTGTCCGATCCCGTTGAGGCGGGTGACGTCGCGGGAGAGCTGAGAGCTGTATTCGAAGAAGCGGTTATGGTGCTGGGTGGAATCGGTGCCGAGCGTTCCGTACATCCGGCTTCCTTGCATTTTGGGATCGTTCTTCTGGCGGGTGCCGTAATTCTGGTCGCTGTTCTGGACATGCTGCTTGTAGCTGCAGCCTCCGAGCAGCAAGGATAAGATCAGGGCGGAAGCAAGTACCCGTGATGGCTGTCTCATGAAGTGGGCCTCCCCTTTCGTTTGTGGCGAGTGCCTATAGGATTCGCCCCGGAGGAGTAAATATGCGGTCCCGGACCTATACATAATTGACCATGGGTTTGGTGAACAATGATAAGGAGGACAGGCGTTCAAACCATGAATTGGAAGCCTTTTTCGGTGTCCGAAGCTCTTTTTGACAGCTTTGAGAACAATTTGTGAACTCTCTGTGGAACATTGACAATTAGGGGCTTCAACTTTATATTTAATAAAGTAATTGACATGCAGGAGTTGCCATTTTTACAGCTGTGCATGAAGCATTTGCCTCAAGACGTACATAAGGAAGAGAAAGCGTTTCACCGGTTGAATCCGGGTGGTTTTCCAACTCCTACAATCGTTCCGTAAACGGATGACTGCCTTCCGGCGGTTCTCCGTTTTTGCTTGGGCAAATGCCGAAAACGTCAAAAGTGGGGTTGATGAATGATGAAACGGTGGCATCTTGCACGACGTCTCCTGCCGTTGCTCGCAGGAATGGCTCTGTTCCTATCGGCATGCGGACGGGCCGACTTGTCCACGCTGAGGCCGCAGGGTCCGGTGGCGCTCGAACAATTCAATCTGATGAAGCTCACCATCACGATCATGGTGCTCGTTATCGTGGTTGTTTTCGCACTATCCTTTTATGTAATCGTCAAATTCCGCCGTCGTCCCGGAGACAACAAGGTTCCGGTACAAGTGGAAGGCAACCACAAGCTCGAGATCATCTGGACCGTCATTCCGATCGTTCTCCTTCTGATTCTTGGCGTTCCTACGGTCCAGTCGGTATTCGGCCTGGCCAAGGATTATTCCAAGGACGACAACGCCGTACAGGTCATCGTGACCGGCCATCAATACTGGTGGGAGTTCGAATATCCTCAGTACGGAATCAAGACCGCTCAGGAACTGATGATTCCGACAGGCAAGACGATCTCCATCTCCGCCAAATCCGCGGACGTCATCCACTCGTTCTGGATTCCATCGCTTGCCGGCAAGATCGATACGAACCCGGGAAGCAACGTCAATAAAATGTACTTCAGCTCCAAGCATGACGGAGTCTACCTCGGCAAATGCGCCGAGCTGTGCGGACCTTCCCATGCTCTCATGGACTTCAAGGTGAAGTCCGTCAGCAGCGATTCCTTCGACCGCTGGGTAGCGGGAATGAAGGAGCCTGGACAGCTGCCGGCCGATGCGGCCATCAGCGACGTGTTCCAGAAGCAATGCCTCACCTGCCATGCGGTAGGCGACAAAGGCCTGCAGCTGTATCCGAACCTGACCAACATCGGCGACCGTGAAACGATCGGCGGCATCCTGGTCAACACGGACGATCCGAAGTATAAAAACGAAGGCTCGACTTACGACAACCTGAAACGGTGGATCTCCGATCCGCAAGCGGTTAAGCCGGGCAACTCCATGCCGAAGGTTGACCTGACTAAGGAACAGATCGACGGCATCGCCAAGTATCTGTCCGAATACAAGCAGAAGTAGCATTCACCTATCGGTATTGAAGGGGGTACCAGCCTTGGCTCACGCACATCCGGTCAAGCGCCATACCGGTCTCATGGACTGGCTGACGACTGTCGACCACAAAAAAATCGGCATTCTGTATTTGATTGCCGGCGGATTCTTCTTCCTGATCGGCGGCCTCGAGGCGCTGCTGATCCGGGTTCAGCTCTGGAAGCCGCTCAACAACTTCGTCGGCGCGGACACGTACAACGAGCTGCTGACGATGCACGGCACGACGATGATCTTCCTCGCGGCGATGCCTGTCATCTTCGCGCTCATGAACGCGATCGTGCCGCTGCAGATCGGCGCGCGCGACGTCGCCTTCCCGTTCGTCAACTCCCTCGGCTTCTGGACGTTCTTCTTCGGCGGCCTGCTGCTCAACATCAGCTGGCTGGCCGGCACCGTTCCGGATGCGGGCTGGACATCCTACGTTCCGCTCGCCAGCCCTACATATAATGTAGACAAAGGCGTCGACTTCTACGTTCTCGGCCTTCAGATCGCCGGTATCGGCACCCTGATCGGCGGCATCAACTTCCTGGTCACGATCATCAACATGCGCGCTCCGGGCATGAGCTTCATGAGAATGCCGATGTTCACCTGGACGGCATTCATCACCTCAGCCCTGATCCTGTTCGCTTTCCCGGCCCTTACCGTCGGCCTGGTCGCGCTTATGTTCGACCGGCTGTTCGAAGCCAACTTCTTCGAAGTGGCGGGCGGCGGCAACACCGTCCTATGGGAGCATATCTTCTGGATCTTCGGCCACCCGGAGGTTTACATCCTGATTCTCCCGGCTTTCGGGGTCATCTCCGAAGTCATCAGCACCTTCTCGCGCAAGCGGCTGTTCGGTTACAGCTCGATGGTATTCGCCACCGTCCTGATCGGCTTCCTCGGCTTCATGGTATGGGCCCACCATATGTTCACGGTAGGCCTGGGACCGGTAGCGAACGCGCTGTTCTCCATCGCAACGATGCTGATCGCGGTTCCGACCGGAATCAAGATCTTCAACTGGATCTTCACGATGTGGGGCGGCTCGATCCGCTTCACCTCCGCCAACCTGTTCGCCGTCGGCTTCGTTCCGACGTTCGTCATGGGCGGGGTGACCGGCGTCATGCTGGCCGCGGCTCCGGCCGACTTCCAGTATCATGACAGCTACTTCGTCGTTGCCCACTTCCACTACGTCATCGTAGGCGGCCTCGTGCTCGGCCTGTTCGCCGGCCTGCACTACTGGTGGCCGAAGATGTTCGGCCGCGCGCTGAACGAGTTCATCGGCAAGCTGACGTTCTGGACGTTCTTCATCGGCTTCCATCTGACGTTCTTCGTGCAGCATTTCCTCGGCCTCATGGGCATGCCGCGCCGGATCTGGACGTACCTGGACGGACTGGGCTTCAACACGATGAACCTGATCAGTACGATCGGCGCCTTCCTGATGGGCCTCGGCACGATCTTCTTCATCATCAACATCATCGTTACGGCTGCCAAGCCGAAAAACGCAGGCAACGATCCGTGGGAAGACGGCCGCACGCTGGAATGGTCGATCCCGTCCCCGGCTCCTGAATACAACTTCGCCCAGACTCCGCTCGTCCGCGGGTACGACGCTCTATGGAAAGAGAAGATGGACGGCAACGAAGGCATGTCGCCTGCGGAGCCGATCGGCCCGATCCACATGCCGAGCCCATCGATCCTTCCGTTCCTGATGTCCGTCGGCCTGTTCATCGCCGGCTTCGGGTTCCTGTACGCGAAGAACGACTGGAACAATGCATTTGTCTCCAACATCTTCGGCAACCATATCGTGGCTGGCCTAGGCCTCGCGATTACGCTGGGATGCATGGTCGTCCGCTCGCTCAAGGACGATCACGGCTTCCACATCGAGCCGGAAGAAATTACGGGCAAGGGGGTTAAGGCATGAGCGCACATTCGCATCTAGACGGCAAGCTGCCTCATGAACCGGAACGCGCGACCCTCGAAGGACGCAACAAGGTTCTCGGATTCTGGCTGTTCCTTGGAGGAGAGACGGTACTGTTCGGCACTCTCTTCTCCGCCTTCCTGGCGCTTCGCGATCAGGTCGGCGACGGCAACCCGACTTCTCAAGAGCTGTTCAAGCTGGCCACGGTGGCGATTGCTACCGTCATCCTGCTGACATCCAGCTTGACGAGCGTATTCGCCATCCAGGCGATGCACCGCGGCCAAGTGAAGGCGATGCAGAACTGGCTCATCGTAACCGTCGTGCTCGGCCTTGCCTTCCTCGGCCTCGAGGTTTACGAGTTCATCGAGTACACGCATGAAGGCCATCAGTTCAGCACCAGCGCCTTCAGTTCCTCCTTCTATACGCTGGTCGGCTTCCACGGAGCCCACGTCGCGCTCGGCGTCGTGTGGATCTCGCTGCTGATCGGCCAGGTTTACCGCAAGGGCCTGACCGTCGTCACCGCGCCGAAGGTATATGTCGCCGGCATGTACTGGCACTTTATCGACGTCGTCTGGGTATTCATCTTCACCGTCGTTTATTTGATGGGAAAGGTGGGGTAACGAATGTCCAACCATACGACCCATTCCGAAGAGCCGGCCAAGCGCCACAAGCATGAAGGTCCCAAGAAGCATATCATTGCTTATGTCTTCTCGATGCTGCTTACGCTCGTTGCTTTCGCTACCGTCATCGGCGGCGAAATCAACACCTCCTTCATCTACATCCTGCTCATCATCATGGCGATCATGCAGGTCATCATCCAGATGGGCTTCTGGATGCATATGAAGGACCGGGGACATCTGTTCCCGATCGTAGGCATCCTTACCGGCGTGTTCGTTGTGTTCACGATCGTCATCATGGCGGAATTCTGGACCTGGTGGTAATCCGGTTCATCTATACCAGAACGAAAGGGGAGAGTCTTAACCGACCTCCTCTTTTGTTGTTTTCCATGTGTTTGGACGGTCCTGCCGTCCGGCGCCCGACGAGGAAGAAGTTCTCAATATTGCCTTTTGCTTTGACGTCCCCAATCAAGTAAGCTTAGCTTATCCGTGTCCGCTGCCATGCTGCTCATGGCCGGATGCAGCGGGCCGCAACGCGGCCGAAAGAAAGGAGACCGCTTCATGCTCGGACTTGAATATTTCAGCTTCCGCGCTCTCTGGAGTCCCTGGCTGCTGTTTCTGACGATCGCTTTGCTGATCGGATATTTCTATCTCATCGGCCCTTGGAGGCTGAAGCATTTCCCGAATGAACGGCGGGCAACGCCATGGCAGCAGCTCATGGCCGTCTCGGGAATCGTGCTGCTGTACATAGCCCAGGGCGGACCGATGAATCTGCTGGGCCATCTCATGTTCACTTTTCATATGGCCAATATGTCCATTTCCTATCTGATCGCTCCACCGCTCATCATTTTGGGCATTCCGGCTTATGTATGGAGATTCACATTCGGCAAGCCTTTCTGGAAGCGGTTCAGCAAGTCCATGAACCCGATCTTCACGCTGGTGCTGTTCAATGTGCTGTTCTCCTTCTATCACATCCCTGCAGCGCATGATTACATCATGACCAACTATCTGCTGCATGAGTTCTACTATTTCGTGCTGCTCGTCACAGCGATGATGATGTGGTGGCAGATCACCTGCCCGGTGCCGGAATGGAGCCGGCTCAACGGCTTGCGGAAGATGGCGTACGTATTCGCCAGCGGCGTGCTGCTGACTCCGGCCTGCGCGCTCATTATTTTCGCAGGCGAGCCGATGTATGCCGTCTACAACGATCCGAACGTATGGGCGAAGGCGATGAATTACTGCGTCGCCGGCAACACCCAGCAGCTGCTCAGCCAGTTCCAGGGGCCAGCCTTCTTCAATTTGATGGCTCCTGCAGAGGATCAGCAGCTGGGCGGCATCCTGATGAAGCTGGTTCAGGAAATCATGTACGGCTGCATTCTGGCTTACATTTTCTCGCAATGGTACCGTCAGGAAAATGCGGAGTCGGATGGCGACCTGCGCGGAACGGGACCGGCGGGAACGGTTTAAACCTCGCGATTGCTTCGCGGTTATTTTCGGATTGGAGTGGGGATCAGCTTGGACAAGTACACGATTTTTCCGACCATCAGCACCTTTTTCATCGTACTGAGCGCGATTCTGGTCGCAATCGGCTGGAATCTGGCCATCAAGCGCCGCCTGGAATCGCACAAAAAAATGATGCTTGCCGGGGCGGTCGCCGCCCTGATCTTCTTCATCATCTATACGTCCAGAACGCTTGTCATCGGCAACACCGACTGGGGCGGTCCGGACAGCCTCAAGCCGTACTATCTCGTGTTCCTGCTGTTCCATATCGTGCTTGCCACCGTGGCAGCCGTCTTCGGCATTACGACGATCGTGCTCGGCTACAAGCAGAAGTTCGCGCGCCATCGGCGGATCGGGCGCTTCACATCGGTCATCTGGTTCATTACGGCCATTACGGGAACCGCCGTATACATCCTGCTGTACCTTATGTATCCGGGCGGGCACACGAAGCCGGTATTTCACGTTATTTTCGGCTGGTAAGCCGCAGAATCGAGGAGGATACGGATGTCGACGGTATTTACGATCGGGGAAGCCCTTATTGACTGGATTCCGGAGCAGAGAGGCGTGGAGCTGAAGGCAGTCGGCGGATTCAGCCGAGCGGCGGGAGGGGCACCCGCCAATGTCGCCAGCGCGGTGTCGCGGCTTGGCGGCAGCAGCGCATTCATCGGCAAGCTTGGCGAGGATGCCTTCGGCGACTTCCTGGTCGAGACGCTTGCGGAAGCCGGCGTGGACGTCACCAGGGTGCTCAGGACGAGGGAAGCGAATACGGCGATGGCTTTTGTCAGCCTGAAGGCGGACGGCAACCGCGATTTCAGCTTTTACCGCAATCCGAGCGCGGACATGCTGCTGGAGAAAGACGAGATCGGAGATTGGTTCGAGCCGGGAGATCTCCTGCATTTCTGCTCGGTAGACCTTATCGAGGCGCCGGTCAAATACGCGCACAGGGAAGCGATTTCCAGATGCCGCGAAGCCGGGGGAATCGTCAGCTTCGATCCCAATGTAAGGCTGCCGCTGTGGAAAAGCCCGGAACAATGCCGCCAGGCCATTCTGGAGTTCCTCCCGATGGCCCATCTCGTGAAGATCTCGGACGAGGAGCTGACGTTCATTACCGGCATCTCCGAAGAGGAAGAGGCGCTGAAGTCTCTGTTCGCCGGCGATGTCAGGCATGTCATCTATACCCGCGGCGCGGCGGGAGCGACGTGGCTGTCCAAGGACTTCCGCGTCGAGGTTCCGGGCCATGCCGTAAGCGTCATCGACACGACAGGCGCAGGCGATGCCTTCATCGGCTCGCTGCTGTACGGCGTTCAGCGCCAACCGGACTTTCTCGGCGGCATCGAGGCGCAGACGGCGAGAGAGCTGCTCGCGTTCGCCAATGCAGCCGCAGCGATTACGACGACGCGTCCTGGCGCGATCGCCGCGCTGCCGACGGCCGCAGAGGTCAACGACCTGCTTGCCGCGAAATGAAGGTTGCCGCAAGGCATCGCCGTCAGCCAAGAAGAGGCCTGCAGCCGAATAAATCGAGGCGGCGGGCAACGATCCCGCTTTCATGCCTGCAAAAAAACCAGACTGTCCGGAGCTTTCCGGACGATCTGGTTTTTTTTCTTGATCAACGGTTCTTTTTTTGCGCTTCGAGAATGGCCCTGGATTTCACAAGGAAAGGCGGAGCATCCATGGGATTGCCGGGTATGAGCTCGATCATGCACAGCCTGGAACGGCATTCCGCTGCTGCCTGCCGCATGGCATCTCGGAGCTCGGCGACGGTTCTGGCGGTCGCGGTGAAGGCGTCTCCGCCGAATGCTTCCGGCAGCTTGGAGAAGTCCCATTTGGGAATGACATTATAGCCGGGATTGACCGCATCGACATTCAAATAATTCTCCACAACATACAGGCCGTTGTTCAGAATGAACAGGATCGGCTTGCACTGATGCTCCAGCATGGAGCTTATCTCCTGCGCCGTCAGATGGATGGAGCCATCGCCCGTGAACAGCAGCACCCTCCGGTCCGGCGCGGCGATGCAGGCTCCGAAGGCGGCCGGAGTGGCATAGCCGATGGCTTGCCATCCCCCCTGGGCCACGTAGGTGACGTTTCGGGGCAGCTTCAACTGGGACATCCCGTCGAACAAGGTGCCGGTCTCCACGACGACGACATCTCCTTCCTGGATGAATTGCTGGAACAGCGGATAGTAGTTGGCTGCCGCCAGGTCATCATCCGGCTGTCCCTGCGGAAGATCATAGGGAAAGGCCGCAGCGGGAACGGGAGCGGCCTGTACGATCTGGAGCTGCATGAGAGCATCCATCATATCCGGGGCTTGGATGCCGGCATACATGGCCTCTCCGATCCGGACGTTGTCCGGGTTGATTTGAATCGTCTTCGCAAAGTCCAGCTTGGCCGTGAAGCTGGCCGTGTTGGTGTCGGCCCAGACGAGACCGACAGCAATGACGCAATCCGCATTCTCTACGGCACGGCGGACGGATTCCTCGCCGCAACCCGCGGAGTACATGCCGATATAATTGGGATGGGTCTCGTCGAACGAGCCTTTGCCGTACACCATCGATGCTGCGGGAAGATGAAGCTTTTCCGCCAGAAGCCGGACGGCATTCTCCAAGCCGTATCGCAGCACCTTCACATCGGTCAGCAGCACCGTACGGCTGCTCCCCTTCAGCAGCCGGCCCGCATGGGCCGCCGCCTCTGCGAGGGAGGAAGCCGTTGTTGCCGGTGCGGGCCAAGATTCTGCATGCGCATGAATCGGCTTGGTTATCAGGTCGTTTGGAAGGGTCAAATAAACGGGCTTTTTTTGAGTCTGGGCCATGTGCAGTGCTTTAGGAATTTCATAAGAGGCGTTTTCAAGGGTAATAGCCGCAGCATAGGCGGTCAAGGATTCATAGACCTTCCGGAACGTATCGAAATTCCCATCCATCAGGGAATGATGCATGAGTTTATGAGCGGACTGGTCCATAGAAGGCGGAGCGCCGACGATGTGCACCACCGGAACGGATTCGCTGTTCGAGCCGGCGATGGCGTTGCAGGCGCTGAGCTCGCCGACCCCGAAGGTGGTGAGCAGGGCGGATATGCCCTTCAAGCGGGCGAAAGCATCGGCGGCATAACCGGCGTTCAGCTCGTTCCTGCAGCCGATGAAGCTCAGCTCGGGATGGCGGCCAAGCTCGTCCAGAATGCTGAAATTATAATCGCCTGGAACCCCGAATACGTTGGATATCCCGGCTCGGCTCAGGCAGCTGAACAGGAACGCCCCTAATGTTGGCTGATTCAAATCCTATTCCTCCCTATAGGTTTAGATAAAGGTTAGTTTGTCATCCTGATGGTTTTGTATGTGGCTGGACGACAGCAAAGCGAAATGGGACCAATTTTGGAACGAGTCGGGGAAATGAGACCTGTTCCAAAATTAGGTATTGACTAAAATTGGAATCGGTGTGTATAGTGTATATAAAGATATACACAGTATATACACTGTGTGGGGGGAGGAACGCTCTTGAGCACCTGGCAAGGCGCCAAGCTGCTAGTCAAATACGATTGGATGTCGATCGGGTACGGGTGGTTGTTCAACATCGCGATGCTGTTCTACTTCATCGTGACGACAACGCCATTGATCACGCAGCTCCGTGATCTCGAGCTTGTCGATTCGAGCTCATGGGCGATCGACTTCATCATGCTGGCCATCATACCGGTCCTGGGATTTTTCATGAACATGACGACCATCGGCAACTGGAAGCAAGCCAAGGTCGCACGCAAATTGGCCCGATTCAGACTGCTGCCGATCAGCTACCGCCAGATCGCCGTCGGACGCATCCTGACGATGGTTACCATCCTCGCACCTTCGCTGCTGATTTATTTCGGAACGCAATATGTCCTTGTTTATCACGATTTCCTGACTCCGCTGCAATTTTTGAACTTCAGCCTGCAATGGTTAGGCTACGGCATCGCGATCGGCTGCTTTTATGCTTTTCTGGAGCTCGGGTTTACAGGGAAAGCCTACTTCTGGTCCTGCATCATCATCATGTTTCTGATACTAGGCGTCGCGATTTTCCTGGCTTTCAACCGATATGCGCTGGTTATCCATCAGCTGAAGGCTGTGCAGGCGGGCGACTGGACCTTGGCAGCAATCATGCTTGCAGCAGCAGCGGTGTTTTTCGCGGGTATCATCGGGCCGATGGCCAGGCGGCTCAGCCGCCGCAACCTGCTGGGGTAAACCCGGCTTGAACGTTTTCTATTTAGGGGGGTGCAGCCGTGCGGCTACCCATTCATATCAACGAGCATAGCGCCGAGCCGCTGTACCACCAGATTGAATCCCAGCTCAGGTCGCTGATCATGAGCGGCCAGCTGGAGGAGAATACGCTGCTGCCCTCCAACCGCGAGCTTGCCCAGAATCTGCAATGCAGCCTTATCACGATCCGCAGGGTGTATCAGGATTTGGAGGCGGAGGGCTTGCTCCGTACGAAGCAGGGAACAGGCACCTTCGTCGCCAAGGTCGATGTCGAAGCCGGCGCCAGGCAGCGGCTGGAGGCGGTAGAGGCGGCCGTCTCGGCTGCGGTGGACGCCGGAGCAAGCGCAGGCCTCGGCCGTGCCGAGCTGGAGAGCATGCTGCGCGAAGAGCTGAAGCGGAGGAAGATGACATGACGAACCGATCGGAGGGAAACCGGGTGAGTACAGCTGTTCAGAATGCGAAGGTGACAGCGGATAGAGGAACACAGCCGGACGTCGTTGGAAGCGTACCGGCCGCAAGCTTCTCGGGCGTGCTGCTGAACCGCAGCCGGTTCCGGCTCGGTCCCCTGGATCTGGAGCTTCCGGCAGGCTATGTGACCGCGATTGTCGGTCCCAACGGCTGCGGCAAAAGCTCCACCTTCCGACTGCTGCTTGATCAGGCTCGCCCCGATGCAGGGGAGATCATGATGCTGGGCGAAGCGGTCGGCAAAGGAACGGACGATACGGAGCTCAAGCGCAGGATCGGCTACGTCCCGGAAGAAGACGACAAGCTCGACGGCAGGCTGCGCGGCACGGCCAAGGCGGACTTCGTCCGTCAATGGTATCCCGGATGGGATCGCAACGAATTCGAGAGAATGCTGAGGCAATTCGAGGTGGATCCTTCGCTGCGCCTGGGGAAAATGTCCAAAGGCATGCGCCGGAAATACGAATTGGCTCTCGCCATGGCGCACGGTCCGGAGCTGCTGCTGCTCGACGAGCCTTCATCGGGCCTGGATCCGCTGGCCTGGCGCACGATGGTCGACGAGCTCCACCGGTACATGGACGGAGGCAGCCGGACGATCGTCATGGCTACGCATATCATCGACGAGGTGAAGCGGCTGGCCGATTATATCGCCATCATGGATTCGGGCCGGATCATCGGCATGTACGAGAAGGATGAATTGCTGGGATCCTGGCATACCTTTTACCTATCCTCCCCAGAAGGCGCTTCGCCGGGCGACGTCGCCAGCGCCGCCGCTGCGATGCCCGGAATCGTACGGGTCGAGGAGGCGGGAGGAGGCACCTGCCGCGTGGTCACCTCCAGAGCTTGGGAAGCGGAGCAGTGGTGCCGCCAGCAAGGATATCTCATCAGCGGCCAGAAAGCGCTGGAGCTGGACGATATTCTGGATGACCTGATCCGGCAGAAGCGTTAAGCGATAAGGAACACAAATCGGATCCAAGCATGAGCAACAGGAAATCAACCCGCAAAGCGAAGCCTAGATTGCAGGCGATGCCGAAAAAGGCAAACGTCTGGACAGCATTTCAAGACGAACAGGGGGAAACAAGAAGTGAAACCGCTCATTGTGGAACGAGTCGTCAAGCAATATGCAGACAAAACCGCCGTCAACGGCATCAGCCTGGAGGTGGACCGCGGAGAAATCTACGGCTTGCTCGGCGCCAACGGCGCGGGCAAAACGACGACGATGCGGATGGTGCTCGGGCTGATCTTTCCCGACGAGGGCCGGATTCTGTACAACGGCAAGCCGTACACGAAGCAGCAGCTCAGGGACATCGGCTACCTGCCGGAGGAGCGAGGCCTCTATCCGAAGGTCAAGGTCAGCGAGCAGCTGGTCTACCTTGCCCGGCTGAAGGGAATGTCGGCGGCGGACGCCGACAAAAGCCTCAAGACGTGGCTGGAACGCTTCGGAGTGCCGGAGTATTATGACAAGCGCGTGGAAGAGCTGTCCAAGGGCAACCAGCAGAAGATCCAGTTCATCGCGACGATCATCCATAGGCCGAAGCTGATGATTCTGGACGAAGCGTTCAGCGGACTCGATCCGGTCAACGTGGAGCTGCTGAAGTCGACCGTCAAGGAGCTCCGCGATCAGGGAGCATCGATTCTGTTCTCGACGCATCGGATGGAGCATGTCGAGGAGCTTTGCCGCAACATTACGATTTTGCATCGATCGAACGAGGTGCTCAAGGGCAGCCTCAAGGAGATCAAGAACCGTTTTCCGAAGGAGAGAGTCATGCTGGCAGCGGACGGAGAGGTCTCCGGACTGGAGGAGCTGCCAGGCGTTCTCGGCGTCAAGCGGCATGAGCATGCCTACGAGCTGCGTATCGCGGACGAGGCTTCCGGGCGCGCGGTATTGCGTCATGCGATGCAGCAGAGCGACGTCACCCGCTTTGAGATCATGGAACCGACTTTGAACGAAATCTTTATAAAAACGGTAGGTGAAAAACATGAATGAGTTCTGGACGGTCACCGGCTTTACGTTCCGCAACAAGGTCAAAGGCAAAGCCTTCCTTATCACGACGCTCATCCTGGTCCTTATTCTATCGCTGGCCATCAATCTTCCCTACATCATCTCGCTGTTCAAATCCGGGGGCTCGGACAGCCCGAAGACGATCGGGTACGCCTCTATGCAGAGCGACCTGGCGCAAAGCAGCGTGACCCCGACTCTCGTCGGCGATTGGGTCAAGGAATATTTCGACTCCCAGCCGGCAGGCCAGCGGAAGCTCAAGCTGGAGAAGATCGATGGAGGAGCGAATGCGGCTTCGGCGGAGGCCGCTCTCAAGAAAGCGTTGACCGACGGGAAGATCAGCGGCTACATGCTGCTGGAGCCGAGCAAGGAGACCGGCTTCTACTCCGCTCTTTTCAAATCCGAGAAGATGCTCGACAATTCCGCGGTCGATGAATTGAAAACCGCGCTGCAGATCGTCAAGGCGAATGCCGCCGGCCTTACGGCTGAGCAGAAGACGCTGCTGTATGCGCCGGTCGACGTGAAGGCGCTGCAGATATCGACGGATGGAACCGCCGAGGATGCCGGCCGCACGGCTTCCCAGCAGGGCGTCAACATGGGCATGGTCTATGCGGTCCTGTTCCTGCTCTTCATGTCGATCATGGCGACGGGCCAGGTCATCGCGAGCGAAGTGACGACCGAGAAGAGCTCCCGCATCATGGAGGTGCTGATTACGAGCGTGTCTCCGCTGAACAGCATGTTCGGCAAAATCTTCGGCATGTTCCTGGTCGGCCTGCTCCAGATCGCGATCTATGTGGCGGCAGTCCTCATCAACATCCAGATCCCGACCAACAGGGAGGCGCTCGGCAATCTGGATATCCATCTCAGCGACGTCAGTCCGGACCTTCTCCTCTTCGCTCTCCTGTTCTACCTGACCGGCTATTTCCTGTTCGCAACGCTGTACGCGGCCGTCGGCTCCCTGGTCAGCCGTACCGAGGATCTCGGCCAGGCGGTCATGCCGCTGACGTTCGTGTCTCTCGCCGGGTTCTATCTGGGCATCTTCAATCTGGCGAATCCCGACAGCATGCTGGTCAAGGTGACTTCGTTCATCCCGTTCTTCTCGCCGTATGTCATGGTTCTGAGAGTAGGCGTAGGCCATGTGGCGACATGGGAGGTGCTCGTCTCGCTCGGCATCATGCTGGTCAGCATCTACGTGTTCGGCTGGCTGTCCGCCAAGATCTACCGTACCGGCGTCCTGCTCTACGGCAAGCGTCCGAGCATCAAGGAGCTGCGCAAGGCGATGAAGGCTTATAAAATCTAGCTTCAGGGATCGAACACGGGAGGGGAATGAAGAGCATGGCAAATACGAACGGACAAAAAAGAAGCGAGAAGAGCAGCCAATTGGGCTATCTTCTATTCTTCTCCTCCATGCTGTGCCTGCTGGCCGCCACGATGGATGCCGACGGATCTTCGCTGAAGCTGGGAGTCAAGCTGGCGGCAGGCATTGTCGGCGCGGTCGTAGCCGGAGCAAGCCTTCATCAATTCGGAAAAATTCGGCGAGGACAATAACTCGTTGGGGTCGATAGATTGATCCGGGCTTCCGGATTGATGCCAGAGCACAGGTTCTTGTGAACGAAAGAGAGCGGAATACCGAAATCAACACGATAGGG
>NZ_BIMD01000030.1 GCF_004000905.1 Paenibacillus humicus NBRC 102415
GGCTTCGCTCCCGGGATCAACACCAGGTGCCATTCCGGTGGCTCCGCTTCCGGGTTCCACCCCAGGCGCCTTGCCGGTGGCTTCGCTCCCGGGTTCAATCCGTCGTCCTTCCTGCACCAGCATCAGCTTGCGACCAGGCTTCTCTCCAAGCCGAAGAGCAAGCCAAAAAGATCCCTTCCCGGCAGGAAACGGCATGTTGCCGCCAATGTCCACCGATGAAGGGATCTTTCTTTTCGCACAAGAACGATGGCTGCTCATCCACCCATCCGGATAAAATCGATCTCGGCCAGGTCGCCGATGATGCCGACCGCGGCGCGGGTGCCGCTGGCCGCCGCGACGACGATCTGCGACGGCGAGAACCCCGCCGTATCCCCCGCGGCATAGACGCCGGGGACGCTTGTGCGGCCGGAGCCGTCGGCCGAAACGGAGCCGTACGCATCGTGCGCGCAGCCGAGCTGGCTACCGAGCGGCGTGCCGAGCATCCCGTCCGGCGAGGCGAAGCCGCCGCTGCGGGCTATCCGGCTGCCGTCCTCGAAGACGACCTCGCGCAGCTTGCCGCCGCTCCCTTCAAGAGCGGCGATCCGGAGAGAGCTGACCTTCACTCCCCGGCTCTCCAGCGCATGCCTCTGCTGCATGGTCAGATTGGATGCCCCGTGGCTGCATACGAGCAGATCGCGGCTCCAGCCGAGCAGAAGCCGCGCCTGCTGGAACAAGCCGCTTCCCGTCGACAGCACCAGCAGCGGCTGCCCGCGAAGCTCCCAGCCGTCGCAGTAAGGGCAGCTGAACAGGCTTTTGCCGTACATTTCCCGCAGTCCGGGAATGTCCGGGAACCGCTCCTGCAGTCCTGCGGCAAGCAGCACCGTGCGGGCGGCGGCGGAACCCCCGGCTGCGGTAAAGACACGGAAACCTCCATTGACCCTCTCCACCGAGACGACCCGGCTCTTGCTCAGCCGCACCGAAGGATATTGCGCCAGTTCATTGCGGGCGAGGGTGCGGAATTCCTCAGGCGCAATCCCGTCTCTCGTCAGATAGCCGTAGCTGGCCTCCGTCACGGAGTTGCGCGGCTGATGATCGTCGAGCAAAAGGACCGACCTTTGCGAGCGGCCCAGCATCAAGGCGGCGCTCAAGCCCGCAGGCCCGCCGCCAATGATTGCGCAGTCCCAATCCATCCCCCTAAGCCCCCTTCCTTGCTACTCTAACCTTATTAGGAAAACAGCAAGCCTAGAAGGGAACGGCCCGACAAAAAGGCGGAGACGAAAACGGGCTCCCCCGCCTTCATCCCCGCCTTGGCGGATCTGCTTTCTGACTCCGTGAATGCCTTCGTCCCGACGCTTACTTCCGTCCCGTAACCGGTACCGCGGCTCCGTAATACTCCTCCAGCGTGTCTCCGCTTTCAGCAAGCTTGGCGGCCAGTTCCTTGCCTACGAAGCGGATATGCCACGGCTCGTATTTATAACCCGTAATGGATTCCTTGCCTTCGGGATAGCGGATGATGAAGCCGTATTCCGCCGCATGCGCCGCCAGCCACTCCGCTTCCGGCGTACCGCCGAAGCAGCTTTCCGCCGCGCATTTGCCGTCCGTTCCGGACATGTCGATCGCAAGTCCGGTCTGGTGCTCGCTATGCCCCGGCCGTGCGCTGTATTTGTCCGCAGCAGCGACTCCGTCTTTTTTGACATAGTTGTCATACAGCGTTTTTTGTCTCGTTTCCGAGCGGTAGCCCGACACCCCAGCCAGCGAGATTCCGTCTTTCTTCGCACCTGCCACCAGCTTCTCCAGCGCCCCGGCAGCCTCCTTGCGAAGCTTGCGCTTGTCGATCTTTTCGCTGAAGGTGAACGGAATGTCCGGGTAGACGAGGTCATCCGGCACGTAGCCCTTCGGCAGGCGGAACTCCTTGTTGATCAGGGCCGCCACCGTATCGGCCTGGGCCGCAACCTGTTCGGACGGCTGCCCGGAGACAGCGGTTCCTTGTCCATCCTTGTCCCCTGCCGGCTTGTCTGTGCCGCCCTTGGAGCCGGATGGATTCGCCGCTCCGCCTGCATTCGTTGTGTCCCCTGCATTCGCTGCCGCTCCGCCTCCCGCAGCTTCGCTGCCGTCATTGGCTACCGGATCCTGCGACGGCGACGGAGAGGCCGTCTGCACATTTCCAGCAGCCTCGTTGACTGCCGAACCCGTTCCCGGAGCGGAGCTGTCGGAGCAGGCTGCTGCCGCCCAGGCGGTAAGGGCAAGCAGAAGCGCTGCCGCAATTCGTTTGTTTCGGTTTTTCATCATCGTCGTTCCCCTTTGCTGTATGAGATCCGCCTCCCGGCGAGCCTGTCTTAAATGTCGAATGAATGGTTGTTAATCTTCTGAACGATCCCGAAGCAGGAAATGTTTCAGCCTCCATGCCCGTCCTCCATCGTACCAAACTGCAGCGGGGGATGGAACAGGGAGCCGCAGGCGCCGCTGCAGGAATATGCCGCAAGTTCCATTTGAACGAAACGGCTAGGAAGTTTATGCTTAGTTTTGGAAATGCTATAGCTTGAGAGGAGTATGTTTCATGTCCCATCTATTCGTGTCGCCCTTCGAAATCAGGCTTGGCGACGGCGGCATTATCCGCGGCGAAGTGCGTGCGGCCAAAAAGCCGGGAGATCGCCCGGCGCTGTTCCTGGCCCATGGCTTCAAGGGCTTCAAGGATTGGGCTTTCATGCCCTATGCGGCCGAGAAGCTGGCCGAAGCCGGCTTTGTCGCCATCACTTTCAATTTCTCCCGCAACGGAGTCGGCGAGCAGGATTTCGATGAGCTGTCCAAATTCGGCTACAACACCTACACCCGCGAGCAGGCCGACTTGGCGGAAGTCCTCAAAGCCGCGATCGGCGGCAATCTGCCCCACGCGGGCTTGATCCAGCGGGCTAAGCTCGGCATGATCGGCCACAGCAGAGGCGGAGGCAACGCCCTCATCTTCGCCGCCGAGCATCCGCTCATCCGGGCGGCCGCTACCTGGAACGGCATCGCCCGCGCCAACCTGTTCGACGACGCCTTCGAAGCCAAGGCCCGCGAGGAAGGCGTCGCCTACGTCACCAACTCACGGACTCGGCAGGAAATGCCTGTGCGGCGCGAGTTTTTCGAGGATCTGGACGCCAATAAAGACCGCTTCGACATTCCCGCCCGCCTCGCCGGACTCCGGATTCCGGTCTTGATGATTCAAGGAAGCGACGATGCTCCCCGTCTGGTCGAAGGCTTTCACCGCCTGCAGGAAGCGGCGCCCCATCAGCCCGCGATCGAGCTGGAAGGAACCGGCCATACGTTCGGCGCCGTTCATCCTTTTGCCGGCACGACGGAGGCGCTGGAGCAGGCTCTGAATGCCACGATCGACTTTTTCAAAGCCCATTTGTAGAAATTTCATGTTCCGTTAAGGTAACCCGGCATGGATTTTGATATTATTCTCGCAGCAAGCAATATCCAGAATCCATTGCATTCACCACTCTTTGAAGGATACAGAAGGGAGTCAATCGTTTCATGGCAGATAAGGACAAGGATCCCAAGGATCATCTCGATCCGGTCGATCCAAAACAGGACGAGCATCTTACATTGGAAGATACGGCAACGAACGAGGGCGTCGAATTCGCTGGCCGCAGCGGCGACGAGCATCGCGAAGAAACGCTTCAAGCCGAGGATATCGTCGAGGAGGAGCGCGCCGAGGAATCCCTCCGGCAGGCCGAGAACGACGCCGAAATCCATACGGCGGATCCCGAGCGCGCATTCGGTTCGGTGCCGGTCACGGAAGGAAGCGCGGTCAACACCTCCGCTGGAGCGGCTGATCTGCCGCTGATGGACGGCGACGGATCGGGTCCCCGCCGCAGCGGAGCCGCTGCCGGCTGGATGATCGCTTCGCTCCTGCTGGCAGTGGCGCTCGTCATCGCGCTGGTCAGTCTCTTCAACGGCAGCGGCGGCGCCGCATCGGGCGGTACGGTTGCCACCGTCAACGGCGAGAAGATCTCGAAGGACGAGTTGTACGAGGCGATGGTTCCTTCCGCAGGCACGACGGCTCTGGACAGCCTCATCACGATGAAGCTCGTCGACCAGGAAGCCAGCAACAAGAAGATCGAGGTCACCGAAGATGAAATGGCCAAAGAGCTTGCCGACGTCAAGAAGAACTTCGGCAGCGAAAGCGCGTTTAAGGACGCATTGAAGCAGGCCGGCTTGTCGGAGGACGTTCTCAACAACCAACTGCAGATGCAGGTGCAGCTTCGCAAGCTGCTCAAGGACAAAGTCAAAGTAACCGATGCGGACATCAAGAAGTATTACGATGAGAACAAAGCTTCCTTCGCAACCGAGGAGCAGGTGAAAGCCTCCCATATTCTCGTCAAGACGAAGGAAGAAGCCGACGCCATCGAGAAGCAGCTCAAAAACGGCGGCGACTTCGCGGCGATTGCCAAGGAAAAATCGACCGATACCGGCAGCGCGGCGAATGGCGGCGACCTCGGTTACTTCGGCAAGGGCGCCATGGTTCCGGAATTCGAGAAGGCGGCCTTCGACCTTAAGGTCGGCGAAATCTCCGCACCGATCAAATCCGACTACGGCTACCATATCATCAAAGTCATCGACCACAAGCAAGCCTCGACGCCTACGCTGGAAGAGAAAAAAGCGGAGATTACGGAATCGCTTGAATATCAGCAGCTCGGCACCTTGTCCCAGACGCTCATCACCGACCTCCGCGGCAAGGCGACGATTACGAATTCGTTTGAAGAGAAAGAAAATGCGGCCGCCAACACTGGAGCAGCAGAAAACAGCGCCGGCGCCGAAAACGCGGCAGCGAACAACAGCTAGGCAGGCACGCTGGAAAGCAATAAAAAGGCTTCCGGAGCCATCCATGAGGATGGGCTTCGGAAGCCTTTTTTGATTGGTGCGAATGGTGACTCAAGGGGCGCCCGTCCGGCTTGAGCTCATCGGCACGGAAGCGGAAGCGAAACCGCCCCCGCTCAAGCCGAACCGCCAACCGTCCCGGCTTCCCGACGCTACATCGTCGTATCCTTGCGGACACGGCGCCGCGCAGCGCGGCTCCGCCTCAGCAGGCCCAGCACGGATACATGCGCCGGAGCAGCATAATAGCCCGCATCCTCATCGGGAGCCAGCAGCACTCCGAGCTGGTGATGTTCGCCCGCATACCTGGCCCGCTGCAGAAACTTGAGTTGTCCATCGGCATTGAACACTTCCATCCGGCAAAAGGCGGAGTTTATATGCAGCGCAGCATGCAGGTCTTCCTTGGTCCTTACCTTTTTCCCGTTCACCTTGTGGAGCACTTCGCCCGCTTCGAGGCCCATCTCCTCTGCCGGCGTTCCCGGCACGACTCCGAGAATGCACAAGCCCCGCTCGTCATGGACGAAGCGCGGCTGACGCTGACGCTCCCGCATCGATCCAAGCACGATGAGCGCTTCATGAAGCCCGAGGGAAAGCAGCGCTGCAGCCGGCACGAGCGGCTGCGCATATGCGGCACCGAGCGCGGCCGCAGCCAGCACGGCACTGTAGGCGAGCAGCCGGCGCGACGTAAGGCGGGCCTGGAGCTTCGGCAGCTCCGAGCGTGTCAGGTCGGTGAAGCCGATGATGGCCGGAAGCGCGATGACCGTCCAGCCGCCCTCCCATGCGGAGCCGCCGAGCAGAGGCGTCCATGGCAGCGAGGCCGCCGCCGAAGCGGATGGCACCAGCAGAAGCAGCGGCACCGGCCAGTAGCCCTGCAAGGCGTAGCCGCCGATCAGCTTGCCGCGCTTGCCCTCGAGGAACAGCGGCGAGGAGAACCGGGCGCCATCCCGGCGGACGAGCAAAGCCTCGGCCGCATGCAGGCCGGCAACGAGCAGCAGCAGGCCGGGAATATCGAGGTTCTCCAGCGAGAGAGCGGCTCGTCCGAGCCAGCCGCCCGTCCCGTCCGGCAAGCCGAGCAGGCCGCTGAGCCATTGCAGCAGTCCGAGCACGCCGGCGCTATAAGCGAAACAGAGATAGCGGACGCGGACGAGCATGAGCAGGGCGGCCGTCCCCCACAGCCAGAGCGCGGCGGAAGGCGTCAGGCTCATGCCGATGAAGGCTGCGCCAGCCGAGAGGGCGGCTCCAGCGAGCAGGCCGCTCCAGACGGCTCGGCCGAGCAGCTTGGGCCAGGCATGCAGGCGCACATGGAAGAGCTTGCGTTCCGTTCGGGTCTGACGAATATAAGAGAGAATGATCAGCAGCAGCGCAAAATAATAAAACGGCTGGGACAACAGCCTGACGGCCGCTGTCCCGTAATGACGGAGAATCTCCAAGGCCGTGTCCACAGCAAGCACCTCATTTTCAAAAGAATGACTCCCAAAAGCGTACCATCCAGTCGTATTGTTTTCGACAACGAAAGGCCGAAATCCTCCCCGCGGAGAATTTCGGCCTTGATTTGCGCGGCGGCTTCGAGCCGGTGAAAAGGGGCTTCCTGATCCCTGCCGCAAGGGCTTATTGCTTCCGGGCTCCCTTGCCGGAGCGGAGCGCCTGCGCCGCAGCCTCCAGCTGGGTATCGTGGCTGCCGCTGCGCACCCAGTCGCGAACGGCCTTCTCCAGCTTTTCCTGCGTAGCCGAATCGGCCGAGCCGGTCTCCCGGAGACCGCATTGCCGCTGGAACGCCTTCACCGCGGCAGCCGTCCCCTCGCTGTAATAACCGTCTGTTCGTCCGGGCTTGTATCCGAGGCCGACGAGCATCGCCTGCAGCGTCTTCGTGTCCTCGCTGATGGCATCTCTCTGCGGCTCTCCCGACCTCGACAGTCGGGACACCGTATATAAAGCCGGAGGCTTCACCTGAATATCCGGGCGGATGCCTTCATGATGGATCCAGACGCCGTTCGGCGTCAGCCATTTGGCGATCGTCATCTTGACGAGCCCGCCTTCCAGGTTGCGGTCATAGCTGACCTGGACCGTTCCCTTGCCGAAGGAGGTCTGACCGACGAGCACGGCGTCCGCCGACTCCTTCAAGGCGCCGGCCAATATTTCCGATGCGCTGGCGCTTCCCTTGTTGATCAGCACAGCGACGGGATACGGCTTGCCTTTTCCATTGGAGAGGATCTTCTCGGCGCGCTGTCCGCGCTGCTGGACTTGCAGGATCGGCTTTCCTGCCGGGATGAACGGCTCGGATATCTTTTCCACCACCGGCAGAATGCCTCCCGGATTGTTGCGGACGTCGATTACGAGCCCTTTCAGCTTCCGCTTCTCGAGCTTGTTCAGCTCCTCTGCGAAGCGTTCGGCCGTGTTCAGCGAGAACTGCCGAATCTCGATCAAGCCGACGCTCCCCGGAAGCAGGCGGGCCTCCACGGTTTCCACGTCGATCTCTTCCCGCACGACGGTAACGGTCATCGGCTTGCCGCTGCCGGCGCGCTGGATGACGAGGACGGCCTTGGAGCCCTTTGGACCGCGCAGCTTGGCTACCGCCTCCGAGATCGGCAGGCCTCCCAGACTGATGCCGTTGACGGACAGGATGACATCCTTCGCCTGCACGCCTGCCCGCTCCGCCGGCGACCCCTTCATCGGCGAGACGACGGTCAGCCTGCCCTCTTCCAGGGACACCTCCGCTCCGACGCCTCCGAACGCCCCTTCCACCGTCTCCGAAAACTGCTTGGCTGCGGGAACGTCCATATAGGTGGAGTACGGATCTCCAAGCGACTCCATCATCCCGCTGAGCGCCCCGCTCACGAGCTTGGCGCGGTCAACCGGTTCATAATACTGCTTCTGGATCAAATCGAGCACCGTATTGATTCTCTGCAGCTCTTCCTTGCTGAGGCCGCCGGACTGCGGCTCCGCGGCTTCCGCCGGCTTGGCCGGAGCATGGAGCGGCGCCGGCGCCGGGGCGGCTGCTCCGGCTGCTTGAGGCAGCGCCAGGACGATCGCCGCCGCCGCGCCCAATGCGGCTGTCCTTCGGACCATCCGCAGTGACAATGACTTCATACCGTTCTCCTCCTCGGTTGCTGTTTCGTTCCAGACCTGCATGAGAATTCTAGTATGCGACAACGGCCCGGGTTTTATTTGGCAGCAGCGGGAAAAGAACGGATCCTCCCCGGCCTCGCGGCTTCGGATTCGACCTAAACAGAACGTCTCGAGGAGCAGCAAGCCGCCTCGACGCCGAGCAGGAGCGACGGTTCTCGGGTCGAAAAGCAAGCCGCTCGCATCGGACCGGCAACAAAAAAGCTCCCCGCAAAAGCGGGAAGCTTTTCGACTTCGCAACCCGCCGCCGCGAGAAGAATGCTCGCGGGCGGCGGATGTTCGTCCATTATTTCAAATAAGGCAGCGGATTGACCGGCGTTCCGTCCTTGCGCACTTCGAAGTGGAGATGATTCCCGGTCGAGTTGCCGGTCGAGCCGACTTCGGCAATGAGCTGGCCGCGCTTCACGGTCTCGCCCTTCTCCACCTTGATGCCGCCGTTGCGGATATGGCCGTATATCGTCCACAAGCCGCCGCCATGATCGATGACGACGCAGTTCCCGTACCCGGTCCACCACTGCGCGACGAGCACGACGCCGGATTCGGCCGCGTAGATGTTCGTTCCTTCCGGAGCCGCCATGTCGGCGCCGGCATGGAGCTTGCGCTTGCCGGTGATGGGATGGATCCGATAGCCGAACGGCGAGCTGATGCGGTAGCTTGCCTTCAGCGGAACGCCAAGCTTGCCGCCGGTGTAATACGTCTTGAGCGCGTTTTTCTTTTTGATCAGCGCAGACTCCTTGGCCGCCAGGTCCAGCAGAAGCTGCTCCTGCTCCTCGCTGATCTCGCCAAGCTCCTCCAGCTTGTCGTCGTACGCGGCGATCAGCTGCTGCTTCTCCGATTCCTTGTCCGAGAGCACCTGCTGGTAATCGGCTATCTTCGCGTACAGCCCCTTGACCTCGGTGAGCTGGGATTCCACTTCCTTCTTCTTCTCCTCGACGAGCTCCTTGTCGTGCCGGCGCTCCTCCAGGATGACCTTGTCCTGGCTCATCATCGTATGAAGCGAGTCGAGGCGGCTGAGGAAATCCGCGAAGCTCGCCGCATTGAGCAGAACCTCCAGGTAGCTGACCCTGCCGTTCATGTACGTCATCCGGATCCGGGACTGCAGGCGGTCGTCCTGCTTGCCGATCCGCTTCTCGGCATCATCGAGCTCCTGGGCCGTCCGCTGCAGATTTTCGGTCGTGTCGCGAACCTCGTTCTGGACCTGGCTGAGGCGGGTGCCGACGGTGTCGATCTCCGCCATGACGGTTTTGAGCGATTCCGCCGTCTGGATCTTCTGCACCTGCACGGTCTTGGCATCCTTCTCGGCCTGGTTGCGGTTATGGGAAGCGGCCTGCATCTGGTCGCGGACCTGCTTGATTTGCTTGTTGATCTTGTCCACCTGCGAGGCCGCCTCTCCCCCCGCCGGAAAGACGGTCAGGGCCAGGACAGCCGCAAGACAGGCGAGAATAACCCTGTTCTTCTTCATCTGCGCTTGCATCCTCCTACACTTTCAAATAACGGCGTACCGATAATACGCTGCCCCATACGCCAAGCAGCGTGCCGATGCCGATCGTAAGCAGCGCGATGATCGGAGCGGCCTCCTGAATCGTGACGAGCCTGATGCTCATGAGGCCCAGCTCGAACTCGGACTGCTGGAACAGCTCCCGGTAGCCGAGCAGGATGACGGCGGCCGTCAAGGCAGAGGAGAAAAATCCGATAAGCGCGCCCTCAACGAAAAAGGGCCAGCGGATAAACGCATTGGTCGCCCCTACCAGCTTCATGATTCCGATCTCCCGCTGGCGGTTGATGATCGTCGTCTTGATCGTCGTGGCAATGAGGAACATGGCTGTGACAGCCAGTCCAGCGACGAGGATCAGGCCGATGTTGCGCACGGCGTTGGTCACCTTGAACAGCGTCTCCACCTGTCCCTGGCCGTACTTGACCCGCAGGAACGGGGAAGGATCCTGCCCCGCGCCGAGCGCTTCGATCTGGCCGGCTGCGGATGCGATCGTCTGCGGATCGTACACTTCGATGACAAAGGAAGCGGGAAGCGGATTGTCCTCGCCTTGATAGTCCTGCAGCAGCTGCTTTCCGTCGCTGCCCATCATCCGGCTCATTTCCTCCAGATTCTGCTGCTTGGTCCGAAACTCGACGCTCTTGACCTCGGGGATATTGCGGATCCTGGTCTCCAGCGAATCGATCTGCTGCTGCGCCGTGTCCAGCTGCAGGAAGGCGCGGATCTCCACCGTGCTCTCCAGCTGGTCGGCCAGCTTGTTGACGTTGAGCGCGAGCAGGACGAAGACGCTGAGGATGAACAGGGAAATGAAGATCGAGCTGATGGAGGCGAAGCTCATCCAGCCGTTGCGGAAGATGTTCCGCACGCCTTCGCGCATGTGGCGCAGGAGGGTTCTAGCCTTCATAGCCGTAATCCCCTCTCAGCTGGTCGCGCGCGATGACGCCGTTCTCGATGGCGATGACGCGCTTGCGAAGAGAGTTCACGATCTCGCGGTTATGCGTCGCCATCACGATGGTCGTGCCCCTGAAGTTGATTTCCTCCAGCAGGTTCATGATGCCCCAGCTCGTCTCGGGGTCGAGATTGCCTGTCGGCTCGTCGGCCACGATGACGCTGGGATTGTTGACGATCGCGCGGGCGATCGCCACGCGCTGCTGCTCGCCGCCGGAGAGCTGAGCCGGCAAATGGCCATGCTTGCCGCCGAGGCCGACAAGCTCCAGAACTTCCATCGTGCGCTTTTTCATCAGCTTGCGGGGAGCTTCGATGACCTCCATCGCGAACGAAACGTTCTCGTAGGCGGTGAGCTTCGGAAGGAGGCGGTAATCCTGGAAGATGACGCCGATGTTGCGCCGCACATAAGGAATCTTGCGCGGCTTGAGCTTGCCTATATTGAAGCCGTTCACGAAGAGCTGCCCCTTGGTCGGGTACTCTTCCCGGTAGATCAGCTTCATGAACGTGGACTTGCCGGCGCCCGAAGGCCCGACGATGTACACGAAGTCATTGCGGTCGATGACGACCGAGATCCCGCGCAGCGCATGCGCGCCGTTGGGGTAGGTCTTCCAGATGTCCATCATTTCAATCACGGGTGTTCTCACATCCTGTCTGTTTTCCGCTTATGAATGTTCGACAGAAAAGGCTTATTTCCTCTCCTGCAGGAAGGGATTTCCTTAATTTTCACAATTCTCATCTGCATGTCCGGTCCGCAGTACCGGATTCGACAACCATCCCTTTGCCGCCTTGTCGAACAAGGGAGAGAAACTCCCTCTCTTTACATCGGTAAAAGAGCAACGATTTGTAGATAAATGTCGAGAAAACCTTATATGTCCCGCCAAAAAAACAACAAAAGGCACGGCGCGCCGATCGGCGTTCCGTGCCCCGCAATTCCGCTGCTGCCTCGCAGTCAATCCTGATCCCAAACCCCGGACAATGAGATCGGGATCCGGTATGGTCGCTCGATATAATTCGGATAGCTGCCGATCGTGAACGTGAGCGGCTGCTTGTAGGCGCCCGCCTTGTACTTGAACGCCAGAGTCTGGTTCGTCTCGTCGGAATTCGCGCTTACCGAGGATCCCAGCTGCTTGTCTTCATGCCGGCTTCCGCTCCCGTCCACGAACGTTCCGTCCAGCAGATTGTAGCTCATGTTGTCGTCCTTGCGGCCCGTATCCAGATGGAACCGCAGCTGCAGCTCCCCGCCGCTCTCCGTCGATCCCAGCAAAGTCACCTTGTCGTCCGGAGCCTTGAGCAGCAAGCCCTTCTCCGTGTCGATGACGATCTCATTCTTGCCCTTATCCAGAGCCCGGAGCCAGGTTCCCGTCAAATACAGAGCCTGCGGCTTGCGGAAGTAGCTGCTCTGGAAGGTGAAAATGGTCCGGTCGGGATCGTTCGTCCCGGAGCTCATGGAGGGAACGGACCATTCCTTGCCGGCATCGTCCACCAGCTTCATGTCGCCTCCGCCGAAAATCTTCATCGTATTGCTCTTCGCAAAACGCGCTTCGATTTTGATCGTAAGGGGAGAGATGACGGCCCGCTCGAAGATGATCTTCTGTCCGGCGGCTTCCAGCGTATAGTCCATCGGGACGGAGCGGGAATGACCCCCGAACTTCGCGGTGTCTACCGCGAACGCCACCTTGTACTTCTGGCCGCGGAGCGTGAGCACGACGCCCAGCTTATCCGGCAGCGGCTCCTCCTTGCTGAACAGAATGGAGATGTTCTCCATATTCTCGGAACCGTCCGCTTGGCCCGTGACGTTCCCGGATGAGCCGTAGCCGACCTGCAGTTGCCGGTCCGTCCCGTCCGTCAGGCTCAAATCATGCAGCTCGACCTGTTCATCGGAGCGCAGGCCCTTGATGCTGTACAGCAGGTTCATCCGGAACTCGTCCGCGACGATGCCCTCCACGGTGAATTTGAGCCCGCCATGCTCATCCGACAGCCCTACCTTCTGCATGTAGTCGTTATCCACCGCGTCCAGAATGGATTGGTCGTTGGCATACTGTTGGCGGATCGCGTCCACCAGCGGGGCCATTCCCGGAATCTGCCTCACGGCAGACGCGAATGCCGGGGATACGCGGATCGTCACGAGACAGACGAGGAGCAGGAGGCAGGCGGCCGAAGCGGCATAAATTCTCCGGCGGACCGTCCTTCGCCTTCCCCGCTTCCTTTCCTTGCCGGCTGCAAGTCCCGCCCTAATCGCTGCGTCCGCCCGTCCTGCGAGAACAGGATCCATCCCCCTATCTTCGGCCAGAACGGAAAAGTCCGGCTGCTCATCCTTCATCCCGCGCCTCCCCCTCTCTCATCCATGCTCTCAGTTTCGCCAGCGCCCTGTTCAGCCAGGTCTTCACCGTGCCCTCCGGCTTCCCCAGCAGCCTGGCGATTTCCGTCAGCGTCATATCGTCGTAGTATTTGAGAATGACGACCTGCCTGAGCTTCGGCTCCAGCTCGGCGATGGCCTCCTCCATCCGCAGCCTGTCCTCGATTCCAGGCATTCCGAATTCCGCAGCGGGAGCCTCGGGCAGCCATTCGGCCGGTCTCTGCCTGCGGCGCCGCTTCTGCTCGTCGATGCAGACGTTCATCAGAATCCGGATGAGCCAGGTTTGGAAATAAGCCGGTTCCTTGAGCTTGCCCAGCTTCATGTACGCCCGCAAGGTCGTCTCCTGAATGGCTTCCAGCGCCGCTTCCTCGCTGCGCAGATAGGCCAGGGCGATCCGCAGCAGCCGATCCCGCGAATTGCCCATCAGCTGCAGGAAGGCGCCTTCGTCGCCCGCGCGGGCTTGGGCGGCCAACGCCGCGGCGCTGTCCTTTGCTTTTGCTTCCGATAAAACCGGTGTCGTCGTTATGTCGTCCAAGCCCTTCCCTCCCTATCTCCGCATTAGACTTCGAGCGCCGTCAAACGGTTTTGACCGCAGCAAAAAAAAGCCGGCTTCGGGCTGGCTTGCCGTGGCGGCCTGCAGCATTCCCCTGAGACAGCGGCTTGCCGCGCTTTCTTCTCCGCGTCTCCTTCCACTGACGCGCTCCCTCATACGGACAGCATGTCAGCGGAGGAGGATAGAGCCTGTGCGGAGCCATATCCGTGAATTTCCTCGAAAATAAGGTCCGCAGGCCGAGGATGAGGCTGCCATTGAGCCTTATTTTCCAGCAATGCGCAAGCGAACGCAAATAGGGCCCGTTCGGAGCCCTATTGCTCTTCTATCAAACCAGGTGCGCTAAAAAAAAGAAGCTTCCCCTGGCCATGCTCATGACCTAAGGGACAGCCTCTTGAATTCTCTTCCGAGCCGTCCAGCCGGCAGAGGTCGGACGCTTGCCCGGCAATCAGCCCTGCTCGACCTCCAGCTGCTTCAGCGGCTGCGTCGCCGGTCCCTCCAGCACGGTGCCGTCATAGCCGAAGCGCGAGCCATGGCACGGGCAATCCCACGAGCGGTCCCCGGAATTCCACCTGCACTCGCAGCCCATATGCGTACAGGTCGTATCCACGACATGCAGCGCTCCTTGCGAGTCGCGATAGGCGCCGGCGCGCTTGCCCTTGACCTTGACGACGGCGCCCTCGTCCGGCTCCAGCGAATCCGGCGTCCGGGACGGAGCGTCCAGCTTGCCGGAGATAAGCTCCCCGGCGACGTTGGCGTTCTGGGCCACGAACGTCTTGAGCGACGGATCGGCCTTGAAGCGCGAAGGCTTGAACAGCTCCAGATGCTTGCTCTGGCCGTTCGCGACGAGATCGTTCACGATCAGCGCGGCGAGCGTGCCGGTCGTCATTCCCCATTTGTTGTAGCCGGTGGCGATGAGCAGGTTGGGATGCTTGCCCGTGATCGGCCCGATGTAGGGCACTTCGTCGAGGGTGACGAGATCCTGCGCGGACCATCGGTAAGGAATGCTCTTGGCTCCGAGCAGAGAATCACCGAACTGCTCCAGCGCCTCGAAATGCTGGATCATCGGAATGCCCTGGCCCGTCTTGTGGTTGTCTCCGCCGACGAGCACGACCCGCTTGTCTCCCAGCTGCGCCGAGCGCAGAGAGCGGACGGTGCTGCCCGCGCTGATGTACATGCCGCCCGGGAAAGGCTTCTCCGGCTCGACCGCGACGATGTAGGAGCGCATTGCATGCAGCCGGGAGAAGAAAAAGCCGCCGCCGTCCGTGAAAGGGAAATGCGAGGCCGAGACCGCCCAGCTGCAGGAAATGGTGCCGCCCGCTTCCGTCTCCACCTGCAGGCGCCCGTTGTCGTCCTCCTTCACCTTTCCGCTCGCGGTCGTATTTTCGTACACCTTGAGCCCATGGCGCTGCGCTTCGGCCAGCAGCTTCTTCAGGTATTGCAGCGGATGGAACTGCGCCTGGCCCGGCAGCTTGATCGCGCCTTTCTCCGACAGTCCGTCCAGCGGAAGCTTGTCCGTCCATTCGCCCGGTATGCCAATGGTCTGATAGGCTTTCCACTCCGTATGCAGCTGCTTCAAATCCGCATCGTTATCGGCATATATATAGGCGTCCTGAGTTTCAAGACCGCAGTCGATGCCGAGCTCCGCCACGATTTGCGTCATCCATTTCAACGCCTCGTCGTTGGCATCGTAATACTGCTTGGCCTGCTCCTTGCCGAAATGCTGCAGCAGCTTGTCGTAGATCATGCCGTGCTGGGCGGTTATTTTGGCGGTCGTATGTCCGGTCGTCCCATCCAGAAGCCGGCCCGCCTCCGCAAGCACGACCTTGAGCCCCTGCTTGCTGAGCAGGTAAGCCGCCGTTATCCCCGTGATGCCGCCTCCGATGACGGCAACATCGGCTTCCACGGTGCCGCGCAGAGATTCGAATTGCGGCAGCTCCTCCGTTGCCCTCCACATCGATTCCGGGTAGCGGGGAAGCTTGCTGGATGAAGAAGGATTGCTGTTGTCCATGATTGACCTCCCATAGGCTGGATTTCCTATTTCTTTTATTCCCACAACCCGACGGAATCAAAACCCGGCGTATAATAAGGAATAGAAAGAAGGTGCCGGAATGGGGATTTCCTTTTACCGAGAATCGGCCTTGCCCTTTCTGGAGGCCAAAGCCTGCTCGTCGTACGATTTCGGCTGCCGGAAGCATTTCCACGAGGAGCTGTCCGTCGGAATCGTGCGCAAAAGCTCCACCGCCGCCTGGTATGACGGCCGAACGGCCAAGCTGGAAGAAGGTGCCCTGATTTCCTTTCCGCCGCTGCTTCCCCATGCGTGCAGCCCGGAGGGCGGGAGCGGCTGGTCCTACGACATGCTGTTCATCTCCCCGGAATGGACGGACTCCTGGCTGGAAAACCCTCTGCCCCTGCGCCGGCCGCTGCTGGCGGATGGACAGGCGGCCGCAGCGTGCAGTTTATGGGTTTCCGCCGCCATGTCCGCCATGAGCGGAGGCGGCACGCCGCTGGAGATCGAGACTCCCGTCATTGGCCTGGTGAAGGCGCTGGACCGGCTTGCCGGCGCGCAAGAGGCGCCGCTGCTCCGCCGCGGCGCGGAGAAAGCCGCCCTGCGCCGAGCGAAGGACTTCATCCATGAGCATTTCCGGGAGAAGGTGACGCTGGACATGCTGGAGCGAGCGGCCGGCCTCAGCCGCTACCATTTGATCCGCTTGTTCAAGCTCGAATGCGGCCTGCCGCCTGCCGCCTACCAGAACATGCTGCGGCTCAACCTCGCCAAAAGCGAGCTGGCCCTCGGGGAAAAGCCGCTCGCGGAAATCGCCCTGGAGGCCGGCTATTACGACCAGAGCCACTTCAGCCGGTCGTTCCGGGCCCATGTCGGCGTTTCCCCGTCACGCTATGCTTCCTCTTGAGCAGCCAGCGGGCAGCAAGATCGTACAAGACGCCTCCGCCTGTTCGCCTTATCGTAGGGGAATATCCCTGCAGCAGGAGGAGACCGCCTCATGTCCATTTCAACAGCCGAACAAGATTTTGCCGCCGCCCTGAAGTCCATCGCAAGAAACCCTGACATCAAGTCCCGCTTGCTTCAATCGCCCGAGCTGCACCGCATCCTCAGCCGGGCTGCCCGCCGGTTCACGGCCGGTGACAGGCGCGAGCCCGCCGTCGGGACCGCTGCCGCCCTGGCCGGGCGCGGGTATGCCGTTTCCCTGGAACATATCGGCGAGAATACTGGCTCGGAGCCGGAATGCGAGCTGGCGGTGCAGGAATTCTCCAGGCTGATCGATGCTTGCGTGAAGCAAGGCCTGAACAGCCGGATCTCGCTCGATCTGTCCCACATCGGCCTGTCCCTGGACCGCGGGCTTGCGCTGCGCAATCTGACCGCTCTCGCAGAGAAAGCCTCAGCCGCCGGGCTCCAGCTGTTCGTCAGCATGGAGGAAGCCGCCAAAACCTCCTCGATTCTGGACGTCTATCGGGAAGCCGCCGAGCGTTCCGCGAATCTCGGCATCACTCTCCAGGCGCAGCTGCCGCGCTCGCTCGGCGACCTCACGCTGCTGAAGGACGCGCCCGGCGCCGTGAGAATTGTCAAGGGAGCCTACCAGGAGCCGGAAGGCGTCTCGATTCCCCGCTCCGGCCAGCTGGACGCCCGCTATCTGGAGCTGGTCGGCCTGGCTCTGGAGCAGGGCAAGCAGACATCCATCGCCACGCATGACCGGAATTTGATCCGGGAAGCGGACGCTCGCGGGTATGTCCGGCATCCGCTGGCCGAGCTCGAGATGCTGTACGGAATCGTCCCGGAGTCGGCGCGGGACTGGAAGGAATCCGGCGTCTCGACCCGAATCTATGTCACCTATGGGGAGGAATGGTACTTGTACCTGTGCCACCGGATCGCCGAGCATCCTCCCAACCTGTATGACGCCGTCACCGACATGATCCGGGGCGGGAGCAGCGTATTGGAAGCTTACTGAAAGCGAAAACAACCGGCGGGCATCCCGCCGGTTGTTTTCGTTCGGCTCTATGTGCACCGATGGCTCCATTGGCCCTGTCTGCACCGATGACTCCATAGGCACTGACTGCCTAGTCAGGATGGGGCCGGGAGACGCCTACACGAACGTTTTCGTGTCGTTGTTGCGGCCGAACTTGTAGGCCGCGACGAGGAAGAACACCAGAGCGAAGGCAGCCAGCACGGCCAGATTGATCGAGATCCGGCTCGTGTCCCCGGTCTGCAGCTCGTCGATCGACTGCAGCACCCAGCGCTGCGGCATGAAGTCGCCGATTTTGCGGATCGTATCCGGCATGATCGAGATCGGGAAGAAACAGCCGGCCAGCAGGCAGCTCGGCGTAATGATGAAGTTCGACATCGCTCCGGATACCGCCGAGTTTTTGGAGAAGGCGACGATAACAAGAGAGAGGCTGACGGACACGAGGGCGAACAGAATCAGCATGCCTCCGAGCTGGACGATCGGAAGGCCGGGATCGACGCCGAAGACATAGCGGAGAGCGACCAAAGCGACGGCCACTTGCACGACCATGACAGCGATGTTGACCAGGACGTTGGCGAGCACGTACGAGCGGGCGCTGATGGGGGAAGACAGAATGCGGTAATACGTCCGGTCTTCGCGGCTTTTCAGGATGATTTCCGACAGGTTGACGGCCGCGGTCATCATGAACAGAATCAGGAAGCCGATGGACTGGACCGACATCGCCTTCGTCAGGGATGTATCGGCGACTTGCTGCGTCTCGAGCTTGAACCCTCCGCCGCGGTAATCGGCATACAGCTTGTCGAAGGCCGCCCGGTCCCCGCCGGCTGCGCGGCTTATGGCAGCGGTATTGTCCAGGTATGCGTTCAGCATGCCTTTGATATATGCCGTCACGGTCTGGCCTTTGACGGATTGGATGGCGATTCCTTCGGGCTTGCCGGCCGCCATGCTGTCGGAGTAGCCCTTCTCCAGAATCAGGCCGGAGTCCAAATCCGCCGAAGCCAGCTTCTTCTTCAGCTCCTCCCGACTCAGCAGCGTCGTCTTCACATGCTGCAGGCTGCTGACATAGGCCGCCGTATCGGCGGCGATGACGGCGCTGCCGTCCTCATTGGCGATGCCGACGCGCAGAACCTGCTGTCCCGCGCTGCCATAGAGCATGATGGAGCCGATGACTCCGATGATCGGCAGCCCCACGTAAACGAGCAGGCTGCTCCTTTTGCGGAAGGTGTTCTTCAACGTATGGACGGCCACCCACCATATATCTCTCCACATCTTACAATCCCTCCCGCTTGCTCATCATATAGGCCGAGGCTGCCAGCAGCAGCGCGGCAAGGCCGGCGTTGAGACCGATGGTCTGAATGACCTGGGTGCTGTCGCCGAGATAAATCATGTTGTTCAAGGCCATGTTCGCCCACCGGATCGGAGACAGGCTGGCGGCGATGCCGAGCAGGCTGTTCTTCTCGACCACTCCAAGCGGGAAGTACGCGCCGCCGAAGAAGGAGGCCAGCTGCACCGCCAGGGAGATCAGACCGCCCGATGCGCTCGACTTCAGGAGATAGCTGAGCGCAAGTCCCAGGCTGGTCGACAGCACGACGACGGAGAGCAGGACGAGCAGGACGAGAGGCAGATTGTCGCCCCAGTACGCATGGTAGACGACCTTGCTGAACGTAATGACGACGAGCACGCAGAGCATGTTGACCGCCAGATTGCCGAGCACCTTGCCGGCAAAAATCTCTCCCTTGCGCACGGGAGCGGCCACCAGGCGCGCTGCCGTGCCCTGCCTGATCTCGCTGTTGACGAGGTTGGCCGCCGACATCGCGCCCCACAGGGCGATCATGACGGTGAGCGCGACCGCGTAGTAATCCATCGAGCCCGGCATGCGGTCCAGATCCAGCGACAGCTCCTTCACGTACCCGCCGGAAGGCGCCGGCTGGAACGCTGTGGCCGCCTTGGCCGGATCGGCCGCCCCGATGGCGGCTGCGGCATTGTAGCGGTCGGCATAGGCCGACAGCATGCCTTGCGTCATGTTGCTCGCGACGGCGTTGCGGTCGCTTCCGTACAGCTTGATGCCGCTATTCGTGACGACGGCATAGTCGTCATAGTTGTTTTTCTCCACTTCCGCCGCCCCGTCCATGCCGGGCTTGAAGTCCGTAAAAGCAAAGCCGGATTTCTCCATCTCCGCCCGGAAACCGGCAAATCCCTGCTGCGCGGCTCCGCTGCTCTGATCCTGCACCAGCACGCGGACCGTATCCATGGCGGCCGTTGTGCTGAACGCATTGGCAAGGGCCGTGCCAAGCACCAGCATCAGCACAAGCGGGAAGGCGAGCATGAAGAACAGCGTGCGCCGGTTCCGGAAGCTCAGGAGCATTTCCTTGAACGCGATTTGGATGACATTCATCTCGACACCTCCTATTGGTCCCGCAGGCTGCGGCCCGTCAGCGTCAGGAAGACCGTTTCGAGATTCGGCTCTTCTTCCTGCAATGCCTTCACTTCGGCGCCGCCGTCCATCAGCGACTTCAGAATCCGGTTCAGATTGTCCACGGCCGCGTCGCTCTGAATGCTCAGACGCCCTTCCTTCTCGTTCACCGCGCGCACGCCGGGAATCTTGCCGATGCTCTGGAGGCTGTAAGCCGAGCCCGGCTTCAGCTCGATCGACAGATCCTTGACATCGGTGATGATCGCCTTCAGCTGCTCCTTGGTGCCGTCCGCGATGATCTTGCCGTGATCGACGATGGCGACCCGGGAGCAGATTTCTTCGACTTCCTCCATGTAATGGCTCGTATAGATGACCGTGCAGCCGGATTCGTTGAGCTTCTTCACCGACTCCAGAATGTAGTTCCGGGACTGGGGATCGATGCCGACGGTCGGTTCGTCCATAATGATCAGGCTCGGCTTGTGCGCGATGGCGCAGGCGATGTTCAGCCGGCGCTTCATGCCGCCGGAGAAGGTGGACGGGCGGCTCTTGGCGCGGTCGCCGAGACCGACGAATTCGAGCGCTTCTTCGGTCCGCTCCTTCAGCAGCTTGCCCCGCAGGCCGTAGAGGCCGGCGAAGAAGGCCACGTTCTCGTAGGCGGTCATGTCGTCGTAGATGGCCAGGTCCTGCGGCACGATGCCCAGGTTCGTCTTGGCGTGGCGGCTATGCTTGCGGCTGTCCTTGCCGAGGATGCGGATCTCTCCCGCGCTCGGCTGCAGCAGCGAGGAGATCATGTTGATCGTCGTGCTCTTGCCCGCTCCGTTGGAGCCGAGGAAGCCGAAGATTTCGCCCTCCTTCACGTTCAGAGTCATATTGTCCACCGCGACGAAATTTCCGAATTTTTTGGTCAGGCCTTGAATTTCCAGCACGTTCATGATCCCCACTCCGTTTCCCTCATCCATTTGATGCTCTCAGTATAAGAAAAAAGGGTGCCCCTATGTCAGTGCATAAGTTCACCCTTTGGATATGAGAATTCTCATGTTCATGCGGAGGGCAGCCTTCCGGGGAACCATGAAATTCTTCATGCATCCCTTCATTATTGCGCAGGCTTGTCCCCGTACGGCAGCAGCGTCGTGACGCTGAAGCCGCGGCTGCCGTCCGCGACGACGGTGCCTCCGACCGAAGCGGCCCTCTCCTCCATGCCCTTGAGTCCAAGCCCCTTGACGATCTTGTCCTTGCCCCGCCCGTTGTCTGTCACGACCGCCTTGATGTAGCGCTTCAGCACGCTCACCTCGACATGGACGGCCGTCGCTCCGCTGTATTTGAGAACATTGGTGAGCGATTCCGTCACGTTGTCCTGGATGATCTTCCAATAAAGAGGTCCGATGGACTCCAGATCTCCGCTCCCGCTGACGCCGGCCTGCAGGCCGCTGCTCATCCCGAAGCTCTCGACCTTCTCCCGCAGCCGGCTCATTCCGAGCTGCTCCGTCGGCGGCTTGAGGCGATGCAGCGTCAGCCGGATCTCCTCGATAGCCCCCTTGGAGATGCCGATCGCATTGTCCAGCAGCTGCCCCGCCCGTTCCGGATCCCGCGCCAGAAGCCGTTTCGCCGCCTCCATCTGGATGAGCGCGCCGGTCATGGAGTGGCCTACGCCGTCATGAATCTCCTGCGACAGCCGGTTGCGCTCCTCCAGCTTGTGCGTGTACTCGGAGCTCCGCTGCAGCTCCTGCCCGTCGCTAAGGCGGCGGGCCAGCCGCTCCTGCTTCATGCGCAGCCGGTCCAGCTCCTCCTCGAAGCCGATGGCCTTCATGAGCTGCGCCGAGTACAGCAGATAATGGAACCAGGCCGCAACGGCCACGAAGATATAGCCGGCAAGCAGCCCATCCCGAAGAAAGAGCAGAGGCAGGAGCGATCCCGCCTGCAGCATGGCTCTCCGCCTTCCGTGGAGAAAGGCCAGCTCGCAGGCGCTGAAAGGCAGCAGCAGCACGAACAAGGGGCTGCCGTATGCGCTCGCGGCGAGCAGGAACAGGACAACCGCGCCAATGGCGCCGGTTTTGGCGTTGATCGGGCCGAGCAGACGGACCGACATGCTGAGCGCGATATAGAGAAGCGCGAGCAGCATGAGCAGCGAAGAATGCGCCGCGGTCACGTCGGCGAAATAGGCTGAAGCCATGATGAAGGCCAGAGCAAGCAGCTTGTTGCCCATCGTCCACAGCTGCATGGCGCTAGGAAAGCTTGCCCGTGAGGTAGTAGATCGCGATCTGCGTCCGATGCTCCAGGGCTGTCTTGTTCAAAATGGAAGTGATGTAGTTGGCGATCGTGCCCTCGGAGATGAACAGCTCGCGGGAAATTTCCTTGTTGGACAGCCCCTTCGCGATCCGGGCCATGACTTCCAGCTCCCGTTCCGTAAACAGGCTGCGGTCGATCGCCGGCGCCGGCGCCGCCGGGGCGGCGGGAGCGGTCAGGCCGGCCCTCAGCTTCTCCAGCACGGCGTCCTGCAGCACGCTGTGGCCGCCATGGACGCTGCGGATCGCAGCCGCGATCTGCTCCGGGTCGTTGTTCTTGAGCAGATAGCCCTTGGCGCCGCTGCGCACCGCATCGAGAATATAGGCGTCATCGTCGAAAGTCGTCAGAATGAGCGGCTTCGCCTGCGACCCCTCCGAGATGAGCCGGGCGGCTTCGACCCCGTTCATGTTCGGCATCCGCACGTCCAGCAGCGCCACGTCCACCTCATTCGCCTTGCAGTAGTCGACGGCCTGCAGGCCGTCCTCGACCGCGGCGACGATGTCGAACTCGCCGAAGCTGGCGAGGATGATGCGCATTCCTTCCCTGATGAATGAATTGTCGTCGGCAATCAGCACCTTGATCATCGGTGTTCCTCCCTATGGCGTCCGGGGCCTGTTTTCACAGGCTTTAAGTGGTAGTTTACCATGAAAAGGAAGGCGAGAAGAGACTAATTGCCCCGGGCCGGGCATATACATGACGAACGATGCCTGATGGGAGGACTGCCCGTGAAAAGGCTGCATCTGATGCTGATCATTCTCCTTGCCCTGCTGCTCGCCGCTTGCGCCGCATGGGGAGCTCTATGGATATACGGCTCCAAAACAACTGTGCCCTCCGGCACCGAGGCGGGAGGATTGCCTCTCGGAGGATTGCCGAGGCAGGAGGCGCTGCGGCTGCTGCAAGCTTACGGAGAAGCGATGGATGGCCGCGCGGTCATCCTGCAGGACGGAGGAGGCCTCGCCTCGTTCGACGCGGACAAGCCCCCGGCCTCGGGCGGCGGGGGCTTTGCGGCAAGACTTATTCCGAATGAAAGCGGCGGCAGCCTGGCGGCCGAGACGTCCGGCAGCCTGACGGCCAGTGCGTCCGGCAGCCTCGCGGCCAACGCATCCGGCGGCCTGACGGCCAATGCTTCCGGCGGCCTTGAAGCTGAAGCTTCCCGCAGCGCCTCCTGGACGCTGCGGACGCTCGGGTTCCGGCTCCGGCTGGACGAAGCGGAGGCTTCGGTCCGCCGGCTGGCCACAGGCTCCGCATGGAGCCGGGCCAAATACCGCTGGCAATGGGACAAGCGGCTGCCGGCGAAGCTCGAGTCGCGCCGCGCGGCGTTCGATGCCGCGCTGCGCCGGAAATGGGGCTTCTACGACGAGCGGCAGCCCATCGACGCGGTGCGGACGATTGGCGCGGACGATCGCGTCGTGTACACGCCGGGCCGGAGCGTCCTCCATCTGGACCTGGACCGGCAGTTCAGCCAGGTCCGTGCTTGGGCGGCGCTTGGCCGGATTGCCGCCTCAGAGCCTCAGAATGAGCTTCTGCCCTCGGCTCGTTCCCTGAAAGGGCTCAAAGGCAAAGCGCTGCTGAAGCAGCTGGGCGTCAGCCCCGTTCTGGAGGGGAGGCTTCAAATGAAAGCCGTGCTCCCCAAGGTCACGCTCGCGTCGCTGCGGGAGGAAGGAATCGACCGGCTGATCGCCAGCTTCACCACCGACTACAGCGCCAGCTCCCAGGGAAGGGCGTTCAACGTCTCGGAGACGGCCCGCACGTTGAACGGATGGCTCATGAAGCCGGGCGACGTCTTTGATTATGGAGAGGTCATCCGGATCACGGAGCGCGAGACCGGCTACCGGGAAGCGCCCGTCATCTTGAATGGCCAGCTCACCCCCGGCATCGGGGGCGGCATCTGCCAAGTGTCCAGCACGCTCTACAACGCCGTGCTGCTGGCCGGCCTCGACATCGTGGAGCGGCGCAACCATTCGCTTCCCGTCTCCTATCTCCCTCTGGGGCGGGACGCCACCTTTGCCGACGGCGTCATCAACTTCCGCTTCCGTAATTCCACCGGCAAGCATATTCTCATCCAGACCAGCTCGGGCGACGGGAAGCTGACGGTGAAGCTGTACGGCACGCTCCCGCCCGACGTCAACTATGAGATCCGCACCGAGACCGTCCGCTCCCTCTCCCCGGCCGTTCAGCTGAAGCCGACCTCGCTGCTCGCTCCCGGCGAGAGCCAGGTTTTGACTCCGGGCAAAAAAGGTTATGTCGTCGATACGTACCGGATCCGTTATGTAAAAGGCAAAGAAACGTCGCGCCTCCGCATTTCGCGGGATACGTACAAAGCCCAGCCGGAAATCGTCGGCATCGGGCAGCAGCCGGGCCGTGCGGCGTCGCCCTCCCCCGGCGGCGCGGACTCCGGTCCGGCCATGGGCGGCACGGGCCCTGAAGGCTCGTCGGCGGGCTTGCTGGAGGACGGCATCCGGCTGCTGCGGTAGCAGCCGAAGCCATGCTCCCCGCCATCAGCAATGACGGCGGACAAGGCTGTACCGTTTTCATTTCATGGCAGGGGGCTGGGCCGATGCAAGCTCCGATCTCCGCCGCTTTCAAACTTTGCCGTTATGGGGTCTGAATATGGCTTCTTCAGCCGATGGCTGCTGCGAGGGCCGAATTCCCGCGTCTTCAAGCGATGACCGCAGCAGCAGCATCGCTGCGGCCGGGATAATATCGGTCCACCGGAGCCGGCCTGCCGAACAGGTAGCCCTGGAACAGCTGATAGCCCTGCAGCTTCAGCCAATCGAAATCCTCCTGCTGCTCGATTCCTTCCGCAAGCGGGACCGCTCCGACCCGCAAGGCCGCTTCCAGAAAGGACAGCGCGGAGCGCTGCTTGTCCGCGTCCCGCGCGACGCCCTGCACATGCTGCATGTCCAGCTTCATGTAATGGGGACTCAGCTCCGCCAGCAGCTCTTCGGTGCTGTATCCCGCCCCCGTATCGTCCAGCGCGCACCGGAATCCCCGCTCGCGGTAGTAGGCCATAATCCGCTTCAAATGCTCCGTATCCTCGACCTTGTCCGTCTCGACCACCTCGAAGACGAGCAAGGAAGGATCCGCTCCAAGCTTCGCGGCGAGATTCACGGTCGTCCGAAGGCAATATTCGGGAGCATAGATGGCCGTCGGGACAAAATTGATGAAGGCCCTGGTCTTCAAAGGAGCCGCATGTCTGACCGCAGCCATGCGGCAAGCCTTGTCCAGCGCGTACAGGCGCCCCCGCTCCCGGGCCGCCTGGAACATTTCGCCCGGGTAGATCAAGGTTCCGTCCTCCCGGATGAATCTCGCCAGGAACTCATAGGCGTACAGCTCCCCGTTCCCGTTGACGATCGGCTGGATATGGCAGCTGATCCGCTCTTCGCGGATCAGGTCGTCGACCCACTTCGTGCCGGCGATCGAGCCGGCTTCGGCCAGCGATCTCCACCCTCCCCCGGCAGCAATGCGGAAGGCGATCGCCTCCGTATCGGCATGGTCCCGGCAAAAATCAAGCATGCCCGGCAAATCCGCTTCCGATATCCTCAGTATATTGTCCTCGAAAACCGCGTCCTTTCCTTGATTGCGCAGTTGATCCGCCGCTTCGCGGACCGCGAGCAGACTTTCCTCGCCTCCGCAGCGAAGCTCGATTCCCAATGGTTCCATCCTGCAGCTTGAGCATTCCACCCTTACCCGCTCCTAATCCTATAATCCAGCCTCGGCCAAGAGGCCAGTCCACCCCAATGATTTTCATTTCGATAAGCATAGTCTTTTTCCAAATAGAACCGAAAAGAGAATGGCAACTTTTTCTATACCCGTTTCTCTCATTGTTGAAACACCGAAGAATTTTTTTCCCTTCCTACAAAAAAGCTTACCAACCATGTGCATTTTGCCGTTATATACAAAAAAGGAAACCGGCTTGCCGCCGTCCGCCGATTGTCTAAGGAGATTAACCGCCGATGCCTATCCTTCACAGCTCCTATAACATGCCGCTTGCTGCCCTATCCATCCTGATCGCCGTGATTTCATCGTTCACGGTTCTTGATCTTGCCATATTGATCGACAAGGCCAGAAAGCGCACGCGCTACATCTGGACCCTCTCCGGAGCCGTCGCGATGGGGCTCGGCATCTGGTCGATGCATTTCGTCGCCATGCTGGCCATGCATCTGCCCGTCCGGGTCACCTACCATCCGATGCTGGTCCTGGTATCCATCGTACCGGCGATATTCGCCTCCGGCCTTGCCTTGCTCACCGTCAGCGGCTCGTCTCTTCCTATGCTGCGCTCATGCTCGGGCGCCGTGCTGATGGGCGCCGGAATCGTTTCCATGCATTATACCGGCATGAAGGCCTTAGTCGTAGAGGCGCATGTGACCTACAACACCCCTCTGGTAGCGGCATCATGCGCCATCGCCGTCCTGGCTTCCCTCGCCGCCCTCCATCTGATCTTCGCCATCAAGCAGCGCTCCGGCACTTCCGGCGTCTGGAAATTCAAGTCCGCCGGAGCGGTCTTGATGGGCCTGGCTGTCGCCGGCATGCACTATACGGGCATGGCTGCCGCTTCCTTCCACCATATAGGCGGAGCCCCAGCCGGCCACGACTCCTCGCTGGACAACACGCTGCTCGCCTATGCGATTTTCATCGGCATGCTCGTCATCCTGGGCCTCGTCTTCATCAGCACCTATTTGAACCGGCGCTTCGAATCCCAGTCGTTGGAGTCCGAACGCAAATTCAAATCCGTCATCGAATCGGCCAGCGACGCCATCATCCTCGCCGACAGCCGGACGATCATCCAGTCCTGGAACAAGGGAGCCCAGCGCATCTTCGGCTACTCCGAAGCCGAGGCGGCCGGCAAGCCGCTGGAGATGATCATTCCGGACCGCCTGCGCGACGAGCACCGCAAGGAGATCGAGCCCTATGCTTCCCCGCTTGCTCCCGACGGGTCCGGAAGCGTCCTGGAGCTGTCCGGGCTGGGCAAGGACGGAGTGGAGTTCCCGATCGAAATGTCCCTGGCATCATGGACCGAAGACGGAGAGAAGTACTTCAGCAGCATTATCCGGGACATCACCGAGCGAAAAAAAGCCGAACAGAAAATCAATCAGATGGTGTATCTAGACGCTCTCACCGGATTGCCCAATCGCCTGCTGCTCGGAGACCGGCTCAAGCAATCGCTTGAATTCGCCAAGGAGACCGCCCAGCAGGTCGGCATCCTGTTCATCGACCTGGACCGGTTCAAGTATGTCAACGACACGCTCGGCCACTCCACGGGCGATCTGCTGCTCATCCAGGTATCGAAGCGGCTGCGGGACTGCATCGACAGCGGCGACACCGTATCGCGCCTGGGAGGCGACGAATTCATCATCCTGCTGCCGGGCACGACCTCGGACGAGATCAGCCGCAAAGCCCTCCTCATCGTCAAAAGCTTCGCCAAGCCGATCCTGATCTCCGGGAACGAAATGTTCGTCACTCCTTCCATCGGAATCAGCGTGTACCCCGGCGACGGCCAGACGCAGGAGACGCTCATCCAGAACGCCGATACGGCCATGTACCGCGTCAAGGAGCAGGGCAAGAACCACTTCCAGTTCTACACGCCCGAAATGAACGAAGCGGTCACCCGCAGGATGAAGCTGGAGCACGGCCTGCGCAAAGGTCTCCAGAGAGGCGAGTTCAAGGTCCACTATCAGCCTCAGGTCGATATCATGTCCGGCATGATCGTCGGTCTCGAGGCGCTCGTCCGCTGGCAGCATCCGCAGTGGGGCCTTATTTCGCCGGCCGACTTCATTCCGCTGGCCGAGGAAACAGGCCTCATCATCCCCATTGGGGAATGGGTGCTGCAGGAATCGTGCCGCCAGAACAAAGCCTGGCAGGACGAGGGCTACGAGCCGATTCGGATCGCCGTCAACATCTCCTCCCGCCAATTCCAGCAGAACGATTTTGCCGAAATGGTCAGCTCGACGCTGGAGGCGACCGGCCTGGATCCGCAATACCTTGAGCTCGAGCTGACCGAAAGCATCGTCCAGAACTCGCAGAAAGCGATCTCCATCATGCATAGGCTCAAGGCGATGGGCATCTGCCTGTCGATCGACGACTTCGGCACCGGCTATTCCTCGCTGAGCTACCTGAAGCTGTTCCCGATCGACAGCCTCAAGATCGATCGCTCCTTCACGCGCAACCTCCTCCAGGATGCCAAGGACGAAGCGCTCGTCCATACGATCATCAATATGGCCCACAACCTCGGGCTCAAGGTCATCGCCGAAGGCGTGGAGACCGACGAGCAGCTGCAGTATTTGCTGCAGCGCCAATGCCATGAAGCCCAAGGGTATTTTTTCAGCCAGCCGATTCCGGCCGAAGAGCTGACCGGCTTGCTGAATACGCTCAGCGCCTAATGCAAGGGAGCAGGAGCGAGCCCGCATCAATAGGGATGCAATTGTCCTGCGGCAAGGACGGAAAACGGAGTATGCCTGATCCCCAACAAAAAGAGCACCTGCGTCCGTCGACGCCAGGCGCTCTTTTTTGCTTGAACCATACCGGCTGCATCCAGCCGCAGACTTCAAAGCCCCCCATTTTCCGTGAAAAAAGAGCGCTCAACGGATTCGTGGTCGAACCTGCTTCACTTCGCTTTGCTCCGGAGCTTTTTAGTGCTCCAGAGCCCTTTGGCGCCCGGATGCCCTTTAGGCGCTCGAAAGCTCAGCCGCGAAGCATGAAGTCCAATACCGCCAGAGCGGCCAGATGGGCGGGATAGAACGATCTCCACAGCCAGCGCGGAACTTTCAGCTTGTCGAGCCCATTCCGCAGATCTTCTCCATAGGCGAGCAGCAGCGTCGGGGCGACGCTGAACAGCTGAAGCGCCCACGATGATCCGTATGCGGCGATGATCGCTGCGTTCAACAGCAGATGGAGCATCACCATCCTCTTCCGGCCTGCATACCGGAAGATCAGGATCAGCAGCAAGCCGTAGGCATTGTAGTCGAAAGGAAGCTCCTGCATGAGGATGCAGGCCGCTGCCACCAGCAAGGCCGCGGCAGTCCCCCCGGCAATGCGCCGGCCTTTGCTTGAGCCGCTGCGTTCGGCGTCGGAATGGCTGTCGGGGCGTGCGCTCCACTCAAGCAGGCCGTCGAGAGCGAAGATGACAAGCGCCGCGGCGAGCAGAGTAAAGATGACGTTGTAATGGTTCGTACCGAACGCAAGCATGTAAGGAACCTGCGCGATGGCCGCGAGCAGCGCGAGCCTGCCGATGTACCGTTTTCGGGAGCGGGTCATCAGGCAGCCGACGGCGATTCCATAGGCGTAAATGGGAAATGCGATCCGCCCGACGATGCGCCAGGCTGTGGAGTCGGGAAAAAAAATGATACCGATATGGTCGATGAGCATCGAAAATATGGCCAGCAGCTGCATGAACGTCACCTCTTTCTCGAACGGGGCGTGAGTACGGTACGGACAAAGCCTGCCTTTGGTATAGATGATAAAGAATTCAATCCCCAAAATCCACCCTGCCGCTGCACCGGAACTCTTCCCCTCTCCTTTTCTATCCTCTCTATCCGATCCTTCCCTTGCCGCCCCCCTCTTTCCCCCTCTATTTCACCCCAAATACCTCCATCTATAGTCCTCTCTATCCCCGCCCTTTCCTATCCTTGCTTTCTCCCTGTCCTCCGCCGAGCCTGCCGTGCGCTCTCTTCTCTACCCCTAGCCGGACGATGGTTTGTCCTGAAGCGGCAAAAAGCCCCGTCCGCGCATGGCGGACAGAGCCCTCTTCCTTTCGCTCAATCGCAAGGCATCGCTTGCGGAGCCGCGCAGGCATGCTGCCTGCTAGTTCTGCTTGGCGGAATACGCCTCTACCCAGCCTGCCGTCTCCGCGAGCGCGGCTTCCGCACGCCCGATGGCGGCTTCGACCTGCGGACGGGCCGTGCCGCCGTAGACGTTGCGCGCATTGACGACCGTCTCCGGCTGCAGCACCTCGTAGATGCGCTCGTCGAACAGCTCCGAGAACCCCTTGAATTCATCCAGCGTAAGGTCCAGCAGGAATTTGCCGTTCTCGATGCAGTACAGCACCGTCTTGCCGATCACCTCATGCGCTTGGCGGAAAGGCAGTCCTTTGCCGACAAGGAAATCGGCGATATCGGTCGCGTTGGAGAAGTCCTTGTTGACGGCCTCGCGCATCTGCCCGCCGTTCACCTTCATCGTCGCGATCATCGGAGCGAACAGGCGCAGCGCGCCGGAGAGCGTCTTGACGGTGTCGAACATGCCTTCCTTGTCCTCCTGCATATCCTTGTTGTAGGCGAGCGGCAGCGACTTCAGCACCGTCAGAAGGCCCGTAAGGTTGCCGTACACGCGGCCCGTCTTGCCCCGCACAAGCTCCGGCACGTCCGGATTTTTCTTCTGCGGCATGATGCTGCTGCCCGTGCAGAAGGCATCGTCCAGCTCCACGAACCGGAACTCCGTGCTCGACCAGAGGATCAGCTCCTCCGACAGGCGGGACAGATGCATCATGATCATGGAGGCATGGGAGAGGAACTCCAGGATGAAATCGCGGTCGCTGACCGCGTCCAGGCTGTTCTCGTATACGCGGCCGAAGCCGAGCTGCTCCGCGACGTAATGGCGGTCGATCGGGAACGTCGTTCCCGCCAGCGCGCCGGCTCCGAGCGGCAGCGTGTCGATGCGCTTGTAGCTGTCCTGCAGCCGCTCGGCGTCGCGCCCGAACATGCTGACGTAGGCCATGAGATGGTGGGCGAACAGAATCGGCTGGGCGCGCTGCAGATGCGTGTAGCCGGGCAAGATCGTGTCCAGGTTCTCCTTGGCCTGGCCGATAAGCGCTTCCTGCAGGCTGCGCAGCAGGCCGACGAACTCGACGACGCGCCGGCGCAGGTACAGATGCATGTCCGTCGCCACCTGGTCGTTGCGGCTGCGGCCGGTATGCAGCTTGCCCCCGACGGGGCCGATATCCTCGATCAGCGCTTTTTCAATGTTCATATGGATATCTTCGTCGGAGACGCTGTACTCCAGCTCGCCCTTGCGGATGCGCTCCAGCACGCGGCTCAGCCCGCCCTTGATCGTCTCGACGTCCCCGGAAGGCAGGATGCCCTGCTTCCCGAGCATTGACACATGCGCCAGGCTGCCGCGCACGTCCTCCTCCGCCAATTCCTTGTCGAACGTAATCGACGCCGTGTATTCCTCGACCAGCTGGTCGGTCTGCTTCGTAAACCTTCCGCCCCACAGTTTGCTCATCGCCCTGCTCCCCCTTCGGATATGACAACGGGCTTGCGCGCCGGACCGGCGCAGCAAGCCCTTATGCTTTTTTTGGATTCATCGCCCGCCTCGCAAAGGCTCAGGCACCTTGATCGGCTGCGATCAGACTTTTGATTCATCAAACCGCCTTCAGTTCGGCAATCCGCCTTCAGTTCGGCAAATCGCTTGCGGCCCCGTCTGTCCGAACCGGATCCGCAATGCCGGATCAGCCCTGGCGGCTCTGCTCCACGCCGGAGGATACCTTCAGACGCAGCGCGTTCAGGCGGATGAAGCCTGTCGCGTCGCCTTGGTCGTAAGCCTGCGACGGATCGGCCTCCATCGTGGCGATATCCGGGTTGTACAGGCTGACCGGGCTTTTGACGCCGGCGCCGATGACATTGCCTTTGTACAGCTTGAGGCGGACGGTTCCGCTGACGTTCTTTTGGCTTTCCTTGACGAGCGCCTGCAGCGCAAGCCGCTCCGGCGCGAACCAGAAGCCGTTGTAGACGAGCGTCGCGTACTTGGCGATAAGCGAGTCGCGCAGATGCATGACATCGCGGTCCATCGTCAGCGACTCCATTTTGCGGTGGGCGCTGAACAGGATCGTGCCTCCCGGAGTCTCGTATACGCCGCGGCTCTTCATGCCGACGAACCGGTTCTCGACCATGTCGACACGGCCGATGCCGTGCTTGCCGCCCAGCTCGTTGAGCTTGTCCATCACCTGCAGCGGGCTCAGCTCTTCGCCGTTGATTGCAGTGCAATTGCCCTGGTCGAACGTCAGCTCCACGTATTCGGCCTTGTCCGGCGCGCGCTCCGGAGACACGCTGAGCACGTACATGCCCTCGTTCTCCTCCGAGCTCGGATCGAACCAAGGATCCTCCAGCATGCCGCTCTCGAAGCTGATATGCAGCAGATTGCGGTCCATGGAATAAGGCTTCGCGGCTGATGCCTGAACCGGAATGCCATGCTTCTCGGCGTAAGCGATCATCTCGGCGCGTCCCGGGAACTGCGCCCGGAATTCCTCGCTGCGCCAAGGCGCGATGACCTTGATGTCCGGCGCCAGCGCGGCGGCCGTCAGCTCGAAGCGCACCTGGTCATTGCCTTTTCCCGTTGCGCCGTGGGCGATCGCGGTCGCACCTTCGGCGCGGGCGATGTCGACCATTCGCTTGGCGATCAGCGGCCGCGCGATGGACGTTCCGAGCAGGTACTGCCCCTCGTAGAGAGCTCCGGACTGGAACATCGGATAGATGAAGTCCTTGGCGAACTCGTCCTGCAGGTCGTCGATATAGACCTTGGAAGCTCCCGTCGCCAGAGCCTTTTCCTCCAGTCCGTCGAGTTCTTCCTTCTGGCCGATGTCGGCCGTAAAGGCGATGATTTCCGCGTCATACGTTTCCTTGAGCCACTTCAGGATGACGGATGTATCCAGGCCGCCTGAATAGGCGAGCACGATCTTTTCCTTTGCCATATCGCTTTTATCTTCCTTTCCTTGTCCCGTCCGGTAGCCCCTTGCCCTCGGGCAGGCCCCGATCGTTCGATTTCGTCGGAGCCGCCTCTACATGAGAGCGGCCATAATCGCTTTCTGCGCGTGCAGGCGGTTCTCCGCCTCGTCGAATACGATGGAGTGTTTGCCGTCGATGACGCCCTCGCTCACTTCCTCGCCGCGGTGAGCGGGCAGGCAGTGCATGAACAGGTAATCGGCCTTGGCATGCTTCGTCAGGTCCTCGTTGACCTGATAACCGGCAAATGCCCGCTCGCGCTCCGCCTGCTCGGCCTCCTGACCCATGCTCGCCCACACGTCGGTGTAGACGATGTCCGCTCCCTCGATCGCTTCGCGCGGATCGCGGCAGACGTGGATCACAGACCCGGTGCCGGAAGCGACGGCTTGCGTCTGCTTCACGATAGCGGCATCCGGCTCGTATCCTTCCGGAGTCGCCACGCTCATGTGCAGGCCGAGTTTGGCTGCGCCCATGAGCAGCGAATGCGCCATATTGTTGCCGTCGCCGATATAGGCCACCTTGAGCCCTTCCAGCTTGCCTTTGTGCTCGAGGACGGTCTGGTAATCGGCCATGACCTGGCAAGGGTGCTCGGAATCCGTCAGGCCGTTGATGACCGGGACGGTGGAAGCGCGCGCCAGCTCGATGACGGTGCGGTGGGCGAACGTGCGGATCATGATGCCGTCCAGATAACGGGACAGCACCTGCGCCGTGTCCGAGATCGGCTCGCCGCGTCCGATCTGCAGATCGTTGCCGCTGAGGAACAGCGCCTGTCCGCCGAGCTGGTACATGCCGACTTCAAAGCTGACCCGCGTCCGGGTGGACGCCTTTTCAAAAATCATGCCGAGGGTTTTGCCCTTGAGCGGGTGATAGGCCTCTCCGGATTTCTGGACGCGCTTCAACTCGATCGCCAGCTCGATGAGGTAGCGGAGCTCCTCCGGCGTGTAGTCCGCCAGCGCGAGAAAATCGCGCCCTTTGAGGCCTGCCGCCAGCTCCTCGCTGCGGGCTCCGGCCAAAATAAGAGGTTGCTGCATTAATGGAACACCTGCTCTTTCTATGCTCGCCGCCGGTCGTCCGGCGGCGCTTGGATTCGTGGAGATCGGGAACCTACACCCCAATTAGGTTTGGGATGTTTAGTTCTGGGATGCCGTGACCGTCTTCTCCTTGAGGACGGCGGCGATGATGCCGACAGCCTGATCGATCTCGTCATTGGAGACGAGCAGATTCGGCAGCAGGCGGATGACGGTCGGGCCGGCGGGCACGACCAGCAGTCCGCGCTCGTGGATCGTCGCGATCACGTCGGCGACCGGACCTGCGCATTCGATGCCGATCAGCAGGCCGAGCCCGCGGATCTGCGTCACCCAAGGATTGCCGGCGAGCTTCTCGCGCAGCTGGCCGGTCAGGTAGCTGGCCGCGCCTGCCGCGCGGTCATACACCCGGTTGCCGGCGATTTCCTCGACCGTCGCCTTGACGACGGCGGAAGCGATCGGCGTTCCCCCGAAGGTCGTCGCGTGGGAGCCCGGTGTGAACGCTTCGCGGAGGAATTCCTTCGCCAGGACGGCGCCTACCGGAAAGCCGCTTCCGAGCCCTTTTGCCGAGGTGAAAATATCCGGCTGCACGCCGTAATGCTCATGGGCGAACAGCTTGCCCGTGCGTCCCATGCCGGTCTGCACCTCGTCGACAATCAGCAGAATGCCGTTATCCTTGCACAGCTTGACGATGTCGTGCAGGAACTCCGCCCGGACAGGCAGGACGCCGCCCTCGGCCTGGACAAGCTCCAGCATGATCGCGGCGGTCCGCTCGCTCACGGCAGCCTTGAGCGCGTCGAGATCGTCCATCGGCACGGTGACGAAGCCTTCCGGCAGCGGCAGATAGCCCTCCTTGACCTTGTCCTGGCCCGTTGCGGTCAGCGTTGCGAGCGTCCGTCCATGGAAGGACTGGGAGAAGGTGATGATCTCGTACCGGTGCTCTCCCTTGATCTTCTGGAAGTACCGGCGGGCCAGCTTGATCGCGCCTTCGTTCGCCTCCGCTCCGGAGTTGCAGAAGAAGACCGCATCCGCGCATGTATGCTGCACGAGCAGCTCCGCTGCCGCTTCCTGCCCCGGAATATGGAACAGATTCGATACATGCCAGACTTCATCGAGCTGCTTCACGAGCGCGTCCTTGATCACTTTCGGCGCGTGGCCGAGGTTCGTGACGGCGAGGCCGCTCATGAAATCGAGATATTTCTTGCCGGTATCGTCCCATAGCCAGCTTCCCTCGCCTTTGACGAGCGCGATCGGATATCTTGCGTAGGTTGGAAACAGTGCGCTGTTGCTCATTGCAGATCCACCTCTCCCTATCGTTATATGGACTCGCAGCCGGATGGCTATTGGTGCGTTGAAATCCTAGAGTCGCTCCGCCGCCGGACGGCTCTTGGTGCGTTGAATCCTAGAATCGCTTCGCCGCCAGATGGCTCTTAGTACGTTGAATCCTAGAATCGCTTCGCCGCCAGATGGCTCTTCCGATCGCTGTTGCCGCCAGATTTCCTGAATAGATGGATTCAATGGTTGAAATCCGGCGGCAAAGGCGACCATTGTCATTTCTCCAGGGCCATTCCGGCCGCTCCGCTCTGGGATTCAACCCCAAGGGCCAATCCGGGTGCTCCGCTCCGGGCTTCAACCCCAAGGGCCATCCCGGATGCTCCGCTCCGGGCTTCAACCAAAGTGCCCTTCCGGATGCTCCACTCCGGGCTTTACCCCCAGGGCCGCCCCGGATGCTCCGCTCCGGGCTTCAACTCCAAGGGCCACCCCGGATGCTCCGCTCCGGGCTCCACCCCAAGGTGCCCTCCCGGATGCTTCGCTCCGGGCTCCACCCCAAGGTGCCCTCCCGGATGCTTCGCTCCGGGCTTCAACCCCAAGGGCCGCCCCGGATGCTCCGCTCCGGGCTTCAACCCCAGGGCCGCCCCGGATGCATTGCTCCGGATCAGCCTTATGCTGCCGCTCCAGGCATGCTACGCAAAGCGGAATTCCTCTCTGCTGAAGGGAGGAGGAGCCTGCCTTCAGGAGGCAGAACTTCCTCCATCAGGAGGACGAAGAAAGACGGAGGGGCTCTGTAGAAGCGGAGCGTTCGCATTTGAAGACCGGATTCCCCCATTCATGGGGTAAGTTCAAGGAATCCGGGCTTCAACAGCGATCGGAAGAGCCCTCCGTTTTCGGAGTCTGCTCCCGTCTTCAACAGCGATCGGAAGAGCCCTCCGTTTTCGCAGTCTGCTCCATAGGAAGAGCCCTCCGTTTTCGCAGTCTGCTCCCTGCTCCCTGCTTCAGCCTGCAATCACCGTGCCGACGCCGCCCTCCAGGACGGCCCGGCTGAGAATGTCCGGCTCGGTGCCGCTGACAATGGCGACCTCGCGGACATTGCCGTGCAGGCAGGCGAGAGCCGCGCGAACCTTCGGAATCATGCCGCCGTAGATTTCTCCGGTGGCGATCATCTCCTCGATCTCCGCCGCGCTCACGCGAGGCAGGACCGTCTTGGCTCCGTCCACGGTGCGCATGATGCCCGGCACGTCGGTCACAACGATCATCCGTTCTACGCCCAGATGGGAAGCGACGGCTCCTGCCGCCGTATCGGCATTGATGTTGTAGCGCTGTCCGGCCGCATCGATGCCGACCGGCGCGATGACCGGGATATAGCCCATTCCCATCACGCCTTCAATGATTTCCGCGTTGACGTCCGTCACTTCGCCGACATGGCCGACCTTGCCGGCATTGCCGACAGGCCTGGCCTGGATGAGCATGCCGTCGACGCCGGAGAGCCCGAGCGCCCGCGCTCCCGCGCCTTGGATGCGCCTGACGATCTCCTTGTTGATCGTTCCCGAGAGCACCATCTCGACGACGTCGAGCACTTCCTCCGTCGTCCGCCTGAGCCCGTCGACGAACTCGGTCTCGATGCCGAGCTTCTCCAGCGTCCCGGAGATGGCGGGGCCGCCGCCATGCACGATGACCGGCTTCACGCCCTGCTCCTGCAGGCGCCGGAGATCTTCGAAGAACGCGGCGGGAAGAGCCGCAAGCGTGCTTCCCCCGCATTTCATCACAAACCGCTGTTCCATCTGCCTCATGCTCCTTCATCCGCTTCATGCCGCTTATGCTCAAGCCGGTTGAAGCTTCATGCCGCTTATATTTTCGCCTGTTGACGGTTTCTGCTGTTAAGTGCGGTAAGCCGCATTGATCCTTACGTAGTCATAGGTCAGGTCGCAGCCCCAGGCTACGGCAGCGCCGCCGCCGATATGGAGATCGACGATGATTTCCACCGTGTCGCCCTTCAGGTATTCCAGCGCCGCTTCTTCATCGAAGGCGACCGGCCGGGATTCCTTGAGCGTCAATATCGGTCCGAGCGAAATATCGACGCTGTCCGGATCGAGCGGCTCGCCGGCCCGGCCTGCGGCCGCGATGATGCGGCCCCAGTTGGCGTCGGCGCCGAAGACGGCCGACTTTACGAGCGAAGAGCCGACGATCGTCTTCGCGATGGCAGCCGCCGACCGGTCGCTCTGCGCTCCGCTGACGCGGACCTCGACGAGCTTGGTGGCGCCTTCGCCGTCGCGGGCGATCGCCTTGGCCAGCACCTCGCATACATATCGCAGCGCATCGCCGAACGAGTTCCAATCCGGATGCAGCGGCGTCAGCTCCTCGCCGCCGGCAAGCCCGCTCGCCATCGCGACCAGCATGTCGTTGGTGCTCGTGTCCCCGTCCACCGTAATCATGTTGAAGGTGCGGTCCGTAGCGGAGCTCAACAGGCTTTGGAGCGCCTCGCTGCCGATATTGGCGTCCGTCGTGACGAAGCCGAGCATCGTGGCCATGTTGGGATGGATCATGCCGGAGCCTTTGGCGGCGCCTGCCACATGAATCGTCCTTCCGCCCGCTTCGACGGCGACGCAGATCGATTTTTTCACAAGATCGGTCGTGAGGATCGCCTGGCAGAACTCATTCGCGCTCCGATCGTCGCCCGCCAGCTGCTTCGGCAGGCGGCCGATGCCTTCGCGCACGCGGTCCATCTTGAGCAGCTCGCCGATGACGCCGGTAGAGGCTACCGCGATCTGCTCGGCCGGAATCCCGGCCGCTGCCGCGAAGGCGGAGCGCATCTCGTACGCGTCGGCCTCGCCCTGCTTGCCCGTGCAGGCATTGGCGTTGCCGCTGTTCACGAGCAGCGCGCGCAGCCTTCCTCCCGCCGCCAGGCTTTCCCGGGTCACCTTGATCGGGGCCGCCTGCACCTTGTTGGTCGTATACACCGCCGCAGCCGCCGCAGGAACCTCGCATACGATGGCTCCCAGATCGTTGCGGCTCGTCTTTTTCAGTCCGCAGTGAAGCCCGCCCGCCCGAAAGCCTGCCGGTGTCGTAACGGAGCCGTCCTGGACGATCGTGAACGGCTTGCCTGCTGTCTCTTGTGTCATCGCGTAAATCGCATCTCCTTCTAGTGGGGTTCCGCCAGGGAATTAAGGATACATCGGGATGAACTGCAGGCCGGCATTCTCTTCCCAGCCCATCATCAGGTTGAGGTTCTGGATTGCTTGGCCGGCTGCGCCTTTGACGAGATTGTCGATGACCGACACGATCGTCACACGTCCTGTGCGACGGTCAACGGCAAAGCCGATGTCGCAGTAGTTCGAGCCGGAGACTTCCTTCGTCGCCGGCAAGACGCCTTCCGGCCGAATGCGCACGAAAGGGCGGCCCTCATAGAACTGCCGATACAGCTCGATGAATTCCTGCTCGGTCCGATCTTCCGCCAGCGAAGCGTACATCGTCGCCATGATGCCCCGCGTCATCGGAACGAGATGGGTCGTGAAGGTGGCGACGATATCCCTGCCTGCCGCATCGGACAGGACGCGCTCGATTTCCGGGATATGCTGATGCTTGTTGACCTTGTAGGCCTTGAAGTTCTCGTTCAGCTCCGAATAATGGGTGCCTAGGCTCGCCCCCCTGCCCGCGCCGGATACGCCGCTCTTGGCGTCGACGATCAGCGAGGACGGATCGATCCAGCCCGCCTTGATGGCCGGCACCGCGCCCAGCAGCGTCGCCGTCGGATAGCAGCCCGGATTGGAAAGCAGCTCCGCCCCGCGAACCTGCTCTCCGTAAATCTCCGAGAGGCCGAATACCGCCTTCTCCAGGTAGGCCGGATCGGCGGCCGGCTTGCCGTACCAATGCTCATATACATCCGGCTGAGGCAGGCGGAAGTCGCCCGACAGGTCGATGACCTTCAGTCCTTCCTCCAGCAGCTGGGGCGCCATCCGGCTCGCCACTCCGGCCGGAGCGGCCAGGAAGACGACATCCGCCTTGCTCTTGATCTCTTTGGGGTCTACGCCATCCAGAACCCCCGGGAAAATATCCGACAAATGCGGGTACCCGTCCGCAATCGGCGTTCCGGCGCTGGAAGAGGAAATGACCGAACTGACCTCCGCATACGGATGCGCCTGAAGCAGCCGGATCAGCTCAACGCCTCCGTAGCCGGTTGAGCCTACAATGGCAGCTCTTGTTTTTGTCCCCATCATCCAGCACTTCCCTTCCTCGCCCTGATTCCTGAGAGAGGCCGCCGCAGGCCTCTTATACCTGAATCATTATACGTTTATATTAATAATAATACAACCGGAAATATGACACTCCTTTCCTTCTAGAACCGGCTTCCGCCTTCCTTCAAGAGAGCAGAAAAAGACGCGGATAGATTCCGCGTCTTCTCGGCTTGAAGGTTCAGCTCCTTACGGACGGCAGCGGCGACAGCAGCAGGCAGAACGGAAGATTGCTTCCGGCGGCTGGAGAGATCCGGATCTCTACGGATTCCTCGCCTGCTCCCGTCCGGTAGAGAACGCTGTTCTGATCGGTTGCAGAGGCCGCTCCCAGATGGGAGAACGTGACGACCGAGCCGTTGACCAGCGCCGAGCCGCGGAACAGGCCTCCGCGCGGATTGAAGGTCAGCAGCGTATGGGGAGCCACGCGCTCCAGAACGATCTTGTACAGCACTCCGTAATTGCCGGAGTTCGTCGCCGGCGTCCCTTTGATGCCGTCATAGCCGGTCTGGAAGGGATCGGCATTATTGTCGCTCAGATAGATCCTGGCAGGGGTCGTCCCCACGACAGGCGCATAATCGAATATCCGGGTGGAATCTGCAAAGGTCCCTCTGACGATCGACTGGTTCGGATCCAGAAACGGCAGGCTGGGTAGAGCGGTCAGAGGATCCCGATCCGCTTTGACGACCAGAGAGGTGTACTTGACGGCGCTGTCGCTGGCCACTTCTCCCTGGAACGTGACGATATCGCCCTGGCTGAGGGCGTTCTGGCCTATCTCCTGGAACAGGAGGCGCGTTTCGCCCGGAGCCAGCACCAGCTCCCGCGCGGCAGAGCCGGATGCGATCGAAGCGAAGTAGCGCTGCAGCGACATCTGGCCCGCTATTTCGCCGTAAGGAGTCGGACCTGCCATTCCGGAGCTTTCGATGAAGAGCGTTGCCGGCCGAGGGTTCGGATTGCTTGCGAGCATGTAGATTTTCAGCTTGGGTCCCGTTGTGTTTTTGTGGTGAAGCAGAATCCTTGCGGGGCCGTCGATGACGTCCTGGTACAGTACCCCTTCCTCCCGGATGGATTCCGGACCGGTAGAGCGGAAGAGCGTATAGGGCTCGGTATCGTATGTAAAAGGCAGCAGCTCCATGTTCTTCACGGACGTTCCGTCGATGGGAAAATTGGAGCCGACGGGCGTGAACAGGCGGTTGAACTCATCCTCGGCATACAGCGTTTCGTCCGTAATCAGGATTTCCTGCGAAAATGCGGCGGCAGCTCCATGCTTGTCGGTCACCGTCAGCGACACTGTCACTGGGCCGGGCCGGAAGTAAGCCGCCTGCTTCCCCGTCCACTGGCGGTCCGTGATGGCATTTTCTTCATCGGTGCTTTCGTCGGCAATGACGACCGGCTCTCCCATGCGGTACTCCTTCTTGTCGGTGCTGAACATCGCCACAGGAGGAATGTTGGGGCTTGTTACGGTTATGGAAAGGGTATAGGGCTTGCTCCATCTCCCCGCGGTATCCTGAACCTGATAGGTGACGGGATAAATGCCCGGCTCTGCGAACACCTCCTGGCGTCCTTCCCATTTTTCCTGCACGATCTGGAGATTGGACGGGGAAGAGGCTCGCGCCTTGTATTGAACCCGGGTTTCGCCGGCGATAATGTCGCCAGCTTGAACGGTAAACGATGCCGCCGGTTCGGCAGCCTGCTTGAGTGTAATTGTATGCGAGCGCTGATCGACCGTGTAAGGAATTTGCAGCGCGGCTGTGATCGAGGTGAGCGGCACCATGAAGACGCCTTTGTCCGTATAAGCCGCCCCTTTCATCAGCGTCCGGATGCCGCTGGCCGTATAATACTTGCTCTTGTTCGTGAAACGGGCCTCCAGCCCCGCCTTGCGGACGACGGTCTCCTTCTTGGCGGGGACGTACGCGACGCTGAAGCCGAGACGTTCCGCCAGCGAGCGCAGGCTTCCATAGGAGACTCCGGCTTTGACGGCGAGCGGCCTGGCTGCCGTGTAGGCCTTGCTTCCCTGCTCCATGCGGGCGCTGTTCATGTACAGCAGCAGATCGCCGGATGGCGGGACGGGCATGCTTGGCGAGGCGTTGCTCGTTGGAGACTCGCTTGGCGGGGAAGCATCCGAGGATGGGCTCGGCAACGCCGCTCCCGGCGATAACTCGGCGGCAGCGGCCGGATCCGGCGCCGCGCTTGCCGACGCTCCTTCGCCTGAAGGAGCGGTCGGCGGCGCTGCCTCCGACGCCCTCGATCCGTCGGCCGTTATGCCGAGCTCGGACGCAGCTCCTGATGCTGCTGCATATGCTGCGGATGCCGCAGGCGTCTCGGCCGGAACCGGTACGGACGCGGCCAGCGCAAAGGCCAAGAACATCATTTTCCCTTTCAAATCCACAACTCCTTTGGTTTACTTGACGCCGATCACCAGGACGCCGGCCACGATAATGCCGCATCCGATCCATCTGTTCGGCGGAACGGCCTCCCCGAACAGCCGCCATGCCAGCAGGAGGCCGAGCACATAGGCCAGACTTTGCAGCGGATAAGCTGCGCTGAGGGGAAGCCTCGACAGCACGGCCAGCCACAGAACCGTGGCGATGCCGTAGAGGGCGATGCCCGCGAGGATAAGCGGAGACAACAGAACCTGAAGGAGATTGTCCGTTCCCAGCCCTCCGGTCCGATCCAGTCCGAGCTTCCAGATCGTCTGTCCCGCAACCAGACACAGGATGTTGAAGAGAAGCAGCAGGTAGGCCATCACGTCATCTCCTTTTGTGCGGGATGCTGCATAGCCCCTTCCAGCTCCTCCACCCGCCGCTCCAGCCGCCTGACCTGCTCCTGCCGGAGCGCGGCCGATTGGGTCAAGGTGATCGTTTTCTGGGTCAGGGCTGAGAGGGCCATCGTCATATGCAGAAGCAGGAACAGAACCCCCATGAGTCCGATGAAGTACAGCAAGGAAGGAGCGTACACGACATGAATCCGTTCCGCGAGGCCGTCGAGCAGTCCGGGAAACAGGGAGAGCGCCGTCATCCCCGTCCCCAGCAGCAGCCACAGCATGGCATACTGCTCCCGCAGCTTGCGCCTGCGGATGAGCAGCAGGATGGTGCATACAAAGCCAAGACTGACTGCAAAGCTGATCCAATAAAATTCAGTTCCCATATCCGATGCTCCAGTCGCGCTTCTTTTTCGTCTTGGTCATGAGCACGGCCAGGATGACCTTGGCCATGTAATAGGCCGACTTCATCGCCGATATGCTGGAGACGCCTCCCTGACGCTCCGACATGACGACCGGCACCTCGATGAAGGAGCCGCGGTGATTGTCCAGAAGCACAAGAGCCTCCACCTCCGGGTAGTCCACCGGATATTCCCGGGCGAATAAAGCAATGGCTCTGCGCCCGCAAAGACGGTACCCCGAGGTCGGATCGGTGATCCGCTGTCCCGTCAGAGCCGATGCCAGGCGGGCAAGCAGGGTGATGCCGAGCTTGCGGGCGAAGGTGGATTGGAAGCCTCTTCTCTCGATGAAACGGGAACCGACGACCATATCGGCTCCCCGCTCCTTCATCGCTTGCAGCAGAGCGGCCAGGTCGGCGGGGTTGTGCTGGCCATCGCCGTCGATTTGCGCCGCATAGGCATAACCGTTCTCCTCCGCGTAGCGGTATCCCGACTGCACCGCCCCGCCGATGCCGAGGTTGCAGCCGAGATTCAGCACCGGCACGCCCTCCATCTCGGCTTGGCAGCCGGTGTCGTCCGCGGAGCCGTCGTTGACGACGACGATGTCGGCATAAGGGGCCAGCCGCCGGATGGACTCGATCGTGCCCCTGATCCCGGCAGCCTCGTTGTAGGCCGGGACGATGACCAGCACGTCCGCTTTCTTTTTGGACTCATGCGCCTGCCGTCTTTCCATCGTCAATCCCTCCTTTGCCATGCGGCTTGTTCATCCGATTGTCCTGCCGGCGGCGCAGGGCTTGGACGGCCATGACAGCCGCTGCGCTGTCGAACACGATAAAAAACGGCATCGCCGTAAAGTTGTACCGGTACTCCGGGACAAACAGCAGCCGGAGCGCCGACATCGCGGCGAGCAGGAGGGCAGGCAGCGCCGCGGGATGCCTCCAGCTGCGGCCGATCACCATCGCGGCGCCGGCCAGCACCCCGGCCCAGATGATCGCCAGATGATAGACATACCGCATCGCAGCCGGCATGACGGGGTACAACGGCGTATGTCCGCTTCCATAGAACATCCGGCCGTAGGTGTACTTGAGCTTGCCGACGGTATACCACTTCACATAGGTCCGTGCATGCTCCGTGAATCCGATGCGAAGCCGTTCCTTTGCTACCTCCATCTGCGTTTTGCCATGCCTGTCCACGAGTCCGTCCTCGTAGTTCTTGTCCGGATAGGTTCCGGCCGCGAACGGATTTACCTGGGTGGAGGCGACAACGAGCTCATGCAGCGCGACAGCATTGCGTACGACCCATGGAGCAAGCACGAGCGCCAGCCCGGCACCGCAGATGACGAATTGAAGCAGCGTCTGCTTCCACTTTCGGCTCCACAGCAGGAAGAGCAGGTGGACAAGGACGAACAGCGGCAAAAACTCCGGCCGAGTCAATACGGCGAGTCCAAGCGAAGCCCCGGCCAGCAGCATCGGCAGCTTCCGCTGTGTCCGGTAAGCGAGAAGCTGGACATAGACGTAAAGCACCAATAGAAAAGCGGCCAGCGTCTCCGTCAGGATGCCTCCCGTCGTCCAAATGAAGGCGGGGTACACGGCACCCAGGAAAGCGGCCAGCAAGCCGGCCCATCTTCCTGCCAGCATCGAGCCGAGCCGGTACATAAGCACGAGCATCGCCGTGCTCAGCAGCGCTTGAATGCAGCGGATCCACGGATAAGGATCGTGAACGCGGTAGTCCACCGCCTTGTATACAGCCGCCATGAAGAGCGGATATCCCGGAGTAACCTGAGCATTGGACTCCCCGCTCTTGTAGGCGTAGATTCCCTTATCCAGCAGCTGCCTGACCATGATGTCATAGTTGACCGTGTCGTGGCTGACCTTGTGGCTGACCGACAGCACGAAGTCCATTCGCAGGAAAGCCCCCAGGCCGACGACGGCCAGAAGCAGAAGGAGAACGATCTTTGGGCTGCTCTTCTTTTGATCCCGTTCAAAGGCGACAACTTTCATTTGATCCTGCTTCCCCTTTCCCTGGCTCGGCACTTGACCGAGCGACACTCTCGCGGTCGTTTCACCCATTATCGCTGGAAAGGCTTAATAATCTGTTGACCAGGTTTTTAACATTTTCTTAGAAATTTCGACGAGTTCCCTTAATGGAATCCGGGAAATAAAAAAACACTTTCCCTAGCGGGCGGAGAATCCGGTCGGATCCAGCCGCTGCTCGAAAAAGTGCTCGATATTGATTTCCTTGCCTTATCTGTGCCCGATTATTCCGAAATCTGTGCCCGATTACTCCGGATTGCTCCAGGTTGCTCTGGATTACTCCAGCTTGAACCCGCGTCCCAGCACCTCCGCCGTATGGCTGATGATGACAAAGGCTTCGGGATCGACCGTCTGCACGAGCCGCTTCAGCTCGGAAACCTCGTTCTGGCTGACGACGACCATCAGCACCGTGCGCGCATCCCCCGTGTAGCCACCATGCGCGTCCAGGCGCGTCAGCCCGCGGTCGAGATCATGCAGCACGGCGTCCGCCAGCTCTTCCGCGCGGGAACTGATGATGAACGCGACCTTGGATAGGGCGAGTCCCGTCTGCACGATGTCGATCGTCTTCGTCGTCACGAACAAGCCGATCAGCGCGTACAGCGCATTCTCCGGCGAGAGGAACAATCCCGCTGCAGCGATGACAAGGCCGTCCAGGCAAGCGACGGATAAGCCGAGCGTCAGCCCCGAGTACCGGTGCAGGATTTGAGCCGCGAGATCCGTGCCGCCCGTGGAGCCGCGTCCTTTGAACACCAGTCCGAGTCCAAGTCCGACGCCGATTCCTCCATAGATCGATCCCAGCAGCGGATTGTTCGTCGGAGCGCCCCAGTGCGCCGTCAGCAGAACGAATAGAGGCATGATTGCCGAGCCGAACAAAGTCTGCAGGGCGAAGCGGCGGCCCAGCAGCAGCAGTCCCGCGAAAAACAGCGGTATATTGAGCGCCCACTGCGTATACGCGGGCGTGATGCCGTATAAATGCTGGATAATGACCGATATCCCGGATACGCCTCCGGAAGCGACCCCGTTGGGGAGCAGGAAGCAGTTGAAGCTGATGGCGATGATAAACGCTCCTGCGAGCAGCAGCAGCGTATTTGTGACGGGATGATTGATGAGCGGTTTCGTCATGCGGCGGGTCTTGCGGCTCTTGCCGCGTTCCGCGTTTGTCTGCTTTTCCCTCGATGACCCTTCGTTCCTGTTGCTCACGAGTTTTCCCCTCTCTAACTCCGCTGGCCGCGTGGAGAGTCCGGCTTCCCAGAAGCCGATTTCCCCTGCTCTGCCGCGGTAACGCAGAGCATGATTTCATTCCGCGCGAAAAAGAGTTCCACACTGTATCCAGTGTTGGAACTCTTCCGTGCTTCTATTCGCTGCGTGCCTCGCCTGCCCTCAGGCTTCCGGCTGCTGCCTGATCTGGTGGCGCAAATAGCCGTTGATGAAAGCATCGAGATCGCCGTCCATGACGGCGCCGACGTTGCCCGTCTCCACCGAGGTGCGATGGTCCTTGACCATGCTGTACGGATGGAAGACATAAGAGCGGATCTGGCTGCCCCAGGCGATATCCGACTGCTCCCCGCGAATCTCGGCCAAATGCTTCTGCTGCTCCTCGATCTTGCGCTCGTAGAGCTTGGAGCGGAGCATCTTCATCGCCTGCTCGCGGTTCTGGATCTGGGAGCGCTGCGTCTGGCAAGCCACGACGATCCCGCTCGGAAGGTGGGTGATCCGGATCGCGGATTCCGTCTTGTTGACGTGCTGGCCGCCGGCGCCGCTGGAGCGGTACGTGTCGACCTTGAGGTCCTCCGGACGGATCTCGATCTCGATATCATCCTCGATCTCCGGCATGACGTCGCAGGAGACGAAGGAGGTATGACGGCGGCCAGATGCGTCGAACGGGGAAATCCGCACGAGCCGGTGCACGCCTTTCTCCGCCTTCAGGTATCCGTACGCATTGTGGCCCTTGATGGAAATCGTGACGCTCTTGATGCCGGCTTCGTCGCCGGGCAAGTAATCCAGCAGCTCCACCTTGTAGCCGTGCTTCTCGGCCCAGCGCGTGTACATGCGGTACAGCATCTGGCCCCAGTCCTGGGACTCCGTGCCGCCGGCCCCCGGATGCAGCTCCAGAATCGCATCGAGCCTGTCATACGGCTGGTTGAGCAGCAGCTGCAGCTCGAAGTCGGCGATCTTGCCCATCAGGTCGGCCACGCCATCCGTCAGCTCGGCATCGAGAGATTCATCCTCTTCCTCGCCGGCCAGCTCCAGCAGCGTTTCCAGATCCTCCTGCTGGGAAGCGAGCCTGTCGTACAGCTCTACGACGGACTTGACCGCATTCATTTCGGCGATGACCTTCTGCGCCTTCTCGTTGTCGTCCCAGAAATCGGGAGCGGTCATCTTCTCTTCATAGTTGGCTATGATCTCTTGTTTGAGATCTAAGTCAAAGAGACCCCCTGAGAGCTTGGAGCCGCTTTGCCGCCTCGCGCAGGTCTTGCTTAACCGTTACGTCGATCATGACAATGCTTCACCTCAAATTTTCGTCTATTCATGACAGGAGCCGGGAGCGGGCGCGTACGGCGCGTCTCTCCCGGCCTCTCATGCTGTTGGGACTGCTGCCCGCCAGGCACAGTCATCCTGCCTTGCGGTTCACAGCCATCATGCGTTCCAGTCAGCCTGGACGCGCTGCCGACTCGGCTGTTTGCCGAGGCAGAGCCTGAACAGCTGCGGAGTTCCTTGCTTGCCGTGGCAGCGCCTGAGCAGTTGCGGAGTTCCTTACTTGCCGTGGCAGAGCTTGTATTTCTTGCCGCTGCCGCATGGGCAAGGATCGTTGCGGCCGATGCGCTCCTCGCGCTTGGCCGGACGCTGCTCGCGGCCTTCGCTGCTGCCGCCCATTTCCACGACCTGGCCCTTGACGACTTCCTGGCGCTCCAGGTTCTGCTCGACCTGGGCCTTCATGATGTATTTCGTAACTTCTTCCTGGATGGTGTCGATCATTTCCTTGAACATCTCGAAGCCTTCGAACTGGTACTCGCGAAGCGGGTCCGTGCCGCCGTAAGCGCGAAGATGGATGCCCTGGCGCAGCTGGTCCATGGCGTCGATATGATCCATCCACTTGCTGTCCACGGCGCGCAGCACGATGACCTTCTCGAATTCGCGCATCGTCTCGCTGCCCATGGCTTCCTCGCGCTCGTCGTAGAGCGCCGTCAGCTTGCCGAACAGGAATTCGGAAATCTCCTCCGGCTCCTTGCCCCACAGATCTTCCTTCGTGACGGCTCCCTCGTTGAGGAAGGTCGCTTCGGCATAATCCACGATGGCTTGAAGATCCCAGTTCTCCGGAACCTCTTCCTTCGGACAGTGGGCTTCGACGATGCGGTCGATGACCGGCTTGACCATATCCATGACGATATCGCGGATGTTATCCGAGAACAGCACCTCGCGGCGCTGCTTGTAGATGATTTCGCGCTGCTGGTTCATGACGTCGTCATACTGCAGGACGACTTTGCGTGTGTCGAAGTTGTTGCCCTCGACGCGCTTCTGGGCGGATTCGATCGCCTTCGTGATGAGGCGGCTTTCGATCGGCTGGTCTTCCTCGAAGCCGAGACGCTCCATCATGCCCATGATATTCTCCGAGCCGAAGCGGCGCATCAGATCGTCTTCGAGCGACAGATAGAAGCTCGAGGAGCCCGGATCGCCTTGACGTCCCGCGCGTCCGCGCAGCTGATTGTCGATGCGGCGGCTCTCATGGCGCTCCGTGCCGATGATATGAAGGCCGCCGATGTCATGCACCGTATCGCCGAGCAGGATGTCCGTGCCGCGGCCGGCCATGTTCGTCGCGATCGTGACGGAGCCTGCTTGTCCGGCGCGGGAGATGATCTCCGCTTCCTCGGCGTGGTACTTGGCGTTTAGGACCTTATGCGTGATGCCGCGCTTCTTGAGCATTTCCGACAGCTTCTCGGAGTTCTCGATCGATACCGTGCCGACGAGCACCGGCTGGTTCTTGCCGTGCCGCTCCACGATCTCCTCTACGACCGCCTTGAACTTGCCCATCTCGGTCTTGTAGACCACGTCCGGGCTGTCTTGACGGATCATCGTACGGTTCGTCGGTACCTGCAGCACCTCGAGGCCGTAGATCTTCTTGAACTCCTCCTCCTCCGTCTTGGCCGTACCGGTCATGCCGGCCAGCTTGCGGTACATCCGGAAGTAGTTCTGGAACGTGATCGTCGCGAGCGTCATGCTCTCGTTCTGGACCTTGAGGTTTTCCTTCGCCTCGATGGCCTGGTGGAGGCCGTCGCTGTAGCGGCGTCCGGACATGATCCGGCCCGTGAACTCGTCGACGATGAGCACTTCTTCCTCTTGCACGACATAGTCTACGTCGCGCTTCATAATCGCATGCGCCTTGAGCGCCTGCTGGATATGATGGTTGAGCGTAACGTTCGCATGGTCGAACAGGTTCTCGACGCCGAACGCCTTCTCCGCCTTCTCCACGCCGGCTTCCGTCAGCATGACGGAACGCAGCTTGATGTCGACGGTGTAGTCTTCTTCATGCTTCAGGCGGCTGACGAACTTGTCCGCCGAATGGTACAGCTCCGTCGACTTGGCCGCTTGTCCCGAAATGATGAGCGGCGTACGGGCCTCATCGATGAGAATGGAGTCCACTTCGTCGATGATGGCGAAGTAGAGCGGCTTCTGAACCATTTGTTCTTTATAAAGGACCATGTTGTCGCGGAGATAGTCGAAGCCGAATTCGTTGTTCGTTCCGTATGTGATGTCGCAGGCATAGGCTTCCTGCTTCTCCTCATGGGAAAGGGAATGCAGGTTGCAGCCGACCGTCATGCCGAGAAACTCGTACAGCGGACGCATGATCTCGCTGTCGCGGGAGGCCAGATAATCATTGACGGTGACGACATGCACGCCTTTGCCGAGAAGGGCGTTCAAATAAACAGGCAATGTTCCGACCAGCGTTTTGCCCTCGCCTGTTTTCATCTCCGCGATCTTGCCTTCATGCAGCGCCATGCCGCCGATCAGCTGCACATCGAAATGCCGCATGCCGAGAACGCGCTTGCCCGCTTCGCGGACCGTCGCGTAAGCTTCCGGCAGCAGGTCGTCGAGCTCCTCGCCGTTCTCGAGGCGGTCGCGGAATTCCTGAGTCTTGGCCCGCAGCTGCTCGTCCGTCAATGCCGCAAACTCCGGCTCGATTCCATTTATCGCTTCGACCGTTCGCAAGAGCCGTTTTACTTCCCGCTCATTCGCGTCGCCGAAAATCTTCTTCACCAGTCCGAGCATGGTTTTCCCCTTTCGTAAACCCACTTTGCCTTAATTTTAACAGTTAGCCGACCCTGTAGCAATGAGAGGCAAATCATTTCCAATAAGTAATAGGGCTTCTTCTTCAATCTAAGCGATAAAAAGCTTGTGTACTAAAACAACTGACATCGTTGCTGCGCAAAATAATCCGCAACCTATATACGCGCTTACCCGCCCTACAGTTGCCAGGCAACGGCTGGAATGGACGCAGAAAGCCCTCTCCGGCAAAGGAAAGGGCGTGGTTTGAATCGTTATTGGATGCTTCAACGGCCGGCTTCGAGCTGTCGGGTCAGCCCTGCTCGATCAGACCGTACTTGCCGTCATTGCGGCGGTAGACCACGTTCACTTCCTTGGTCTCGATGTTGGAGAAGACATAAAAGCTGTGTCCGACCATATCCATCTGGAGTATGGCTTCCTCCACATCCATCGGCTTCAGTTGGAATTTCTTCATTCGTACAACTTCAAGGTCGTCTTCAGAATCATGCAGCTGAACAGAGCTCACATCGTCCTCGCGGAACAGCGTCTTGATGCTTTCATTCTGCCGGAATTTGCGGTTGACCTTCGTTTTGTATTTCCGGATCTGGCGCTCCAGCTTGTCGACGACCGTATCCACCGAGGCGTACATGTCGGGGCTTTTCTCTTCGGCCCGGAGAATGACTCCCGTCATCGGAATCGTCACCTCGACGCCGTGGCGTCCCTTGTGGACAGCCATCGTCACATTGGAGTCTGTGTTGAGGGGGGCATCAAAATACTTTTCCAGTCGGTTCAACTTCTTCTCGACGTAATCGCGCATGGCGTCCGTCACCTGAATGTTTTGACCTCGAATGTTGTAGTTCATTGAGCACTCCTCCTTTTGCATGGTCCCATTATAACATGGGTTGCGCTTTCAAATCAAAAGACTTATTGGCCAATTGTGAATATTCTGAATACTATACTTTTTATTGTTTTTCCGCGATTCCGATTCAAGGAATCATGGTTATTGCGATTAAATACCGATGAAAAAAATCTCCATCAGCCTTTCGTCCCTCCCTCTTGAATTCGGCTATAGTGTCTTACTAACCGCTTTTATACGAAAAAAATCATGAATCGCCGAAAAACAAAACACAAAAAAAGAGGCCCTGCAATTGCAGAGCCCCGTACAGGCACTTGTCATTCTCGTCAATCATCTATGCATGGCCGATCGGCCGGATGATTACAGTTTGACTACGTTGGCAGCTTGTGGACCGCGAGCGCCTTCTACGATGTCGAACTCGACGGATTGGCCTTCTTCCAGGGTTTTGAAGCCCTCGGATTGGATTGCGGAGAAGTGAACAAATACGTCGCCGCCTTGCTCAGTCTCGATGAATCCGTAGCCTTTTTCTGCATTGAACCATTTCACTTTACCTTGCATTCAGAACATTCCCTTCATCTTCAAATGCTGTGAGACGCCTTGTATGCATGGCCCACATTTTGACTATAGCACCGGATTAAAACAGTTGTCAATATGGGATGGAAGCGGATTCATAGCCTGTACGGCCTTGAAGGAGCGCGATCTAGATTCGCTTCCGCTCGCATCCTAATGGATTTTCTTGCATCCTGTCAAAATTCGGCTGAATTTGTCGTTAAGTTGTCTGTTAAGGACGAAAACTTTTTCTCATTATCTACTCCCTATTAAGAAATTCGTGAACCCGCTTTTCAATTCGATCGAACATCATCTGTCCAACCCGCTGTTTCGAAAACCGCTTATGAAGATCCGCTCGAGCAAAACTTCCTTTCTCTGCGGCCTCTACCCGATTCAGGAAGACATGCCGCATGAGGGCCCGCAGATGTACGACGCTCGGCTCTGCCCAGCGGTGGCCGTGATAGAACGATGGCATATCCTCGCTGACTGGATGAAAATCCTCAACGTCGATCAGATAGCTGTTCTCATCCGTCATGAATTCCAGCTGTCCGCTCCACCGGGTCCCGATCGTAGGCAACCCTAGCGCCATGGCATCCCAATAAGGCCTCCCCCATCCTTCCCCCCTGGAAGGCATGACGTACGCGTCGCATGCGCGGTACAGGCCGAGAAGCTCTTCCTCTCCCAAGTAAGAATCGATAACCTGAATATGCGGAAATGCATTGAGGCCCATCTCCCGGACGAGCGACATGATCTCCATGCTCGGGTTGCTGTCAGGCTTAAGGGATAGGTTCACCTTGAGAACGAGCGACACATTCTCGTAAGCCCCGAACTCCTGAACATAAGCTCGGATCAGCACGTCCCATCCCTTCCGCTTGCTCCAGTCAAAATTCGAAACGAACACATAATTTTTGACTTCCTTTAGAGGAAACGGTCGAATTGAGGCCTCCTCGTATCTCCGCTCATCCAGCACTTCGGGGATGACGGCCAGCTTGGTCGGATCTACTCCGGAAGCAGCGAATGTATCCCGATTGAATGCGGAAGGAACCCAGATTTCCGTTAATCCGTTCAAGTGAGGAAGCCAGCCTTCTGGTATTCGATCGGTCTCAAACATCGTTCGGCCGATGGACACCGGAGCCAGGGGAGGGAGGAAATGAAATCCAGGACCTGCCTGATAATGCACGATTCCGTTTGAATTGCGATTTTTCTGCAAGGCATTCAAATAGGTTAACTTTTCTTCTTTAAGCAGATCGGGCCGAGGGTTCTGCTCTTTTGGCTGCAGTTGTATCTTCAATGGAAGGCTTCTGAGGCAATCCAAATAGTCGACCTGTTCATTGGCGTAACCCGAAGCATCATATACGGGCGATTGCCACAAGACTTCATAGGGTCTTTTACACGCTACTAATCCATAGGCCTGTTCGCTCTTCGCATCGAAGCCAAGCGTAACCGTCATCCCCGCCGATGCCAGAATGGATTGCATAAGCGTTTTAGGATAAGGGCGTACATGCTCGATCCTCTCCCAGAACATATTGGCGGATTTTTGCGCCTCCACGTCATAGCTGAGAATGATCATTTTGCCTGATGAGCTCAAGGATCCGGCGCAAAGGGAGAGCAGCTCGATCCACTCATGGGGCAGGATGCGTTCCGCCACCTTGCCGAGGTAGATCCCGTCCACCTTCAGTCCCTGCTCGTTTCTGAACTCGTTGAGCGACAGCCGTGTGACGGCAATGCCTCCAACCGTCCGTGTTTTCTTTCCCCGATTCGAGAAGGATTCCGATGCCGACAATAGGGGGGGATCAAGAACCAGAACATGGTCGCCTTCGTTGAAATAAGTTTTTAAGCATTCATTCTGAAAAGCTTCCGGCTGTCCCTCGTTTTCATCCGCTGCAGACACAGGCCGACTCTCAGGCATGTCGTCGCCATGATTGCAGTAATAGTTTCGAAGAGATTCCATCTCTCTCTCCGCTTCCTCTATCCATTCCCTGATGAGGACTTTGTCCGCCGCCCTGCCGGTTGTCTCCGTCATTGAGAGAGCTTCCCTGAAATAGTGGACGGCCTGATGCAGATCTTTCTTTGTAAAGTATGCACGCCCCAAATGCTTCAATGAGGCGAAACGGAGGAACGCAGGCTGCTCTCCCTCCTGAAAATGCTTGACAGCAAGCCTTAAGTTCTGAATGGACTCTTCGATCCGATCCAGCTTAAGCATGATAATTCCGGTCAAATAGTTCCGGACCGATACGGCCTTATGATAAGTGGCAAGGAAGGCCGAATCCAGAATGTACTGCAAATCTTCATCTGAGAGCAATTGAATTTCATCAAGCTGGATTTCATTGTTGATAAGAGCGAGAGCGAAGTCCTCTTGATCCGGACCTCCGGGATTTGTTTCATCCACACTTCCTCGATGGCTTGACTCAAGCAGCATTGTCTCTGCATAAGCAAGACTTTCCGCTGCGGTAGGATGATTTTCGTTGCACACCAGAGCGTTCCTGAAAGCTTCCGCCGCCTTGGAAAAACTGGCGGCTTCGGAATAGCAAACACCCAGCAGGTTCCAGATGTCAGACTGGAGCTCTGCAGTCTCGTTCTTCATGATCCCCGTTATCCATTGAAGTTGTTGTCTCGCCGATTGAATGCTCCCCATCCGGAACAAGACAACGGCAAGGTTGTAGCGAATATCCAATCTATGCGGATAATGATCCAGAATCGCTCTGAAAATCGTTTCCGCTTTCGGATCGTTTCCTTGCTTATAGAATTCGAATGCTACACTCGACTCTTCTTCAATGATGTCGGATTTCGCTCTTGTCCGTCCTTGCCCTTCTTCGATTACTCTTTCGATTTCGGCTTCGACCGTATCGGCGGTCGCATCCCAGGTGAAGGCTTGCCTAATGAAGCTGGATGCATTGGCTCCCAATTCCCGCAGCCGCTCCGGATCCTGATAGGCCGACCTCATTTTCTGGCGGAGGTCTTCGACATGAATCTCGATTACCCAAGGAAAATCAATGCTTGCGCTAACCCCAAGCTTCATTTGCAATTCCCTTTTTTCGAAGCTCGGAACCAAAATAGCCGTCTCTTCATCGCAGAAATCCATGCTGGCTCCGCGATCAGGAACGATGGGCGGAATGCCGCAAGCCATCGCCTCCGCAATCGGCAGTCCAAAACCTTCCCCCCGGTAAGGATGAACAAGGCAATCCGCCGATCGATACAATTCCGCCATCTGGCTTGGAGTCAAGTCATCCGTTATATAGACGATTTCAGGATAAAGATCATTAGTTTGTATTTTTTGAATAGCTTCCTCATTTGTTTGCCCTTGATAGGATGTTTTTTGGCCATTGTCCTTGATGACCAGCACAACATCATCCTCAGGGCTGAATTCTTGGATATAGGCCTGGAGCAGAGTATCGATTCCCTTACGGTAAATCGTTCCTCCTACAAACAGGAAAACGAATTTCTTCTTGGTCGGAAGAGGATATCGGGAGCCCGAAGGACAATAGAGCGAAGGATCCACTCCAAGTGGAATGACTTTGATTTTTTCAGCCGGAATGCCGCATTTCACATAACAATCTTTTGTATGGCTGGTGTACACCCAAATCTCATCCGTATGATACTTGAACGGAATATACCAATCCCTCGGTATGGCTCCGAATTCCCAAGGCTGCATGACTATCCATTTCTCGCTGTTCGGGCGCTTAAAGTCAGGGGGCCATTGATGTGCGATCGCAATGGAAGACTCGTCTCCTTGCCAAGTCCTCTCTTGAATCTTTTTATATTCAGGAACGATTTCGCTTTGATTGACTTTGTCCATATACGAGAAAGAAACGAGTTCTCGGCGCTCTGCGAGACGGCTTCCAATTTCTCTATTTACATGCGCAAGACTCGCTTGTTCAAACTGCGGCCCGATCCAAGTAACGCTGCTGACCGGCTTATTCTCTTTGGCATTCATCTGCAGGACTCCTTTATGACTATCCGTTGACTTTAATATCGACATCGACTGTTCCAATATCAATATAAAATCCAAAGAAAGACGTCAAAGCCGCTAACGGATTCCCTTCTATATACCGAGTAAACTACTAGAATACAACTTTTCTTCTCTGCAAATTGCTTCATCCTGCACGAACAGAAAACAACGGATGGTGATCCCAATGAAGCCGATGAACGCCCCCAGCGTCCCGGAACCCAACTCACAGCTCCTTGAGCTGGAGCAAAAAATCGAGAGCATTCGGAGTGAAAACAGGCAGCTTGCCGAAAAAATCTCTCAAGTCGAGCTGCAGCAGGAAGAGGCCTGCACTGCTGCTCAACAGCAACAAACCATCTTACAACAATACATCCACCATCTGGTCGAGCTTACCGAGGAGAGTCTCCAGCAAAAACAGGAGCTGCTCATTCTCGCCGACAAGCTTGACCAGTTGGGACGAAACAACTCTCCTGCACAAGCTCCTGCTGCGTCTCCATATGTGCAAGAAACGTACTCTCAATCCGGAGAAGACAGCATCATCCTCTATATTTTGCAGATGCTTAACATTTCAATCGGGGACGCAACCTATGTAGATCTGGGAGCGAATCATGCCAAATTCCTGAGCAATACTTATGCCTTGTACTCAAGGGGAGCAGCCGGCATACTGGTGGAAGCCAATCCATCCCTTATTCCAGAGCTCGAATCCGAGAGGACCCGAGATCTGATTTTGAACCGCTGCGTGGATGTACAATCAGGCCGGATCCAGGATTTTTACATCTTGAATTCGGACGGACTTTGTACGACCAGCTACGAGTCAGCTATGGAATTCTGTGAAAAAAATCCCTACCTGTCCATTGTTGATCATATTAAAGTTCCTACTATTTCTTACAATGATCTCGTCAATCAGTACCTTCATGCTCCGCCAGCTTTGCTGTCCATTGATCTCGAAGGCAAGGATATGGAGATTCTGCAATCCATCGATTTTGAGACCAAACGCCCCGTCATTATTGTCATTGAAATGATTGATTACGAAATCAGGCTTGCTCATCGAACGAAAAACGAAACCATTGTCCGCTTCATGGATCAGCAAGGATATGACGAGTATGCTTTCACCGGCATCAATTCCATCTTCGTCGACCGCGACCGCCTACGTTTGAGATAATCGGTGACGGCGACAGGAATTTCTGCCTGACACCCTTTCGTCTCTCCGGAGAATGGAAGGGTGTTTCCTTTCCGTTCGGAAGAGCAGTAACTGTAACTGTGGATAGGATCTATTGTAATAACGATTGAAATCCGATATACAACTAAGGCAAATCAAGAATATAGGAGAATGAATATGCTTCTTTCCTTGTGCATGATCGTCAAGAACGAACAGGATGTGCTGGAGCGCTGCCTGGAAAGCGTCAAGAGCGCCGTAGATGAAATCATCGTCATTGATACGGGGTCCACGGATCGCACAAAAGCGATCGCTTTGTCCTACCAGGCCCAAGTTCATGAGTTTACTTGGGGTAATGATTTTTCCGCGGCTCGCAATGAAGGCGTTAGAAGAGCAGCAGGCAAGTGGATTCTTGTCATGGATGCGGACGAATATTTTGCCGCCGGAGATGCAGAGAAGCTTAGACAGTTTCTGGAATCGGCCGAGCCTTCCTCCCATCATATTTTTTCTATTAATGTCATTAACTTCGTAGGCAAATCCATGGAACAGGCCGTCATCACTTCGGGAGAGATCCCCCGCCTGTTTCCGAACGGATTCGGAATCGAATATTACCGTCCCATCCATGAGCAGCTCCGCTCTCCATCGGGAGAGCTGCTGTCTTCATTAGCCCCCGTTTCCCTCTTCCATACCGGATACTTGGAGGAAATGGTAAACAGCAAATCCAAGCTGAACCGAAATGCCAGCATCTTCAAGGAACTAAAGGAAAAGCAAGGCTTCACCGCCTATGATTACTACACGCTTGGCAATGAATTTGCCGTAGGCAAGGATATTCAAAAAGCGGTTTATTATTATGAACGAGCCCTCAAGAAACAAAATAAAAATATAAACTCTTCCTGGTACCCCCATTGCGTCATCTCGCTTATCCACAGTTATTTGCTACAGCATCGGTTGCTTGATGCATGGAAGCTCACGGAGGATAAACTTAGTGCATGGAAGGATTACCCGGAATATGCATTCTATAAGGCAACCATTCTTCATCATCTCGGTTTTATGCAAGAAGCCGAGAAAACATATGTAGCGACCATTGAAACGGCCGCTTTAAAATCCAAGGAATCGCAGGTTTTTTGGCTCGAAAGCGCTGAATTCGCATCAACCATTCCTATGCGCAAATTAAGTTCTATCTATGAATGGCAAAAAAAATGGTCCGAGGCCGTTCATTATCTAACCAAGCTTCTCATGCAGGACTTATACGATTACAGCGCTCTGAGAGCCCTGCTCAAAATCATGACAAGATTCGATACCACTGAAGCGACCATAGAGCTCTTGGACAAGCTTTATGAGCCAGGCAACAGCAAACACCGCTACATATTGTTCCGGTCGGCTCTGGCCAATCATGCCGCAGAGCTGAGCAGGCATTATTATGAATCTATAGCAGGTGATCTGGCTTTGTCCCATGAAGACATGCTGGAATACTTCTTCCTCATTAAAGATAAATCCGGATATGCACAGACAGCAGCTCTCATTCCATCCGGCTTCATTCATGAGCGAATGGCAAGAATCCACGCCTTGGCTGATCATGCATGGGGGTTGTCACTAGCTCTTCCCTTGTCTCTTGATGATTCGGAGGAACAGAATCAAGCCGCCCATCGGATCGAGGCCATTCGTTCCTATCTTCGGGGAGAAACCGAACCAGAAGACGTGACGCTGGAAAACTTCGGTCCCCTGCTCGACTTGTTGAAGGACAGCTTCAATTTCCGCGAGTTCGCTATTTATGACCAGCTGATCAACCGCTATTCCCATGATTTCGTCATCCAGCAAATGGCCGACTACATGTTTGTCCAAGAGCAGACCGAGATCGCCTTGAACTACTACAGCCTTCTTCTGGAGCAGAATGCTTTGAATGGAAAAAATATGGAGAACCTCGCCATTCACCATCTTCATCAAAATTTAGTGGAAAACGGTCTGGCATTCCTTGAAGAAGCCATTCGAGAGCTGCCCGGGCAAATTTATCTTTATGTGCTTTATCTCAAGCATGCCAGCGAGCCGCTGAAAAAAGAAGAATACCGTCAGAAGCTGCTGGCTCAATTCCCAGGCGCTCGCAAGCTCCCTATCTTCACCGATCTATTGGCCCGATAAAAAAGGATTGCCTGCATGCAGCAGGCAATCCTTAATTTCTTTTATCGATGAAATAGCTTCCTTGCACACTTGTTTGTTCATAGGCGTTTTTCTGGAATCTGGACTGATTTATTTTCAGGAGGGCCATCGAAGCCTCTTCTTTCAGCTCGACCATTCTGGAGAGGATCTGCCCGTCAAAAGAGAGCAAGACTTGAATCCTGCTCCTGTCTTTTTCCGTCAATTCTCCGTCTTGGATTCCATTCAGGACTTCTTCCCTCAGATCCACGAGCTCTTCCAGCTGCTCATATTCGACCTTGTACAGCTGCTGAGCCAGCTGCTCCGTGTATTCCTGCAAATATTTAAGCCTGCTCTCGACACTCATGCCTGCTGCTGAAGAGGCATGTTGCCCGCCACTTTCTTCCATGACTCTCGCAATTCGTTCAAGTGCGCGACAACTTCTTCCGCTTGCTTCGGATTCTTGCCGATATTGGCTTGAATCAGTTGATGAAGCATGTATTCGTAGATGTTGACCAACTGGCTCGAAATCGGGTAATCGAAATTCAAAGATGCGATCAGCTCATGCAGAATCGCCTCTGCTTTGCAAAAGCAATTGTTGGCGAGTTCATAGTTGCGCTGCTCGACTCCCATGATTCCCTGCTTGGTAAAGCGAATGGCCCCATCATAGAGCATGAGGACAAGCTGAATCGGCGTAGCGGTCTGGGCTGATAATTGCTGATATTTCTGGTAGGGAGACTGTATCACACCAGGTCACTCCTTTTATTGGCTTCCAAAGGCTCCCGACTGGGAACTGTAGCGGTTGATCGCCGTTTCCATCGCGGTAAATTGTTTGTAATATCGGTTTTCCTTGTTCGTCAGCAATCGGTTCATATCGCTGATTCGGGTATCGAGAGTCCGAAGCTGTTCGCCCAGCATCGAATTGGCCATGAAGGTTCCATTTTTGTCCGTGCTGTATGACGAGGTTCCCGCCTTTTCCGTCAACTGCTGGAGAGATTTCATGACCGTGCTGCTCAACCGTTCGAAAATTCCCCATTTGGGATCGACGGATTTGGACAGCTTGTTGGGATCGGTATCCGGCAAAGGACTGGGATCCTTGCTGGTAAACAAAGCTATGACCTGCTCCGGATTTTTTTCGATTGCGGCTCTAAGCTGCTGCTCGTCTTGTATTTTGAGCTTGCCGTACTCCGACCATTGTCCGGTCACGATGCCGAGGGATTGAACCGTTTTAATGGCATTGTCGCCCGTTCCGGTCGTTACGGTAGATACAAGCGCGGTCCTCATGTCCGTAACCATGGAACTCAGGATGGAATCGTTTTTGAGCAAGCCGCTCTTGGCTTTGGATTCCCAGAGAGTGACTTCGCTCTCTTTCATGTCCGCCTTTTGCTCCTCTGTCAGAGGGGAATAAGTCCGGTACCGTTGTTCATTTAGCTTGGTATTGACCTGATCGAGCAGCGAGTTGTAGTCGCTTATGAATGACTTGATCGTATTGACGATGGAGTCGGTGTCCAGCTTCGAGGACACGGTGCTCGCACCGGCGCTTCCCGTCTCCGCCTTCAATTGAAGGTTGAACCCGTTTACGCTGACATAGTTGCTCGCTGATTTCATGGAGATGCCGTTAACCGTGTATGTTGCGTCCAAGCCATCCACAGGCGGTTGGGCGCTGCCCGCTTTCAATAAGCTTGGCGCATTGATAGACAGCTCGTTTTTGCCGGTCGCATTGCTCCGGATGGACAGCTCCCCTCCGGATCCGATCATGAGCGTCGCATTCAATTCTTTATTGGAATTGATTCGAGCCACGACATCGCTGACGAGCTCTTCCGGCTGAAAAGTGAACTTATACTCTTTCCCGCCGGATGTGATGCTGATTTCGTTGCTAGTGGAACCGGAAATATTCAATCCGCTCATTTTCGTATCCGCCTTGACGGAAGCCGCCCCTGTCTGCGCCAAAAGAGAAGCAGATGTAGCCAGGTTTTGAACCGTCACGCTTAAGGAGCCGGACGCTCCGCTGCTGGTGGACGTTACGGACACGGCAGCTGTATTGCCCGTCACCTCGGAGACTTTGGCGCTGAGAGAATTCAGCGTATTGTACTTGGAGAGCTTATTGTTTCGGAAATCCACCAGAGAGGTGCTGATATCCCGGTACTGCTCCTGCTGCCATGTAATAGACGTCTGGCTTTGCTTGAGCTTGTCGAGCTTGGCTCGCTCCGCCTTCATCATCTGCTTTACCATCGCATCGATATCGAGTCCGGAATTGAATCCGGATATGCGCATGCTGGTCATGATTGATTCCCCCTCTGACGGCTAGGTTTAGATTCGGTGGTCGACCAGCAGTCCGGCTACTTCCATCAGCTTGGCCGCGACATCCAATGTTTTTTCGGGAGGAACTTCCCGGATAATCTCATTCGTTTCTTTATTGATGACTTTGATCATGATGGCGTTCGTTTCCTTGTGGACAGAAAATTCCACGGTCGTGTGAGGACCCTCCATCGCTTTGATGGCCCGGTCCACCGCCTTGATCTTCTGCTCATCGGAGATGCTCGGGTGGGCGCCTCTAAGCTCTGCGAGCCTGAGCGCGTCTGTCGTATTGATGACTTGGGTCTTGCTGATTCCGGGTCTTGCAGCCTCTGCCGGCATGGCCGGAACCGATGGCAGCTGCTTGGTGTTCATGGACGAAAGATTGGATACGTTCATGGACATCGACGTTCCCTCCGATTGTTTGACTATAGTTTTTATCGGTTTAATCGCAAGAAGTTGTGAGAGTTTTCACTGGCTCAGGCCATCGAGTCTCGCTTGCGCCTTTTTATTGCCATGACGGGCGCTCTCGCGGTAGGCCTCCGCAGCTTTATCGGCTTGTCCCGACAATTCATAATATAAGCCCAGGTTGAACTGCGCCGCATCCGTACCTGTCCCCTTGACGCTGTCATAACGATCGCTGTCGCCTATGGCTATTGCCGTCAAGTAGGAATGTTCGATTTTGGGCAGCAGGTGCGCACGAGTGGAAGGCTCCGCCATAATGTAGTCCATATAAAAAATTCCGCATGCAAAGTAATAATCGGGAAATTGGCTCGTGTATTCATGGGACTGATTGACCAATTCCATTCCCCGGTCCAAGTCTCCAAGACCTATAAGGGCGTACAAATAATGCACCACTACATTTGGAGCATACGGTTCCCGGCCATGAAGCCGTCCCAGCGACTCCTCCAAATATCGGGATGCCTCAGCATAATTTTTAATGCCGTAATACTCCTTGCCCAATTGATAAGCATAATAGGATTTGCTTGTGCCCTCCGCTTCATATTCCATGAGCAGCAGGGGGATGTTTCTTGTCGATTTATCCGTCCCTTTGTATCCGTCATGGTTTACGAGAAGAGGAATGTTGCGGCGGGGCGCATCGGATTGGGCCTGCTCATGAATTCTGCCGGCATATCGAACGTCTCCGGGAAGCAGTCTGGACACCCAGCCGCCGGCTTGGCTGTTATCCCCTTCGCCATTCACAAAATCGCTGTCAATTCGGATGCGGCCTATCTGCCCGTTATTCTCCATGAATAATCTGATCTCTTCCCAATCTGCAGATATCACGTACTCATCCGCATCCAGAATCAAATTCCATTCGGCAGACGACCGGGCCAGCGCGTAGTTCCGGGCTTCCGCAAAATGGTCTCTCCAATGGAAATCGAAAACCTCCGCTCCGAAGACCTGCGCGATCTGCTTGGTTCGGTCCGTCGAGCCGGTATCTACGATAATGATCTCATCGACATGAGAGCGAATGCTTTCCAGACAGCGGCCCAGCGTTGCCTCCCCGTTCTTGACGATCATAACCAATGCCAACTGCTTTTTCATGCCATTCCATTCCTCGCTCTATAAAAATAAAAGGACCTTAGATGAAATCCAAGGTCCTCGGGTAATGCGGTCCATAAGAAAAGATTAACGGAGCAGGGACAGGACGCCTTGCGGAGCCGAGTTGGCTTGAGCCAGCATCGATTGCGAAGCTTGGAGGAGAATGTTGTTCTTCGTGAGAGCAACCATTTCCTTCGCCATGTCCGTATCGCGGATGCGGGACTCGGAAGCCGTCAGGTTTTCCGTCGTCGTGCCCAAGTTGTTGGACGTGTATTCCAGACGGTTTTGAACCGCACCCAGCTTGCCGCGTTCCGTTGCTACCGCGGAGATAGCATCGTTGATGCTCGCGAGCGTGGAACCGGAAGTCAGACCGCTGAAGCTGGTCGTCGTCACGGAGGAAATCGTGATCAGCGTGCCTTTGTCGTCCGTAACGATGCCGGCGCCGGCAGTGATGCTCTTGCCGTTGAACGTCGTGTTCGTCAGGATGTTGCTGATTTGGGAAGACAGAGCCGTCATTTCTTCGCCGATGTTGTCCGTGTCAGCGGATTGGTACGTGCCGTTGTCTTTTTGGATCTTCAGCTCTTTCATGCGCGTCAGCATGGCGGAAACTTCGTTCAGAGCGCCCTCAGCCGTTTGCACGAAGGAGATGCCGTCTTGCGTGTTGCGTTGAGCTTGCTCGAGGCCGCGGATCTGGCCGCGCATGTTCTCGGAAATGGAGAGGCCGGCAGCGTCGTCGGCAGCGCGGTTGATGCGCAGGCCGGAGGAGAGCTTCTCCATGTTTTTGCTGGCAGCCGTTTGGTTCAGGCCCATGTTGCGGTGCGTGTTGACCGCGGAAATATTGTGGTTGATAATCATGATTCATTTCCTCCCTGAGTATAAAGAATGTCCCACATCCTTGTGGTAAAGCAGTTATCAGGTCGGCCGCCCTTTAACTGCTCTAAAGAATATATCGGGGAGGAACATAGATTTGTTTATAGCTTTTTAGATAAATTTAAAGCTTGAATCTGATTTTTCAAGTCATCCATAGAAACGGATCGCTGAACGGATTCACGGTTGGAATCCTCGATCGCGACGTAGAGCTCTTTTCTAAGAATGGTGACGTCCTTGGGGGCGGAAATGCCGAGCCGGATCCCGTCGGCGGTCACTTCCAGGACGCTGAGCTCGATGTCATGGCCGATCAGAATGGACTCGCCCTTTTTGCGGCTGAGTACGAGCATCAGGCTTCTCCCTCCGTTCCAGCGGTTGTGACGGGAGCTTGCAGACCATGTCGAGTCGTATACCCCGTCCCCTCCAAAATGATCTGAACTCCCTTGCGGGCGGCTGCGTTCAAGATTACGGGAGCCACCAGGTTGATCGTGGCCTTTTCCAGCGAACCTTGAATACTCACAATATTCAGCACTCGAACATCCTCAATAACTGAGATTGCCAGCTCCTGCTCCGTCTGCTCGGGAAGATTGAACTCGTAATCCGGATAAAAGGAAAAGGGATCGACCGCGACGAAAGCAAGGCTGCCTTCCTCGATGGATTGCAAATAGTAGAACGGGCTGTCCTCCACATCGATCAATGTATAGCTTTTATAGTTTTCGAAACCTGGAATGCCATGAGGGAATGTATACACCTCGTGATCCCGGAACTCCAATTGCCCGAAACGGGTCGTTTCTATCAGCATTTCAATCACTCCCAATAGTCGGCTTGATCTGTGGAAAAGAAGAAGAGGAAAAGAAGTTCTAAAAGATCAAGATCAGAAAGCCAAGATCAGAAATTATAAATTAACAATCAGAAATTCAAGATCAGAAAGCAAGATCATCAGAAATCCAAGACCAGAAATCAAAAAATCAAAAATCAGAGATCAATAATCAAGGATCAATAACCAGGGATAAAAGATCAATAACAAGACAAGAAAATTAAAGATTAGAAGTTAATCATCAAGAAAAAGAAAGAGCAACAAAATCGTTATTCCGATTTTATCGCTCTTTTGCAATCGTTGGCAAAGGTTATTTGGGTCAGAGTGCCCGAAGTCCTTTTAACTCGTCCAGCCAAGCTTCAAGCCATCAGCTCCACTTGCGGGGGAGGAATGATGGTGACCGTCGGATATTGAGCCACCGTAACGTTCACCTTGGCAGGCTGGTAGTCCACTTCAGGCTTATGCGTCTGGACGTCGATGTTGACCTTCCAAGGCTGGATTTCGATATCCGGCGGCCTGACGTCGATCTGAATCCGGGTGTTGAAGATGGACGCCTCTCCGTACACCGGAAGAGGGCTTCTCTCCCGGAATGCTTCCGCAGCCGCCATATCCGGAATCGGGTTCTCCTTTGCGGATAAGTCCGATACCTGCCGCCACTTCTGAATCGTCCGAATCAAATGCTGCTGAGCATATTGGCCCGACTGGGAATAGATGCGCTGCGTGAACGCCTCCGGCTTGCCGCCGGTAATGGCGTTCCAGGTGTCCGTCTGATCGATGCTGAGCACAGGCCGATAGGATTGAGCTTCCATCGGAGGCCTGGACGTCTCGATCTGGACGTCTGCTCTCCGCTGCCGGATATCGACCTGCGCGCGCTGGCTCTGGATATCGAGCTTGATCGGCTGCTGCTGGATTTGGATCTGCGGCAGCCGCATCCTAGTTCAGGAAGTTGACGAGAGAAGGCATGATGATCTTGGCGCCGACCGATAGGGAAGCCTGATACACGTTCTGGCTGACGGTGGAATCCAGGAACAGCTTCTCGACGTCGGCATCCTCGGTTTTGGACTGGAGGGCCGTCAGGCTGATGTTCATATCCTTCAGCCGGTTGTCCATCAGCTCCGCCCGATTCGTCCGGGCGCCGTTCTCCGCGCGTGCCGAAATGATTTTGTTCATCCGGGTTTTGATGGTATCGAGCTCGCCGCCGATGGCGCCGTAGTTCGAGGTCGAAAGCGCGGCTGAAAGACGGTCGAAAACGGAAAAGACGTTGTCCGTCGTGCCGGCTGCGTCTGCGGCTCCAAATACGTCGGAGGCTTTCAGGTTCACGTTGAGCGTGATCGATTCGCTGATCGCATAGGTCACGTCTCCGCCGTCGGCGGCGATTCCCTTGGCGTCCGCTCCGGCCGGGAAAGGCTTTTGATCGAAGCACTGGCCGCCGAAGACGTATTTGCCGTTGAAGCTGCTGTTGGCGATATCCGTCATCTGGTTTTTGAGCTCGGCGATTTCCTTGTTGATGGCGTCGAGCGAGTCTTGCGTGTTCGTCCCTGTCGATGCCTGGGTGGCAAGACTGGTCACGCGCTGCAGAATCTGCGTCGCCTGATCGAGCTGGGTGTCGTTGAAGTCCAGCCAGGATTGGGCGGAGGCGACATTGCTCTGATACTGGGCATTGCCCGCCAGATCGCTGCGGTAGCGAAGCCCGTAGGTGATTCCGTTGGGATCGTCGGAAGCCTTGTTGATTTTGCGGCCGGTGGATATCTGGTCCTGCTGCGTAGACATTTTGCTCAGGTTCGTATTCAGGTTGCTCATCAGCTGGGCATGCATCATGCCCTGGGTCACTCTAAGCGCCATAACCGTTCATCTCCTTAACGTCAGCGGCCGACCTGTCCGGTGCCGTTGATCAGCTTCTCGAGCAGCTCGTCCATCGCGGTCATGAAGCGGGCGGCTGCGTTGTATGCATTTTGGAATTTGATCATGTCCGACATTTCCTCATCGGTGGAAACGCCGCTGACGGATTGCCTGCTGCTGTCCGCCTGATCGACCATCGCCGTTGAATTGCTGTACTTCCGCTGCGCTTCCTGGGATTGGACGCCGAGCAGGCCGACGATGGAATTGTAATAGCTGCCGACCGTCGCCGAGGATACGGAGCCTCCGGAAGAGGTCAAATCGATCGTGAACGCCTTGTCCTTGGCCTCGCCCATCAGCAGCGCCAGCGTATTGTTGCCTTTGACGACGGTGGTGACGCCAGCCGCGTCCGTGGAAGTGCGCATGGAGCTGGCGATCTTGTTCGGATCGGAATTGATGGCGGGATTCAGCCTGATGCTGGCTGCCGTAATGCCTGTCGCTCCGCCGGCCGTATCGAAGGTAAAGAAATCAAGCCCTGCCGTCGCAGGATCCTCCAGCGTATACCCCAGCTTGTGCAAGCCGTTGATTCCTTTGACGGTCATGATCGTATCGTCCGCCAGAGGGACGGTCGTTCCCGGCAGGACGGAGCCCTTCGGTACGGTGACCTGGAATTCCCCGTTGGCCAGCGTATTCGCCAAAACGTCCAGCTGCGTCTGCAGCCCTTTGACGTTGGCGTCGCGCGCCTTGAACGTGCCGAAAATCTCGCCGCCCTGGAGATCGCCCGCTTGATAGGAAGCCTCCAGCCCCGCTCCGGTAAGCACCGAGCTGACGGTTCCCGCAACGAGGTTGGCGCCGCCCATGGCGATGGAGTACCCGTCGGCCGTCTCGGTCACGTTGACGTTGACCAGCTTGGAGAGCTGGTCGGTGAGCAGATCCCGCTTGTCCCGCAGGTCGTTGGCTTGGTCGCCCATGCCTTCCATGCGCTTGATCTGGCCGTTCAAATCTGCGATCGAGGACAGGATGGAAGTCGCCTGCTGGGCCTTCGTATCCGCGCTGTTCGTCAGATCCCCGCTGAGATCGGTCAGCTGCTTGCTCAGCTGGTTGAACGAGTCGGTCAGCGCGATCGCATTTTGCTTGACGATCTGGCGATTCGTGATGTTGCCCGGATCCTTGCTGAGATCGGACCAGGAGGACCAGAACTTCTCGACCAGAGTACGCAGTCCCGTGTCGGACGGTTCGTTGACGATCTTCTCCAGCTTGTCCAGCGTCTCCGCCTGGATCTGCCAGCTGCCCTGGGCCTGGGTTTCGCCCCGGAATTGATCATCCAGGAAGCTCGTGCGCAGACGGGTGATCGTGGAAGCCTCGACACCGGTGCCGAGCTGTCCGGCAGCGGTCGAATGAAAGAATCCGAACGGCTCCATCGGCGTCGCCGCCGACATGTTCACGCGCTGGCGCGTATAACCTGCCGTATTGGCGTTGGATATGTTGTGGCCTACCGTGTTGAGAGCCGTCTGCTGCGTGAACAGGCTTCTCTTGGCCGTTTCGATTCCGTGAAAAGTGGAAGCCATTAGGGCTGTCCTCCTCTAGCCTTTTCTGTCGAACATGCCTGCCTTGGCGTAACCGCCCGGGCCTGCCTGCGGATGGATATAGGTATAGTCGTCGTGAGGCTGGTCGCTGGCAAGCTCAAGGGAAAACTCGATGAATTCAAGCGACTGCCGCAAAAGCTGCTGGTTATGCTCATTCTTCATTCTCAGCCGCTCCAGCTTGCCGCTCAGCTCCTGCTGGATCTCCGTCAGCTTCTGCTTGTCCTCCGGCTGGCTGACCGTCCGGATCAGGTCGGCGAGCTTGCCGCTGCGAAGCCGGAGCTGCAGCTTGGAAAAATGGATGTTCACCTGCGTCGTCCTGCGCTCCTCCAGCTCGCCGGCCGTTTTCACCAGCTTGCGTTCTTTCATCAGGAGCGCATTCAGGGCATCCAGATCCCCCTTTACGAGCGCGGGGGTCTTTTGGTCGGCGAGCTCGATCATCTGAGAATAAAGAGCATCCTGCTGCTCCAGCGTATCGATAATCGCTTCTATCGGCATGATGCTTCGCTCCTCAAGAATTCAAATGATCCCATAGCTTGTCGGCAATCTTGCGGGCGTCTACGCGGTAATTGCCGGAAGCCACTTCGTTCTTCAGCTCCTGGATGCGCTGCTTGCGCTCGGCGCTTTCCGGCTGGCGGCTGGCTAGCATTTCCTTGGCCTCCTCGGAAATTTCCACTTGGTCGGTCTTGCGGGGACGGGCGCTTTCCTGCACCCGGTTCTCGGCGCCTGTCTTCTGATAAGCGCTGACAGGAAGGATCCTGCCGGTTTCATTTATTTTCATTGCCATTCACCTCGTTATTGGGCTTTCTGATCGGCCTTGGCTTCTACACGTATTATCGGCCTGCCCAAAAGCTTTCTGAATAGAGCGGTCGGACTAATTGTCAAGTCCTATATTTATCGTATAAACAAGAATTTCATCCCGTACTCAAGTACGATCTTTGCCTATATTCTTGCTCTGATAGGCCCTTAAGGCCGATGTGCTGCGGAGCGCTTCCTCTTCGGCCGACTTCATTCGACGCACGTCGTTCTTGAGGCGGGCCCGGCAGGACTCGCACATATGGTCTTCGCGGATCAAAATTCCGCAGGATTCGCATGGATAACTCAAATTAGGAGAATCGATTAGCGAAATACGGCCTTCCTTGATGAACTTCGTGATCTGCCGGATGCTGACGCCGGTCATGTCGGACAGCTCGTTGATGGCCGTGCCCCGGTTCTTGCGGAGATAGTCGGAGCAGAGCTCGTATTCGCGATCGATTTCCCGAATGCACTGAGGGCAGACATCGCGGAAGTTTTTGGCGAACAGCCTGCCGCAGCGCGGGCAATTGTCGAGATTGTTCATCGGATGGGCCAAGCCCCTTTCATGATACCAGACTGTGTAGTTCTATTATCGGCGGAGAGAGCGTCACATTGGAGTCCAGGATGGCAGGAATGTATTGGGAATTGCATGAGGAACCCTTGTATAGAGAATGCAGAGGCCGAAAAGACCTGGGAACGTTCCGCAGGCAGACGCTGAAGACATGCCAAACAGCTCCGCCGCCTCTTGAGGGCGGGGAGCGATTGCACAAAAAAAGAAATAGGACGCTCTCAAGCCCGCGCCCAAGCAAGGGAACGGATATCGAGCGGCACAGGCGAAGCTGCATGCAGCGCGTTGGCGCAGCCGTCCAGCGTCCCTCCCGTCGTATAAATATCATCCACGATGAGAAGGCTCAGCGGCGCGACGGAAGAGGGCGAAGCGCCCGGGTACGAAGCTCGGTTTAGAGCGGCTGCCTGCAGAAGCGTCTCCGCTTCCGCTGAGGCAGAGAACAAGGACTCGGAAGCTTGCAGTCGCTCGCTCCGGGATTTGGAGCTCATCTTCCCACGTTCCTCCCGCCGCCGGAGCAGGTCTGCTACGGGCAAGCCGACATGCAGGCCGAGCCGATGCGCCAGCCGCTCCGCCTGATTGAACCCCCGCTCGCGCAGACGTTCCGGGCTGACCGGCACATACGCAATCAAATCAAATGCCGGGCGTGAGAGGCCTTGGCCCGCCCTCATGCCGAGGGCATCCGAGGCCAGCTGCTCATAAGCGGGCAGCAGCATGGCGCCGAGCAGGGGGAGCAGCGCCTCGTCTCCTTTGTATTTATATCTCGCGAGAAGCTCCTTCATGAAAGAATCATAGCGGACGGAGCTCCGGTTGCGGAGCAGCCCCCCGTTAGTCCGTCTCCGGCAATCCCCGCACTGTTCCGGGCGTCCGCACACCGGACAGGCCGTCTTTCGGATCCAGGGAATGCCTGCCTTGCATGGCCGGCATAGGGAATCCTGCCAGCCTCTCGGAAATGCATCCGGAGGCAGGGAGCTCGTCGCATAGATGCCCTGGGAATTGGGGACTCCCGGCCGGTATGGCTTGCCGCACATGATGCAGCGCGCCGGTGCCGGCGAGAGAAGGTCCAGAAGACGGCGCAGCAGCGGGGCTGAAAAGGACGGCTTCTCTCCTCCCGGCAGGAATGGACCTGTTCTCCCTGCGGTCCCGGCCGCGGGACGGTCGTGCTTGGCCATCATCATCGGCCCCCCCGCTCCGGCTGGCAGGCCGAGTCGGGCCCTCCGAGCGCTCCGCCGCCGGCCAGCCGGTTCATGGCATGGATTTGACGGATAGCGCCCGCCTGAGATCCCGTGTATTCCGGCGCCGCGAAGTATACCCTTCCTCCGGGGTCATCCGACGATCTGCCCGCTCTGCCTGCGATCTGCACCAGCGATGCTTCTCCGAAAATGCGGTCATTGGCGTCCAGGACGAAAACGTCGCTCTTAGGAACCGTCACTCCCCTCTCGAGAATAGTCGTGGTGACCAGCAGCCGGATGCCACGTTCGCGGAAGCGCAGCACCTTGTCGCCGCGTTCGGGATCTTGGGAATGGGTGCCCGCCACCTCCGTGCCGGGAAACCAGGCGGCCAGACGGGCAGCCAAGGGCTCCACCTGCCGGATTCGGCTGACGAATACGAAAATCTGGGCATCCCTCGCCAGAGAAATCCGGATCGCCTTCGCCAGGCTGCGGGGGAGGCTCCCCGCTTCGATCAGACGCGCTGCCGGCGGGCAGGCGAGACGCTGGGGAACCGGCAGCGCATGGCCATGGTAGCGGACCGGTACTTTGGCATGCGGCAGCCGGCCGCTTCGGGCGAGCCGCCGCAGATTCCTGCCGGGAGTCGCCGTCAGCAGGATGACCGGCGCCCCGCGGCGGCAGACGGCGGCGGCGGCGCGGGCCAGCAGCGGATCGCCCGCATAAGGAAAGGCATCGATCTCGTCCACGACAACCAGATCGAAAGCTTCCCGGAAGCGGAGCAGCTGATGCGTCGTCGCCAGCGTAATGCAGCCGCTCTCCCATCGCTGGCAGCTTCCTCCATAGAGAGCGACGACCTGATGATTCGGGAAGGCGCTTCGGACGCGGGGCTCCAGCTCCAGGACGACATCCCGGCGCGGCGCCGCCACCAGCACCCGGCCTCCTCTGGAGAGCACCGACTCCAGCAGCGGAAACACCATCTCCGTCTTGCCTGCTCCGGTCACCGCCCAGATCAGGAATGCGGGAAGAGGAGAAGCCGGCCTGAACAGGCGGGAACGGAAAGCTCCGCCCAAATCGAACAATAGAGCTTGAACCTTTGCCACCACGGAACTCCCTCGGCCTCGCTCGGCATATGCCTGTTCCGCCGCTGCCGAATCGTCCGAGCGAGTGTCCAGAGGGACAGCATTCATGACGGATGGCCGGGACAAAGCCGCTGCAGGCACTGCGGAATGGTCCGAGCCGGGCTGAGCCGGCCGCTCGATGAACTGCAGCGCGGCTGCGGCTGCGGCGCTCTGCGCGGGGCTCAGCCGCCAGCGCCGCAGCCTGTCCGCC